>NZ_JBFAPI010000012.1:0-253941 GCF_040676615.1 Asanoa sp. NPDC049573
GTCCCGGCAACCATTATTAACGGATGCCAAAACAATCACAATTGGCACTGGCTTATCAAACACCCTGTTGAGTTCTCAAAGAACAAACACACACCATGAAACTGGCTCGTTTCCGAGCCCGCATCGTGGGGCTTTGTTTTACCGCTGTGGTGTCCGGCGCTTCCGCGCTGGGCACTTTTACTACGTTACCTGGTCCGTTTGGCGTTGTCAACCCGGTGTTTCCCGGTTTGTCATGCCTTGGGCAGGTTTCCCCGTTGCGGGCGCGCAGCAGTCAACCTGCCGAACGTCGCTCAAGGGATTTGGTAGGCCGGCCGCCGCGACTCTCGTCGCATGCTCGCCCGGTGCCCTACCGGCTCGCAAAGCTTACCCCGTCGGTTTCGCCTCACCAAATCGACCCGTTGTCCGGATCGTTCCGTGTTGCTCCCGCCGTGCAGAGAGAAAGATACGCAGCCCCCGAGTTGAAGGTCAAATCGGGGGCCTGCGTCCCGCGTCACACGACCGCGGAGGTCGGTCAGGAGACCCGCTCGACGCCGGCGAACGTGCGCTTCCCTCGCCGCAACACCAGGAATCGCCCGTGTAGCAAGGCATCCGCGGGCACCGTGGCCTCCACATCGGACACCCGCTCGTTGTTGACGTAGGCACCACCCTCGGTGATCGCCCGCCGCGCCTCGTTGAGGCTGCCCACCAGCCCGGAGTCCCGGAACAGCGCCGCCACCGTCGGCAGCTCGCCCCGCACCTCGACCAGGCCGGCCTCGGCCAGGGCCGACCGCAGCGTCGAGGCCTCCAGCTCGGCCAGCGACCCCCGCCCGAACAGCGCCTGACTGGCCGCGAGCACCTGCTCGGTCTCGGCGGCACCGTGGACGAGCGTGGTCAGCTCCGCCGCCAGGGCCCGCTGCGCCTCCCGGGCCCCCGGCCGCTCGGCCGTCGCGCGTTCGAGTTCCTCGAGCTCGCCGTGCGAGCGGAAGCTGAAGTAGCGCAGGTAGCTCGCCACGTCCCGGTCGTCGGTGTTGAGCCAGAACTGGTAGAAGGCGTACGGGCTGGTCAGCTGCGGATCGAGCCAGACCGAGGCACCCTCGGTCTTTCCGAACTTGGTCCCGTCGGCCTTGGTCACCAGCGGCGTCACGAACGCGTGCACCGGCCCGCCACCCCGCCGGCGGATGTAGTCGACCCCGGCGGTGATGTTGCCCCACTGGTCGGACCCACCGAACTGCAGCGTGCACCCGTGCCGCTGGTGCAACTCGAAGTAGTCGTGCGACTGCAGCAACTGGTAGCTGAACTCGGTGAAACTGATCCCCGACTCGAGCCGCGCCCGCACCACTTCACGGGCCAACATCTTGTTGACCGGAAAGTGCTTGCCCACGTCACGCAGGAAGCTGATCGCCGACATCGACCCGGTCCAGTCCAGGTTGTTGACCAGCGTCGCCGCGTTGTCACCGGCATAGGTGACGAACGGCCGCACCTGCTCGCGGATCTTGTCGACCCACCCGGCCACCACCTCAGGTGGGTTGAGGTTGCGCTCGCTGCTCTCCCGCGGGTCACCGATCTGGCCCGTGGCCCCGCCAACCAACAGCAACGGCCGGTGCCCCGCGAGCTGCAGCCGCCGGGCGGTGAGCACCTGCATCAGGTGGCCGAGATGCAGGCTCGGCGCCGTGGGGTCGAAGCCGACATAGAACGTCACCTGCCCCGAGTCCAGATGCTTACGCAGCTCGTCGAGGTCGGTGGAGTCCTGGATAAGGCCCCGCCACAGCAGGTCGTCGATGAATTCGCTCACGCCTGGATTGTCTCCCACCACCCGCCGGCGGCCGCACCCGGTTTACTGCACGGACAGCACGTCGACGACGAAGCGCAGCGCCCCCGCCGGGTATCCGGACGGCGCGTTGTCTCCGTACGCCATCGCGGCGGGGATGTCGAGCTGCAGCCGGCTACCGGCCTTGGCCCCGACCAGCCCCTTGTCCCAGCCCTCGATCACGCCGCCGGACCCCAGCTGCACCGGGAACGGCTGCCCCGAGTTCCAGGACGCGTCGAACTCCTCGCCGGTCTTGTAGATCACGCCCACGTAGTTGACGGTGACGGTCTGCCCGTTCCGCGCCGCCGGCCCCTTGCCCTCGATCAACGGCGTCACCTTGAGCGCGGTCACGTCGCCCTCCCCCGCCTTCACGACAGGCTTGGTCTTCAGCGCCGGGTCGACATCGGCCGGGATCCCGTTGGCGGCCGGCGCCGCGGCCGAAGCACTGGGCGCGGCCCCCGCGGACGACGCGGTGGGACTGTCGTCACCGCCCTTGGTGAACAACACGATGGCCAGGACGATGGCCACCACAGCCAGCCCGGCAAGCACGACCGCGAGCTGCTGGCGACGCCGCTTGGCCCTGGCGGCCCGCTCGGCGGCGGCCTTTCGGGCCGCTTTGACTGCGGCCTTCCGGTCGTTCCTGGTCTCGACCACCCGGTTGCTCACGGTTGTCAAATCCTCACAGGTAGTGCCCGGCCGACCCGGACCGCTCCGGACACGGTACCGGCGCCAGCTGGGCATCGGCAGGGCCAAAACAGGCCAAGTCCGAATGAGAATCCAACCCGCCACACCAGTCACAGCAACCAGCGGTTCGATCAGCTTCGTGTCGCCCAGCCGCACCGCGGCCCACGGCGTAGGCGGAGTACTTCTCCACTCTCGTACCCAACATGTCTGGGTTTTGGGCTTGCGATTATCTGGTCTGAGGAGTATAGAATTTTTCTGTCCGTTGGAGGTGAGCATCGATGGCCCTGCTCGTTCCAGCCCATTACCACCGTCGTCGGCGGACGCGGCTCGACTACCGCCGCCCGCCCAACCGGCGGCACTGAGCTGACGCCGGACATCCCTCGAGTTCCACGACGACCCAGAGTCGTCGCCCACCAGGTATGGAGGTGTGTTGGTCATGCAGACCCTGCGTTTCGATCCGTTCCGCGACTTCGACCGGCTCGCCGCCGAGGTGCTCGGCACCGCGCGCACGCCATCGCTGATGCCGATGGACTGCCTGCGCACCGGCGAGGCGTTCGTCTGCCGCTTCGACCAGCCCGGCATCGACCCGGAGTCCCTCGACGTGTCCGCGGAGAACGACACCTTGACCGTGCGGGCCGAGCGGCACCGCGAGGACCCGGAGGATTCGACCTACCTGGTCTCCGAGCGGCCCTCGGGCGTCTACAGCCGCCAACTGGTCCTCGGCGACGGCCTCGACGTCGAACAGATCCGCGCCGACTACCGCGACGGCGTCCTGACGCTGACGATCCCGGTGGCGGAGCGGGCCAAGCCCCGCAAGATCGAGATCAACCGCGGCGAATCCACCGCGGTCGGCTCCCACGAGGGCCACAAAATGATCTCCGGCGAGACGGGCGCGGAGGGCGCCGCTACCGACCGCCAGCAGGCCACCGCTTCCCGCTGACGACCCGACCTGACAGCGGCGGCCGGGCAACGTCAATGCCGACCGCCGCCGACCGGACCTGCGACGCCCGACCGCCGCGGACCCGGACCTGCGGAAGCCGGGCGCCCGGGCCGACCCTCGGCTCTCGACTGCTGGACGCCTTACGATGAACGCCTTCGCGATTGCCACTGGGGCGTCGGGGGCTGCCCGGTCACGCGGGACCCACGGGCCCGACCCGGGTCACGCGGACCCCGCATGGCCGGGCCCGACCTCGTCACGCGGACCCCGCGTGACCGGAGCCCGACGCGCGCGGCGGGCGGCCGAACCCCGGCAGGACGGCGACCCCACTGCCCGACCTGCTCTGCCGGACGGCCGGACCTCACCACACCGGCCGAACCGCCGGCGGTGCTCGAGTCGGGATCCGCGTCCGGGTCAGGCCGGGCTCGTGGGTGGCGTCGCCGGGAGGGGCTGGCGGCCGGTGGCTGTCCAGCCACGCAGTGACCAGCGGCGCGCGAGGATCGTGGCGCCGGCCAGAGCCGCCGCGACCATGCCGCATTCGATCGCGACCACCGGCAACGCGTCGCTGTAGTCGACCAGCGCGGCGAAGCCCATCGTCACCGGCGTCACCAGGACACCGGCCAGCGGCACCAGCAAGGCCATCCCGAGGACGGTGTGCCCCATCGACGGCAGGTCCCGCAACCGGAACCACACCGTGAGCAGCGACGAGACGACCACGAGCGCCGCCAGCACGGTGTACGCGGTCAGCACCGCACCGGTCCCCGGCTGCTGCGTCTGCAGAGCCGGCACCGGGATATGCGCGAAGACGATCGCGTAGCCGATCAGGATCCCGGGAAGCGCACCCACCACCGCGGTCAGCAGCAAGCGCCGGAACTCGAAGGGAACCCGCGCCACCCGCGCCTCGTCGGCCAGGCGGCGAGCGAAACCGCGCACATCCGTACCGATCAACTCCGCCGGACCGACCCCTTCGGCCCAGGCCGCGGTCAGGTCGTCACGCAGGTCCCGGCTGAGCCCGGCCAGGTCGGCCGGGTGCACATGTAGGCGGCGCCATTCGCGCTCGGCCCCGGCCATCGCCTGGTCGATCGTCCACAGTGGGATCTCACTCATGGCCGCCTCCTGCGTTGTCGGCGAGGGTCGCGTTGACGGTGTTGACGAACCGTTGCCATTGGGCCTGCCAGGCGGCCAGCCGCTGGTGGCCGGCCGGGGTGACGGCGTAGACCTTGCGGCGCGGGCCGCTCGGGCTTTCCTGCACCTCGTCGACGACCAGGCCCAGGCCGCGCATGCGGGTCAGCAGCGGATAGACCGTGCCGTAGCCGCCCGCGTCCAGACCGGCCTCGTCGAGGCGGCGGACCAACTCGTAACCATGCGCCGGCTCCTTGGCCAGCAACGCGAGCATGCACATGTCGAGGGCGCCGCGCAGCAACTGGGTTTGCCGCTCGGAGCCCTCGACAGGTGTCATGCGAGACATACTAGTGACCGCTATTAGGCGCCGTCAAATAGTGGCCCGCTCGCGGCCGGGCAGCAGCAGCGCGGACAGCGCGGCCGCCCCGACGACCGCGGCCCCGACGAGGACCGCGGGGACCACGCCGTCCACGTACGACTGCGGGCTGGTGTAGCTGCCCTGGCCGGCGAAGACCGAAGCCAGCGCGGCCACGCCGACCGCCACCCCGAACTCGCGGACGGTGTTGACCGTGCCGGACGCGACGCCCTGGGAGGCCGGGTCGACGCTGCTCAGCGCGACCGTGCTCATCGGCGCGAAGGTCAGCCCCATGCCGATCCCGGCCAGGACGAACGCCGGCACCACCGAGCCGAAACCGACGCCGACCGTGGTCTGCAGCGCGACCCAGAGCAGGCCGAGGGCCAGCAGCGCCTGGCCGAGCACGATCAGCACCCGGGGGCCGACCCGGCCGACCAGCAGGCCGGCGATCGGCGCGACCACCATCGGGGCGGCGGTCCAGGGCAGCGTGCGGATCCCCGAGCCGAACGGGCCGTAGCCCTGCACCACCTGGAAGAACTGGGCCAGCAGGAAGACCGAACCGAAGACGCCGGCGGAGAACAGGAACGCCATGATGTTGACCGAGGTGAAGGCCCGCGAGCGGAACAGGCGCAGCGGCAGCATCGGCGCGGGCGCCTTGCGCTCCCAGCCGACGAACGTTGCGAGCAGGGCGCCCCCGGCGATCAGCGTGCCGAGCACCGACAGCGACGTCCAGCCGTCGTCCTGACCGTGCACGACGCCCCAGATCAGGCCGAGCATGCCGACCGAGACGAGCACCAGGCCGAGCGGGTCGAGCTTGCGCGCGCCGCCGTGCGACTCGTTGAGGACGAGCCGGACGAGCACGATCGCGACGACGCCGACCGGCACGTTGAGCCAGAAGATCCAGGTCCAGTGCAGGCCCTCGGCGACCGCGCCGCCGACGACCGGGCCGACCGCCACGCCGAGGCCGCTGATCCCGCCCCAGATGCCGATCGCGGCGTTGCGCATTTTCTCGGGTACGGCGGCCGCGAGCAGCGTCAGCGACAGCGGCATGACCGCGGCACCGCCAATGCCCTGCACCGCGCGGGCGGCGGTCAGCATCCACGGCTCGGTGGCCAGCGCGCAGGCGGCCGAGGCGAGGGTGAACAGCGCGATGCCGGCGACGAAGAGGCGGCGGCGGCCGATCCGGTCGCCGACGGCGGCGGCGGTGAGCAGCAGCGCGGCGAACGGCAGCGTGTAGGCGTTGACGAACCACGACAGGTCGGTGAGCGACGCGCCCAACTCGGACTTGATCACCGGCAGCGCGGTGGTCACGACCAGGTTGTCGAGCGTCACCATGAACATCGGCACACCGACCGCGAGCAGCACGGCGGCCAGCGAACGGGTCCGCGCGCTGGACGGCGCGGCGGCCACGGGTGTGGCGGTGGTGGTCATGACAGCGGCTCCCCTTGTTGTTATCCACTGATAACTTGGAGAGTAGTAATCGACTGATAACATGTCAACAGACTTCGAGGAGGATCCCGTGACCCGCACCCGGCTCACCGCCGCCGAGCGCAGCGAGCAGCTCATCGACGCGGCGATCGTCGCGTTCGCCAAGGGTGGCTACGCCGGCACGACAACCGACGACATCGCGCGCCTGGCCGAGGTTTCCCAGCCCTACGTCATCCGGCTCTTCGGCTCGAAGAAGGCGCTGTTCATCATGGTGATCGAGCACGTCAGCGGCCGGATCCAGCAGGCGTTCCGGGATGCCGCGCCGGCCGAGGGCGCCCAGCTCGCCGACCTGGCCAACGGCTTCGACACGCTGCTGGCCCGGCGTCACCTGCTGCCCGTGCTGCTGCACGGGTTCGCGGCGGCCAACGCCGACGACGAGATCGGCCGCGTGGCCCGCGCCTGCTACGGCGACATCTACACGCTCGTGCAGGAGCTGACCGGCACGACCCCGGCCGAGGCCCGCGACTTCATCTCCACCGGCATGCTGCTCACGGTGCTGGCCTCGATGCGGGTGATCGGCCCGGAGCCGGTCGCCCAGGAGCCGTGGATGATCCAGATGATCGACAGCTTCGAGCACGGCGGCCGCTACAAGCACTGACCGCCCGTCGACACTCGACGGGCGGCCAGGGCGAGCGGTGGGTCAGCGCACCGGACGCGGCAGCCCCATCGGGCTCTCGTTCCACAACCGGTCGAGCGCGGTCACCACGTAGGTGTAGCGCTGGCCGGGTCGGGCCGATGCGTCCACATAGGAGTCGGCGCGGACGGTGCCGATCAGGTGCGTGGCGTCGGCCAGGTCGCAGGCGTTCGGGACGTGCGTGCCGTCGAAGCGGTAGACGGCGTACGACGTCGCCTTGCCGAATGGCCCGACCCCGTCGAGCGGTTGGTGCCAGCGCAGGGTGACCGCCCCCGCGCCGTCGCGGGTGGCCGAGGTGACCACCGGGAACATCAGCGGCTTGTGCGGCAGGTGGGTCATCGTGGGCACCAGCGCCGGGTGGGCGTAGTGCTCGGCCGCGTAGATGTCGGTGGCGCCCAGCTTGTTGGCACGCACCTGCACCGCGCTGAAGTGCACGTGCCCGGAGACGTTGTAGTCCTGCGCGAACGCCAGGTGGTCGGTCATCTCGCGGGGGTCGTTCCAGTTGGTGTCGGCGTTGGCGGCGATCTTGTAGTCGGCCTCACCGATGTAGAGCTGCACGTCGGTGCCGGCGACCACGTCGGACCACCACGGGATCAGCTTGGCGTAGTCGGCCACCGTGAACCCGATGCTCCAGTAGATCTGCGGCACGATGTAGTCGATCCACCCCTCCTTGACCCACTTGCGGGTGTCGGCGGAGATGATGTCGTAGGACTGCGACCCGGCCGTGTCGGAGCCGAGCGGGTCGGCGGTCTTGTTGCGCCAGATGCCGAACGGGCTGATTCCGAACTTCACCCACGGCTTGACCCGCTTGACGGCCGCGCCGAACTCGCGCACCAGCAGGTTGATGTTGTCGCGCCGCCAGTCGGCCTTGTCGGTGAAGCCCCGGTTGTACGCGGCGAACGTCGCGTCGTCGGCGAAGTCCTGGCCGGCCGCCGGGTAGGGGTAGAAGTAGTCGTCGAAGTGCACGCCGTCGACGTCGTAGCGGGCCACCGCGTCGAGCATCGCGGTCTGCACGAACGCGCGTACCTCAGGAATGCCGGGGTTGTAGTAGAGCCGGGCGCCGGCGGCGTTGACCGGGTAGGCCTGCACCCAGTCGGGGTGTTGCCGCACCGGGTGGTCGGGCGCCAGCTTGTTGATGTCGACGCCGGCACCGTCGGGCATCGACACGCGGTAGGGGTTCATCCAGGCGTGGAACTCGAGGTTGCGCTTGTGCGCCTCGTCGATCAGGAAGGCCAGCGGGTCCCAGCCCGGGTCCTGGCCGCGGACGCCGGTGAGAAACTCCGACCAGGGCTCGTGCGGCGACGGCCAGAACGCGTCGGCGGTGGGCCTGACCTGCACGATCACCGCGGTGTGGTGCAGCCGCTGTGCCAGGTCGAGCCAGCCGAGGTATTCGGCCTTCTGCGCGGCGATCCGGTCCGGCGCGGTCTGCGACGCCTTGGTCGGCCAGTCGATGTTGACCACCGACGAGATCCACATGGCCCGGAACTCACGCTTGGGCGCGGCCGGGTTGGTCACGCAGTCGGTCGACGACCGCGTGGGTGCGGCGGACGCCGGCGCGGGCGCGACGGCGAGCAACGAGACGGTCAGCACGGCAGCGCTCAACGCCGCGCCGAGGGGGCGTGTCATACGTGCGTACCTCCATTGAAGATTTTCGCCGTCAGTGACAATCCACTGAAGGAAATCTTCACGGGAAGGGCACCCGAAAGCAAGACCTACTTAAATACGTGTCCTGGGTACGTGCCGGCGGTAGGCGCTGACCGTCGGGTCGCCGGCGATCCAGAACCGCCACTCCAGGTCGTGTGCGCCGGTCACGCCGACCCGGGGTCCGGCCGCGATGGCCGTCGGCGGGACAGGGTCCGGTCCCCAGGACAGTCGCACCGGGCTGGCCCGGTCGAGCAGGTCGAGCCCATAGGCCGAGCGGTCGATACCCAGCGCCGAGCAGAGCCGGGCCGGGCCGCGGGCCAGGTCGACGTCGCGGCGCACGGCGGTGCGGCGGGCCCGAGCGGCGTCCAGCCCGGACACCACCTCGCCGGCCCGCAGCAGCACCGCCGAGGCCACACCGGGGGTGCCGGTGACCACGTTCATGCACCAGTGCATGCCGTAGGTGAAGTAGACGTAGGCGAACCCGGCCGGGCCGAACATGATCGCGTTGCGGGTGGTCTGGCCGCGGTGGGCGTGCGAGGCCGGGTCTTCCCCTGTCCCCGCGTAGGCCTCGACCTCGGTCAGCCGGACGGTGACCCCGCCCGCGGACAGGTGACACCCGAGCAGCTCGCGCGCCGCCTGGTCGCCTCCCCTGGTCAGCACCTCTCGCAGATCCTCCACCAGGCGATCAGATCACAGCCCGGGCCGGCCGCCGCGACCGGCGAGCGTCACCGTGCGGCCGGTCGTGACCGGCTCGAGGTCGGCTCAGCGCGGCACGACGCGCTGCGCGGCCCACTCCCGCCAGCCTTCCAGCTTGTCCTGCACGGACGCCAACTGGTCGGCGACCGGGCCCGGGCCGGTCGAGCCCGGCGTGGTCCGCGACGCGAGCGCCGACTCGACCGACAGGACCGTGCGCACCTCGGGGTCCAGCAGCGGGCTGACCTGACGCAGGTCGTCGTCCGAGAGTTCGTCCATCGCGCAGTCGCGGGCCACGCACAGCGAGACCAGCTTGCCGGTCACCTCGTGCGCGTCGCGGAACGGGACACCCCGCCGGACCAGCCAGTCGGCCACCTCGGTGGCCAGGGTGAAGCCGACCGGTGCGGCGGCCGCGAGCCGGTCGGAACGTACGGTCATCGTCGCGATCATCCCGGCCAGCGCCGGCAGCAGCAGTTCGAGCGTGTCGACCGCGTCGAAGACCGGCTCCTTGTCCTCCTGCATGTCGCGGTCGTAGGTCAGCGGCAGGCCCTTGAGCATGGTCAGCACCGTGACGAGACCGCCGACCAGCCGGCCGGACTTGCCGCGGGCCAGTTCGGCGATGTCGGCGTTCTTCTTCTGCGGCATGATCGACGAGCCGGTCGCGAAGGCGTCGTCGAGCTCGACCCAGCCGAACTCCTGCGAGGTCCAGAGCACCACCTCCTCGCCGAGCCGGGACAGGTGCACCCCGGCCAGCGCGGTGATGAACAGGAACTCGGCCACGAAGTCGCGGTCGGCGACGGCGTCCATCGAGTTGGCCGCCGACGTGGTGAAGCCCAGCTCCTTGGCGACCACCACCGGATCGAGCGGCAGCGACGAGCCGGCCAGCGCGCCGGCGCCGAGCGGCGAGATCGCGGTGCGCTTGTCCCAGTCGCGGAGCCGGTCGAGGTCGCGCAGCAGCGGCTGCACGTGCGCCAGCAGCCAGTGCCCGAAGGTGACCGGCTGGGCGTGCTGCACGTGCGTCATACCCGGCGCCGGGGTCTCGACGTGCTGCGCAGCCTGCTCGACCAGCGCCCCGGCCAGCTCGACCAGCCGGGCGGCGACACCGCGCGCGTGATCGCGTAGATACAGCCGCAGGTCGGTGGCGACCTGGTCGTTGCGGGACCGGCCGGCCCGCAGCTTGCCGCCGAGCGAGCCGAGCCGTTCGAGCAACCCGCGTTCGAGCGCGGTGTGCACGTCTTCGTCGTCGACCGTCGGCCGGAACGACCCGGAGGCGCAGGCGGCCTCCAGGTCGTCGAGCGCGGCCAGCATCTGGCCCAGCTCCTCGGCGTCGAGCAACCCGGCGTGCGCGAGCACCCGGGCGTGTGCCCGGGACCCGGCCAGGTCGTAGGGCGCGAGGCGCCAGTCGAACTGGACGCTCACCGACAGGCGGGCCAGCGCTTCCGCGGGGCCGCCGGCGAACCGGCCGCCCCACAGGCTGGTTCGCGACGCACCAGGATCGTGATCAGTCACGGACACCATTGTGTCGGTCACGCCGACGGGCCACCGAACCGGGCATCCCGGGCGGCCGCCATCCGCGACGGCAGGCCCCAGAGCTGCACGAAGCCCTTGGCCAGCGACTGGTCGAACGTGTCGCCGGTGTCGTAGGTGGCCATGCCGAAGTCGTAGAGCGACGACTCCGAGCGCCGGCCGGTGACGACCGCGCGGCCGCCGTGCAGGGTCAGCCGCACCTCGCCGCTGACGAACTTCTGGCTCTCGTCGATGAACGCGTCCAGCGACGCCTTGAGCGGCGAGAACCACAGCCCGTCGTAGGCCAGTTCGGCCCAGCGCTGGTCGACGCCCTTCTTGAACCGGGCCACGTCCCGCTCGACGGTGACCGCCTCGAGCTCCTGGTGCGCGGTGATCAGCGCGATCGCCCCGGGCGCCTCGTAGACCTCGCGGCTCTTGATGCCGACCAGCCGGTCCTCGACCATGTCGAGGCGGCCGACGCCCTGGGCACCGGCGCGCCGGTTGAGCTCGGCGACGGCCTGGAACGGCGTCACGGTCTCGCCGTCGATCGCGACCGGCACGCCGGCGTCGAAGGTGATCACGACCTCGTCGGGGTCGCGCGGCTCGGCCGGGTTGGCGGTGTAGGAGTAGACGTCTTCGATCGGGGCGTTCCAGATGTCCTCCAGGAAGCCCGTCTCGACGGCGCGACCCCAGAGGTTCTGGTCGATCGAGTACGGCGACTTCGCCGACACGTCGATCGGCAGGCCCTTCTCCTCCGCGTACGCGATCGCCTTGTCCCGGGTCCAGGCGAAGTCGCGGGCCGGGGCGACCACCTTCAGCTCGGGCGCGAGCGCGCCGAGGCCCACCTCGAAGCGGACCTGGTCGTTGCCCTTGCCGGTGCAGCCGTGCGAGACGATCGTGCCGCCGTGCTTGCGCGCCGCGGCCACCAGGTGCTTGACGATCAGCGGCCGGGACAGGGCCGAGACCAGCGGGTAGCGGTCCATGTAGAGCGCGTTGGCGCGGATGGCGGGCAGGCAGTAGTCGGCGGCGAACTCGTCGCGCGCGTCGACCACCTCGGACTCGACCGCGCCGCAGTCGATCGCCCGCTGGCGGATCACGGCCATGTCCTCGCCGCCCTGGCCGACGTCGACCGCCACGGCGATCACCTCGGCGCCGGTCTTCTCGGCGAGGTATGGAATGGCGACGGAGGTGTCGAGACCTCCGGAGTATGCGAGGACGACGCGCTCGGTCATCAGGTGGTGCTCCCTTCGAGTGGTTCTCCGGCCCAGCCGGAAAGCTTGTCGGCCAGGGCGGCTCCGCCCATGGCGTCACGAGAGACGACGAGGATGGTGTCGTCGCCGGCGATGGTGCCGACGACCTCGGGAAGCCCGGTGCGGTCCAGCGCGCTGGCGAGGAACTGCGCCGCACCGGGCGGGGTTCGCAGCACGGCGATGTTGCCGCTCGCGTCGACCCCGGTGAGCAGTTCGCGCAGCAGGCGGATCAGCCGGGCCGACGCGGCCTCCGCGTCGCGCAGCGGTCGCACGCCGTCTTCGGGGATCACGTAGGCGGCCGGGCCGTCGGCGCCGCGCACCTTGACCGCGCGCAGCTCCTCGAGGTCGCGGGACAGCGTCGCCTGGGTGACCACCAGCCCGTCGCCGGCCAGCAACTCGGCCAGCTCGGTCTGCGAGCGGATCGCCTTGGCCCGGATCAGCTCGACGATCCGGGCGTGCCGCGCCGCGCGGGTGACCGGCGACGTCATGCCGACTCACCCAGCAGGAACGCGAGTAGGGCCTTCTGCGCGTGGAGGCGGTTCTCGGCCTGGTCGAGGACCGCGCTCTGGGAGCCGTCGAGCACCTCGTCGGTGATCTCGTGGCCGCGGTGGGCGGGCAGGCAGTGCAGCACGACGGCGTGCGCGGCGGCCTCGGCCACCAGGTCGGCGTCGATCCGGTAGGGCAGGAACGGCGCCATCCGGTCGTAGCCGTCGTCTTCCTGCCCCATCGAGGTCCAGGTGTCGGTGGCCACCACGTCGGCGCCCTGGACGGCGACGTAGGGGTCGGTCATCGTGCGCACCGAGCCGCCGGTCTGCGCCGCGATCTGGGTGGCCCGCTCGAGCACCGCCGGGTCGGGCGTGTGCGCGTCGGGGCCGGCGACCCGCACGTGCATCCCGGCGGTGGCGCCGGCCAGCAGGTAGGAGTGGGACATGTTGTTGCCGGTGTCCCCCAGGTAGGCCAGCACCCGCCCGTGGGTGCCGCCGCAGCGTTCGCGCACGGTCAGCAGGTCGGCGAGCAGTTGGCACGGGTGGAAGCCGTCGGTGAGCGCGTTGACGACCGGCACGGTGGAGCCGGCGGCGATCTCGGCGAGGTGGCTGTCGGCGTACGTGCGGACCACGATCGCGGAGACGTAGCGGGACAGCACCCGCGCGGTGTCGGCGGCGGTCTCGCCGCGGCCCGCGTGCGTGCCGCCGCTGTCTATCACGATCGGGTTGCCGCCCAGTTCGGCGATGCCGGCCGCGAACGACACCCGGGTGCGCAGGCTCTGCTTGTCGAACAGCACCGCGACCGACTGCGGCCCGTCGAGCGTGCGGAACTTGAACCGGTCGGCCTTCATGGTGGCCGCCAGGTCGAGCACTGCCGACTGCTCGGCCGGCGTCAGGTCGTCGTCGCGGAGGAAATGCCTGGTCATGCGAGTACCTCGGAAAGGGCGGAGACGAAGGCGTCGGCCTGGTCAGCGGTCAGGATCAGCGGGGGCGCCAGCCGGATCGCGTCGGGCTGCACGGGGTTGACCAGGAAGCCGGCATCGCGGAGCCGGCCGGCCAGCTCACCGGACACGGGCGAGGTGAGCACGATGCCCAGCAGCAGGCCTTCGCCGCGCACCTCGGCGACCAGCGGGTGGTCGAGCGCCTCGATGCCGCGGCGGAGCCGCTCGCCGACCCGCTTGACCGAGTCGAGCAGGCCCTCGTTGGCGATCGTGCCGATCACGGCGAGCGCGGCGGCGCAGCTGACCGGGTTGCCGCCGAACGTGGTGCCGTGCTGGCCCGGCGCCAGCAGGTCGCCGGCCGCGCCGAACGCGACGCAGGCACCCAGCGGTAGCCCGCCGCCGAGCCCCTTGGCCAGCGTGATCACGTCGGGCTCGACGCCGTCGGCCTGGTGTGCGAACCAGTGGCCGGTGCGGCCGATGCCGGTCTGCACCTCGTCGAGCACCAGCAGCGCGCCGTGCTTCGTGGTGATCTCGCGGGCCGCGGCCAGGTATCCGGGCGGCGGCACGATCACGCCGTTCTCGCCCTGGATCGGCTCCAGGATGACCATCGCGGTCTCGCCCGTGACGGCGGCCGCGAGCGCCGCGGCGTCGCCGAACGGCACGTGGGTGACCTCGCCGGGCAGCGGGCGGAACGGGTCGGCCTTGGCGGGCTGCCCGGTCAGCGCGAGCGCGCCCATCGTGCGGCCGTGGAAGCCGCCCTGGGTGGCGACCACGTGGCCGCGGCCGGTCAGCCGGGAGAGCTTGAAGGCGGCCTCGTTGGCCTCGGCACCGGAGTTGCACAGGAACACCCGGCCCGGCCGGCCCGCCAGCGCCAGCAGCAGTTCGGCCAGGGCGACCGGCGGCTCGGCGACGAAGAGGTTGGAGACGTGGCCGAGGGTGGCGACCTGGCGGCTGACCGCCTCGACCACCGCGGGGTGGGCGTGGCCGAGCGCGTTGACCGCGATGCCGCCGAACATGTCGACATAGGATCGGCCGGCCTCGTCGGTGACCACCGCGCCGGCGCCGCGCACCAGCGCCAGCGGCGGCGTGCCGTAGTTGTCCATCATGGACCGCTGCCAGCGGTCGACCAGGGTCATGCGTTCACCACCATGGTTCCGAAACCTTCCGACGTGAACACTTCGAGCAGCGTGGAGTGGGCGACCCGGCCGTCGACCACGTGCGCGGCCGGCACACCGCCGCGGACCGCGCGCAGGCAGGCTTCCATCTTCGGCACCATGCCGGCCGCCAGGCTCGGCAGCAGCCGCTCCAGGTCGGCGGAGGTGATCTGGGAGACCAGGCTGCCGGTGTCGGGCCAGTCGGCGTAGAGGCCGGCGACATCGGTCAGCACGACCAGCTTGCGGGCCTCCAGCGCGATGGCCAGCGCGGCCGCCGCCGTGTCGGCGTTGAGGTTGTGCAGCACGCCGTCGACGTCGGGCGCGACCGTGGAGATGACCGGGATCCGGCCGGCCGCGATCAGGTCGGTGACCGCCGAGGTGTCGACCGTCGCGACGTCACCGACCTGGCCGACGTCGACCGCCTCGCCGTCGACGAACGCCGGGCGGCGCACCGCGGTGAACAGCCGGGCGTCTTCGCCGGAGAGCCCGACGGCGAACGGGCCGTGCTCGTTGATCAGGCCCACCAGCTCGCGGCCGACCTGGCCGACCAGCACCATCCGCACCACGTCCATCGCCTCGGGCGTGGTGACCCGCAGGCCACCGCGGAACTCGGTGACGATGCCCAGCCGGGCCAGCATCGAGGAGATCTGCGGGCCGCCGCCGTGCACGACGACCGGCTTGAGGCCGGCGTAGCGCAGGAAGACCATGTCGGCGGCGAAGGCCCGCTGCAGCTCGGGGTCGACCATCGCGTTGCCGCCGTATTTGACGACGACGGTCGCGCCGTGGAAGCGCGCCAGCCAGGGCAGCGCCTCGATCAGCGTCGCGGCCTTGACCTGTGCGTCGCTCAGGTCGCGGGACAGGGACGCCGTCATGTCGAGTAGGCCGAGTTCTCGTGCACGTACCCGTGTGACAGGTCGTTGGTCCAGATGGTCGCCGCGGCCTCGCCGGCGTGCAGCTCGACCTTGACGGTCACGTCACGGCCGGTGAGGTCCACCTTGGAGCGATCCTCGGCGGCCCCGCCCGCGCGGCAGACCCAGACGCCGTTGACGGCGACGTCGAGTCGGTCGGGCTCGAACGTGGCGGCCGTGGTGCCCACCGCGGCCAGGATCCGGCCCCAGTTGGGATCGTTGCCGAACAGCGCGGTCTTCACCAGGTTGTTGCGGGCGACCGCGCGCCCGACCTCGACCGCGTCGTCGTCGGAGGCAGCGCCGGTGACCTCGATGGCCACCTTCTTGGTCGCGCCCTCGGCGTCGTCGACGAGTTGGTCGCACAGGTCGCGGCAGGCCGCGGTCACCGCGGTGGTCAGCTCCTCGACGGTCGGCTCGATCCCGCTGGCGCCGCTGGCCAGCAGCAGCACGGTGTCGTTGGTCGACATGCAGCCGTCGGAGTCGACCCGGTCGAAGGTGAGCCGGGTGGCCTCCCGCAGCGCCGCGTCGAGCGTGTCGGTGCCGGCGACCGCGTCGGTGGTCAGCACGCAGAGCATCGTGGCCATCGCCGGCGCGAGCATGCCGGCGCCCTTGGCCATGCCACCGACCCGCCAGCCGCCGCCGTCGACCACAGTGGACTTCGGCCGCGTGTCGGTGGTCATGATGGCCCGCGCCGCCGCGTCGCCGCCGTCGCGGGCCAGGCCCTTGACCGCCGCGCGTACGCCCGGAAGCAGTTTGTCCATCGGCAGCCGCTCGCCGATCAACCCGGTCGAGCAGACCGCGACCTCGCTCGCACCGATCAGCAGCCGCGGCGCGTGCTCGCTGACCAGCGCGGCGGTCTGCTCGGCGGTGGTGTGGGTGTCCTGGAAGCCGAGCGGACCGGTGCAGGCATTGGCGCCGCCCGAGTTGAGCACGACGGCGCGCACCACTCCCCCGCGCACGACCTGCTCGCTCCACAGCACCGGCGCCGCCTTGACCCGGTTGGCGGTGAACACACCGGCGGCGGTCGCGTCGGGGCCGTCGTTGACGACGACCGCGACGTCGAGCACGCCGGCCACCGACTTGAGACCCGCCGCCACGCCGTGCGCGCGGAAGCCCTTGGGTGCCGTAACAGTCATGGCATGACTCCGAAAGCGGACAGGCCGGCGGTCTCCGGCAGGCCGAGCATGAGGTTGGCGCACTGCACGGCCTGGCCGGCGGCGCCCTTGCCGAGGTTGTCGAGCGCGCTGACCACGATCACCCGGCCGGAGTCGCGGTCCACAGTGGCCTGCAGGTGGCAGGCGTTGGAGCCGAGGGTGGCCGCAGTGCGCGGGAAGACGCCCGAGGGCAACACCGTGACGAACGGTTCACCGGCGTACGCGGCCGCGAGCACGTCGGCGGCGTCGGCCACACCGGTCGGCCGGGCGGTGACGGTGGCCAGGATGCCGCGCGGCATCGGCGCCAGCAGCGGGGTCAGCGACAGCGAGCGGGCGCCGCTGGCCTGCTTGATCTCCGGCACGTGCTGGTGCACGCCGGTCTTGTAGGTGGACAGGTCGCCCATCACCTCGGTGGCCAGCAGGTGCGGCTTCGCCGCGCGGCCGGCGCCGCTGGTGCCCGAGGCCGCGACCACGACGACGTCGTCGTCCTCGACCGCGCCGGCCGCGATCAGCGGCGCGAGGGCCAGCGTGATCGTCGCGGCGTAGCACCCGGTGTTGGCGACCCGGGTGGCCGCGGCGATCGCCGCGCGCTGGCCGGGCAGCTCCGGCAGCCCGTAGGTCCAGGTGCCGGCGTGCGGGCCGCCGTAGTAGCTGGCCCACGCCCGTGCGTCGGAGAGCCGGAAGTCGGCGCCGAGGTCGACGACCCGGACCGACTGGGGCAGCTGGGCCGCCACGGCCGCCGACTCGCCGTGCGGAAGGGCCAGAAACACCAGGTCGGCGTCGGCCAGCGCGGCCGGGTCGGTGGCGGTGAGGGTCAGGCCGAGCCCCGCGAGCTGCGGGTGGACGGCCGACAGGGGCGCGCCGGCCTGGCTGTGCGCGGTGACGGCGACGAGGTCGAGCTCGGGGTGCCCGGCGATCAGGCGGACGAGCTCGCCGCCCGCGTACCCACTCGCCCCGGCCACCGCGACCCGGATGCCCATGTCAACCTCCGCATGTCTATGCGGAGAACGGTATCAGCACCCGCTCGCGGATCGCAAGATCATGCAGTCGGGTGTATGGCCAATCACGCGTTCGGACGACGGCGGCGGATCAGCACGCCGGCGCCGATGCCGATCAGCACGACCAGGCTGAATCCGGACAGCCAGGCACCGACGTTGTGCATGGGCATCCGGTAACCGAGCCGCACCGTGTGGGTCCCTTCCGGCACGGCCACCGCCACCAGGCCGTTGTCGGCCGGCACCAGCGGGGCCGGAGCGCCGTCGACGGTCGCCACCCAGCCGTGCTGCAGCGCGTCGGCGACGACCAGGTAGCCGGCGCCCTGCGCGCCGACCCGGGCGGCGATGTCGTCGGTGCCGTCGTCGGTCACCTCGACCGTGGCCGGCCGGCCCGCCGGCGCCACCGGCGGCGCGCTGTCGAGCACCACCTCGTCGGGCCGCAGGCCGGGACCGGTCAGGGCAGACATCCGGGCCGCCGGGGTGGCTCCCACGTAGACGCCGCTGGCCCAGCGGATCCGCGGCAGCGCGGTGGCGCGGCTCCAGACGACCGAGTTTCCGGCGTACGCGATCTTCAATCCGTCGGCGGCCGAGCCGACGACCGAGACGGCCGGCGCCGCGCCGGCAGCGGCGACGGTGAGCGGTTCGTCGACGCCGACCACGGCGACGGTCGGGGTGCCGGCCGGGATGTCGTCGCCGGCGACCGCGACGTAGCTGGGCCGGCCGGCCTGGGTGTCGCGCAGCAGCCGGCTGCCCTTGGCCAGTTCGTGGCCCTGGCGGTCGCGCACGCTGACGTCGATCCGGGCGGTCTTCGGCGCGGCGGCCGGCAGGGTCACGGCGACGCCGCGGACCGGGCCGGTGACCGGCAGGTCGACGGACTGCGGCCGGCCCGGCCGGAGCGTGACCGTCGACCCGTCACCGGCGGTGATCCGCTCGGGCCCGAAGATCCGCGCCTGCGGGGTGGTGACGAAATAGCGCACCGAGAGCCGGTCGAGGACCGGGCTCTGCGCCATCTCCTGGGTGGCCGGCAGCCGCAGCAGCGTGGTGCCGAACTTCTCGCCGGGCAGCCCCTGCACGGTCTGCGCGAACCGCTTGTCGAAGAACCCCTCGCCGGTCAGCGAGCGCAGCCCGGCCGCGCTGTCAGCACCCGGATACATGCCGCCGTCGGCGGACGCGAACCGGTCGTGGCCCAGGTTGGCGGCCAGGTAACGGTGCACGTCGGTCTGCGGGTACCAGGTGTCGCGGTCGACCCGCGGCCAGTAGCCATAGACCGTGAACAGCGCCTGCACCAGGACCAGCAGCGGCACCGCGACCGCCGCGGCCGGAGTCAGCCAACGCCGCCGGACGGATGGCCGCCAGAGCGACCACAGGGCGAGCGCGGTGGCCGCGATGATTGCCAGCCCGGCCGCGCAGCGCACCGCGAAGCTGAGCGGTCGCAGGTCGCTGCCGGGAGCGGCGACCACCCGCCAGCCGTCGAAGAGGGTCAGCGCGAGCGCGAGCACGCCGACCGCGCCGACGCCGATCGCCCAGCGCCGGTGTGCCGCCGGCAACTCGGCGGCCTTGGCCTTGCGCAGCGCGATCTCGAAGCCGACCGCGATCAGCATCGCGATCAGGAAGCCGAGCACGCTGCGGGCCCGGCCGACGAAGTTGTCGGCGAACAGGACGGGCAGCTTCTGCAGGATCGACAGCGGCGGGCCGCCGAGGTAGATCAACGCGGCCCAGACCACGGTGGCGGCGACCAGGTAGGTCCAGACGCCGCGGGGCAGGAACGAGCGGGCGGCCGCCGGCAGCGCGACGGCCAGGAAGAACAGCACCAGGCCGGCGGCGCCCACGTACGAGAGCGCCTCGACGGCGTTGTGCTGCAGCGCGAAGCTGTTGACCCGGCCGAGCGACCACGGCGCCCACGACGTGATCAACGCGGCCGGCTCGAGGTGGTCGGCGCCTGTCTGGCCGCGGTAGCTGAGCTTGGCGTTCTGCATCGAGGCCACGAACGGCAGCAACTGGATAGCGGTGATCATGACGGCGCCGGCCACCGCGCCGGCGGCGGCGAGGATCGGCGCGACGGCCCGCCTCCGGCCCTGGGCCAGCGCCCGCACCACCAGATAGCCGCCCGCGGTCAGCACCGTGTAGCCGGTGACCGCCGGGAAGCCGCCGAACAGCATGCAGGCCAGTGCGACGGCGAGCAGCGCGCCGTCGCGGACCCGCCGTTCGGTGACCAGCCGCTCGGTGGCCCAGAAGACCGCCGGGATGAATGCCGCGACCCGGGTCTGCGGCCAGTTGGTCCAGACGATCATGAACGCGCTGGTCACGAACGCCAGGCCGCCGAGCAGCGCCGCGGCCCTGCCCAGCCGGAGCCGGCGCAGGAACAGGTAGCAGCCGCCGGCGGCGACCAGGATCTCGAGCAGCTTGACGAACGCGGGCGCCATCGACGACGGCAGCACGTAGTAGGGCAGGGTCAGCGGCGACAGTACGGCGTAGTTGGGCACCGACCCGAGCACCCCGCCGCCGCCGACGTAAGGGTTCCACGCGGCCAGGTGGCCCTGCTTGAGTTGCTCGGCGAACAGCGACGTGCCGGGCAGCACCGAGGCGACGATGTCGTTGGCGATGGTGCTGGTGACCTCGGGCTGCGACAGGCCGGCGCCGGCGTAGGGGCTGCCGGAGACGAGCAGGTCGGTGTTGGCCAAGGTGGTCAGGCCGAGCAGCGGGGTGCCGATGCCGACCAGCGCGAAGAGCACCACCGCGGCCAGGGCCACCCGGTCGACGAGTCGGCCCAGGCCGGCGCGCGACGGTGCACCGGCCTCGGCGCTGTCGCGGTCCTGGTCTGCTGACGTGGTCAACGCAGCCGGTCGCATGGGATGTGTACCTGCCCGTAGGGAGCTCCGCGCGGACCGGACAACAGTATCGCCTCAGCTGCGGAGGAATGGGCGCGGCACGCGTGCCTGGCGGTGTGGACCTGTGCCGACCAGCTGGGCGTCGATGGCGTACGGATCTGGTGAACGACCCGGTAGTTGGCGACCGAGGTGACCGCGAGCAACAGGCCGAGGACGACCAGTGGTGCCCACCCGGCCGGCCCGGCGCCGGCCCGTGGCCGCAGCAGCGCGACGAGGGCGACGACGATCAGCATCGACGGCGCGACCAGATAGCGGTTGGGCACCCGGCCCAGCAGCATCGCCTCGGCCGCGTAGAGGCCGGCGGCGTGCAGCAGGGCCAGCACGGCCAGCGTGATCCGCGGCCCACCCGGCTGTCGCCGGCGCAGCAGCGCGCCGGCGCCGGCGCCGAGCAGCGGCACCAGGGCGGCCGCGATCAGCCACGGGTGGTCGGACACGGTGCTGATCGGGTGGGTGATCCAGCGCTCGCCGAAGAACGTCTGCGGCAGCAGCCGGTCGAACACCGAGCCGCCCACCCACAGCGGGTCGACGCGGGTATGGCCGATGCCCCCGCGGTCGGCCTTGCCGGAGGCGAGCCCGGCCAGTTGGATGCCGATGCCGACGACCAGCGCGCAGGCGGCGGCGATACCGGACCGGTCCCGGCGGACGGCGGCCCGCAGCAGCGCCAACGGGAGGAACACGACGGCCAGGGTGCTGGTCAACGCCGCGAGCGCGACCGCGACCGGTGCGCCGATCCGGCCGAACCGGGTGCGCGGCACCGCCAGCAGGATCCAGAACAGCGTGTAGAGCATCGGGAACTGGAGCGTGGCGTTGTTGTTGACGGCCTCGCCGTTGGCCACCCACTGCAACACCACCGGCGCCGCCACGAACAGCCGCAGCGCGGGGTGCGGCAGGAAGCCGGCGGCGCACCGGTAGACGATCGCGGCCAGGCCCAGCGTGCTGCCGATCACCAGCGCCGTGTTGACGGCGGCCCACCAGGAGACCGGGAAGCTGGTGACCACCTCGGCCACCAGTCGGCTGTAGACGCAGAAGTAGCCGTTGATGGTGGTGGTGATCGCGTCGACGAGGGAGCGGTTGGCGGCGTCGCCGAGGAAGTTGGCACCGTCTTCGGCCCACACCGTGTCCCAGGCGCCGACGCCGGAGGTGCGCCAGGCCGGGTAGATGACGCCGCAGAGAAGCACGGCCAGCCCGAGCGGTCGACGGAGCCCCGCGACGCCGGTGGCGGAGGACTCGGGAAACAGCGTCGCGGCCGGTGTCCGCGGTGCCGGTGCCGAGGCTTCTCCCGGCCCGCTGACCCGCTCGTCGACGGTCACAGCGCCGGACCATACGCGATTCGGGCGCGCGCGGGGTACCCGGCCCATCGACGCTCGACTTTCGGCTGTCGCCGACCACCACTACAGTGGCCCGAATGGCCGTCTGCAACGAGACCGACCTGTCCGGCGACGAACTGGCCCAGCTCTACGACGACCGCTTCGACGCGGCCGAGCTGGAGAGCAAGCGCGTGCTGTGGGAAGCACTCTGCCGCGGCTTCTTCGACCGCTACGTCGATCCCGACGACACGGTCGTCGACCTGGCCGCCGGCACGTGCGAGTTCAGCAACGCGATCCGGGCCAAGCGGAAGATCGCCGTCGACCTCAACCCCGACACCCCCAAGTTCGCCGTCGACGCCGACGTGGTGGTCGCACCGAGCGACGACATCGCGGCGATCGACGACGGCACCGCCGACGTCGTGTTCACCTCGAACTTCTTCGAGCACCTGCCCGACAAGCGGGCCCTGCTGCGCACCCTCGGCGAGACGCGGCGGATCCTGCGACCGGGCGGCCGGCTGCTGGTGCTGATGCCCAACCTGCGCTTCGTCGGCCAGCGTTACTGGGACTATTTCGACCACCACCTGCCGCTGACCCACCTGAGCCTGGTCGAGGGGCTGGGGCTGGCCGGCTTCGAGACCGACGAGGTGATCCCCCGCTTCCTGCCCTACACGGTGAAGGACTCCCCGGTGCGGGTGCGGCCCGCGTTCGTCCGCGCCTACCTGCGACTGCGGCCGGCGTGGCGGGTGTTCGGCCGGCAGATGTTCGTCGTGGCCCGCCGGCCGATGCCCCGCTGAGCCCGGCCTACCAGTTCACGATCCGCACTGCCGGCTCGCGGCCGGACGGCGTCGACCGCACCGTCAGATCGGCGAACTCGGCCTTCCAGGCCGCCTTCTCCTCCTCGGACTGGTGTGACCGGATCACCCAGACGACCGCCTCGGGGCTCGACTTGTCGGCCAACCCGATCGCTTCCAGCACGGCCGCGTGGATCGCGGCCGGGTCGCGACCGCCACTGACCACGATCGCGTCGTCGGCGTACGTCGGCCGCCAGCCGACCGCCGAGTTCGGGTCGGGGCGGTGACCCGGTCGTTCCGGCCAGTAGAACGCGAACCCGAACATCGCCGAACCGCTGACCAGCACGATGTCGCCCGGTCGGCGGTTCGCCCAGACGTACGCGGTCGGTCGCCGGGTGTCCTCCGACGTCGCCGAGACGCGTACGCCCAGTTCCGGGTCGTTGCCGTTGAACCGCAACCAGTCCGCGGTCGCCCAGAGGTAGCCGCCGAGCGTCGCGAGGGCCAGCACGGCGGCGACGGCCGTCGCACCAGCCCGCGAACGGCGGGCCAGTAGGCCGCCGGCCGACGTGGCGATGCCGACGACGCCGAGCGCCGCGAAGGCGGTCAGGCAGACCAGCAGGAAGTGTGACGTGCGCAGGTCGAGCAGCGGGTAACGGTGGGCCAACCCGGCCAGCACGCCGGCCGGGAGCAGCAGGGCACCGGCCAGGGCCAGTGCCGGTCGCCCCGACCGGGCGACGGTGACCAGACCGGCGGCGGCCAGCAGGAGCAGCAGCGGCCAGGGCATGCCGAGGAACGGCCGCAGGCCCGTCAGCCTGCCGCCGAGGAAGCCGGGCAGCTGCCCGAAGGTCGGGAAGAAGGGCTCCCAGAAGCTTTCCATCGCGCCGTTGGCTCCGTTGCGGGCCAGCCCGACATAGGCGGCCGCGGACACCGCCAGCATCAGCGCACCGGTGACCGCGGCCTCGACGGCCTGCCGGCGCTGGCCGCGGACCAGCGCGGTGATGACCAGCGCGCCGGCCACGCAGCCGCCGACCAGCACGGTCGGGTGGCTGATCAGAGTCCCGAGGGTGAACGTCGCCAGCAGCAGGCCCAGCCGCCGCCGCGAGTAGGAGGCCTCGACCAGCCCGCCGACCGTCAGCAGGAGCAACGCGACCGTGGCGTCCGCGGTGTACTGCTTGAGGTCGTGGCGCACCTGCTGGGCCGGCAGCAACGCGACCGCGAGGCCGGTGACCAGCCCGGCGACGACCCGGTGGGCCGGCGACGGCCAGCGCGGCACGGCCGCCAGCGCGTAGCCGGCCAGCACCGAGAGCACCAGGAAGCCGATCGGCACCAACCGGAGGTCGTCGACGTCGGGCACGAGACGCAACAGCGCGGTCCAGCCCACCGGTGTCGACCCGGTCACCGCCGACAGGTCACCGAGCGGGAACCGGACCGAAGCGGCGACCCACGCCTCGTCGAGCCAGTAGGGCAGGGCCAGCGCCGCCCGCACGTCGTGGATGGCCAGCGTGGCCGCGATCAGCGCGAGCGGCGGGAGCCCTTCGAGCAGCCGGATCCCGCGCCTGCCCCACGAACCGCCCCGGACGCTGGTGGTCACCGCAGTCGTCTACAGGGGATCCTGACCGTCCACCAGGTGTGTCTGTAGTCGAACCACGGCTTCCCGGGCTGGGCGGCACAGGCCGCCGTCGCCTGGCGGACGGTCTCGTCCCAGCCCTGGCTGGTCGAGCGCCCGTTGGGACCACGCAGGTTGACGGCACAGACCACGGCCAGCAGGACGACGAGGCCGAAGACCGGCACCCGGGTGGCCAGTCGCGGGCGCGCGTCCGTCGCCGCCGGCGCGGCCGCGGGCACCGGCCGGAGCAGCGCGACGAGGGCCACGTAGAGCAGCAGGGCCACCGGGATCACGTAGCGCGGCTGGGTCCAACCCATGTTGGAGACCGCGGCGGCGAAGAACAGCCCGCCGGAGACGATCGCGGCGACGGCCAGCGGCCAGTGCGGGTTGGTCACCCGGCGCACGGCGAGCACCACGACCGTGGCCACGAGCGCCCAGGCGACCAGCGTCAGCACGAGGTGGGCGGCGCCGCTGATCGTCCACGGGACCGGCCAGCCGCTGATGTCGGTGCCGGGACCGCCGAGCCACTTCTCGCCGAGCACGGCCCGCGGCACCGCGCTGTCGGCGTATTCCTTGAGCAGCCACAGCGGGTTGTAGCGGGGTCGACCGACGCCGGCCCGGCTCGAGTCACCGGTGAGCATGAAATAGCCCTGCAGCCCGAGCCCGAAGAGGTAGGCCACGGCCACGGCCCGGGTCACCCAGTCGCGCACCGCCCAGAGCCGCAGCAGCAACAGCGGCAGCAGCACGACCGGCAGGATGCTGCTGGTCGTGGTGTAGAGCGCGACGGCAACGACGACGACCTTGCCGACCGGGGTACGCGGACGCCAGAGCAGCGCCCAGAACAGCGCGTAGAAGGCGAAGAACTGCACGGTGGCGATGTCGTTGTCGGCCTGTGTGTGGCCGACCGGCACCATCACCACCGGCACCGCGACCAGCGCGCGCAGCCACCACTGCTGGAAGAAGCGGCCGCTGGCGGTGTAGGCGACCGCGGCGGCCGTGGTGATCAGGGCGACCGCGATCAGCGTGAGCACCGGCGCCGCCCAGCGCACGCCGAACAGCGTGGCGATCTCGGCGGACAGCCGCGGCCCGACGTGCAGGTAGCCGTTGAACGGGGTGAACACGACCTCGCGGGCCGGTTGGGAACCCAGCGCGCCGGTCAGGAAGCGCTTGGCGTCTTCGATCCAGGTCGAGTTGAGCGCGCCCGGGCCGCCGGTGCGGGAGATGCTGACCCCCATCAGGGCCAGGAAGCCGAGGACGCCGAGCAGCAGCGCCCGGGCGGACGGGCCGGCGGCGGCCGGCTCCGGGAACAGCGACCGGATCCAGGCACCGCGCGGCGGCGAACCGCCGGCCGCCGAGCCCGCGGGCTGGCGACCGGCCTCGGTGGCCTCGGCCAGGCTCACAGCCGACCGTCGTGCACGGCCTGGGTGACCCAGGGGATGACCTCGTCGAGCATGGTCTCGAGGCTGGTCGTGGCTTCGAAACCGAGGACCTCGCGGGCCTTGGTCACGTCGGGCACGCGCTTCTGCACGTCGTACTCGTAGGGGTCGTCGGAAACGACCTGGAACGGCACGTCGGGGCCCTTGATCTTGCGCCAGATCACCTCGGCCAGGTCGAGCACGGTGGTCGACTCGGCGGTAGAGAGGTTGAAGTCGTCGTTGGTGGCGGCCTCGTGCTCCATCGCGACGACGATGCCGCGGGCGAGGTCACCGCCGTAGGTGTAGTGCCGGACCTGGTCGCCGGAGCCGAGGATGTGCAGCGGGTCCTGGCCCTTGACGATCTTCTGCACCAGGTCGGGGACGACGTGCGACATCGCCAGCTTGACGTTGCCGGACAGCACCTCGACCTCGCCCAGAGCCCGGCCCTCACCGACGCCGACGCAGTTGAACGGGCGCACGATCGTGTAGGGCAGCTGGTACTGGTCCCAGGCGGCCCTCGCGTAGTACTCGACCGCGAGCTTCTGGAAGCCGTAGGACGACAGCGGCGGCGGCACCTTGCGCTCGTCGCCCTCCTTGCTCGGCCACGTCTCGGTCGACTCGAAGACCATCGACGACGACATGTAGGTGACCTTCTTGAGCTTGCCGTCGCGGTGTGCCGCGATCGCCGCGTCACACGAGGAGGCCATGATCCGCTCGTTGGTGGCCAGCAGGTCGTAGGCGTAGGCGTGGAAGTAGGAGATGCCACCGATCATCGCGGCGCCCGCGATGAGGTGGTCGCAGTCCATGAGCAACTTGGTCATCAGGTCGACGTCGCGCGCGTCGCCCTCGACGAAGTGGTAGCGCGGGTGGTCGTCGTAACTGCGCGACACCGGGCCGTACTTCGAGTAGTTGTCGAGGCCGACCACCTCGTGACCGCGGCCGAGCAGTTCCTCGACCACATACCCGCCGATGAACCCGGCCGAACCGGTAACCAGGACCTTTGCCACTGCGAGTGCTCTCCTCTATCGAGTTTTCTGGAGGTCGTCGGACAGCGCCGTGCCGGCGCCGCGTTGCGTGGGAGCCTTGGCGCCGAGGCGATCCGGGGTGAGCCGGCGGCCGTAGGCGAAGAAGTACCACCGCAGGTAGCCGGGCATGAACCGGCCGAGGTCGAAGCGGGACTCGCCGAGCTGGCGGTCGAGCCAGATCGTCGGAATCTCGGCGACGGGCCGGCGCAGCCGGGTCGCCTTCGCGGTCAGCTCCAGGCCGATCTCGAAACCGGTCCGCGACTCGATGCCGACCTCGCGGACGAACGCGGTGTCGTAGGCCTTGAAGCTGTTCGTCGCGTCGCGGGTGCCGGCGCGGGCGAACATGTGCAGGGTGCGCCCGGCCCACTTCGACATCAGCCGCTTGAACCGGGGCCCGCCGACCTGCTGGCCGCCGGGCATGTAGCGGGACGCGGCCGCGACGACCACGCCGCGGTCGACCAGCCGGGCCAGGTCGTCGATCTGCCGCGGGTCGTCGCAGCCGTCGGCCATGGTGACCACGGCGACGGGTGCCTGCGCCGCGTCGATGCCGAACCGGATGGCGTTCGCGGGGCCGCGGCCGTAGGTGTTGAGCACGGTGCGGACGCGCGGGTCGTGCCGGGCGATCTCCTGCGCGTACGGCACGGTCGTGTCCTCGGGCATGTCGTGCACCACGAGGACCTCGGCCGGCAGCAGCACCTCGCGCAGGATCCGGTCGAGACAGCGGGTGATGTTCTCACCCTCGTTGTAGACCGGGATGACGACCGAGACCCGCGGCGTCATACCAGCACGCCCCGCCCCGTCAGCCCCCACATGTCGACGATCGGGATGTCGGTGTCGAGGGCCGCGTATTCGGCGTGCGGCGACGCGATCACCAGCAGGTCGGCCCGCTTGAGCACCTCGTCGAGCGGGGTGAACCGGTCGTCGACGATGTGCGGGTCGGTGCAGAGCGTCTCGCGGGTCTTCAGCGACAGGATCTTGCGCAGCTTGTAGGCCAGGCTCTCCCGCGGGTCGTCGCTGCCGCCCTTGAACGCCATGCCCAGGATGCCGACGGTCAGCTCGCCCAGGTTGTAGCGCTCCTCGAGGCGGGAGACCAGGTAGAGCGGCAGGCCCTCGTTGATCAGCATGGCCGAGTGGCCGAGCACGAAGTTGTTGCGGTTGAACGCTGCCAGCTGCATCGTGTCCTTGAACAGGCACGGCCCGGCGGCGAAGCCCGGCATCGGGATGTCGGCCGCGCGCGGGTAGTCGAACGCGATCGCGTGCCGGATCCGGGCGAAGTCGAGCCCGAAGTCGTTGGCCATCATCCAGAACTGGTTGGCCGTCGCGAACTTGATGTAGCGCCAGGTGTTGGTGAACAGCTTGGCCAGCTCGGCCTCTTCGGGCTCGAGCGGCACGATCCGGGTGGTCAGCTTGCGGAACAGCGCCTCGGCCCGGGCCAGCGCCGTCGGGTTGCGGGCGGCGACGATCTGCGGCAGCTCGAAGAGCTCGGTCATCGCCTTGCCCTCGGCGATCCGCTCGGGGCAGAACGCCACGTCGGCGCCGATGCCCTTGCTGGCCAGCAACTTCTCGGTCAGCGCGGTGACGCCCGGGTAGACGGTGCTGCGCAGCACCACCAACTGGCCGTCGCGCAGGTGCTCGGCGCAGCGCTCCAGCGCCCGCGGCACGGCGCCGAGGTCGGGGTTGAGGTGCTCGTCGACCGGGGTGCCGACGACCACGACCAGGTTTTCGGCGGAGCCGACGCTGGCCGGATCGGTGCTGGCACGCAGGCGCCCGGCCGACACCACGTCGGCGAGCACGTCGGCCGCGCCCTCCTCGGCGAACGGCAGCGTGCCCGAGTTGACCACGTCGACCGCGTCGGCGTTGATGTCGTAGAGCACCACCGACAGGCCGCGGGACGCGAGCGCGATGCCGAGCGGGAGGCCGACCCGGCCACATCCGCCGACGACGCAGACGTCTACATCGAACCCGGTAGCCGG
Source organism: Asanoa sp. NPDC049573 (assembly GCF_040676615.1). Lineage (NCBI taxonomy): Bacteria > Bacillati > Actinomycetota > Actinomycetes > Micromonosporales > Micromonosporaceae > Asanoa > Asanoa sp. NPDC049573. The sequence goes on from NZ_JBFAPI010000012.1 coordinate 28,742, forward strand.
CTCATGGGCAGAGGCCACGTGATCTCCCGTGAAAGGTGCGGATGACGACACGCCATTCGGATCGACAACCAACGCAGGCTAGCCGAACGTGAGAGAGCGGTCCAATCCCGCATCCGGCTAACGTCACCACTCTTTCGTGATTCGGCCGCGCACGCGCGAACGGCTGCCGGGATTCATCCGTCCGGCAGCCGCTTTCTCGTGGTCAGGCGCCGCGCAACGTGGCGCCGAACCGGTTGGCCGCCTCGGCGACCGCGGCGTCACGCGCGGCGACCGCCTCGTCGACGGTGAGCGTGCGGTCGGGCGCGCGGAAGGTCAGCTTGTAGGCCAGCGACTTGCGGCCGGCACCGAGTTGCTCCGACGCGTAGACGTCGAACAGCCGCACCGACTCGAGCAACTCGCCCGCGCCGTCGGCGATCGCCCGCTGCACGTCGGCGGCGGGGACGCCGTCGCCGACCACCAGCGCCACGTCGATCAGCGCCGGCGGGAAGCCGGAGACCCGCGGCGCCGGTGCCACCGGCGCGGCCGGGACCGCGTCGAGGTCGATCTCCGCGGCCACGGTCCGCTTGGGCAGGTCGAGCGCGGCCACCACGGCCGGGTGCAACTCGCCGGCCCAGCCGACCACGACGTCGTCGACCGCGATCTCGGCGCAGCGGCCCGGATGCCACGGTGCCACCGCCGCCGACCGCACGACCACCCGCTCGGCCGGGATGCCGGCGGTGTCGAGCACCGTGCGGGCGGCTTCGACGGCGTCGGCCCAGCTGGCCGGGCGTCCGCCGCCCCACCAGCCGGCCGCCTCGGCCTCGCCGGCCAGCACCACGGCGACGTGCCACGGCTGCTCCGGGACAACCGCGTCGGCGGCGGCGAAGACCGACTCGGCCGGCCGGTCGTCGACGCCCATCACGGGCGGCGCGCCGGCGCCGCTGCGTGCCTGGAAGACCACGCCGACCTCGTAGAGCGCGAGGTCGCGGGCGCCCCGGCCGACGTTGCGGCGCAGCGTGGCCAGCAGCGGCGGCAGCAGCGTGGTGCGCAGGTAGGGCTCTTCGTCGGAGAGCGGGTTGGCCAGCCGCACCAGGGCCCGCCGCGGGTCGTCGTCGGGGATGCCGAGCGCGTCGAGCGCCGCGATGCCCACGAACGGGTAGGACAGCACCTCGACGTGGCCGGTCTCGGCCAGCGCGCGGGCCACCGAGCGGCGCCGGCGCTGGGCGTCGGTCAGGCCGCGACCGGCCGGCGCGAGGGGCAGCCGCCCCGGCACCTTGTCGTAGCCGTCCAGCCGGACGACCTCTTCGACCAGGTCGGCCGGGTCGGTGAGGTCGGGCCGCCAGGTCGGCGGCACGGCGGATAGCCGCTGGCCGTCGACGGTGACCGTGCAACCGACGGCTTCGAGCAGGGCGACCACCCGGGCCGGCTCGTAGGGCACCCCGACGCGCCGGGTGGGCAGGTCGACGGCCATCTCGATCGGGCGGCGGGGCTGGACCGCGTCGAGGTCGAGGATCTCGTCGCCGACGGTGCCGCCGCCGTAGGTGGTCATCAGCTCGACCGCCCGCTGCAGCGCGACCAGTGGCAGCGCCGGGTCGACGCCGCGTTCCCAGCGCTTGGCGGCCTCGCTGAACAACTTGTGCCGGCGGGCGGTGCGGCCGACCATCACCGGGTCCCAGTGCGCCGCCTCGAAGAGCACGTCGGTCGTGCCGGGGTGCACCTCGCTGGTCTCGCCGCCCATCACCGCGGCCAGCGAGATCGGGCCGGTGTCGTCGCAGATCACCATGTCTTCGGCGTCGAGCGTGCGGGTGACGCCGTCGAGCGTGGTCAGCTTCTCGCCCGGCGTGGCCCGGCGGACGACCAGCGGGCCGCGCACCCGGTCGAGGTCGAACGCGTGCATCGGCTGGCCCAGCTCGAGCATCAGGTAGTTGGTGATGTCGACCGGCAGCGAGATGGTGCGGATGCCGGCCTGGGCGAGCCGGCGGACCATGAACGCGGGCGTCACGGCGGCCGGGTCGACCTCGCGGACCGCGCGGCCGGCGTACCGGTCGCAGCCGACCGGGTCGCGCACCTCGACCGGGTAGGCCGGCTCGGCCGTCGCGCCGGGCGCCGGCACCAGGGCCGGGTCGCGGAACGGCACGCCCACGGCCAGCGCCAGCTCGCGGGCGATGCCGCGGACCGACATGGCGTACCCCCGGTCCGGGGTGATCTCGACCTCGACCACGACGTCGTCGAGCCCGACCAGCGGGCGGGCGTCGTCGCCGGGCACCGCGTCGGTCTCCGGCGGCAGCACGATGATGCCGTCATCGCGCGCGCCGGCGGCACCGCCGTCGCCCAGTCCTAATTCACTTGCTGAGGTGATCATGCCGGCCGACATGTGGCCGTAGGTCTTGCGGGCGCCGATCTCGAACCCGCCGGGCAGCACGCCGCCGGGCAGGATCACCACGACCAGGTCGCCGGGCGCGAAGTTGCTGGCGCCGCAGACGATCTCCTGTGGCGCGCCGGTGCCGTTGGCCGGACCGACGTCGACGGTGCAGAACCGGATCGGCTTCTTGAAGCCGGTCAGCTCCTCGACGGTCAGCACCCGGCCGACCACCAGGCCGCCGGTCACCGAGCGGCGGAGGTCGACAATGGACTCGACCTCGATGCCGAGGCCGACCAGGGCCGCCTCGAGGTCGTCGGCGGACAGGTCGGCCGGCAGGTCGACGTGCTCGCGCAGCCAGGACAGTCCGACCCGCATCTACAGCTCCATCCCGAATGCGCGCGTGAAGCGCACGTCACCCTCGACCATGTCGCGCATGTCGCTGATCCCGTGCCGGAACATCAGCGACCGTTCGATGCCCATCCCGAACGCGAAACCGCTGAACTCGTCCGGGTCGATGCCGCAGGCGCGCAGCACCCGCGGGTTGACCATGCCGCAGCCGCCCCACTCGACCCACTGTGGACCGTCGCGGTGCTCCGGGAACCAGATGTCGAACTCGGCCGACGGCTCGGTGAACGGGAAGTAGTGCGGGCGGAACCGGGTGCGCGCGTCGGGCCCGAACATCGCCCGGGCGAAGTGGTCGAGCGTGCCGCGCAGGTGGGCCATCGTGATGCCGCGGTCGACGACCAGGCCCTCGACCTGGTGGAAGACCGGCGTGTGGGTCGCGTCGAGCTCGTCGGTGCGGTAGACCCGGCCGGGCGCGATCACGTAGATCGGCGGCGTGCGGGTCAGCATCGCCCGCGCCTGCACGGGGCTGGTGTGTGTGCGCAGCACCAGGCCACTGCCCTCGGGCCCGATGTGGAACGTGTCCATCAGCCCCCGCGCCGGGTGGTCCGGCGGGATGTTGAGCGCGTCGAAGTTGGTCCACTCGAGCTCGGCCTCGGGACCCTCCGCGATCTCGTAGCCCATCCCGACGAACAGGTCGCCGATCCGCTCCATCAGCGTGCTCAGCGGGTGCCGGGCGCCGCGCGGTCGGCGGGCCCAGGGCAGCGTCACGTCGACCCGCTCCTCGGCCAGCACCCGCTGCTCGCGCTCCGCGGCCAGCGCGGCCGACCGGGCGTCGAACAGTTCCTGGATGTGCCGCCGGGCCTCGTTGACCCGCTTGCCGGCGTCGGACTTGGCGGCCGGCGGCAGGGCGCCGATCTCGCGCCGCGCCAGCGACACCGGCGCCCGGTCGCCGAGGTGCAGGTGGCGAAGCTGGGTCAGCGCGTCGGGATCGGCGGCGCCGGCGAACGCCTTGTCGGCCTCGGCGACCGCCGCGTCGAGCGCGGCGGGATCGAGGTAGGCGACCTGCTTGGGGTCATAGGGGTCGTTGCGGTAGGACATGACTCTCCCTCGGCGGGACAACCTCGCAAGTCTACGGGCGGGCCGGTGCCGGGCGGCGCAGGGCTCGGGCGCTGGCGTAGAGGCAGACGGCGGCCGCCGCGGCCAGGTTGAGGCTCTCCGCGCGGCCGTGCAGCGGCACCCGGACCCGGTGGTCGGCGGCGGCCAGCAACGGCTCCGGCAGGCCGTGCGCCTCCGAACCGAACAGCCACGCGGTCGGCCCGGCGAGCCCACCGCTGTCGGCGAGGTCGTCGAGGTCGGAATCGCCGTAGCCGGTCGCCGCGAGCACGGTCAGGCCGTTTTCCCGCAGGCTCGCGACCACCGCGGCCGGGTCGCCGTCGCGGACGACGTCCGGATGGAACACGCTGCCGGCACTGGCCCGGACACACTTCCCGTTGTACGGGTCGACCGCGTCACCGGCGAACACCACCGCACCGGCGCCGGCCGCGTCGGCGGTGCGCAGGATGGTGCCGGCGTTGCCCGGGTCGCGGATCTCGGCGAGCACGGCCACGAGACGCGGCCGCTTCGCGAGCGCGCCGGCCAGGCGTACGCCCGGCTGGTGGCAGACGGCGACGAGCCCCTGCGGCGCCACGGTCTCGGCCAGCGCGGCGATCGCGCCGTCGGTGACCGCGGTCGCCCGCTCCGTCAGCTCCGGGTGCCGGGTGCGGGACTCTTCGGTGGCGAACAGTTCCTTGACGGCTCCCGCGGCCAGCGCCTCGCGGACGGCCTGCGGACCTTCGGCCAGGAACAGGCCGGTCTCGTCACGGTCCTTCCGCCGGTGCAGGCGGCGGGCAGCAATGACCCGGGGTGTCCGCTCGGTGAACGGAACGACCCCGGGTCGCTGGTGCTGCGCCGACAACCGCTTCAGGCGGCCTTCGCCGCGCCGCCGGTGCCCTCGGCCGCGACGGCGGCCTTGGCGACCTCGACGATCGCCGCGAAGGCGGCCTCGTCGTGCACGGCCAGGTCGGCCAGGATCTTGCGGTCGACCTCGATCCCGGACAGCTTCAGGCCCTGGATCAGCCGGTTGTAGGTCATGCCGTTGGCGCGCGCCGCGGCGTTGATCCGGGTGATCCACAGCTGGCGGAAGTCACCCTTGCGGTCGCGACGGTCGCGGTAGGAGTACTGCATCGAGTGCAGCACCTGCTCCTTGGCCTTGCGGTAAAGGCGGGAGCGCTGACCGCGGTATCCGCTCGCGGTCTCGAGCAATGTGCGGCGCTTCTTCTGGGCGTTGACCGCCCGCTTGACGCGTGCCATCGAGTGTTCTCCTTCGGTCGGTGGCGCGCGTCAGCGCCCGAGCAGCTTCTTGATGCGCTTGGTGTCGGCCTTCGAAATCTCTTCGGTGCCGGACAGCCGACGGGTGCGGGTCGAGGACTTGCCCTCGAGCTTGTGCCGCTTACCGGCGGGCTCGTGCACGATCTTGCCGCCGCCGGTGACACGGACGCGCTTGCCCGTACCGGTGTGGCTCTTCATCTTCGGCATCTTGTTACGTCTTCTCCCCTGTCACTCGCCGGGATTTCCGGCGGGCCCGGCCGTGGTAGCCGATGACGCCGCCTCGGCGGCTTCGTTCTCGTCCGCACGCTGCTCGCGGGCCGAGGGCGGCTTGGTGTTCGCGGCCACCGCGGCGGCCTTGGTGGCCCGGTGAGGGGCCAACACCATGATCATGTTGCGGCCGTCCTGCTTGGGAGCGGCTTCGACATATCCCAGTTCCGAGATCTCCGACTCGAGCCGGCGCAGCAGGCGGTAGCCCAGCTCCGGACGACTCTGCTCGCGACCACGGAACATGATCGTGACTTTGACTTTGTCTCCGGCCTTGAGGAACCGCACCACGTGACCCTTCTTGGTCTCGTAGTCGTGCGGGTCGATCTTCGGACGGAGCTTCATTTCCTTGATGACCGTCTGTTGCTGGTTTCGCCGTGCTTCGCGTGCCTTCAGTGCGCTCTCGTACTTGAACTTGCCGAAGTCCATGAGCTTGCACACCGGCGGGCGCGCCATCGGCGCAACCTCGACCAGGTCCAGGTCTACATCCGCCGCCAGCTGAAGTGCGCGCTCCAGCGGGACGATGCCCACCTGCTCGCCTTCAGGACCGACCAGTCGGACCTCTCGTGCCCGGATCTGCTCGTTGACGCGTGGTTCGACGCTGATGAGGCCTCCTCGTTGCCATGCCTGTTGCTGCGGTCGCAGCTTGTGCGCCAACCGAGGAGAAGCAGAAGGCCCCGGCGCATGCCAGGGCCCGCTCGACCGGTCGGCACGCTCACGCGTGCACTCCCGCACCAGAGCCCACAGGCTCGTGATCCGGTGACCGGACCCGGCGCTCGTGATCGAGGCTCGGGTGGGAGCAGGCGCTCCGCTTCACCGCCACCCACGCGCGAACGCGCGGACAGCATGGTCGACGACGACAAGGTTACCAGGTCGGGCGCCACCCCGCGAAACGGGCACCGGTTACACCGGTGACGCCGGGTCCTCCGGCGCTGCCGGCGGCGCCGGCGGCGCGACGTGGGCGGCGGGGTCCGGGCAGATCACCAAGGGGCCAGGATACGGCGGCGGCGGCCAGGCCGCCCCGCCCGGCCACGGCTGCGCCGCACCGGCCGGGGGCTCGAACCCGGGCGCGTCCCCGGCCGATCCCGCGTAGCCGGTCGCGGCCGGGTTTCCCGCACCGGAGGCGTAGCCCGCCGCAGGGGCGTAGCCGGCCGCGGCCGGGTTTCCCGCACCGGGGGCGTAGCCCGGCACGGACATGTAGCCGGTCGCGGGCGCGTAGCCGGCCGCAGGCGCGTAGCCGGCCGCAGGCGCGTAGCCGGCCGCAGGCGCGTACCCGGCCGCAGGCGCGTAGCCGGCCGCAGGCGCGTACCCGGCCGCAGGCGCGTAGCCGGCCGCAGGCGCGTAGCCGGCGGCGTACCCGGCGGCAGGCGCATAGCCGGGGTAGCCGACCGGCCAGGCCGGCGCGGGTGGGCGGGGCACGAAATAGCGGTGGGCCGGCGGCACCGCGATCAGCACCACGATCGCGATCACCAGGAGCAGTTCGAGCACCGTGCCGATGCTCACGCCGCCGAAGACCGCGTCGTCGAAGGCCGTCGTCCGGGAGTAGAGGGTGTCGAGGAAACGCGACTCCTGCCACGGCAGGCCGTCCACCGGTACGTCGTCGACGGGCACGTCGCCGATGCCAGGGTCCGCGAGACCGCCGACGAAGAACGGGACGGCGAACAGGCCGACGACGCACGGTGCCAGGCCCACCAGGAGGTGGGCGCCCCCGCCGACGAAGACGAGCACCCGGGCGACGTTGCGGCCCCGGCGCATCGGCACCGCGGTCGCCGCCAGCCAGGCCGCCATCAGCAGCAGCAGGACGCCGGGGACGACGGCGCTGAAGACGTTGGCCGAACGCTCGTCGCTGATCTCGACCGGGTCCGCGTCGGGCACGAGGGCGACGGCGCGGGAGATCTGTCCGTCGAAGTAGATGGCGTGTGCCACCAGCAGGCCGATCATGCCGAGCAGCAACGCGACCGCGCCGATCTGGAGCCAGAACGCGACGGTCACCGATGCCGGCCGGGGTGGCCGGGACGCGGCCGACGGCTGCGGATCGGCGGTGATCAAGGTCATGGCAGGAGAACCTACGTGCCGGCGACGGCCGTCGATTCCCCCGTTCGGCCAGTGCTAGCGCGGGTGCTCGTGGAACACTTCGGCGCCGGAACCGTTGCGTTTGGCCGCGTACATGGCCTCGTCCGCGTCCCGGAGCAGGGCCTCGATCGGCTTGTCGACGCTGACCGCGACGCCGACGCTGGCCGCCGGGTGCAGGATGTGGTCGTCGATCGACACCGGACGGGCCAGGGCGTCGACGATCCGCCGGGCGGTGTCCGCGGCGGCCCGCTCGGTCGTGTCGACCAAGATCACGGTGAACTCGTCGCCGCCCAACCGGGCGACGGTGTCGGCCGGGCGCACGCTGTGCTCGATCCGCCGCGCGGTGATCCGCAGCAACTCGTCGCCGGCCGGGTGCCCAAACTCGTCGTTGACCTCCTTGAACTGGTCGAGGTCGAGCAGCAGCACCCCGGTGCCCCGGCCGCGGGCGGCGGCGTCGTGCAGTGCCTCCGCGCGCTCGTTGAACAGCGCGCGGTTGGCCAGGCCGGTGAGCGCGTCGTGGCTGGCGTCGTGCCAGAGCCGTTCCCGCAGCGCGACGGTGTCGGAGACGTCGCGCACGTTGAGCACCACCCCGGCGACCGCGGGGTCGCCGAGCCGGCCGGTCGCGATCACCTCCAGCCAGACGCGGGCGCCCCCGGCGCGCCGCACCTCGAGTTCGTCGGTCCCGGTGGTCGACCGGCCGGCCAGCACCGGCGCCAGCAGCCTGTCGAACTGCCGGGCGTCGACCGGGCGCAGGAGGTCGGCAACCGGCCGACCGACGGCGGCCGACGGGTCCTGCCCGAGCACCGGCCACAGGGCCGGCGTCGTGTAGGTGACCACCCCGGCGCGGTCGAGCACCAGGGTGATGTCGGTGGCGTGCTCCACCAGCGAGCGGAACCAGCGTTCCCGGCGGCCGACCGCGTCGACGGTCCGGTCGAGCGTGCCGACCAGCCGGGCGTTCTCGACCAGCAACGCGTCCTGCCGCACGATGATCAGGCCGGCGATGATCACGGTGCCCATGGCGGTGCCCCAACTGCGCGCGCTCAGCCCCTCGTCGGCGAGTTGCGCGATGAGCAGCGCCTGCGTGGTGCCGAGGGCGACCAGCGGCGCCGCGAGCCGGGTGCGGCGGCCCTCGAACAGCGGAGCGGCGGTCGTCAACTGCGCCAGGCATGGCGCGGCGGCGAGCAGCAGCGCCGGCAGCAACCGGATGACCAGCACCCACTCACTGTCGTCGGCGTTCATGACCTGCGGGTTCAGTGCGCGTTCGAGCCCGTGCAGGGCGGCGGCCACACCGATGCAGACGCCGGTGGCGACCGGGAACGGCGCCGCACCGGTGACCAGCAGGTGCGTGACGGCGAACGCCGAGACGAGCAGGATGATCGCGCCGACGGCCGTCCAGACCCGGTCCTCGGGCTGCTCGGCGCTGAGCGCACCGGTCAGCGCGATCGTCCAGATGAAGACCGCGGCCGCCACCAGGACCGTGCCGGCGTCGACCCACAGGTCGCGCCGGGCCGGGCCGCCGCGCTCGATGCAGACGAAGATGAAGGCCAGCAGCCACGCGGATCCGATCGTGACCAGCGCGGTCGGCGCGGTCCAGGCGGTGCTGTGCAGCCCGGGTTCGACGGCCACGTCGACCGATCGCAGCACCGCGGCGGCGACGAATATGACGCCGCTGACCGTGGCCGCCCGCCAGAACTGGCGGGCCCCGGGCGAGTCGCGGCGGCGGTCCGCCAGTTGCCAGGACAGCCCGGCGAACGCGACGAAGCACGCGGACTGGGTCACCCACGAGGTGACCGCCGGAGCCGGGCCGGTGAGGATCAGGATGGTGGCGGTGACGAACGTGCCCAGGAGTAGCCAGAGCCAGGGCCTGGCCAGCACACCGCCGGCGGGCCCCACGCTCCTGCCAAGCTCGGCCGCCGTCAAGCCCCCATGACACCACGCCGGCCGCCGACGCGAGGGACTTTCAGCCCGATTCGGCCGTCGCTGTCGCGTTCTGGTGTGCGGCCAGCAGGTGGCGGAGGGCGCGGACGCCGGCCAGCGCGTACTCCCGGTCGACGAACTGAAGCGCGACGATCGTGACCAGTTCGTCGTCGTGGAGTTCGGCGCCCGCGAACGAGACACCGCGCTCGAAGCGGATCGCCCGGACCACCTCCCAGGGGAGGTCGTAGGAGCCGATGACGTTGCGAATCCGGATGCCCGTGGCGTCGGCGTCGACCCGCGGGCGCAGGAACAGCAGGATGCCGGCGGCGAACGCCAGGCCCAGGCCGATCATCGCGGTCTGGTCGCCGCGCTGGAAGACGGCCTGGCCCTCGCCGGTCGAGCCGGTCAGGCCGAAGCTGACGGCGGTGAAGACGATCACGACGGCCGCGGCCGCGATGATCGCGACCTTGCGGGCCCGCTGCGGGCGGAAGGTCACCGTGCCGGCCGGGTCTGTTGACGCCGTGTCACTGGTCACGGCAGCCCAGTCTGCCACAGCGGGCCGCGGGCCCGGTCAGAGGCGACAGTTGTGGATGCCGGTGACCAGGATCGCGCGGGCGCCCAGGTCGTACAGCTCATCCATGATCTTGTGCACGTCGGTGCGCAGCACCATCGCCTGGACCGCGACCCAGCCCTCGCGGTGCAGCGGCGAGACCGTCGGCGACTCGATGCCCGGCGTGAGCGCGGTGGCCTGCTCGAGCAGGTCGGCCCGCACGTCGTAGGCGAGCATCACGTAGCGGCGGGCGACCAACACCCCTTGCAGGCGGCGGATCAGCTGGGCCACCGGCGCCGAGGAGACCGAGTCCCGCCCGATCAACAACGCCGACGAGGTCAGGATCGGGTCGCCGAGCACGGCCAGGCCGGCCTGGCGCAGGGTGGCGCCGGTCTGCACGACGTCGGCGACCACGTCGGCCACGCCGAGCCGGACCGCGTTCTCGACGGCGCCGTCGAGCCGGATCACCTGGGCGGCGATGTTGTTGTCGGCCAGGTAGCGGTTGACCACCCCCGGGAACGAGGTGGCCACCCGCCGGCCGGCGATCTCGTCGACCGTGGTCAGCGTCGCCGGGCTCGCGGCGAACCGGAAGCTGGCGCCCGCGAAGTCGAGGTCGAGCAGTTCGTCGGCCGGGCTGCCGGCGTCGACCAGCAGGTCGCGGCCGGTGATGCCGAGGTCGAGGTCGCCGGAGCCGACGTAGGTGGCGATGTCGCGGGGGCGCAGGTAGAAGAACTCGACGTCGTTGGACTCGTCGCGGCAGACCAGGTCACGTTCGTCGGTGCGCTGGCGGTAGCCCGCCTCGCGCAGCATCTCAGCGGCCGGACGGGAAAGGGTGCCTTTGTTGGGCACGGCGATGCGCAGCATTTCTGGAGCTCCTCTGGAAGGCGTCGAACCGGTGAGCGGAGGCGGGCTCACAGATGTCGGTAGACGTCTTCCAACTTCAGGCCGCTGGCCAGCATCAGCACCTGGGCCTGGTAGAGCAGCTGCGAGATCTCCTCGGCGGCCCGCTCCGGGCCCTCGTGCTCGGCGGCCATCCACGCCTCGGCCGCCTCCTCGACGACCTTCTTGCCGATCGCGTGCACCCCGCGCTCGAGCGCGGCGACGGTGCCGGAGCCCGGCGTGCCGGCCTCGGCCTTCGCCTGCAACTCGGCGAAGAGTTCCTCGAACGTCTTCACGCAGCCATCCAACCAGGCAGCGACGCGGCCGCCGAACCCGCCCGGGCCTATCCCACCTGGAAGGAATGGTCGTCGGTGCCGCCGCCGGCCGTCACGGTGACGGTGTAGCGGCCGGGCCGCACCGCGACGCCGAGGTTGGCCTCCCCCTGCGCGGGGCTGCCGCCGGTCAGCGCGACGTCCTGCTCCAGCACGACGCGGCCGGTGCCGTCGGTGATCCGCACGTGCGCCGTCGACGCGAAGCCGGCGATGTGCAGGTCGAGATCCGGGCCCACCGTCTCACCCTCCTGGGGGTTGATCAGCCAGACCGGCGCGAGCGTGTCGACGGCGGAGGCACGCCGGAGCGCCGCACCGCCACCGATACGGACGCCCTTCAGCCCGCCGATCGCGGTCACCGTCCAGACCAGTTGCTGCGCCGCGATCGGCGTCAGGCTGGCCGCGCCGGCGAGTCGGACGGTGGCGACGTCGCCCCTGACGGTGACGTCCCGCACCGCGATGCCGGCCGGCCAGGCGGTGGCGTAGTCGGGGTCGGCCGGCGCGCCGCCGAACATCACGCCCAGCGCCGCCCGCGCCTGGTCCTCCACCGAGTCGGACGCCGGCGTCACCCGGTGGAACTCGCGCACCAGCCGGTCGTCGCGGTCGGGGCCGACGTAGTAGACGGCGAGCAGCCGCTCCACCGCGGTCGGCCGGGTCGCCGCGGGCCGCTCGGGCGGCGCCGGCCGCGGTGCGTCGAGCACGAAGAACGCGACCGTCGCGGCCGTCGCGGTGGCCAGGCCGGCGCCGATCCAGGCATTGACAGTGAATCGGGTACGCCGCCGCCGCGTCGCCGCCCGGATCGTGGCCAGGGCGTCCGGCCGCACCTCGACCGTGGCCGCCTCGGTATCCAGCGCGCGCCGGATGATCTCGTCGACGTTCGTCACAGCCGCTCCAGGGTCAGGCGCAGGGCGGCGACGCCGCGGGACAGGTGGCTCTTGACCGCACCGCGGCTGACGCCCATCGCCTCGGCCATCTGCGCCTCGGACAGGTCGGCGTAGTAGCGCAGCACGATCGCCTCCCGCTGGCGCGACGGCAGCCGGCGGAGCGCGGCCACCACCGCCGCCTGGGTGAGCAGGTCGAGGGCGCCGGCCTCGGCGCTCTGCACGTCCGGGGGCGGGCGGCTCGCGGCCAGGTGGGCGTCGACCACCCGACGGTGCCGCAGCGCCGACCGGCAGCCGTTGACGACGGTGACGCGCAGGTAGGCCAGCGCCTTGTCAGGATCGCGGAGGCGGTGCCAACGGGTGTGCAGCCGGACATACGCGTCCTGCACGATCTCCTCCGCCAGGCCGCGCTCGTGCAGCAGCAGGCTAGCGAGCCGCACCATCGGCCGGTAGTGCGCGCCGAAGAGATGGGTGACCGCCTCGTCGGCGTTCCATTCGGTGTTCGGTCGCTCGCCCATGCGGCTCCGGGGACGCGGCGCGGTCAGCTCGGCTCGCACGCGAGGATGACGCGCGGGCCTCGGATCCGGTTTACCGCCCGCCGGGAACGTACGCCATGGGTCGAATGTCCAAATTCCCGACCAGTGTGATAGGGAACTCGATGGACGTTCACCTTCGCGTCTCTAAGCTGTCCCACATGTCCAGGCGAGCTACCCCCCTCGCGGTCGCTGTCGCGGCCGCCCTCATCACCACCCTCGCGGCGTGCGCGCCCGAGGAGACGCCGGAGGCCGCGCCGTCGGGGTCGGCCGCCGCCGCGTCGTGCACAAAGGACTCCCTCCAGACCAAGACCGCCGGCAAGCTGACGGTCGCCACCGACGACCCGGGCTACGAGCCGTGGGTGGTCGACAACAAGCCCGAGTCGGGCGAGGGCTTCGAGTCCGCGGTCGCCTACGCCGTCGCCGAGCAACTCGGTTACGCCAAGGCCGACGTGACCTGGACCCGGGTCACCTTCAACAACGCGATCGCGCCGGGCCCGAAGGCCTTCGACTTCGACATCAACCAGTTCTCGGTCACCCCCGAGCGGCAGCAGGCGGTCGACTTCTCGTCGCCCTACTACCTCGTGCGGCAGACCGTGATCTCGCTCAAGTCGTCGAAGATCGCCAACGCGAGGTCGATCGCCGAGCTGAAGTCGGCGAAGCTGGGCGCCCAGGTCGGCACCACCAGCTTCCAGGCGGTCAACGAACTGATCAAGCCGAGCAGCCAGCCACAGGTCTACAACACCAACGAAGACGCCAAGAAGGCGCTGGAGAACGGCCAGATCGACGGCCTGGTCGTCGACCTGCCGACGGCGTTCTACATGACCGGCGCCGAGCTGACCGACGGCAAGATCGTCGGGCAGCTTCCGCAGGTGGGCACGCCCGAGACGTTCGGCCTGCTGCTCGACAAGGGCTCACCGCTGACCAGGTGCGTGAGCGGCGCCGTCGACAAGCTCCGCGACGGCGGCCAGCTCGCCGGGCTGGAGAAGAAGTGGCTCGCCGACACGGCGGGCGCGCCCGAACTCTCGTGACCCAGCCCCTCTCGGCTGTCCAGCAGGACCGGATCGCCTGGCGGCGACGCCAGACGATCCGGTCGATCCTGGTCGCCGCCGTCTCCACCGCGGTGGTCGGCGTGCTGCTGGTGGTCGCGGTCACCGGCGCGCCCGGCTGGGACCGGGTCCGGCAGAGCTTCCTCGACCCGTCGATCGCCGCCGACGCGCTGCCCGACATCCTGCGCGGGCTCTGGCTCAACCTCCGGCTGCTGTTCTTCTGCGCGCTCGGCTCGCTCGGCCTGGGCCTGGTGATCGCGCTGCTGCGTACCCTGCGCGGTCCGGTCTTCTTCCCGGTCCGCGCGCTCGCGGTCAGCTACACCTACACGTTCCGCGGCCTGCCGCTGATCATCGTGATCTACGTGCTCACCCTGGGCGTCCCCGGCCTGCGCCTGCAGGGCATGCCCTCGGTGCTGGTGCTCGGCGGCGCGGCGCTGGTGCTGACCTACTCGGGCTACATCGCCGAGGTGTTCCGCGCCGGCATCGAGTCGGTGCACCCGAGCCAGGTCGCGGCCGCGCGGTCGCTGGGCCTGAGCTACCGGCAGGCGATGCGCCACGTGGTGCTGCCCCAGGCGGTCCGCCGGGTGGCGCCGCCGCTGCTGAACGACACCGTCGCGCTGCAGAAGGACGTGGGCCTGGTCTCGCTGGCGGGCCCGATCGACGCGGTCCGCGCGGCGCAGATCTCCACCGCCGAACACTTCAACTACACGCCCTACATCGTCGCGGGGGTGCTCTTCGTGCTGCTCGCCATCCCGCTGATCGCGGTCACCGACTGGGTGACGCTGCGGGCCGCCCGCCGGCAGGCCGGCCGATGACCGCCGTGCTGTCGTGCCAGGGCGTCCGCAAGGTCTTCGGGTCGTCCGTGGTGCTCGACGGGCTGGATCTCGAGGTGGCCGAGCACGAGGTGGTGGCGCTGATCGGCGCGTCCGGCTCGGGCAAGTCGACGCTGCTGCGCTGCGTCAACCTGCTGGAAGACCTCGACGACGGCACGATCCACCTGGACGGCTCGCACATCACCGATCCGAGGATCAACCCCGATCTCGTACGCCGGAAGATCGGCATCGTCTTCCAGGCGTACAACCTGTTCCCGCACCTGTCGGTCCTGGACAACATCACCCTCGCGCCGGTCCGCGTGCACAAGCGCCCGAAGGCCGAGGCCCGCGACCAGGCGCTGGCGTTGCTGACCCGGATCGGCCTGGCCGACAAGGCCGACGCCTATCCCGACCGCCTGTCCGGTGGCCAGCAGCAGCGGGTCGCGATCGTGCGCGCGCTGGTCAACTCACCCAGGTTGTTGCTGCTCGACGAGGTCACGTCGGCGCTGGACCCGGAACTGGTCGGCGAGGTGCTCGACCTGATCCGCGACCTCAAGGCCGACGGCATGACCATGGTCCTGGCCACCCACGAGATGACGTTCGCGCGGCAGGTGGCCGACCGCGTCTGCTTCCTCGACGCCGGCCGCATCCTGGAGCAGGGCCCGCCGGAGCAGGTCCTCGACAACCCGGCCGAGCCACGCACCCAACAGTTCCTCCGCCGCCTGGCACCGACCGCGTAGCTTCACCGGCGCTGCGTGTCCAGGACCCGGGCATGGCATACCCATCCCAGGCCAAAGCCGGCGAGAATGTTCGCATAATCAACAGATAGTCACGCTGTGACTACCTAGCGTGCGGAGTGGCGTCGACGGTCCTTGTGGATTCTTCGATATAACCGATTTGTCTCCAATGAGGAGAGATCTCGGATTTCATCGAGGAGAGTCGTGGAACCAGTTACCAAGCGGCGGGTGCGGCGCGCGCTCGGCGTGACCGGCGTGGCCGCCGCGGTCGTGTTGGCCCTCGACGGGTTCGCCGAGGCCCAGCCGCAAGCGGCCGGCACCATCTACGCGTGCGTCAACAACCGGACCGGCGACGTGCGCATCCCCAACCCGTTCAACGGCGGCGGCCAGCGCTGCGACAAGGGCGAGCGCTGGGTGGTGTGGAACGTGCGGGGCCTGCGCGGACCGCAGGGACCCCGCGGCGCTCCCGGACCGCGCGGCCCGGCGGGGCCGCCCGGCCTCACCGGCGGCCAGCCCTTCTCGAACAGCGGCACCATCCCGGCGGGCGCCTCGGACACGCCGGTCACCGTCAACTGCCCGACGGGAATGGTCGCCACCGGCGGCGGGTTCACGGAGAACAGCAACTTCGTGCGGGTGCTCGCCAGTCGGCCCGATCCGCAGTTCGGCGCCGGCCCTGTGACCGGCTGGGTAGCGAATTTCAGCAACTCGGCCGCCGTGCCGGGAACGGGCACCGTCCACGTCGTCTGCTACACCGCGCCGAGCTGACCCTGGACACAAAACAGGGGACGCCACCACCGGTGGCGTCCCCTTGTCCTTCTCAACTATATCCGCGGGTCAAGCGAACCGAATCGGCCCGGGTGCTGATTTTCTGGCTCAGAACCGCCCATATGCTCGCCGGAGCCAATCCACGCACGGAACCCGGGGAGCATCGTGCCCGCAGGCAGGACGCAGGAAATCGCCGCCGAACAGAAGATTGTCGATCGGGTCTACGAACGGCTCGAGGAGTTGCGGGCGCAGGCCAGGGCGCTGGAGGGTGAGGGGCACGGCCGCGCGAGCGGCAGCAGCGTCGTCGGCCTGGTCGAGCGCGACGCGATCGTGCACCGGGCGGCCGTCCGGCTGCACGAGCTCGACACCGAGGAAGACGGTCTGGTGTTCGGCCGGCTCGACTTCGACGACGGGGAGACCTACCACATCGGACGGTTGGGCGTCCGCGACGGTCACGAGCCGCTCCTGGTCGACTGGCGGGCACCGGCCGCCGCGCCGTTCTACCGCGCGACCGCCGGCGAGCCGCTCGGCGTGGTGCGCCGCCGGGTCATCTTCTGCCGCGGGCAGGCGGTGGTCGACCTCGACGACGACGTGCTCACCCCGGACCGGGTCGGCGACCTGCGGGTGCTCGGCGAGGGCGCGCTGCTCGCCGCGCTGCGCCGTTCGCGCGGCCCGCACATGCGCGACATCGTCACCACCATCCAGCGCGAGCAGGACGAGGCCATCCGCGCACCCGCCCGCGGCGTCACCCTGATCACCGGCGGGCCGGGCACCGGCAAGACCCAGGTCGCGCTGCACCGGGCGGCCTACCTGCTCTACACCGACCGCGGCCGGTTCACCGGCGGCCGCATCCTGGTGGTCGGGCCGTCGACGGTGTTCACCAGCTACATCGGCCGGGTGCTGCCCTCGCTGGGCGAGGACAGCGTGCACCTGCGCGCGATCGGCGAACTCGTCGACGGCGTGACCGCCACCCGCCGCGACCGCGCGGAGATCGCCGCGATCAAGGGCAGCGAGCGCATGTTCGACGTGCTGGTCGAGCTGATGTGGCAGACGCCGCCAACCGCACCGGACCGGCTCCGCCTGGTGTACGCCGGCCAGGTGCTCACCCTCGACGCGCGCGACCTGGCCGTGGCCCGCCGGCGGGTGCGGGCCCGGTGCGACAGAGCCGGCACGCCGCCCAACGGCGCCCGCCCGGAGGCCGTCGCCGCGCTGGTCGACGCCCTCTGGACCAAGGTCGACGGGGCCCACCTCGACCGGGAGATGTTCGCCGACGAGGTCGCCGGGCGCGGCGAGTTCGAGCGGTTCCTGCGGGCCTGGTGGCCGCCGCTGACACCGCCGCTGGTGCTCTCCTGGCTGGCCGACCCGGCCCGGGTGGTCGGGGTCGACGACGCCGAGGCACTGGCCGGCTCCTACACCGGCGACTGGTCCGTCGACGACGTACCCCTGCTCGACGAACTGTCCGAACTGCTCGGTGCGCCGCCGAAGGCGCCGAAGGCACCCGCGCCGCAATGGCGACTGCGGGAGCTGACCAGCGACCTGCGGCTGGCCGAGACTTTCGTGCTGAGCTGCGGGCTGCGCGACGGATGGGAGCTGTACGCGCCCGGGCTCGCGACCCCGATCGCGGTCGCCGGGCCGGCGATCGACAACGACGCCTACGGGGTCGCACAGCGCTGGGCCGAAGCGATCATCCTGCGCGAGGGGCACCGGGTGGTCGGCTGGCGGGACGGCTTCGACCCGCACGGCGAAGATGGCTACGTGCCGGTGCTGGCCGACCCGTTGCCGGTCGACGAGCCCGACGACGCTCCTGTGGAGGACCACTATCTGCACGTGATCCTCGACGAGGCGCAGGACCTGTCGCCGATGGAGTGCCGGATGATCGCGCGGCGCGCGGCGTACGCGTCGATGACGGTCGTCGGTGACCTCGGCCAGGCCACCCACCCGCTGGCCGGCGACTCGTGGGCGGAACTGCTGGCCCGGCTGGGCAAGCGCGAGGTGCGGGCGTTGGACCTGCATACCGGCTACCGGGTGCCGCAACGGATCGCCGACTACGCGGCCAAGGCGCTCACGCCGGGCATCGAGCCGACCCGGTCCTACCAGCCCGGCGGCACGCTGTCGGTGCGCCGGGTCGACGACCTCGCCGCCGCGGCGCGGGACGCCGTCGCCGAAGCACCGGCCGGCGCGACGGTCGCGGTCATCGCGGCCGACGACCTGGCCGGCTCGCTCGACCTGCCGGGGGTCACCGTGCTGCCGGCCAGCCTGGTCAAGGGCCTCGAGTTCGACCACGTGGTCGTCGTGGAGCCGGCCGCCATCGTGGCGGCCGAACCCCGCGGCCTGAACCGGCTGTATGTTGCCCTGACCCGCGCGGTCGCCGGCCTGGTGGTGCTGCACCGGGCACCGCTGCCGGCCGAGCTGAGCTAGGGCTCGACCCGCTGCCGGGAGTCCAGGCCCTTGCCGTAGACGGGGTCGCGGCCCGGCACGTGCAGTTCGTGGCCGGTCGCGCGGGCCAGGTAGAGCCGCAGGTCGGCGGCGCTGTCGAGGTCGCCGGGCGTGAACGCCGTCACGCCCGGCGCCGGCCGCGCGAACGCCTCGGCGCAGCGCCGCGGCAACTCGTCGTCGGGAACCTGGGCGGCCACCGCGTCGACGTAGACCGCGCGCCCCTCCCCGATCGCGGCGGTCGAGTCGAAGATGACGAGGGCGACGTCGGGTCGCTCGGCGACGTTGACCGAGTGGTGCGCCAGCGGCGACGACACCCAGTAGAACTCGCGGTAGCCGACGTGGGTGAAGTAGACCGGCGACACCCGCGGCCGGTGGTCGGGCCCGGTGGTGCCGAGCGTCAGATATTTGTTGCTGTCGATGACTCGCCGGGCCCGGTCGTTGAGTTCCTCGGCCGCCACAGGCACCCCTCCCGCATCAGAAGAGCAGCCATCGTCGCACGTTCTAGGAATGCTTGTGGGTGCGCTCGTAGTGGCGGGCCACCCGGGCGCGGTTGCCGCAGATGTTGGGGGTGCACCACTGGCGGCGGGTGGTCTCCGCGAGGAAGAGCATCGAGCAGTCGGGGCTGGCGCAGCGCCGCAGCCGGGCCAGCCGGGCCGGGTCGGCGAGCAACTCGATGGCGCCGCGGGCGGTGGCCGCGAGGGCCGCGTTGCCGCCCTGCTCGGTGTGCCAGCGGACCTCTTCGCGATAGGCGTCGCCGGCCGGGGCCAGCCGCAGGCTGGTCGGCACCGCCGAGGCGGCCGCGTTGACGTCGTCGAGCGAGCCAGGGTCGGGAGTGCGGTGCTCGAGATGGGCGTCGAACAGGTCGCGGATCGCGGTGCGGAGCCGCCGGGTGGCCGGGAGGTCGGGAACGGGACCGGCGGGCAGCCGGCCGGCCTGCAGGCGCCACCAGGCCTGTGCCGTCGCGGGGTCGGCGATCAGGTCGGTCGGCGGGTCGGTCACGAGCATCTTGGTGTCGACCAGGTCGAGCGCCACCAGCGGCTCGCCGCCCATCGGGAAGCCGGCGTGCTGCACGTCGGCCAGGCTTATGCTCACCGGCCAACTTTATCCATTAGGTGAGACGATCGCGAGTTTTCTCGAGAACCGGTTGCGCCCCGTAACTAATGCAAATAGCGTCGAGTTATCCATTAGCGCCGGAGGGAGATACCCGATGGGACTCGGATGGCAGCAGGGCCCGCTCTCGGCCGAGCCGGCCGGCCGGTTCCTGACTCCCGATCCGCTGCCGCCGCGGCTGCTGTTCGCCGAGCCACTGCGCCGGCGGATGCGGGTGCGGTTCGGCGGCGACTGGATCGCCGACAGCGACGAGGTCGTGCTGCTGCACGAACCGGCCCGCTATCCGGTGGCCTACTTCCCGCTGGCCGCGGTCGCGGGCGGCGTGCTGGAGCCGACCGAGCGGGTGACACCGCACCACGACCTGGGCCCGACGGGCTGGTACACGGTGCACGGCGGCGACCAGTTCGCGCCCCGGGCCGCGTGGCGGTTCGTCGACCTCCCCGAGCACGCCGGCGAACTGCGCGATCGGGTGGCGTTCGCGTGGCGGGCGATGGACGCGTTCTTCGAGGAGGACGAGCGGATCGTCGGGCACGCCGCCGACCCCTACCACCGGATCGACATCCGGCGGACCTCGCGGCGGCTGATGGTGCGCGACGGCGACCGGGTGGTCGCCGACACGCGACGGCCGCTGGCGCTCTACGAGTCGGGCTTCGCGCCGCGCTGGTACGTGCCCCGCGCCGACGTCGACCCGGGCGCGCTCCACCCCGTCGAAGGGCAGACCTTCTGTCCCTACAAGGGGCTCGCCAGCTATTACGACATCGGCTCGCACCGCCGAGCGGCCTGGTCCTACCGCGAGGCCTGGCCGGAGGTGC
This sequence comes from Asanoa sp. NPDC049573, assembly GCF_040676615.1. Taxonomy (NCBI): domain Bacteria; kingdom Bacillati; phylum Actinomycetota; class Actinomycetes; order Micromonosporales; family Micromonosporaceae; genus Asanoa; species Asanoa sp. NPDC049573. The sequence goes on from NZ_JBFAPI010000012.1 coordinate 48,942, forward strand.
GGCTCGTCGACGGGATGGTCTCGTTCGAGCCCGACCTGATCGAGGTGATGCTCGACGGCAAGCGGCTGGCCCTGGAACCGGGGCAGACCGTGATCCCGCACGGCGTCGACCGCGGCCTGGACCCGGCCGAGATCCTGAAGTCCACATAGGAGAGGAGCACGACCATGACCGCCACCCTGAAGGAACGGACCGTCCTGGTGATCGGGCGGCCCGGCGGGATCGCCCGCGCCATCACCGTCGCCGTCCGCGACGCCGGCGGGTCCGTGGTCGCGGCCGGGCGGGACGCCGCCGCGCTCGCCGACGCCTACGACGACCCGGGCATCGTGCCCGAATCGGTCGACGTGACCGACGAGGCCAGCGTCACGGCACTGGCCGAGCGGCTGGGCGGCGTCGACCACGTCGTCTCCACCGCCTCGGCCCGGGCCCGTGGCGCCGTCGGCGACCTCGACCCCGACGTGGTGACACTGTCGCTGCGCACCAAGGCGGTCGGCGCGATCCTGCTGGCCAAGCACTTCGCGAGCCGGATGCCGGCCGACGGCTCGTTCCTGTTCTTCTCCGGCGCGACCGCGGTCAAGCCGGCCGCCGGCATGCTCGCCGTCGCGGCCACCAACGGCGCCGTCGACGCCGTCATCCGCTCGCTGTCGGTGGAACTCGCGCCGATCCGGGTCAACGCGATCTCCCCCGGCACGGTCGACAGCGGCGCCTACGACGCGCTCGGCGCCGAGAGGAAGGCCGCGCTGTTCGCCACCCGGGGCGCGGCCAACCCGGCCCGCCGCGTGGGCACGCCGCAGGATGTGGCCGACGCCGCCGTCTTCGCCCTCACCAACACCTTCCTGACCGGGGTGTCGCTGGGCATCGACGGCGGAGAGCCGCTGGTGTGACATGTGTGACGAGAGGCGACTCCCGACCGGTCCGGCCGCGGTGACGCCGGCGGTCGGCCCGGTGCCGCCGGTATACCTCGGCCGGCCCGGGGAAGGCGGCTGGTGGCGCCGGCTGCTCCCGCGACGGAAGGATGACCATGGCGACCCTGCTCTCGCTCAACGTCGGGATGCCGAAGAACGTCCCGTGGCAGGGGCACACCGTCTACACCGGAGTGTGGAAGAGCCCGGTCGACGGGCGCCGGATGGTCCGCCGGCTCAACATCGACGGTGACGGCCAGGGCGACAAGAACGGCCACGGCGGTGAGATGCGGGCGGTGCTGGTCTACCAGACCGACTCGTACGCACACTGGGCGAAGCATTTCTCGAAGGACCTCGGCGGCTACGGCGCGTTCGGGGAGAACTTCACCGTCGACGGCCTGCCCGACGACGAGGTGCACATCGGTGACCGCTACCGGATCGGTGACGCCGAGTTCGAGGTCACCCAGCCGCGGGTCACCTGCTTCCGGGTCGGCCTGCGGCTCGGCGAGCCGCAACTGCCGGCGCTGCTGGTCGGCCACCACCGGCCCGGGTTCTACCTGCGGGTGATCACCGAGGGCGAGGTCGGCGCCGGCGACGAGATCGTCCGCACCCGGGTCGGCCCCCACGAGGTGTCGGTTGCCGAGATCGACGCCCTGCTCTACCTGCCGCACCCCGACCACGGCCGGATCCGCGACGCGCTCGACATCCCGGCCCTCAGCCCCGGCTGGGTGGCGTCGTTCCACGAGGTGCTGGCCGGCGGCGGCGGGCTGGCGCCGATCCCGGTCGGGCAGGAGCCGGCGTGGCGCGGCTTCCGGCCGCTGCGGGTCGACCGCCTGGTCCCGGAGTCGGCGACCGTCACGTCGATCTACCTGGTGCCGACCGACGACCGCCCGCTACCACCGCCGAAGGCCGGCCAGTACCTGACGTTGCGGGTCGCACCCGCGGGCAGCCCCGCCCCGGTGCGGTCCTATTCGCTGTCCGACTCTGACCCGCGGGCCTACCGGATCAGCGTGAAGAGCGAGTCGCACGGCCTGGTCAGCCCCTACCTTCAGGCTTCCCTGGGCGTCGGCGCGACGCTCGACGTGGCCTCGGCCCGCGGCGAGTTCGTGCTCGCCGACGGCACCGACCCGATCCTGTTGATCTCGGGTGGGATCGGGGTGACGCCGGTGCTGGCGATGCTCCACCGGCTGGCCGCCGACCACGATCCGCGCGAGATCTGGTGGATCCACACCACCCACGACCGGAGCCAGCACGCCTTCGTCGAGGAGGTGCACAATCTGCTGGCCAGCCTGCCGCACGCCCACGAGCACGTCTTCTACTCCGTGGAGAACCGGCTGACACCGGCCGCGCTCGCGGCGCTGAAACCGCCGCTGAACGCGGACGCCTACGTGTGCGGCCCGGAGTCCTTCATGGACGAGATCCGGGCCGGGCTGATCGACCAGGGCATGAAACCCGATCGGGTACGCACCGAACTGTTCGCCTCCCGCTCGGCGATCAACCCCGGCGTGACCGACGCGCAGCGGCGCAAGCCGCACCCGCCGGAGGGCCCGCCCGGCACCGGCCCGGCGGTCACCTTCGCCCGCAGCGGCCTGACCGTCCCGTGGAACGACGAGCGGGGCTCGCTGCTGGAACTGGCCGAGTCGTGCGACGTGCCGACCCGCTGGTCGTGCCGGACCGGCGTCTGCCACACCTGCGAGACCGCGCTGCTCTCCGGCGACATCGACTACGACCCGGACCCGCTGGAACCACCGGGCCCGGGTGACGCGTTGATCTGCTGCTCGCGCCCGAAGGACGCGGTGGTGCTCGACCTCTAGATCGCGCGGATGGCCAGGGCGGCGTCGAGTGCGGCCAGGGTCGCGGCGTAGCCCTTGTCTTCCGCGGAGCCGGGCAGGCCGGCGCGGTCCTGGGCCTGCTCCAGCGTGTTGACGGTGAGCACGCCGTGCGCGACCGGCTTGCCCGAGTCGAGCGCGACCCGGGTCAGGCCCTCCGTCACCGACTGACACACGTAGTCGAAGTGGGCCGTCGAGCCCCGGATGACCACGCCCAGCGCGACGACGACGTCGTATTTGCGCGCCAGCGCCTGCGCGACCACCGGGATCTCCACCGAGCCGGCCACCCGGGCCACCGCCACGTCGGCCACCGCCGACGCCTTGGCCGCCGCCACCGCGCGGTCGACCATGTGGTCGGTCAGCTCGGCGTGCCAGCGGGCCGCCACGATGCCGACCGTCAGCCCCGAGGCGTCGACGGTGGCCACCGCGGGTTCGCCGAAACCAGCCATCAGAATCCCTCCGCGAGTTCGACGTCATCGAGAGCGTCGAGCAGGTGTCCCATTCGGTCGCGCTTGGTCCGCAGGTAGCGGACGTTCTCCGGGTGTGGGCGGATCGGCAGGCCCTCGCGGCCGGTGATGGTCAGCCCGTAGCCCTCGAGGCCGGCCCGCTTGGCCGGGTTGTTGGTCAGCAGCCGCATCGAGCGCACGCCCAGGTCGTAGAGGATCTGCGCGCCGGTGCCGTAGTCACGGGCGTCGGCCGGCAGCCCCAGGTCGAGGTTGGCGTCGACGGTGTCGCGGCCCAGGTCCTGGAGCTGGTAGGCCTGCAGCTTGTGCAGCAGGCCGATGCCCCGGCCCTCGTGGCCGCGCATGTAGAGCACCACGCCCCGGCCCTCGCTGGCCACCCGGGCCAGCGCGGCGTGCAGCTGCGGGCCGCAGTCGCAGCGCAGCGAGCCCAGCACGTCGCCGGTGAGGCACTCGGAGTGCACCCGCACCAGCACGTCGTCGCCGGCACCGAGGTCGCCGTAGACCAGGGCCACGTGCTCGGCGCCGTCGTGCGCGGCCCGGTAGCCCACCGCGGTGAACACGCCGTGCTCGGTCGGGATGCGCGTCTCGACGACCCGCTCGACCTGCTTCTCGTGGTGCCGCCGGTAGGCGATCAGGTCGGCGATCGAGATCAGCGGCAGGTCGTGCTCGGCCGCGAACGTCGTCAGGTCGGGCAGCCGCATCATCGTGCCGTCGTCGTTGACCAGCTCGCAGAGCACCCCGGCCGGGCGCAGGCCGGCGAGCTCGGCCAGGTCGATCGCGGCCTCGGTGTGGCCGGGCCGGCGCAGCACGCCGCCCGCCTTGGCCCGCAACGGCACCACGTGCCCGGGGCGCGAGAGGTCGCTCGCGGTCGTGTCGGCCGAGGCCAGCAACCGGATCGTGTGTGCCCGGTCGGCGGCCGAGATGCCGGTGCTGACGCCCTCGCGGGCGTCAACCGTCACCGTGTAGGCGGTGCCGCGGCGGTCCTGGTTGGTGTGGTACATCGGCGGCAGCTCGAGCCGGTCGGCGTCGGCCTCCACGAGCGGCGCGCAGATGTAGCCCGACGTGTAGCGGACCATGAACGCGAGCAGCTCCGGCGTCGCCAGCTCGGCGGCGAAGATCAGGTCGCCCTCGTTCTCGCGGTCTTCGTCGTCGACGACCACGACCGGCCGGCCCGCGGCGATCGCCGCGACGGCCTCTTCGACAGTTGACAGCGTCATGACCTCTCCCCAAGAAGTCGCTCCACATACTTGGCGATGATGTCGACCTCGAGGTTGACCAGGTCGCCGACCTGCTTGTGACCGAGCGTGGTGAGCGCGAGCGTGGTCGGGATCAGCCCGACCGCGAACGTGTCGTCACCGGCCTCCATGACCGTCAGCGACACACCGTCGACGGTGATCGAACCCTTCTCCACCACGTACCGCCGGATCGCCGGCGGCAGCTCGAACCGCACGGTCGTCCACTGCTCGGCGGGCTCCCGCGCGATGATCCGGGCGACGCCGTCGACGTGCCCCTGCACCAGGTGGCCGCCGAGCCGGCTGTCGAGCCGGGCGGCCCGCTCCAGGTTGACCGGGTCGCCGGGCTCGAGCTCGCCGAGCGACGTGCGGCGCAGCGTCTCGCCCATCACGTCGGCGGTGAACCCGTCGGCGGAGATCTCGACCGCGGTCAGGCAGACGCCGTTGACCGAGATCGAGTCGCCGTGCTTGAGGTCGTCGACGACGGTCTTGCCGCGGATGGCGATCAGGCCGGAGTCGTCGCCGGTCGCCGTCCAGCCGACCATGTCGCCGAGCTCCTCGATGATGCCGGTGAACATGCGGGTCAGCCCTCCTTCTTGCGTGGCACAGCGGTGAACCGCAGGTCAGGGCCGACCCGCGTGACATCGGTGAGGTCGAGGTCGATGACCTCGGCGATGGTGGAGACGCCGGCGTCGGCGAGCGCCGACGGGCCGGCGCCGAGCAGCTTCGGCGCGACGTAGCCGACCACCTTGTCGACCAGGCCGGCGGCGAGGAACGCGCCGGCCAGCTTCGGGCCGCCCTCCAGCAGCACCGAGCGGACGCCGCGCACGTGCAGGGCGGCGAGCAGCGCCTGGAGGTCGACCTTCCCGTCCGGACCGGTGCCGACCTCGGCTGCGGTCGCCACCCAGGTGGGGGCCGCGTTGTCGCGGACCTTGGCATCGGCGGGGGTACGCCCGTTGCTGTCGACCACGACCCGCAGCGGCTGCCGGATCGCCAGCGAGCCGTCGCGCAGGTTGCGGGCCGTCAGGCGGGGGTCGTCGGCGAGCACGGTGCCGACGCCGACCATGACCGCGTCGCTGGCGCAGCGCAGCCCGTGCACGTCGATCCGGGCGGCCTCGGAAGTGATCCACATGCTGGTGCCGTCGGCCGCGGCGGACCGCCCGTCGAGGGTCGCGGCGTACTTCCAGATCAGGTAGGGCCAGCCCCGCCGCACGCTGGTCAGCCAGGCGATGTTGCCGGCCTCGGCCTCGTCTTCGCGGACGCCCATCCGCACCTCGACGCCGGCGGCCCGCAGCGTCTCGGCGCCGCCCCGGGCGACCGGGTCAGGGTCGGCGACGCCGACGACCACCTTGGCCACGCCCGCGTTGATCAGGGCGCGGGTGCAGGGGCCGGTGCGGCCGGTGTGGTTGCAGGGCTCCAGGGTGACGATCGCGGTGCCGCCGCGGGCCCGGTTGCCGGCCTGCGCGAGCGCGACGATCTCGGCGTGTGGCCCGCCGGCGTACGCGTGGAATCCCTCGCCGACCACCTCGCCGTCGGCGTCGAGCAGCACGCAACCCACGACCGGGTTGGGGCTGGTGGTGCCCAGCCCGCGTGCGCCCAGCGCAATCGCGCGTCGCATCGCCTCGTCGATGGAGACGCCGCCGCTCGCCATGCCCGTTCCTTCCCGTTCGCCGTGGTCACGCGGCGCGGGCGAAAGGAGGCATGCATGAGGGGGCTCGGAACGACGGCAACGGCCGACCGTCCCGACGACGGCGCCACCGACAATGGCGCGGCCGTCCGCCCTCGCGCTGTCTCCCATCCGGACTGTCTGGGTGCCGCGAGGGCGCCCAACCGTCGGCCCCGGATTCTCACCAGGTCCACCGGTCGAAAGGTTCTCGACCGGGTCGCGGGCTTACCGAGGGGCCAGGCCCCCGGATCACCGCCGGTTCGGAATTTCACCGAGTCCCGCCAGCGCGTGGTGGGTACTTAAGTCTTACACGCAATCCGCGGATCAGCGATCGTGAGGCGACCTACCTCACACCGCGCCCGAGAATCGGGCAAACCGGTCAACCGGCGGCGAGCCTGCGGTCGACGGCCACGTAGGAGCCGGGCTGGCTCTTGGCCACGCCCTTCATCTCGTTGGCCAGCGCGATGATCTCGCGAGGGTCGGTGAACCGCCGCTCGCCGCTGGACAGCGCCACCCCGATCGAAAGCGTCACCAGGGCGGCCCGCTGGATGTTGTTGCGCCGGTCGCGCACCTCGACGTAGCCACGGGCGGCGTCGCGCTCGTCGTACAACCCGTCGGTGGTCTTCTCGAAGTCGAGCACGGCCTTCTCGGACAGCGGGCGCACCTGGTGCGGCGCGCAGACGATCACGAAGTCGTCGCCACCGATGTGGCCGAGGAACGCGGGCGGCATGCCGGCGACGGTGACCGCCCGGTGCAGGCTGCGGGCCAGCGCGCTGATGAACTCGTCGCCGCGGCCGAAGCCGTAGACGTCGTTGACGCTCTTGAACCGGTCGATGTCGATGTAGGCGACCGCGTAGTCGGCGCCGCTGCGCACCCGGTCGGTGATCTCGCGGCCGATCCGGGTGTTGCCCGGCAACCCGGTCAACGGCGAGACCTCGCGGTATTCGCGGTTGCGGCGCAGCGTCGACTCGACCCGGGCGACCAGTTCGGAGGTGTCGAACGGCTTGACCATGTAGTCGTCGGCGCCCGCGGTCAGGCCGAAGACCTTGTCGACGGTCAGGCCCTTCGCGGTCAGCATGATGATCGGCAGCGCGGCCGTCATCGGGTCGGCGCGCAGCCGCCGGGTCAGCTCGACACCGTCGATCCGCGGCATCATCAGGTCGACCACGCACAGGTCGGGCTTGATCCGCTCGATCAGTTCCAGCGCCTCGACACCGTCGCGGGCGTGCATGACCTCGAAGCCGTGCAGCTTGAGGCTGATGCCGACGAACCGGGCGATGTCTTCGTCGTCGTCGACGATCAGGATGAGACCGAGCCGGTTGGCGGTCTCGAGCGCGACCTCGGTGCGTTCGCTCATCAGGGCCCGACCACGCCGCTGGCGGCGAGGGCACGCAACCGGCGGATGGCGGCGGCGGGGTCGTCGGCGCCGTAGACCGCGGTGCCCGCGACGAACGCGTCGGCGCCGGCCTGCGCCGCCTGCTCGATGGTGTCGTCGGCGATCCCGCCGTCGACCTCGATGCGCAACTCGAGGTGGCCGCTCTCCCGGGCGGTGCGGGCCTGCCGCACCTTTTCCAGCAACTCGGGCAGGAACCGCTGGCCGCCGAAGCCGGCCTTGATGGTCATCACCAGCAGCGTGTCGAAGCTGGGCAGCAGGTCGAGGTAGGGCTCGATCGGCGTGTCGCGGTCGATCGCCAGGCCGGCCTTGGCGCCGGCCGCGCGCAGGTCCTTGGCCAGCGCGACCGGGTTGTCGCAGGCCTCGACGTGGAAGGTGACGTTGTAGGCGCCGGCGTCGGCGTAGGCCGGTGCCCAGCGCCGCGGCTCGTCGATCATCAGGTGCACGTCGAACGGCAGCTGCGTGATCGGGCGCAGGCTCTGGACGACCGGCAACCCAATTGTCAGGTTGGGCACGAAATGGTTGTCCATGACGTCGATGTGCAACCAGTCCGCCTCGGGCTCGACGAGGCGTACCTCGTCAGCGAGATGGGCGAAGTCAGCCGCGAGGATGCTGGGCGCCACGATCGGCGACGGTCGGGTCACACGGGCCAGTGTACGAAGCCGGGCCCGTTCCCCGTAGGGTTGCCCTCAACCCGGCCCTGGGGAGGGATGAGCGGATGCGACGCGGGTGGGCTCTGGGCCTCGCGGGCCTCCTGGCAAGCCTGGCGTTGACCGGCTGCGGCAGCAACCCGGCCGGCGTCGACGGCGACATCAGCGACGACTGGCGGCCGATGAGCGAGCCCAAGCCGTTCGTCCCCGACAACGAGGTCTGTCACACGTCGGCGGTCGAGTCCGGCTACCTGGCCGCCTACGCGCCGGTCGACTGCGCCACCACCCACGTGACCGAGACGGTCCACGTCGGAGCGTTCGACGGCACGGGCGGCAAGCCACCCGCACCGGGCGAGAAGAGCTATCAGACGGCGTACGCCGAATGCGGCGCGAAGGCCACCGCCTTCCTCGGTGGCGACTGGCGCAGCGCCCGGCTCAACTTGGGCCTGGTGCTGCCGGCGCCCGAGGCGTGGCAGGGCGGCTCCCGCTGGTTCCGCTGCGACCTCGCCGAGACCCGCTCCCTCGACGACAACAGCATGGCGTCGCGCGACGGCTCGCTGAAGGGCGCGCTGACCAAGCCGTCGGCGCTGCGATACGGCTGCTTCACGCCGAAGATCGCGAAGGAGGTGGTGCAGGAGATGGTCGCCATCGCCTGCACCAAGTCGCACCGCAGCGAGTTCGTCGGCGTCTACGCCGCGCCGGAGAAGTCCTACAAGTCGTTCCTCGACGACGAGGAGACGATCCACAAGGCCTGTCTCGACATCGTCGCGACCTACGCCAAGCTGCCCAAGGACGGCAACCTGCCGGCCCGCACCGGCACGATCTACTACTACCCCACCACCGCCGAGTGGGACCAGGGCAACCGCGGCGTGAAGTGCTTCTCCTGGGACAGCGGCCGCACCTTCACCCGCTCCATCAAGAACGGCGGCACCGGCCTGCTGCCGGTCAACTAGTCCGCCGGAGCACCGCCAGGAACATCGCGTCGGTGCCGTGGCGGTGCGGCCACAACTGCACGGTGGGGCCGGTGCCCAGCCCCGGCATGCCGGCGGGCAGCAGCGGGCGGGCGTCGACGAAGTCGACGGCGATGTCGGAGCGGCGGGTGCCCTCGGTGACCGAGACGTGGGTCTCGACGGTGTGCGGCGAGCAGGTCACGTAGCCGACCACCCCGCCCGGGCGGACCGCGCGCAGGGCCGCGGTCAGCAACTCGCGTTGCAGCCGGGTCAGCGGCGGCAGGTCGCTGGGCTGGCGGCGCCAGCGGGCCTCCGGGCGGCGGCGCAGCGCGCCCAGGCCGGTGCACGGCGCGTCGACCAGCACCCGGTCGAAACCCTCCTCGGGCAGGTCCGGGTCGCGGCCGACGGTGCGGCCGTCGGTGTGCAGCACGGTCGCCGGGAAGCCGGCCACCGCCTGGGAGACCAGGCCGGCCCGGTGCGCGGTCACCTCGACCGCGGTCAGGTGGGCGCCGCGTTGCGCGGCGAGCGCGGCCAGCAGGCCGGCCTTGCCGCCGGGGCCGGCACACAGGTCGAGCCAGCGCGTGTCGGTGCCCTCGACCGGCGCGTCGGCCAGCGCGGCGGCGACGAGTTGGGAGCCCTCGTCCTGCACGTGTGCCCGGCCGTCGCGGATCGCGGCCAGGTCGCCGGGTGCGCCGCCGGGCAGGTAGACCGCGTAGGGCGAGAAGGCGCCCGGCGCACCGCCGACTTCGTCGGCCAACTCGACCGCGTCGGCGCGGCCGGGCCGGACGCACAGGTGCACGGCCGGCGCCTGGTTGTCTTCGATCAGCAGCCGGGTGGTCTCGTCGACGTCACCGCCGAGCGCCTCCTGGAACGCCCGGACGATCCACTGTGGGTGGCTGTAGGCCAGCGAGAGGTGACCGATCGGGTCGGTCTCCGGCGCCGGCGCCACCTGCTCGATCCAGGCGTCGAGGTCGCGGCCGGCCACCTCGCGGAGCACCGCGTTGGCGAAGCCGGCGGCGCCCGGCGCGACGGCCTTGACCAGGTCGACGGTGGACGACACGGCCGCGTGCGACGGCACCCGGGTGTAGAGGACCTGGTAGACACCGAGCCGCAGCGCGTCGCGGGCCGGCGGGTCGATCCGGTCGACCTCGCGGCCGGCGGCCACGGTCAGGATCGCGTCGATGGTGCCGCGCGAGCGCAGCGTGCCGTAGGTCAGTTCGGTCGCGAACGCCGCGTCCCGGCCGCGCAGGTCGCGGTCCCGGAGCATGCCGGGCAGGACCAGGTTGGCGTACGCGTCGTCGCGGTGCACCGCCGCGACCGCGTCATAGGCGGCCTGCCGCGCCGGGTCGACGGCGTCCCGGCCCCGGGCCGGTCCCCCACGTTCCCGGCCGCCACGATCCCAGCCACCCCGCCCGGCACCGCGGTCTGAGCCACCGCGCCCGGCGCCACCCCGATCCGAGCCACCGCGCCCGGCACCACCCCGGTCTGTGCCACCGCGGCCCGAGCCACCCCGCTCCGCGCCACCGCGGCCAGACGCGCCCTGCTCCGCGCCACCGCGGTCCGGGCCGCCCCGCTCCGCGGCTCCGCGGTCCGGGCCGCCCCGCTCCGCGCCACCGCGGTCAGACGCGCCCTGCTCCGCGCCACCGCGGTCCGGGCCGCGCACGTAGGCGCTCACGCGAACCGCTCGCTGGACTCGACGCGGACGCCGCGTGCCCAGTCGGCGGCCGGCATGGCCCGCTTGCCCGCGGCCCGCACCTCGCCCAGCGCGACCGGCGTGGTGGCCGTGCCGACCAGCACCCCGGTGCGGTCGACCAGCAGGTCGCCCGGTTTGAGCGCGGGGCCGTTGGCGACGGGCCGCACCGGGCCCAGCTTGACCCGGTCTTCACGGAACGTGGTCCACGCGCCGGGCGCGGGCGTGCAGGCCCGGATCCGGCGGTCGACGGCGAACGACGGCTCGTCCCAGCGCACCTGGGCGTCGTCGACGGTCAGCTTGGGCGCGAGGCTCACCCCCTCGGGTGGCTGCGGTTCGGCCCGCGCGGTGCCCGCCTCGATCGCGTCGAGCACCGCGACCAGCAGCCCGGCGCCCGACTCGGACAACCGCTCCAGCAGGTCGCCGGAGGTGTCGGTGGGCCGGATCTCGTCGGTCAGCGTGCCGTAGACCGGGCCGGTGTCGAGGCCCGCTTCGAGTTGGAACACGCTGGCTCCGGTGATCTCGTCACCGTGCAGCACCGCGTGCTGCACCGGTGCGGCGCCGCGCCAGGCCGGCAGCAGCGAGAAGTGCAGGTTGACCCACCCGTGCCGAGGGATCTCCAGCGCGGCGGGCGGCACCAGGGCGCCGTAGGCCACCACCGGCACGCAGTCGGGTGCCAGGTCGCGCAGCCGCTCCTGGAACTCGGGCTCGCGCGGCCTGGCCGGCGTCAGCACCTCGACGCCGTGCTCGTCGGCCCACGCCCCGGCGGGCGAGCGGACGAGGTTGCGGCCGCGGCCGGCGGGCGCGTCGGGCCGGGTGACCACGGCCAGCAGCTCGTGGGAGGACGCCGCGATGGCGTCGAGCGCGGGCAGCGCGACCGCCGGCGTGCCGGCGAAGACCAGCCGCATCAGCGCGCCCCGCCCAGGCCGAAGGCGTGCGGGCTGGTCTTGACGACCGGTGGGGCGCCGGCGTCGTACCACTCGGCCTGCCGGATTTCCCTCATCGCCTCTTTGCGGGCCTCGCTGTCGAGCCGGTCGAGGAAGAGCACCCCGTCGAGGTGGTCGGTCTCGTGCTGCACGCAGCGCGCCATCAGGCCGGTGCCGACCAGCTTGATCGGGTCACCCCACTGGTTGAAGCCGGTGGCGACCACGTTCATCCGCCGCTTGGTGTCGACGTAGATCCCGGGAATCGACAGGCACCCCTCGGGACCGTCCTGCTCCTCCTCGTCGGGGAAGCTGACCTGCGGGTTGACGATGTGCCCGACGACGTCGTCGACGTCGAAGGCGAACACCCGCAGGCCCACGCCGAGCTGCGGCGCGGCGAGCCCGGCCCCGGACTGCTCCTGCATGGTCTCGACCAGGTCGGCGACCAGCTTGCGCAGCTCAGCGTCGAAGTCGACGACCTGGTCGGCGGGGGTGCGCAGCACCGGATCGCCGAACAGGCGGATGGGCTGGACGGTCACGTGGAACTCCTCGTTCGGATCGCTCGCGCGGAATCCCGACAAGTCTACGGACGTCTAGAACAGGTCCGTCGCGTCGACCTGGATACGCACGGCTTGGGGGGTTTTGCGGGCACTTCTCATGCCGGCCGCGGCGTGCAGGGCGGCGGCCACGTCGGCGGCCCGGCCGCGCGGTGCGCGTACGAGATAGCGCTCCTGATCCTGGTCTGCGGGCACCGGGCCGAGCACCTCGGCCTCCGGCGGGAGCTGGACGGCGGCGAGCAGGTCGGCGACCGCCTCCGCGGTGCCGGTCAGGCTGGTCATCCGGGCCGCGGGCGGGAACCGCAGCTCGCGGCGTTCGCCCAGCTCGCGGGAGGCGTACCAGCCCGGGTCCCAGCGCAGCAGGGCCTGCACCACGGGCACACTCCCGTCGGCCACCACCACCACCCGGCCGCCGGCGCCGCCGGCCCGGGCCAGCGCGGCGGCGGTCATCCAGCGGCGCAAAGCCTCCTCGCCGGAGCGCAGGTCGGCCCGGGTGAGCAGGGCCCAGGTGTCGAGCAGCAGCACCGCGCCGTAGCCGCCCTCGGCGACCGGCTCGGCGCCCGGCGTGGCGACCACCACGGCGGCCGCGGCGGGCACCTCGGTGAGCACCTCGTCGCGCCCGGAGGTGCGGACCGGGATCTCCGGGAACGCCCGGCCGAGCTCTTCGGCGGTCCGGCGGGCGCCGGTGACCGAGGCCCGCAGGCCGCGGGCGCCGCAGTGCGGGCAGACGTGGTCGCCGGCCACCCGGCCACACCAGCGGCAGGCCGGCACCGCGTGCGAGGAGCGCAACGCGAGCGGCCCGGAGCAGGCGGTGCAGCGGGCCGGGGTGCGGCAGGTGGCGCACGCGACCGACGGCAGGTAGCCGCGGCGCGGCACCTGGACCAGCACCGGCGCGTCGGCCTTGAGCGCCGCCCGGGCGGCATCCCAGGCCAGGCTGGGCAGCCGCGCGGTCGCGGCGCCGGGATCGCGGGCCAGCTGCGGGTCGTCGCCGGTGGGCGTGATGACGGGGGTACGCCGCCGCGTGGTCGCGCGGTCGCCGGCCACCTCGCGGGCCCAGCCGGTCTCCAGCAGGAGCTGCGCCTCGGCGGTGCGGGCATGCCCGGCGACGAGGGCGGCCGCGCCGGCCCGCTGGGCCCGGGTGAGCAGCACCTCCCGGGCGTGCGGGTAGGGCGCCCGCGGCTCGGCGTGCATGTCGTCGCCGTCGTCCCAGATCACCACGAGCCCGAGGTCGTTGACGGGGGCGAACGCGGCCGCCCGGGTGCCGGCGACCACCCTGACCAGGCCCCGGCTGGCGGCCAGGAACGCGCGGTAGCGCTTGGCCGGCCCGAGCCCGGCGGCGAGCGTCACGTGCCGCTCCTTGCCGAGCGCGGCGGTCAGCGCCCGGTCGAGCCGGTCGAGGTCGCGGGCGTCCGGCACGACGGCGACGACGCCCTTGCCCGCGGCGAGCGTGGCGGCGGCGGCCTCGGCGAGCCGGGCCGGCCAGTCCTCTCCCGGCAGCGCCGACCAGACGGCGCGGGGGTTCTTGCCGTCGGCCAGGGCTCGCAGGAATCCCTCTCCCGCCTGGTAGTCGGCCCAGCCGGTGCCGGCCGGTGGCGGTGGCGGCGGGTCGTCGGTCTCCGTTGGCGGCGGTGCCTGCTCGGCCCGGGCGTGCCGGGGCGGCACGGCGAGCCGGAGCACGTCGGCCAGGCTGCCGGCGTAGCGGTCGGCGATCGCCCGGGCCAGCCCGGCCACCTCCGGCGTCAGGACCGGCTCGGGTGAGACGAGCTTCTCAAGGTAGGCCAGCTTGGGCACGGCCGACTCGGCGGCACGGTCGATCAGCCAGCCGTCGACGAGCTGGCCGGCGAATCGCACCTTGACCCGGGTGCCGGCCCGCGCGGTCTCGTGCAGGTCGGCCGGCACGAGGTAGTCGAAGAGTCGGTCGAGGTGCGGCAACGGCACGTCGACGCACACGCGGGCCACCGGCAGCTCGGCTGCGGGCTGCCGCTCGGCGCGGGTGCTTCGGTTCGCCACCGCACCATCTTCCTCCGCGGCGGCCGCGACCCGCCGGGCGCGGGCGCGCCTTCGTCACGCCGTATCGTCGGCGTCCTTCTCGGCCCTGGTCCGGCGGTAGAGCCATACCGCGACAACGGCCATCACGGCAGCGAACAGACCCTGGGCGAAACGCCATCCATCGAACCCGCCGCCCCAGAGGGGAATACCCAGGAAGAAGACCGCGCCGGCGCCCATCACCACGGCCCACATGAGCAGGAACCGCCGCCACCGGGCCTCCGGCGGGCTGGTCGACGGCGGACGCCTCACCGGTAATCCTCTTTCGGTCGGTGGGCAGGCCGAATCGGGAAGATGTCTGACACCAACGTGATGGCGAAGCCGACCGCCGCCGTCAACAGCGCCCAGAGGATCGCGGCCCGCGTGGAATCGTCGGTGAGCGCCAGCCGCAGCAGCGTGTCGAACGGCCAGCCGAGAAGGAACCAGCCGAGCGCGAGCCGCAGGACCGTCCGTGCGCGAGGCGTACGCATGACATCGGATACCCCTCGTCGCGAGATCGACAAACGGATCAACGCCTGGACCGGCGGTGCGCGACGAAGCCCACAAAGCCGAGGGCGGTCAGCACCACGCCCCACACCACGCTGGCCACGCCGTTGGGGCCGCTCGTGGAACCGTCGACGCTGCCGAGGTCGGACAGGAACGCGGCCGGGTCGGCCGGGTCGACGCGCAGGGTCATCGTCGGTTCGGAGGCCAGGCCCCGGACCGTGGCGGTGAAGGTGCGGCCGTCAACCTGGTAGGTCACCGTCGTGCGGTCGCGGCTGGCGCTGCTGCCCCGGTCGCGGTCGGTCACCGTGGCCGTGACCGGCACGCCCACGACCAGCAGGCGATCTCTCTTGCCCCGGTCGGCGTGCAGGTCGACGGCGCTGACCACGGCGAGCGCCGGGCCCCCGACGAGCAGCAACCCGTAGACGACCAGCCACGGCCAGCCGTGACCCCGAGCCCGCGCCATCACCACTCCCGCCGTCGATGGAACGGCATCGTCGCATCATGGTGCGACGCCGAACGGGGCGGGCCCGCGCGAACGGGCCCGCCCTGCCGGTCAGTGCGCGGCGAGCAGCCGTTTCTCGTCGTCCGTTGACAGTGGCTCCTCGACCGGCCCGCCGCGCCCGGTGTCCCAGGCCAACACGTCGGCGACGGTCTCGCCGACCGGGCGGGTGGTCAGGCCGGCCGCGCGGGCGCGGCTGCCGTCGACCAGGTTGGCCGCGCTCCACTGCGGATCACCGATCCAGAGTGGTACGCCCATCCACGGGTCGACGCCCGCGGCGAGCAGTTCCGCCGTGGACATCCAGACGACCTCCTGGTCCGAGCCGGCCGCCGCGGCGCACGCGTCGAGCAGGTCGGCCATCGGCACCGGCGGTGCGACCACGTTGAACACGCCGGACGGCGTGGCGCCGACCAGGAACGCGGCCAGGTCGCGGACGTCGATCCACTGCATCGGGTCGGTCGGGTCGCCCGGCGCCAGGATCGGCCCGCTCCGGGTGAACCGGCGCGGCCAGTAGGAGAACCGCTCGGTCTGGTCGTGCGGCCCGACGATCAGGCCCGGCCGGCCGACCAGCGCGCGGTCGCCGTAGTGGTCGAGAACGACCCGCTCGCAGGCCGCCTTGCGGCCGCCGTAGGAGTCGTCGCGGAGCAGCGCGGCGCCCTCGTGCGGCGGGACGCTCTGGTCGGCGTAGACGGATACCGACGAGACGAAGACGTAGCGGTCGACGGCGTCCCGCAGCGCCGACGCCGACCGGGCGACCACGTCCGGGAAGTAGCCGGCGCAGTCGACCACCAGATCGAACCGCCGGCCCGCGAGGGCCGACAGGTCGACCGTGCGGTCGCCCACCACGGTTTCCAGGTCGGGATAGAGCTCCGGGGCGGTCTGGCCCCGGTTGAAGAGGGTTACCTCGGCGCCCGCGGCGAGCGCCTGGTCAGTGACGGCACGACCGACGAAGCGGGTGCCGCCCAAAACCAACACGTGCATGTCAGGGATGTCCTTTGCAGGCAGTAAGTCAAAGTCGATTCGGGGCATGCGAAAAGAGGCTGTGCGCGATGCATAACCCCACCCCGGATCAACTCGGTGCCTGCTGGCCGACGCAGCATACGCGAAAGCGGGCCCACCGTAGTGGACCCGCTCGAGCGTCAGGACCGGCTCAGAGGCCGGCGGCGTTCTTCAGGTCGGCCGCGCGGTCGGTGTTCTCCCAGGTCAGGTCCGGCAGCTCGCGGCCGAAGTGGCCGTAGGCGGCGGTCTGCTGGTAGATCGGGCGGAGCAGGTCGAGGTCGCGGATGATGGCGGCCGGGCGCAGGTCGAAGACCTCGCCGATGGCCTTCTCGATCCGGTCGACCGACACGTTCTCGGTGCCGAAGGTCTCGACGAACAGGCTCACCGGGTGGGCCTTGCCGATCGCGTAGGCGACCTGCGCCTCGCAGCGCTCGGCCAGGCCGGCGGCGACGACGTTCTTGGCCACCCAGCGCATCGCGTACGCCGCGGAACGGTCCACCTTGGACGGGTCCTTGCCGGAGAACGCACCGCCGCCGTGGCGGGCGTAGCCGCCGTAGGTGTCGACGATGATCTTGCGGCCGGTCAGGCCGGCGTCGCCCATCGGGCCGCCGATCTCGAAGCGGCCGGTCGGGTTGACCAGCAGCCGGTAGCCCTCGGTGTCGAGGCCGAGGTTGTCGAGCTCGGGCGCGATCACGTGCTCGCGCACGTCGGGGGTGAGCAGCGACTCGAGCGAGATGTCGGCGGCGTGCTGCGACGAGACCACGACCGTGTCGAGGCGGACGGGGCGCAGGCCGTCGTACTCGATGGTGACCTGGGTCTTGCCGTCGGGCCGCAGGTAGGGCACCGTGCCGTCCTTGCGCACCGCCGACAGGCGACGGGCCAGCCGGTGGGCCAGCGCGATCGGCAGCGGCATCAGCTCGGGCGTCTCGGAGCACGCGAAGCCGAACATCATGCCCTGGTCGCCGGCGCCCTGGCGGTCGAGCGCGTCGCCCGCGCTCTCGCCGTCGCGCAGTTCGATCGCGGTGTCGACGCCCTGCGCGATGTCGGGCGACTGCGAGCCGATGGAGATGCTCACGCCGCAGGACGCGCCGTCGAAGCCCTTCTTCGACGAGTCGTAGCCGATCCCGAGGATGGTCTCGCGGACGATGGTCGGGATGTCCGCATAGGCCTGGGTCGTCACCTCGCCGGCGACGTGGACCTGGCCGGTCGTGATCAGGGTCTCGACCGCGACCCGGCTGCGCGGGTCCTGCGCCAGCAGCGCGTCGAGGATGCCATCGCTGATCTGGTCAGCGATCTTGTCCGGGTGGCCCTCCGTAACCGACTCGGACGTGAACAGGCGACGTGCCACGGTGCTCCTCACAAACTCGGGTCCGGCCCCAAAGTGCGCCACGCCGACAGCCTCCTGCGGCGGCACCCTGGTTAAGACGTACTCGTCAAGCGTGTTGTTACCAGATCCCAGACGGCGTCGGCCAGGTCTTCCTTGGGTTGCGGCGGAAAAACCGTCTCCGAGCCGTCGGCGCCCAGCACCGTCGCGGTGTTGGCGTCGGACCCGAAGACTTTATCGGTGCCGACCTGGTTGACGACGATCAGGTCGGCTTTCTTGCCGACGAGTTTTCGCCGCGCGTTGGCCAGCGCGGCCTCGGTCGACACCGTCTCCGCGGCGAAGACCACCAGCACCTGGCCGGCGGGCTTGCGCTCGCCCAGTTCGGCGGCGATGTCGGGGTTGAGGGCCAACTCGATCGGCGCGGGACCCTCGCCCGGCACTTTCTTGATCTTCTCGGACGCGTAGACCGCCGGGCGGAAGTCGGCCGGGGCCGCGGCCATCACCACGGCGTCGGCGCCGGCGGCCGCCTCGACGGTCGCCTTGCGCAACTCTTCGGTGGTGCCGACCACGACGAGGTCGACGCCGGCCGGCGGCGGGAGGGTCGGGTTGGCGCTGATCAGGGTGACCCGGGCGCCCCGGGCGGCGGCGGTGCGGGCGAACGCGTAGCCCTGCTTGCCGGAGGACCGGTTGCCGAGGAAGCGCACGGGGTCGAGCGGCTCGCGGGTGCCGCCGGCGGTGACCACGACGTGGCGGCCGGCGAGGTCACTCGGGGCGGGGCCGCCGCGGGACAGCGCCCGGCGGGCGATCGCGAAGATCTCGGCCGGGTCGGGCAGCCGGCCCTTGCCGGTGTCGGCGCCCGTCAGCCGGCCGCTCGCCGGCTCGATGACCAGGACGCCGCGGGAGCGCAGCAGGGCGACGTTGGCCTGGGTCGCCGGGTGCTCCCACATCTCGGTGTGCATCGCCGGTGCCAGCACGACCGGGCAGCGCGCGGTCAGCAGCGTGTTGGTGAGCAGGTCGTCGGCGAGCCCGTGGGCCGCCTTGGCGATCAGGTCGGCGGTGGCCGGAGCCACCACCACCAGATCGGCCTCTTTGCCGAGGCGCACGTGCGGCACCTCGTGGGCGTCGGCCCACACGTCGTCGGCGACCGGCTCGCGGGACAGCGCGGCCCAGGTCGGTGCGCCGACGAAGCGCAGCGCGGACGCGGTGGGGATCACCCGCACCCGGTGCCCCGACTCGGTGAACAGGCGGAGCAGCTCGGCGGCCTTGTAGGCGGCGATGCCGCCTCCGACGCCGAGAACGACCCGGGCGGTCATGACCTAGGGGTTGTCGGTCGGCTCGGCCGTCAGCAGGCCGGCGTTGATCTCTCGCATCGCGATGGAGAGCGGCTTCTCCTGCGGCGTGGTCTCCACCAGCGGGCCGACGTATTCGAGCAGGCCCTCGCCGAGCTGGCTGTAGTAGGCGTTGACCTGGCGGGCGCGCTTGGCCGCGAAGATGACCAGGGCGTATTTCGACGTGGTCTTCTCGAGCAGCTCGTCGATCGGCGGGTTGGTGATGCCTTCAGGGTTGGTGGCGATGGATCCCACGGAAAACAAACCTCAAAGTTCTCAACCGCCACGCGGCGGTCGGGCCGGGGTCAGGAATGACGAACCGAGTAATCCTACCAGCTCATCGGCCGCCCGCCCGGCGGCATGGTTGATGATCGCCGCCGCGATGCCGTCGCCGGCCGAAACGCGATCGTCCGGCGTCAGCAGCAGCACCACCCGGGTGTCCGGCACGGCCTGGGTGACCAGTTCGGCGCCGCGCGGGTCGATGGACAGCAGCACGGGCTCGCCGGCGGCGAGCCAGGCCTCCACGGGACGGCGGGGGGTGCCGTAGCGGTGGTGCCGGATCGCCGCCGACTCGATCAGACCCTGCTCGTCGACCATGCGGTCGAAGGCGGCCTCGTCGACGAACGTGTAGTGGACGCCGTCGACCTCGTGGTCGCGCCGGCGCCTGGTGGTGACCAGCACGGGCATCCGCACCCACGGCGAACGCGCCCGGACCAGCCGGATCACGGCGGCCCGCCCGGCCTCGGAAGGACCGGTCAGGACCGTGAGCCGAGCCGCCGGGCGCGCCTCGTCATGCATGGTCACTACTTCGTTCTACCCGCGGGACGGGTCAGCTGCCGGCGAACTCTCCAAGGAGCGCCTTGCGCTGCTGGTCGCCGAGGCCACGCAGGCGGCGGCTGTCAGCGATCTTGAGCTTCTCCATGATCTGGGTAGCCCGGATCTTGCCGATACCCGGCATCGCCTGCAGGACGGCCGAGACCTTCAGCTTGCCGACGACGTCGTCAGCCTCGGCCCGGTCGAGCACGGCGGAAAGGGTGGTCTTGCCCTGCTTGAGCTGCTCCTTCAGCTCGGCGCGGGCTTTGCGGATCTCCGCTGCCTTTTCCAGCGCTGCCGCGCGCTGTTCGGGGCTCAGTGACGGGAGCGGCACCAGTTCTCCTCAGGTCCTACCGCGATCGGGAATTTCCGCCGCGGTCGTGAAACGTGGGGTGGCCGTGAACCAAAGGGGCATGTGGTTCCCAGCGCCGGGAAAACTAGCGGCCCGATTGGTTTTCGGCAACGTCGGCGCGCGTTGATCACGAAATCTTGATCCCGCGTGTCACCTCGTTCGAGGGGCCAGAACGGCGCGGCACTGGGTCAGCGCGTCGGCCACCGCGCTGCGCAAATCGGACACCGATGGCCCCCGGGCGAGGATCTCCCGCGAGTAGGACGGAAGCACCCAATCAAGATCATTGCCGAAGACGGTACGCAGGTCGGACGCGGTGGCGCCCTGGGCGCCCAGGCCCGGCGCGAGGATCGGGCCGTTGACCCGGGAGAGGTCGTGGCCGGTGTCGCCGACCGTCGCGCCGACCACCAGGCCGAAGCTGCCGAGCGGCTCGACACCCTTGTTGAGCTGGGAAATCTCGTCGATCACGGTCTGCGCGACAGTCCGACCGCCGGGACCGACGGCGCGCTGAACGGCGGCGCCTTCGGGGTTCGAGGTGAGCGCCAGAACGAACACTCCGCCATCGTGCGCGAGCGCCGCGTCGAACATCGGGCGCAGCGAACCGACGCCGAGGTACGGGCTCGCCGTGATCGCGTCGGCACGCAGCGGGCTCGCCGGGTCGAGATAGGCCGCGGCGTACGCGGCCACCGTCGAGCCGATGTCGCCGCGCTTCACATCGAGGAGCACGAGTGCGCCCGCATCCCGCAACTGTCGGATAACCGACTCAAGGACGGCCACCCCTTGAGAGCCGTGCCGCTCGAAGAACGCGGACTGCGGCTTGACCACCGCAACCCGGTCGCCGAGGGCCTCGACGACCGTTTCCGCGAATCGGGCCAGCCCGTCGACGTCGTCCGGGAGTCCCCAGGACGCCAGCAGACTTGGATGAGGATCGATGCCGACACAGAGCGGGCCACGGGTTCGGAGCGCCTCGTGGAGACGTACACCGAAGGCTTTTGTCATGATTGTCCTTTCTGCGCGGCGATCCGCCGGACGAGTGCCGGGCCGTGGTAGATGAAGCCCGAGTAGACCTGCACGAGGCTCGCGCCGGCGTCGAACATCCGGGCCGCGTCGTCGGGCGACATGATGCCGCCGACCCCGACGACGGGCAGCCGTCCGCCGGTCTCCGTGTGCACGAACCGCACCACCTCGCGGGCCCGGTCCGTCAGCGGCCGCCCGGACAGGCCGCCGGCCTCGGCCCCGGTGGCGGCGTCGGCGGCGGCCAGGCCGCTCCGGCCCAGCGTGGTGTTGGTGGCGATCACGCCGGCCGCACCGCGGGCCAGGCAGACCTCCAGGAGTTCGGCGATGGCGGCCTCGGACAGGTCCGGGGCGATCTTCACCAGGATCGGCTTCTCGCCCACCAGGGCGCCCAGCAACGCGTCGATCGAGTCGCGATCCTGCAGCGACCGCAGCCCGGGCGTGTTGGGCGACGAGACGTTGACCGCGAAGTAGTCGCCGTGGTCCCGCAGCAGCTTGTAGGACGTCAGATAGTCGTCGACGGCGTCCGCCAGCGGCGTCACCTTCGACTTACCAAGGGAAATGCCCAGCGGCACGCCGACCGGCGCGTTGCGGGCTCGGCCCGCGTCGGTTGCCGCCAGGCGGGCGGCGAGGGCCGCCGCGCCCGCGTTGTTGAAGCCCATCCGGTTGACGATCGCCTCGCTGTCGCGCAGCCGGAACAGCCGGGGCTTCGCGTTGCCGGGCTGCGCGTGCGCGGTCACGGTGCCGACCTCGACGAAGCCGAACCCGAGCGCCGGCCACGCGGCCAGCGCCACGCCGTTCTTGTCGACGCCCGCCGCGAGCCCGACCGGGTTCGGGAACTCCAGGCCGAACACGGTGCGGGGGTTACGCACCGCGTAGCGGGCCGCCATGATCCGCCGCGCGGCCGGCGGGAGGCCCGCCAGCCGCGTCAGCGTCCACTCGTGCGCGGCCTCGGCGTCGCCGGAGCCGATCCGGAACAGCGCGGGCCGGACGACCCGCTCAAACAGCACGCCCGCCCCGCAGCGCGAGATGGAGGTCCTGCAGCGGGCGGACGGTCATCTCGCCGCGGATCAGCGCCTCGATGCCCATCACCGCGGCCGCCGCGCCCGGCACCGTGGTGATGCACGGGATGTCGGCGGTCACCGCCGCGCTGCGGATCTCGTAACCGTCGGAGCGCGCCGAGGCGCCGGAGCCCTGCGGCGTGTTGACCACCAGGGCGACCTCGCCGTTGCGGATCAGGGTGACCGCGTCGGGGCCGTCGCCGGCCTCTTCCCAGTGCTTGCGGATGATCTCGCAGGTGATGCCGTGCCGGCGCAGCACCTCGCCGGTGCCGACGGTCGCCACGATCTGGAAGCCGAGGTCGGCCAGCCGCTTGATCGGGAAGATCATGCTGCGCTTGTCGCGGTTGGCGACCGAGACGAAGATCCGCCCCGAGGTCGGCAGTGAGCCGTACGCGGCGGCCTGGGACTTCGCGTACGCGTTGCCGAAGGCGGGGTCGATGCCCATCACCTCGCCGGTCGACTTCATCTCGGGGCCGAGCAGCGAGTCGACCCCCCGACCGGCCGGGGTGCGGAACCGCTTGAACGGCAGCACCGCCTCCTTGACCGCGGTGGGGCCGTCGGCCGGCAGGTCGCCGCCGTCGCCGGTGGGCGGCAGCAGGCCCTCGCCGCGCAACTCGGCGATCGTCGCGCCCAACATGATCCGGGCGGCGGCCTTGGCCAGCGGGACCGCGGTCGCCTTGGAGACGAACGGCACCGTACGCGACGCGCGCGGGTTGGCCTCCAGCACGTAGAGGGTGTCGTCCTTGAGCGCGTACTGGACGTTGAGCAGCCCGCGCACCCCCACGCCCCGGGCGATCTGCGCCGTGTAGCGGCGCACCTCGGCGATGTGCGAGGCGGCCAGCGTGATCGGCGGCAACGCGCAGGCCGAGTCGCCGGAGTGGATGCCGGCCTCCTCGATGTGTTCCATCACGCCGCCGAGGTAGACCTCGCCGGTCGCGTCGCAGAGCGCGTCGACGTCGATCTCGATCGCGTCGTCGAGGAAGCGGTCGACCAGCACCGGGTGGGCCGGCGAGATCTCGGTGGCCCGGTTGATGTAGGCGGACAGCGTCGGGTCGTCGTAGACGATCTCCATGCCGCGGCCGCCCAGCACGTAGGAAGGGCGCACCAGCACCGGGTAGCCGATCTCGTCGGCGATCGCCTTGGCCTCCTCGTAGGAGGTGGCGGTGCCGTGCGCCGGCGCCCGCAGCCCGGCCTTGCCGAGCACCGCGCCGAACGCGCCCCGGTCTTCGGCCAGGTTGATCGACTCCGGGCTGGTGCCGACGATCGGCACGCCCGCGTCCTTGAGCCGCTGGGCCAGGCCGAGCGGGGTCTGGCCGCCGAGTTGCACGATGACGCCGATCACGCCCGGCCCGCCGGCCGCCTTGCCGGACTCGTTCTCGGCGTTGACCACCTCGAGCACGTCCTCGAAGGTCAGCGGCTCGAAGTAGAGCCGGTCGGCGGTGTCGTAGTCGGTCGACACCGTCTCCGGGTTGCAGTTGACCATCACCGTCTCGTAGCCGGCGCCTTCGGCTGTCCCCAACGCGGCACCGCTGCGCAGTGCCTGAACCGCGTGCACGCACGAGTAGTCGAACTCGATGCCCTGCCCGATCCGGTTGGGCCCGGAGCCCAGGATCAGCACCTTGGGCCGGTCGGAGGGCGCGACCTCGGTCTCCTCGTCGTAGGACGAGTAGTGGTAGGGCGTCTTGGCGGCGAACTCGGCCGCGCAGGTGTCGACCGTCTTGTAGACCGGCCGCAGCCCGAGCCGGTGCCGGAGCCGGCGGACGCCGTCCTCGCCGGCGAACTCGGGGCGCAGGGCCGCGAGTTGCCGGTCGGAGAGGCCGGCCCGCTTGGCCCGGCGCAGCAGCGCCAGGTCGAGCACCGGCGCCGCGACGATCTCGGCGCGCAGGTCGACCAGCGACGCGATCTGGTCGAGGAACCACGGGTCGATCCGGCCCGACGCGGCCGATACCTCGGCCACCGTGGCGCCCAGCCGCAGCGCCCGCTCGACCGTGTAGAGCCGGCCGTCGTGCGGCGTGGCCAGGTCGTCCAGAGTGGACGCCAGCGTGGCGCCGGCCGGGTCCGGGGTGGTCCAGAAGCCGGCGCTGCCGGTCTCCATCGAGCGCATCGCCTTGTTGAGCGCCTCGGTGAAGTTGCGGCCGAGGCTCATCGCCTCGCCGACCGACTTCATCGTGGTGGTCAGCTCCGGGTCGGCGCCGGGGAACTTCTCGAACGCGAACCGCGGGATCTTCACCACCACGTAGTCGAGCGCGGGCTCGAACGCGGCCGGCGTCTCCAGGGTGATGTCGTTGGGGATCTCGTCGAGCGTGTAGCCGATGGCCAGCTTGGCGGCGATCTTCGCGATCGGGAAGCCGGTCGCCTTCGACGCCAGCGCCGACGAGCGCGAGACGCGTGGGTTCATCTCGATGACCACGAGCCGGCCGTCGTCGGGGTTGATCGCGAACTGGATGTTGCAGCCGCCGGTGTCGACGCCGACCTCGCGGAGCACCGCGATGCCAACGTCGCGCAGCTTCTGGTATTCGACGTCGGTCAGCGTCATCGCCGGCGCGACGGTCACGCTGTCGCCGGTGTGCACGCCCATCGGGTCGAGGTTCTCGATCGAGCAGACCACCACGACGTTGTCGTGCTTGTCGCGCATCAGCTCGAGCTCGTACTCCTTCCAGCCGAGCACGCTCTCCTCGATCAGCACCTCGTGCACCGGCGACTCGGTCAGCCCGGCGCCGGCGATCCGCTCGAGATCCGCGGCCGTGTGCGCCATGCCGGAGCCGAGGCCGCCCATCGTGAACGACGGCCGGATGACCACCGGCAGGCCCAGCTCGCCGACGGCGGCGCGGACCTCGTCCATCGAGTCGCAGACCCGGGAGCGCGGCGTCTCGGCGCCGGCCTTGGCCACGATCTCCTTGAACTTCTGCCGGTCCTCGCCGCGCTGGATCGCGTCGATGTCGGCGCCGATCAGCTCGACACCGTATTTGTCGAGGATGCCCATCTCGTGCAGCGCGACCGCGGCGTTGAGCGCGGTCTGGCCGCCCAGGGTCGGCAGGATCGCGTCGGGCCGCTCCTTGGCGATCACCAGCTCGAGGAACTCCGGCGTGATCGGCTCGATGTAGGTGGCGTCGGCGAACTCCGGGTCGGTCATGATGGTCGCCGGGTTGGAGTTCACCAGCGAGACGCGCAGGCCCTCGGCCCGCAGCACCCGGCATGCCTGGGTGCCCGAATAGTCGAACTCGCACGCCTGCCCGATGACGATCGGCCCCGAACCGATCACGAGCACGTGCGACAAGTCGCTGCGCTTAGGCACTGACCTTCTCCCCCGCGATGAGCTCCCGGAACCGATCAAAGAGGTAATCGGCGTCGTGCGGACCGGCGGCCGCTTCCGGGTGGTACTGGACGGTGAAGGCCGGCACGTCGTGTGCGCGCAGCCCTTCCACCACGTTGTCGTTGAGGCAGACGTGCGACACCGCGACGTCGCCGAAGTCGGTCGCCACCGAGCCCTCCAGGGGCGCGTCGACGGCGAACCCGTGGTTGTGGGCGGTCACCTCGACCTTGCCGGTGGTGCGGTCGAGCACGGGCTGGTTGCTGCCCCGGTGACCGAAGGCCAGCTTGTAGGTGCCGAAGCCCAGGGCCCGGCCGAGGATCTGGGAACCGAAGCAGATGCCGAACAGCGGGATCTGGCGGCGCATCACCTCGCGGGCCAACTCGACCGCGCCGTCCGCGGTGGCCGGGTCGCCCGGGCCGGGTGAGAGGAACACGGCGTCGGCACCGGTCGCCAGCAGGTCGTCGATCGAGGAGCCGGCCGGCATCACGTGGGTGGTCACGCCGCGGGCGGCCAGCCGCCGGGCGACGTTGCGCTTGATGCCGAGGTCGACCGCCGCGACGGTGAACTCATGAGTGCCAACAG
The DNA here is from genome assembly GCF_040676615.1 of Asanoa sp. NPDC049573. Lineage (NCBI taxonomy): Bacteria > Bacillati > Actinomycetota > Actinomycetes > Micromonosporales > Micromonosporaceae > Asanoa > Asanoa sp. NPDC049573. Next base: position 75,009 of record NZ_JBFAPI010000012.1, read on the forward strand.
CGTTCACCGTGTAGGGCTCGGCCGTGGTCACCTGGGCCGACAGGTCGGCGCCCACCATCTCGGGTGCCTCGCGCACCTTGCGCAGCAGCGCTTCCGGGTCGTCGGTGACGCTGGAGACGCCGACCCGCATGGCGCCGCGGTCACGCAGGTGCCGGGTCAGCGCCCGGGTGTCGACGCCGGCGATGCCGACCACACCCTCGGCCGCCAGCCGGTCCTCCAGGTCGCCGGTGCGCCGCCAGTTGGAGGCCAGCCGGGCCGGGTCGCGCACCACGTAGCCGGCGACCCAGATCTTCGCCGACTCGTCGTCGTCGTCGTTGACCCCGGTGTTGCCGATGTGCGGCGCGGTCTGCACCACGACCTGGCGGTGGTAGGACGGGTCGGTGAGCGTCTCCTGGTAGCCGGTCATCGCGGTGGTGAACACCGCCTCGCCGAAGGTCTCGCCCACGCTGCCGTAGGACTCACCGTGGAATGCCCGGCCATCTTCCAGGACGAGCAGCGCCGGGCGCCTCATTTGACTGCCTTTCCGTCCAGCACCGTCGGCTCGCCGCGCAGGAACGTCGCGACGATCCGACCCGGCAGGGTCATTCCCGCGTACGGGGTGTTGCGTGACCGGGACGCCGACGCCGAGGGGTCGACCTCCCGGCGCGCCGCCGGGTCGACCAGCGTGAACGTCGCCGGCGCCCCGGCCGCCGGCAGGTGGCCGTGGTCGGCCAGCCCGGCGATCCGGGCCGGTGCCAGCGACATCCGGTCGGCGATCAGCGGCCAGTCCGGGCCGAGCACGTCGAGCACCACGGACAGGGCAGTCTCCAGACCGAGCATCCCCGGCCGGGCGTAGCCCCATTCGCATTCCTTGTCTTCGACGGCGTGCGGCGCGTGGTCGGTCGCGACGATGTCGATGACGCCCTCGGCCAGCCCCTTACGCAGCGCCGCGACGTCGGCCTGGGTGCGCAGCGGTGGGTTGACCTTGAACACCGGGTCGTACGAGCTGGCCCGCTCGTCGGTCAGCAGCAGGTGGTGCGGCGTGACCTCGGCGGTCACCCGGACGCCGGCCGCCTTGGCCTGCCGGATCACGTCGACCGAGCCGGCGGTGCTCACGTGGCACACGTGCAGGCGGGCGCCGACGTGGCCGGCCAGCAGGGCGTCGCGGGCGATGATCGCCTCTTCGGCGACCGCCGGCCAGCCGGTCAGGCCGAGCCGCGCGGAGACCTCGCCCTCGTGCATCTGGGCGCCCTCGGTCAGCCGGGGTTCCTCGGCGTGCTGGGCGATCACGCCGTCGAACGCCTTGACGTATTCCAGGGCGCGGCGCATCAGCCGGGGGTCGGAGACGCAGTGCCCGTCGTCGGAGAAGATCCGCACGCTGGCCGCGGAGGTCGCCATCGCGCCGAGTTCGGCGAGGTGCTGGCCGGCCAGGCCGACCGTCACCGCACCGATCGGCTGCACGTCGACCAGGCCCGCCTCGCGGCCGAGCCGCCAGACCTGCTCGACCACGCCGGCGGTGTCGGCCACCGGCGAGGTGTTGGCCATCGCGCAGACCGCGGTGTAGCCGCCCAGGGCCGCGGCGCGCGAGCCCGACTCGACGGTCTCGGCGTCTTCGCGGCCGGGCTCGCGCAGGTGGGTGTGCAGGTCGACCAGGCCCGGCAGGGCCACCAGGCCGGCGCCGTCGACGACCTCGGCACCGGGCGCCGACAGGCTCTTTCCGGCCTGCGCGACGACGCCGTCGCGGACCAGCAGGTCGGTCGGCTCGGCGCCGGCGACGCTGACCCCCTTGACCAGGTACGTGGTGCTCATTTGCCCCCCAGGAGCAGGTAGAGGACGGCCATCCGGACCGAGACGCCGTTGGCGACCTGTTCGACGATCGTGGAGCGGGCCGAGTCGGCCACCTCCGGGGTGATCTCCATGCCGCGGACCATCGGACCGGGGTGCATGACGATCGCGTGCTCGGGCAGCCGGCGCATCCGCTGGGCGTCCAGCCCGTAGCGGCGGGCGTACTCCCGGGTCGACGGGAAGAAGGAGTCGTTCATCCGCTCGCGCTGGACCCGCAGCATCATCACCACGTCGACCTCGGGCAGCACCGCGTCGAGGTCGTAGGAGACCCGCAGGTCGGGCGAGAGCGCCGGGGCGACGTCGACCGGGATGAGCGTCGGCGGGCCGACCACGGTCACCTTCGCCCCGAGCGCGGTGAGCAGCAGCACGTTGGAGCGGGCGACCCGGCTGTGCAGCACGTCGCCGACGATCGCCACGTGCAGGCCGGCGATCCGGCCGAGCCGGGAACGCATCGTGTAGGCGTCGAGCAACGCCTGGGTCGGGTGCTCGTGCGTGCCGTCGCCGGCGTTGACCACGGAGCCGCCCACCCAACTCGCCAGCCGGTGTGGGGCACCGGAGGCCGGGTGCCGGACGACCACGGCGTCGGCGCCCATCGCCTGCAGGGTCAGCGCCGTGTCCTTGAGGCTCTCGCCCTTGGAGACGCTGGAGCCCTTGGCCGAGAAGTTGATGACGTCGGCGGAGAGCCGCTTGGCCGCCGCCTCGAAGGAGATGCGGGTGCGGGTCGAGTCTTCGTAGAAGAGGTTGACGACCGTGCGACCCCGCAGCGTGGGCAGCTTCTTGACCTCGCGGCCGGAGACGGCGGCCAGCTCGGCGGCGGTGTCCAGCACCAGGATCGCCTGCTGGCTGTCGAGGTCGGCGGCCGACAACAGGTGCTTGATCATGAGGGCTCCTCGCCGATCAGCTTGACCTCGTCGCTGCCGTCGGTCTCGGCCAGCGTGACCTTGACGCTCTCGGTGCGCGCGGTGGGGATGTTCTTGCCCACGTAGTCGGCGCGGATCGGCAACTCGCGGTGGCCCCGGTCGACGATCACCGCGAGCTGCACCGAACTGGGCCGGCCGAGGTCGGAGAGGGCGTCGAGGGCGGCGCGCACGGTGCGGCCGGAGAAGAGCACGTCGTCGACGAGGATCACCCGCCGGCCGTCGATGCCGCCGGGCGGCATGTCGGTCGGGCCGAGCGCGCGGGTGGCGCGCAGCCGGAGGTCGTCGCGGTAGAGAGTGACATCGAGCACACCGACCGGGACGTCGACGCCCTCGAAGGCGGCGATCCGGGTGGCCAGCCGGTGCGCCAGCGGCACACCCCGGGTCGGGATGCCGAGCAGGACGGTGCCGTCGGCACCGTCGGTCTTTTCGAGGATCTGGTGTGCGATCCGGTCGACGACCCGCTGCAGATCCGTCTCAGTGAGGATGACCTTCACAGACGGTGGCGAACCGGACGTCGTCGAGGATGGGGCGGCCTTGGGATAGGCCACGGCGGACCTCCTTCCCCGCCTCACTGGACGGGTCGTTAAAGGATGTCTTCGGCGAACCGTCGATCACGTTACCAGCGCAGACTGCCGGGGTATGCGCAGCGTGCCGTGCGTAACACCGGCGCGAGTCGTTGATGCATGGTGCACGAAAATTCGGACAAGAGAAGACAGTCATCCCAAGTGATGGGTAATGAGCACTTGACCAGTTCTCTCATTCCCCGTACCGTCACGCTCCGTAGCGAACGCTGGGGAGAACCCCGGGTACCAGCACTGGGAGAGTCGTCAATGCCTTCTGAGTACGCCAAGTCGTTGGGTGCGCGCCTGCGCTCCATCCGCCAGCAGCAGGGCCTCTCCCTGCAAGGTGTGGAGGAGAAGTCGAACGGTCGCTGGAAGGCGGTCGTCGTCGGCTCCTACGAGCGCGGCGACCGGGCCGTGACGGTGTCCCGCCTCGCCGAGCTGGCCGATTTCTACCGGGTGCCCGTCTCGGAACTGCTGCCCGACGGCAGCGGCGTCCGCCACGAGCCGACCAACAAGATCGTCCTCGACCTGGAGCGCCTCTACGACGACGCCTCCGAGGACCTGGCCTACGTCGCCCGTTACGCGCGCGCCATCCAGCAGCAGCGCGGTGACTACAACGGCCGGGTGCTCTCGATCCGGGCCGACGACCTGCGCGCGCTGGCGATCGTCTACGACTCGTCGCCGTCGGGGCTCATCGAGCGCCTCAACGAGCACGGTGTCCTGGTCGCCGACCCCCGCGCGTTCTTCGCCAGCTAGTCCCCTTCCACGCCAAAGGGCCCCTGGCCACCGCTACCGCGGTGGAAGGGGCCCTTTGTCGTCGTTAGCGGGATGCGTACTCGGCGATCCGGCCAAGCAGGCCGTTGAGGAACCGCGGGCTGTCGTCGGTCGACATCTGCCGGGCCAACTCGACCGCCTCCGAGATCGCGACGGCGTCGTCGATCTCGTCGACGTAGAGCAACTCGTAGACGGCGATCCGGGCCAGGTTGCGGTCGACCACCGGCATCCGGTCGATCGTCCAGCCCTCGGCGTAGCTGCCGATCAGCTCGTCGATCCGGTCGAGGTGCGCCGCGACGCCGTTGACCAGGCCCAGCGCGTAGTCGAGGTGACCGGGCAGCGGGCGCTCCAGTCGCGCGACGTAGTCGGTGAGCACGTCACCGGCCGGCCGGTCGCGCAGGTCGGCTTCGAACAACACGTCGAGGGCCCGCTTGCGCGCCTTGCGGCGGGCGGGCATCGAGGTCTTGGGGCCCTCCGCCATCAGGCGCGGCCGAGGTAACGGCCGTCGCGGGTGTCGACCTTGATCTTCTCACCGGTGGTGATGAACAGCGGGACCGAGACGGTCGCGCCGGTCTCCACCGTGGCCGGCTTGTTGCCGCCGGTGGAGCGGTCGCCCTGCAGGCCGGGCTCGGTGTAGGTGACCTCGAGCACGACGCTGGTCGGCAGTTCGACGTAGAGCGGGACGCTCTCGTGGGTGGCGACGATGGCCTCGGCCTCGGGCAGCAGGTAGTTGGCCGCCTCACCGACGGTGCCGCCGCTCACGTGGATCTGGTCGAAGGTGTCGAGATCCATGAAGACGAAGTCTTCACCGTCGGCGTAGAGGTATTGCATCGTGCGCTTGTCGACGGTGGCGGTTTCGACCTTGGTCCCCGCGTTGAAGGTCTTGTCGACGACCTTCCCGGAGAGCACGTTCTTCAGCGTGGTGCGCACGAAAGCGCCACCCTTGCCGGGCTTGACGTGCTGGAACTCCACGACGGACCACAGCTCGCCGTCGAGGTTGAGGACGAGACCGTTCTTCAGGTCGTTAGTGGTGGCCATTTCCTGCCTTGATCTTCACTCGGCGGACAGACGCTACGAGTCTACCGGCCATCAACGGATGCCATCTTCCTCGGGTGTCCGAGCCGGTCGTCACCGACATCGCCGGCCAACTGGGGCGGTGCCGGGCCTGGGGGGTGGCCGGCACGATGTGTGTCGCGCTGGGCGGCCTGGGCGCCGGCACCGGGCCGTCCGAGGGGCCGCTCGCCCGCCCCGACCTCCCGGTCGACCTGTTCAACGCCGGCGTCGCGGTGGCCTCCTTCGGTCTCGTGCTGCTCGTGGTCGCCTGGTGGCGGCTGGGCAGGCTGGTGCGCCAGCGGCCGCCCCGGGTGGACGAACTGCTGGCCACGCTGATCATGTGGGCCGCGCCACTGCTGATCGCGCCGCCGGTGTTCAGCCGCGACGTCTACAGCTACCTGGCGCAGGGCGCGATGGTCCGGGCCGGGCTCGACGTCTACCACGCCGGCCCGGCCGCGCTGGGCGGCCCGTTCGGCCTGGAGGTGCCGGCGATCTGGCAGCACACCCCGACGCCGTACGGCCCGGCGTTCCTGCTGCTGGCCACCGCCGCGGCCACCCTGGCCGGCGGGCACGTGACGCTGGGCGTACTCCTGATGCGGTCGGTGGCCCTGGCCGGGGTGACGCTGCTCGCCCTGACCGTGCCGCCGCTGGCCCGGCGGTGTGGCGTGCCGCCCGCCGCCGCGCTCTGGCTGGCCGTGCTCAACCCGCTGGTGCTGCTGCACCTCGTCGGCGGCGCGCACAACGACGCGATCATGCTCGGCCTGCTGGCCGCCGGCCTGGCCCTGGCGATGGCCGGGCGGCCCGCGCCCGGCGCGCTCGTCGTCACGCTCTCGGCCCTGGTCAAGGCGCCGGCCGCGGTCGCGCTGGCCGCGATCGCGGTGATCTGGGCACAACGGGCCGGCGCGCGATGGCGCGCCGTCGTCGGCACCGCGGCGGTCGCCGGCGGCACGACGGTCGCGGTGACCTGGGTCGCCGGCACCGGGTTCGGCTGGATCGGCGCGCTGCGTACCCCGGTGACGGCCGACAGCTGGTCGGTGACCAGCGTCCTCGGCCGCGCCAACGCCGACCTGCTGACCGCGCTGGACGCTTCGCTCGGCACCGCGCCGATGACCGCGTGGCGGCTCGCCGGCATGTGCGCGGCGGTCGCCGCGGCCCTGCTGGTCTGGTACCGGCGGCGGACGCTGGGCCCGGTGCGGGGCGTCGGCCTGGTGCTCGGCGGCGTGGTCGCGTTCGGCCCGGCGGTGCGCCCCTGGTACCTGCTCTGGGCGGTGGTCCCGCTGGCCGCCGCCGCGCCGCACGGGCGGGCGGGCCGGTTCGCCGCGGCCGCGTGCGCCGTGCTCGCGCTGGTGGTGCTCCCCGACGGCTTCGCGCCGACGGCCGGGACGCTCGGTTTCGCCGTACTCGGTGGCGCTCTGGCGGTTGCCCTGCTGGTGATGACCGCCTTCGCGCCGGACGACGACCTGGCGCCCGGTCTGGCCCGATGACCGCCTCGCGCCGCACCCTGGCCGTCCTGGCCGGGCTGGCCGTGCTCTGGGTCGTCGTGGTGCCCGGCCGCCGCGGCTTCTTCGACGTCGGCGTCTACTACGGAGCGGTGCGGCACGCGCTGGCCGGCGGGCAGCTCTACGACTACCTACGACCGGGCACGGTGTACGGCTTCACCTATCCCCCGTTCGCGGCGCTGCTGTTCGTCCCGCTGGCGCCGCTGCCGTGGCACACGGTGATCGCGGTCAGCATCGCGGTCAACGTGGTCGCCGGCGGGCTGGTGATCCGCTCGCTGGCCGGTCCCGGCTGGCGCCCATGGCTGTTCGTGGCGCTGCTCTGCGTGTTTCTCGCGCCGGTCCGCGACACGGTCAGCTTCGGCCAGGTCAACCTGGTCCTGCTGGCCCTGGTCTGGTGGGACCTGCGCCCCTCGCCCCGGGTCGGCGTCGGCATCGGGCTGGCCACCGCGGTCAAGCTGACGCCCGGCCTGTTCCTGGCCTACCTGGCGGTGGCCCGGCGCTGGCACGCGTTCTGCGTGGCGACCGGCACGGTTGCCTCCGCCGTGCTGATCGCCGCCGCGCTGGCCCCGGCGGCGTCGCGGACATTCTGGACCGAGGCCCTCTGGAACACCGGCCGGGTCGGCGACCTGGCCTACGTCTCCAACCAGTCGCTGCGCGGCCTGGTGGCACGGGCGGGCCTGCCGGGGTGGTGGTGGGTCGCCGCGGTGCTGGTCGTCTGCGCACTGTGGACCGTGCGGGTCCGCCGGGCGGCCGCGGCCGGCGACCACCGGGCCGGTTTCGCCCTGACCGGCGTGACGACCTGCCTGATCAGCCCGGTGACCTGGGTGCACCACCTGGTCTGGCTGCTGCCCGCCCTCCACCTGGCCTGGACGGGTGCCCGCGGCCGGCTCGCCCGCCCGCTGGTCGTCGCCGCCTACGTCTTGCTGTGCACCAGCGCCGTCTGGCTGTGGGCCGGCGGGGGCCCGTCGCCGGCCGCCGTCCTGGGCAGCAACCTGTATGTCTGGATCGCCCTCGGCCTGCTCGCGTTCCTGCCCGTCGACGGCTCAGGCATACATCAGGTGCAGCATCATCCCCGCCTGGGCGTGGGCCAGGTTATGGCAGTGGTTGGCCCACACTCCGGGGTTGTCGGCCACGAACGCGACCTCCCAGACCTCGCCGGGCCGCACGTCGAACGAGTCCAGCCACAGTGGACTGCCGGTGGCCCGCCGGCCGTCGCGGGACAGGACCAGGACGTGATGGCCGTGCAGGTGCCACGGGTGCACCACCGTCGACCGGTTGACGATGGTGAACCGGACGATGTCGCCGTCCTGCACCACCTCGGGCGGGATGTCCGGATCGGCGGCGCCGTTGACCGTGTGCGCATACCGCGGGAGCAGGCCGTGCAGGTCGAGCCCGCGGTCGAGCACCAGCGTGAACGTCTTGTCGAACCGTGACCACGGCACCTGCGCGGCGCTGCCGTAGGCCAGTGGGTCCAGCACCGGCCAGTCCAGGGTCGCCGCCGAGACCGGGCCGGTCGAGTAGACCAGCCGCCCGTCGACGAACAGCCCGACCGGCGCCGCGGGTGCGGTGAACACCAGGTCGTAACGGCCGCCCGCGGGAACGAGCACCGCGGTGTCCACAATCGACCCTGGACCGGCGAGGTCCGCACCGTCGATCGCGGCGACCCGGAACGCCGTGCCGGCCAGGGCGTAGCGGTGTGTCGTGCTGTCGGTGTTGAGCAGCCGCAGCCGCACCGGCTCCCCCGGCTTCGCCGGCTCGGTGCGCGGCTCGGGCAGGCTGTGGCCGGCCAGGGTGTGCACGGGCACCGTGACGTCGACCCCCGTGGCCGGCGTCGGGCGCACCACGAGAACGCCGTAGAGCCCCATCCGGACACCGACGTCGGACGCCTCGTGCGTGTGATACCAGTAGGTCCCGGGCTGGTCGGCCCGGAACCGGTAGACGAACTCCTGGCCCGGCAGCACCGCGGCCTGCGTCACACCGGGCACCCCGTCCTGGTCAGTGGGCACGTCGTAGCCGTGCCAGTGCAACGTGACGCCGCGCGCGATGTCGGTGTTGCGCAGGGTCACCTCCAGGACGTCGCCGACGGTGGCGGTCAACTCCGGCCCGGGAACCTGACCGTTGAACGCCCACGCCGCGACCGGCCGGCCGGCCACCCGCACCGTCGCGGTGGCCGCCGTCAGGGTGAACCGCCTGGTCGGCTCGCCCACCGGCGCCGCGGCCGGATAGCCGTGCTGGTGCGCGGTGGTCGCGCCGGTGGCGTCCGCGGGCGCAACCGCCAGGCCGATGCCGGCCAGCATGGCCACCGCGGCGACCAGGAAGGTTGCCCGGGACGGGTTGGCGCCGAGCACGCGCCGCGACAGCGCGGTCGCGGCGGCGGTGCCGCCGGCCGCCAGCAGTCCGGCCGCCGGCGAGGCCGGGTAGCCGTGCAGGACTGTCACCAGCAGCGCGCTGGCCTCGGCGTACCCGGCGAAGAGCAGCGGCAGTGCGGCGGGCCGGATGTCGACCGGTGCCCGGACCAGCCCCTGCCCGGCCACGACCACCGCCGCGAGCGACAGCGGAGCGGCGATCAGCACCTTCTCCGCGGCGAACCACCAGCCGGCGCCGGCCAGTGCGGTGACCGTTGCCGCCCGCCCGAGGGTCGCGAGCAGCCCGAACGCGGCCAGCGCGAGCGCGATCGGGCGGCGCCCGGCCGCGGCCGCGGCACCACCGCCCAGCCACCCGGCGGGCGCCAGGACGCCGACGACGAGGTCGGCGGCCAGCAGCGAACCGGTGCTCATGCCACCGCCACCGGTTCGGCCAGCTTCCGTGCCGCGCGCAGGACGCCGACCACGACGTGCACGGCGATGATCCCGTTGACCGCGTGCAGGCCGCCGATGGTCAGGCCCAGCGGGGTGCTGCCGCCGGCGTCGTCGGTGAACGCGTGCACCAGCGTGACGAGCAGTTCCTGCAGGATGACGAAACCGAGCGGCAGCAGGGTCAGGCCGATGACCCGGCCCGGCGCCTTGGCCAGCGCGGCGAACAGGGCCGCGAGCAGCGTGAGGGCGGGGATGACGGCCAGCCCGTTGACGCTGTGCAGGGCATAGCCGCCGTCGTGGGCGGGTTCGGTGAACGCGCCCACGGCGGCGAAGACGAACTGGAGGGCGAAGGCGGCGAGCAACAGGGCACTGGCGACGACGAACGCTCTGCGCATGGTGGTCTCCGGTTCAGCCGGCGAAGGTCGGGAGGGTGTGTTCGATGTGCATGGCGTCGATGCTCGGCCGGACTTGACGGGAAAGCGTCGTGCGGCCGCAGGCAGTTGACCCACCGCGGATACCACGACCGCGGTACGCCGGATCTACCGCGAGCGCGGGATGACCGGTGCCGGCGGCCGTTCTACAGTGCGATCATGCGCCCGGATCTGCCGTACGCCCTCGCCGGTGTGATCCTCGGCGTCCTCGTGCTCGGCGACGCCGCGATCACGCCGGACGCGGCCGTGGTGCGTGCGCTCGACGTCGTCCTGGTCCTGGTGATGGTGGCGGCCGTCGCCGCGTGCCGGCGCTACCCACTGGTCGCGCTGGTCGTGGTGACCGGGTCCATGTTGGGCTTCTACGTCCGGGTGCACGGTGGGGTGGCCGCCGCGTTCGCCGTCCTCGGCACGGTCTACCTGGCCGCGTGGCGCGGCCACCGCGCCGCCGCCGGGCTGGCCAGCCTGGTCTTCCTCGGCGGCTTCCTGGCCCGCGACGTCTCCCTCGCGCCGGCCGACCTGGTGATTCTCGAACGCACCTCGCTGCTGTTGGGCTGGTTCGTGGCGGCCAACGTCGGCGGCCTGGTCGCGCGCCAGCGCCGGGCCTACCTCGAACAGGTCGAGCAGCGGGCGGTCGAGGCCGAACGCACCCGCGACGAGGTGGCGTTGCGCCGGGCCGGTGAGGAACGGCTGCGGATCGCCCGCGACCTGCACGACTCGCTGACCCACAACATCTCGCTCATCAAGGTGCAGGCCGGGATCGCGGTGCACCTGGCCCGCAAGCGCGACGAGGAGCCGTCGAGCGCGCTGCTGGCGATCCAGGAGGCCAGCGGCGCCGCGATGCAGGAGTTGCGGGCGACGCTCGACGTGTTGCGGGCGCCGTTCGACGCCGATCCGGTCGGGCTCGCCCGGGTCGGTGAACTGGCCGAGCGGACGCTGGCGGCCGGCGTGCCCGCGCACCTGACCGTCGTGGGTGACCCGCGGGAGGTGCCGGCCGAGGTCGACCAGGCCGGCTACCGCGTCGTGCAGGAGGCGCTGACCAACGTCGCCCGCCACGCCGGGCCGGCCACGGCACAGGTCCGGATCGAGTACGCGCCGGCGCTGCTGACCGTCTCGGTGACCGACGACGGCCAGGCGTCGCCGGTGCGGCCGACGACGCCGGGTGTGGGCCTGCGCGGGATGCGGGAGCGGGTCACCGGGCTGGGCGGCACGCTGGACGCGGCGCCGTGCGAGGGCGGCGGGTTCGCCGTGCGGGCCACGTTCCCGCTGGACGTGCCCTCGTGATCCGGGTTCTGCTGGCCGACGACCAGGCCCTGATGCGGGCCGGCTTCCGGGCCCTGCTGGAGGCCGAAGACGACCTGGCCGTGGTCGGCGAGGCGGCCGACGGCGCCGCGGCCCTCGCGGAGGCGCGCCGCCTGCGGCCCGACGTCGTGCTGATGGACGTGCAGATGCCCGGCCTCGACGGTATCGAGGCGACCCGGCGGATCGCCGCCGACCCGGCCCTGAGCGGGGTGCGGGTCCTGATCCTCACCAACTACGGCCTGGACTCCTACGTCTTCGCGGCGCTGCGGGCCGGTGCCAGCGGGTTTCTGCTCAAGGACGCCGACCCGGCCGACCTGCTGCAGGCCGTCGCCGTGGTGGCCCGCGGCGACGCGCTGCTCGCCCCGGCCGTGACCCGCACGCTGATCAGCGAGTTCGTCACCGGCCCGGCGCCGGCCGACCCGGCCGCCGGCCGCCAGGTGCTGACCGCCCGCGAGCAGGAGATCGTCGAACTTGTCGCGCGGGGGCTGAGCAACGACGAGATCGCCGGACGGATGGTGATCAGCCCGCTGACCGCCAAGACCCACGTCAACCGGGCGATGACGAAGCTGCACTGCCGCGACCGGGCCCAACTCGTGGTCTGGGCCTATGAGTCGGGCCTGATCACACCGCGACGGCGGTGAACGCCTCGGCCAGCAGGGCGTCGCCGGGCCCGTCGAGCACGTCGGTCGTGGCCAGCGCGTCGAGCACGATGAACCGCAGCCGGGAGCCGCGGGCCTTCTTGTCGACCCGCATCGCGGCCAGCAGGTCGGGCCAGGCCTCCGAGCGGTAGCCGGTCGGCAGGCCCAACGCGGTCAGGACCGCGCGGTGCCGGTCGGCCGTGGCATCGTCGAGGCGGCCGGCCCGGCGGCTGAGCTCGGCCGCGAAGACCAGGCCCACGGCGACCGCGTCGCCGTGTCGCCAGGTGTAGTGCTCGACCTTCTCGATCGCGTGGGCCAGCGTGTGGCCGTAGTTGAGGATCTCGCGCCGGCCGGACTCCTTGAGGTCGCCGCCGACGACGTCGGCCTTGACCCGCACGGCGTATTCGATCAGGGTGCGGACGGCCGGCCCGGCCGGGTCGGCGGCCGCGCGCGGGTCGCGCTCGATCAGGTCGAGGATCGCCGGCTCGGCGATGAACCCGCACTTGACCACCTCGGCCAGGCCGGCGGTCAGGTCGGCCGGCGGGAGCGAGTCGAGCGCGTCGAGGTCGCAGAGCACCCCGGCCGGCGGGTGGAAGGCACCGACCAGGTTCTTGCCGGCCGCGGTGTTGATGCCGGTCTTGCCGCCGACGGCCGCGTCGACCATGCCGAGCAGCGAGGTCGGCATGGGCACCCAGCGGACGCCGCGCAGCCAGGCCGCGGCGACGTAGCCGCCCAGGTCGGTGGCCGCGCCGCCACCGACCGGCACCACCGCGTCGGAGCGGGTGAAGCCGGCCGCGCCGAGGCGGTCCCAGCAGGCGGCGGCCGTCTCGATCGTCTTGCCGCTCTCGGCGTCGGCGATCTCGATGCGGGTCACCTCGCGGCCGCCCGCGCGCAGCGCGGCCTCGACGCTGTCGGCCCGGGCCGCGAGCGGCGCCGAGGCGAGCACCGCGACCCGCTCCGCGCCCGGCAGCAGGGCGCCGAGCTGATCGGTGAGCCGGCGCCCGACCACCACGTCGTAGGCCTGCTCACCACCGACCGGGATGCGCGTGATCTCTTCCATCAACCCATCGTCTTCTGACCGTCGATCGACTCGCGGATGATGTCGGCGTGTCCCGCGTGTTGGGAGATCTCGGCGATCACGTGGAGGAACACCCGGCGGACCGACCACGACGCGCCCGGCTCGAACCAGGGCGCCCTGGGCAGCTCGTGGAGCCTGTCGAGGTCGAGCGTCTCGACCAGCGTGTCGGTGCCGGCCGCGGCCTCGGTGAAGTCGGCCACCACGTCGGCCAGCGTCGCGCCGGCCGGCATGGTGAAGCCGCTGGCCCAGTCGACCTCGATCTTCTCCATCTCGGCGGCGCCGCCGGCCGCGAACGCGCCCCAGCGCCGCTCGGTGTCGGCGACGTGCCGGAGCAGCCCGACGAGGCAGAGCGCGCTCGCGGTCGGCGTCGACCGCGCCTGCTCGTCGGTCAGGCCGCCGACGGTGAACAACAGAAACCCGCGGTGCCGCCGCAGGGAAGCCAACAAATCGGCACGCTCAGAACCCATGCCGACGACTGTATGCGGCGGCACCGACATTCTCAGCCGCGCACCGGAGCCGGGTCGCCGAGCGCGTGCGCCGGCATCTCCAACTCGGTGCCGTGCGCTTCCTGCCAGTCGTACACCTTGGTCATGGTCACGGTCGAGGCGAAGAACTCGCGGGCCGTCAGCCCACCGACCACCGGGTCGTTGTCCTGCGCCAGCAGGGTTCCCGGCACCAGGTTGGAACCGGCCCGCAGCGCCGCGCTGAGCCGCCGGTGCCCGTCGACGACGAAGAACCGCGAGTCGGCGTAGCCGATCGAGATCGGTTCGAGCGAGTCGGTCGCCACCGCGGTCTCGTCCATCCCGCGCAGCGCGGAGATGTCGCCCGTCGGGTAGATCCGGGCCGGGTCGAGCAGCAGCAGCGGCGGGCTGTCGGCGAGCACCCGCGCGCCGAGCCGGCCCTCGATCGCGCCGACCACCAGGTCGATGACCTCTTCGGGACGGGCCCGGGTGGTGTCGCAGACCAGGTCGTAGTTGCGCAGGTTGTGCTTGTCGGCGTGGTAGCGGGTCAGGAACCGCTGGCGCTCGCTCTCGCTGCGGCTGCGCAACCGGTCCTTGGCCTCTTCGAGGGTGGCGTAGTTCTCCACCTCGTTGGCCGGCCGGCCGAGCACCCGCCGGGCGGCCACGGTCGGGTCGGTGATCAGGTGGACCTTGAAGCCCTTGGTGAAGAAGAACCAGGCCAGCCGGCTGTCCATGATGACCCGCTCACCCGACTCGGCGATCTCCCGCTGCATCGCGTCGACGGTTCCGTCGATCACGTCGTCGAGCTCGGCGTGCAGGTTGAGCTGCAGCGCTGTCATGCCCCGCTGGCGGGCCATCTCACGGTAAAGGTCTCCGACACTGATCCGGCGCAGATGGAGACGCTCCGCCAGGCCTACCGACACGGTGCTCTTGCCGCTTCCCAAATCACCGTTGACGGTGATGGACCGCTGGTTGCCCATGCGCCTCGATCCTCGAAGTAGAGGACGGAATTGCCCGAAGGGCGAGACACGTCCGCTTTACGCCAATCTCCAAAATTTTAACACCCGTCCAGCGGCCCGCCGATCGCCCGTTTGCTCGACCCGAGCGTCCTCTGTGGAGATTCAACGCGCCGCGTGCTGGATCAGTAGCTCGCCGTGTGCGCGCACCGCGTCCCGCAGCTCCGGCGGGCCGACGATCCGGAACGGCCAGCCCAATCCGGCCAGCATTTGCGCCATTCCGGGCAGGCTCTGGGCCCGGGCCCGCATCAGCACGCCGTCGGCGGTCTCGGTGATCTCGGCAACACTGGCCGGGACCCGGCGCCGCACCTGGGCCAGATCGGCCTCGAACAGCACCTCGACCTCCCACGTATAGGGGACACCGGCCAACGAACGGGTGACATGCCCGACCGCGTCGAACCCGTCCGGAACGGTGAACGTCGCCTCGCCCAGGTCGACCGCGGCGATCCGGTCGAGCCGGAAGGTGCGGATCTCGCCGCGCCGGTGGTCGAAACCCGTGAGATACCACCGCCCGGCGTGGAAGACCAGGCCGTAGGGGTCGACGTCGCGCAGCGAGACCGCACCCCGCCAGGACCGGTAGGTGATGCTGACGCGCCGGGTGGCCCGGGCCGCGGCGCCGAGCGCGAGCAGCGTGGTGGTCGCCGGCCGCGCCGCGGTCGCGCTGCGATTCAGCGTGAAACCGAGGCTTTCCTGCACGCCCGCCAGGCGCTCGGCCAGGTTCGTCGGCAACACCCGCCGGATCTTCGCCAGCGCCGGCCCGGTCGCCGGCGCCTCGGTGGTCAACCCGAGGTGTTCGGCCGCGATCAGGCCCAGCACCACGGCGGCCGCCTCGTCGTCGGTGAGCATCAGCGGCGGCAGCTTGTAGCCCGGGCTCAGCCGGTAGCCGCCGTAGCGGCCGCGCGCGGCGGTGACCGGGATGCCCAGGTCGGCGAGCGTGGTGGCATAGCGGCGCACGGTGCGCTCGTCGACGCCGAGCCGGGCGCCGAGATCGGCGCCGGTCAGGTGGTGGTGGGTCTGGAGCAGCTCCAGCATGCCCAGGACCCGGGAAGCGGGATGTGACACCCGTCACGCTCCTTATCCGGACCGAAAGCGTCCGGATGTCACTCTACGCTCGCCACCATGACTGAGACATTCGTGTTGGTGCCCGGCATGTGGCTCGGCGGCTGGGTGTGGAACGAGGTCGCGACGCGCCTGCGGGCCGCCGGCGACGTCGCGATCCCGGTGACGCTGACCGGCGTGGGCGAGCGAGCCGGCGTTGACTCCGATCTCGAGCAGCACGTCACCGACATCATCGACGCCGCGCGCGGCCACGACGACATCGTCCTGGTTGGACACAGCTACGGCGGGATGCCGGTCAGCGCGGCCGCTACGCGGATCCCGGTCTCCCGAGTGGTCTATGTGGACAGTGGACCGCTGCCGGACGGCACCCGGCAGCTCGACATGTCCGGGCCGCCGCCGGAGTCGACCGATCCGGTGCCGCCGCCCTCCTGGGAAGCGAACGACGCCGACCCTTCGCTGGTCGGTCTCGACGAGCAGATGCTGGCGCTGCTGCGCGAACGGTCGACCACCCACCCCTACGCATCGGTGGCCCAGCCGCTTCGTCGCGGCGGAAATCTGACCGCTCCGGCGACCCTGATCGCGTGCATGTTCTCGCCGGAACAGATCACGCAGATGCGGGCCGCGGGCCACCCGTTCTTCGCGGCGATGGGCGACGACGTGGTGATCCGGCCGCTGCCGACCGGCCACTGGCCGATGCTGTCGGAGCCGGCCCGGCTGGCCGAATTGCTCAGGGCTTGAGCCGCGCGGCGATCTCCTCGGCGACCTCGTCCGGGCTGCGCCCGTCGGTCTCGACGCTGATCGCCGCGACCGACTCGTAGAGCGGCATCCGCTGGTCGAGCAGGTATTTCAGGGTGGCACGCGGGTTGATCGCGAGCAGCGGCCGCCCGGCGCTGAGGCCGACCCGCTTGACCGCCTCGCCGAGGCTCACCACCAGGTGCACGACCTGGTGCCCCGCGAGCAGGGCCCGGTTCTCCTCGGCCATGATCGCGCCGCCGCCGAGGGCGAGCACACCGTCGAAGTCGCCGACCGCGGCGGCCACCGCGGCCCGTTCGAGGGCCCGGAAGTGTTGCTCGCCCTCGTCGAGGAAGATCTCCGGGATCGGCTTGCCGGCGGCCGCCTCGATGTCGGCGTCGGTGTCGCGGAACGCCACGCCCAGCCGGGCGGCCAGCGCCTCGCCGGTGCTGGTCTTGCCCGCGCCGGGCGCGCCGACCAGGATCGCCCGCGGGCTCACCGGATCACCAGGTTGTCGAGGTAGCCGGCCAGGTTGCGGCGGATCTCGACGATCGAGTCGCCACCGAACTTCTCCACCGCGGCCTCGGCCAGCACCAGCGCGACCATCGACTCGGCGACGATCGCGGCGGCCGGCACGGCACACACGTCGGAGCGCTGGTTGATGGCGGTGGCCGGCTCGCCGGTCGTGACGTCCACCGTCGACAGGGCCCGGTTGAGCGAGGAGATCGGCTTCATCGCGGCGCGTACGCGCAATGGCTCGCCGGTCGTGATCCCACCCTCGAGCCCGCCGGCGCGGTCGGTGACCCGCTTGACCCCGTTGGCAGTCGGGATGATCTCGTCGTGGGCCCGCGAACCGCGGGACCGGGCCTGGGTCCAGGCGTCGCCGACCTCGACCCCCTTGATCGCCTGGATCGACATCAGCGCGGTGGCCAGCCGGGCGTCGAGCTTGCGGTCCCACTGCACGTGGCTGCCCAGCCCCGGCGGCACGCCGTAGGCCAGGACCTCGACCACTCCGCCGAGGGTGTCGGCGTCTTTCTTGGCCGCGTCGACCTCGGCGACCATCCGCGCGCTGGCGTCGGGGTCGAGGCAGCGCAGCGGGTCGGCGTCGATCCGCTCGGCGTCTTCGGGCCGCGGATGCAACCCCGGCTTGGCCGCGACGCTGCCGAGCTCGACGACGTGCGACACGATCTCGATACCGAGCCCCTGCCGCACCAGTTCCCGCGCGACGGTGCCGACCGCCACGCGGGCGGCGGTCTCCCGCGCACTGGCCCGCTCGAGGATCGGCCGCGCGTCGGTGTAGCCGTATTTCTGCATCCCGGCCAGGTCGGCGTGCCCCGGTCGGGGGCGGGTCAGCGGTGCGTTGCGGGCCTGGGCGGCCAGCAGCTCCGGGTCGACCGGGTCGGCCGACATGACGGTCTCCCACTTGGGCCACTCGGAGTTGCCCACCCGCACGGCGACCGGGCTGCCGAGGGTGACCCCGTGCCGCACGCCGCCGAGAATCTCGACCACGTCCTGCTCGAAGGCCATCCGCGCGCCACGCCCGTAGCCGAGCCGGCGGCGGGCGAGCTGCCGCCCGATCTCGGCGGTGGTCACCTCGACCCCGGCCGGCACCCCTTCGAGCACAGCGACCAACGCCGGCCCATGCGATTCCCCTGCGGTCAGCCAGCGCAACACGGTGGTAAGTCTTCCACGGCGCTCGCACGCGGCCACCATCCGGTCACCCGGTCACAGGATCCACCCGTCAACGAGGTCAGGAACGGGACCGGTAGAGCGCGTCGCGCATGGCCTCGGTCGGGGGTTCGACGCCGGTGAAGAGGCGGAACTGGCCTTCGGCCTGGGCCAGCAGGAGGTCTCGGCCCGACAGGATCTGGCTGCCTGAGCGGGCGGCGGAATCCGCCAGCGGCGTGGGCCACGGGTCGTAGAGGGCGTCGAAAAGGATCGTCGCCTTGCGCCAGGTGGCGTTGATCGCGATCGGATCGGCCACGCCCTTCGGGACCGTGGAGATGACCACGTCGGCATCCAGCGACGCCGCCGCGTCGGGCCACAGGGCCGGGTGCAGCGGCAGGCCGAGGTCGGCGGCCACCGCCGACAGTTCCTCGATGGCCAGCGGGCGGCGGGCGACCACGGTCACCGACGAGGCCGCCAGCTGGGACGCGGCGGCCAGGGCCGCGCGGGCGGTGCCGCCCGCGCCCAGCACGGTGAAGCGGGCGCCGGCCGGCACGCCGGCGGCCATCAGCAGGTTGACCATGCCTTCGACGTCGGTGTTGGTGGCATACCAGCCATCGCCGCGGCGGACCAGCGTGTTGGCCGCGCCGACCGTGGCCGCGACCCGGGAGATCTCGGTCGCCACGGTCAGCGCCACCTCTTTGAGCGGCATGGTCAGCGACAACCCGGCCCATTGCGGGCCGAGGCCGGCGACGAAGCCGGGCAGGCCGGCCTCGTCGCACTCGATCGCCGTGTAGGACCAGTCGGCCAGGCCCAGCGCCGCGTAGCCGGCGTTATGGATCAGCGGGCTCAGCGAGTGGGCGATGGGCTTGCCCAGGACCGCGGCACGGGTCAATTGATGATCCCGGCCTCGCGGGCCTTCTGCTTGTTGGCCTCGTGCTCGGCGTCGGTCACCGCGAAGGCCGAGTGGCCCTGTGCGTCGATCGCCACGAAGAACAGCCACTTGCCGGCCGGCGGGTCCATCGCGCCCTGCAGCGCGTCCTTGCCGGGACTGTCGATCGGCGTGGGGGTCAAACCCTTGTAGTAGTGGCTGTTGTATTTGTTGCTCGCGTCGGCGTAGTCGACGTCGGTCATGTCCTTCGAGGCCTTGGTCTTCTTGCCGGCGACCTCGAGGCCGTAGTTGAGCGTGACGTCGAACTGGAGCGGCATGTCCTTGTCGTAGACCCGGTTGTAGGCGACTCGGGAAATCTTGCCCAGGTCGTCTTTGTTGCCGGCCTCGGCCTGGGCCAGCGACGCGACGATCAACGCCTCGTAGGGCGCGATGCCGCCGCGCTTGGCCTGCACGGTGTCGGCGAACTTCATGTCGCCGGTGACGGTCAGGAACCGGTTGACCATGATGTCGAGGATCTGCTTGGCCGTGGGCTTCGGCGGCATCTCGTAGGTGTCCGGGAACAGGAAGCCTTCGAGCGACTTCGTCACCTTCTTGCCGTCGCGGCGTTCGAACCAGAACGGCGGGATATCGAACGAGTCGACGTTCTTCGCCGCGGTCTGGAAGTCCTTGACCGGGATCTTGGTCTGCTCGGACAGCTTCTTGAAGGTGCTCAGCATGGTGAGGCCTTCGGGCACCGTCACGCCGTTGACGATCTTGTTTTTCGGGTCGACCAGGACCGCCAGGGCGGCCTTCGCGCTCATCTGCTTGTGCAGCCCGTACACGCCGGGCTGGATGTTCTTGCTCCGGCTGTCCGCGTCGGCGGCCTCGATGAACGCCTTCGCGCTCTTCACGACGTCGGCCGCGACCATGAGGTTGGCGATGTCGGTCGCGCTGGCGCCCTGCTTGACCTCGATGTTGACCTTCTCGGCCGTGCCCGCGCCGTCGTAGTCGGCCGTGACGAAGTAGGACTGGATCCGGTCGAAGCCGTACCAGGCCCCGACGCCCAGCACACCGAGCAGCACCAGTGCCATGAGGAAAGCGACGGCAGTCTTGCCACCGCCGCCCTTGCGCTTCTTCTTCCCGACGTTCTTGCGGTATCCACGACGATGCCGGCCCTTGTCGGACCGTTCCTCGAACGCGAGGTCAAGGTCGTCGATCACGTTCGCCTCCGCTGCGCGTCCAGCCAGCCCTGCAGGATCTCCACCGCGGCCGCCTGGTCGACCACCGCGCGTTGGCGCTTTCCCCGCACGCCACGCTCGGCCAGCCTACGGGTTGCGACGACGGTGGACAGCCGCTCGTCTGCCAGCCGGACGGGCACCGGATCGATGACCGTCGCCAACCGCAGAGCATAGGCCCTGGCCCCGACCGCCGCCTGTCCGTCCTTGCCGGCCAGCGTGACGGGCAGGCCGACCACCACTTCGATGATCTCGTGCTCGTCGACTAGTCGGGCAATTTCGGCGATATCTGCAGGAACAGCGTCTTTTCCGACATTCAGGTCACGACGCAGCGTCACCAGCGGCGTAGCGAGAATGCCGTCGGGGTCGCACCTTGCGACCCCGACACGCACGTTACCCACATCAACACCGAGTCGTACACCCCGGGGAAAAGCGGTCAGACCGTCACGCTCCGTCAATAGCCTTTTCCACAGCAGCCAGGAGGTTGGCCGCCTCGGACGCCGGGACGCCGCCGCCCTGGGCCAGATCGGCGTTGCCGCCACCCCGGCCGGACAGGGCGCCCTTGACCAGGTCGCCGGCCGACAGGCCGCGCGCCTTGGCGGCCGCGTTCGCCGCCACCACGAGCGACGCCTTGCCGCCCGACCTGGCCGCCACCGCGACGATCGCGGCCCGCGCCGGGTCGATCTTGCCACGGATCTCCTGCGCGAGGGTACGCACGTCGTTGCCCGCGGCACCCTCGGGCGCCTCGGTGCCCACGAACGCCACGCCGCGGATGTCGACCGCACCGGCCGCCAGCGCCGCGGCACCGCCCAGCACCAGCTGGCCCCGGAGCTTCTCGAGCTCCTTCTCCGCGTCGCGGAGCTGGCTGATCGTCTGCGCGACCCGCTCGGCGACCTGGTCGCCCGGCACCCGGTAGAGCTCGGCCAGCCGGGCCACCATGAGGTGCTCGCGGGCGAGGTGCTGGAACGCGTCGATGCCGACCAGGGCCTCGACCCGGCGTACGCCGGAACCGATCGACGCCTCTGAAAGGATCTTGACAAGGCCGAGCTGGCCGGAGCGGGCCACGTGGGTGCCGCCGCACAGCTCGCGGGCGTAGTCGCCGACCTCGACGACCCGCACCTCGTCGCCGTATTTCTCGCCGAACAGCGCCATCGCGCCGAGCCGCCGCGCCTCCTCCTGCGAGGTGATGAACGCGTGCACCTCGAGGTCGCCCAGCAGCACCTCGTTGATCTGCTGCTCGACGTCGGTCAGCACGCTCGGCGGCACCGCGGCCGGGGTGTTGAAGTCGAACCGCAGCCGGCCGGGCGCGTTGAGCGAACCCGCCTGGGTCGCCGACTCGCCCAGGAAGTTGCGCATGGTCTGGTGCACCAGGTGGGTCGCCGTGTGCGAACGGGAGATCGCCTTGCGGCGGGTGATGTCGATCTCGGCGAAGCCGGCCTCGCCGACCCGGACCTCGCCGCGGACCACCTTGGCGCGGTGCACGACCAGGCCGGGGACCGGCGACTGCACGTCGAACACCTCGACCTGCCCACCGCCGACGGTGACCAGGCCCATGTCGGGCTGCTGGCCGCCGCCCTCGGCGTAGAACGGCGTCGCGTCGAGGACCAGCTCGATGGTGTCGCCCTCGCCGGCCGCTTGGAGGGCGCTGCCGCCGCTGTCGAGCACGGCCCGCACCCGCGACTCGCGGCTGACCTCGGCGTAACCGGTGAACTCGACCGGGCCGCCGGCGTCGAGGACCGCGCGGTAGGCGGACAGGTCGACGTGGCCGGTCTTGCGCGCCTGCGCGTCGGCCTTGGCCCGGGTGCGCTGCTCGGCCATCAGCCGGCGGAAGCCGTCGGCGTCGACCTGCAGGCCCTGCTCGGCCGCGATCTCCAGGGTCAGGTCGATCGGGAAGCCGTAGGTGTCGTGGAGCTGGAAGGCCTGGTCGCCGGAGAGCGTCGTGCCGCCGGACCGCTTGGTCTCGGCCACCGCGGTGTCCAGGATCGTCGTGCCGGCGCGCAGCGTCGACAGGAAGGCCTCTTCCTCGGCGTACGCGTAGTCGGCGATCCGGCCGAAGTCGCTGGCCAGCTCCGGGTAGGACGGCGCCATGCAGTCCCGAGCGACCGGCAGCAGCTCCGGCAGCGAGCGCTCCTGCCAGCCGAGCAGCCGCATCGACCGGATGGCCCGGCGCATGATCCGGCGCAGCACGTACCCCCGGCCCTCGTTGGAGGGTGTGACCCCGTCGCCGATCAGCATCAACGAGGTGCGCACGTGGTCGGCGATCACCCGCAGCCGCACGTCGTCGGGGTGCGACTCGGCGGCGACGTGGCTCGGCGCGGCGCCGTAGCGCTTGCCGGTCAGCTCGGCCGCCCGGTCGAGGATCGGCCGGACCTCGTCGATCTCGTAGAGGTTGTCGACGCCCTGCAGCAGCGACGCGATCCGCTCCAGCCCCATGCCGGTGTCGATGTTCTTCGCCGGCAGCTCACCGACGACGTCGAAGACCTCTTTGTTCTTCACGTTGGTGATCTCGTACTGCATGAAGACGAGGTTCCAGAACTCGAGGAAGCGGTCCTCGTCGACCTCGGGGCCGCCCTCGGGGCCGTAGGCCGGGCCACGGTCGTAGTAGAGCTCCGAGCACGGGCCGGCCGGCCCCGGGATGCCCATCGACCAGTAGTTGTCCTTCTTGCCTCGGCGGACCAGCCGCTCCGACGGGATGCCGGTCTGCTTCCAGATCTCGATCGCCTCGTCGTCGTCGAGGTAGACCGTGGCCCAGATCTTCTCGGCGTCGAGCCCGAAGCCACCCTCGCTGACCGGCTTGGTGACCAGGTCGAAGGCGAGCGGGATCGCGCCGGCCTTGAAATAGTCGCCGAACGAGAAGTTGCCGTTCATCTGAAAGAACGTGCCGTGCCGGCTGGTCTTGCCGACCTCGTCGATGTCGGGTGTGCGGATGCACTTCTGCACGCTCGTCGCCCGCTGCCACGGCGGCGTGCGCTGGCCCAGGAAGTAGGGCACGAACTGCACCATGCCGGCGTTGACGAACAGCAGGTTCGGGTCGTCGATGGCGGGCAGCGGGGCGCTCGGGACCACGGCATGGCCGTTGGCCTCGAAGTGCGCGAGGAACCGCCGCTTGATCTCCGCCGTCTTCATCGGGTGCCTTCCTAAGTGATGTTTCGTTGCCGTGGGTGCGGCCCGCTGGTCGGCTCGTCGAAGTCGACCTCGATGTCGTCGCCACGCAGGTCTTCGAACTGGTCCTCGAACGCCACGCCGTTGGCGAAGGCCTCGTGGATCTGCTGTTCACGCTCGGCCATGCCGGCGCGGACGTCGTCGACGAAGGCCCGGACCGACTCGACCAGCCCGCCCGCCGACTCGGACACCGACGAGGCGATGCCCGCCGGGCTGTATTCGTTGGCCTTCTGGGTCAGCTTGCGCACGACCAGCGCGCCCACCGCGAGGCCGACGCCCAGCCAGAGCAACCGTTTCATGGTTCCATCCTTCCTCGGCGGCCCGCGCCGGGTTCAGCGCGCGGCGGCCCGCTTGGCGGCGCGGCGCTGCTGCTTCAGGGTGGCGCGCACCTCGCGCTCGTCGTCGGCGTGGCGGCGGGCGGCGGCGGCCCGGCGCACGCCGTAGCCGAAGGCGGCGACCTTGACCAACGGGTTGGCCGCGGCTGCCGAGACCACCGTGGCGAGGTTGGCGACGTTGGCCGTCACGTTCTGCGCGTGCCCGGTCATCGTGTCGATCTTGGCGAGCTGCACGTTGACCCCGTCGAGCGAGGTGTGCACCTGGCTCAACGCCACGTTCACGCCCTCGATCGTCGTGTTGGCGTTGGCCAGGATCGGGGCCGTGCGGTCGTTGAGATCGTTGATCGCGTTCGTCGCGGCGTCGATCGTCTTACGCAGGCGCAGGATCGGCACCGCGAGCACCAGCACCAGCATCAGGAACGCGCCGGCCACGACCAGCCACGCGACTTCTCCACCGTCCACCCGAACCTCCTCCACGACGTGCCCCGTGCGCCAACGTGCAGACCCTACCGTCCGTAACGCCGCACGGCCTCACGACGGTGCGGCCGTCGGGGCGAGGCCATAGGGCGTCTCACCGACCTCGCCCGGATTGACGTCGGGCAACGGCCCGGTGCGCTCGTCGGCGATCGCGTTGCGGACCTTGATGGACACGTCGGAACCCTTGCAGTCCTCGGCGCTGAGCCCGACCGGCGGCCCCGGGCTGGCGCCCGCTTGCGGCTCCACCCCGATGGGCACGTTGCCGCAGGCCGGGGCGCGTACCCACAGATCCATGGTCAGCTCGTCGCGGGTCCAGCAGGTGTAGCTGCCGTCAACCTTGGTCTCCGGACACTTCGCCACCTTCCAGCTGGTCCAACCGGCCTGCTGGAGCGCCTGGTGGTAGACCTTCGTGGTCTCCTCGGGCCCCTGCGTCGAGTGCGTGGTCCGCTCCCGGAACCGGCACTCGGTCAGGCACCAGCGGTTGCCGTCGGTGCGATCCTCGGGCTTGGTGTTGGCCCAGTCCGGCACGCTCATGCTGTCGAGGGCGGTGAACACCGGATCACGCGACTCGGCCTTGGCCCACGAATAAAGCGGAAGTGCGACGAGGACCATCAGGATCGCGAGTACGAGCACGCCGAGCCGAACATTCCGCGGTTCCCGGATCTGCTCCCTGAATTGCATGGCTCGTGCCGCCGCCAGCGCGTTCTTGCGCTGGGGTGTGGTGTCGGCGGGCAGCGCGCCAGGCACGCTGGCCCTGGCCGCGGCGGGCTCGATGGGCTGGCTGGTGTCCGGCGGGAGCGGGACCGCGGCCGAGCGCCGGACGGCGTCCGGTGGGGGCTGGTCGGGGGCGCCGGGCGGGGCCGGCGGGCGGGCGGTGCCGGCCGCCGTGGGTGGGCGGGTGGCCGGTGCGGCTGGCGGGGTGGCCGCGGCACGCACCGGGACGGCGGCGGCCGGCGGGCGGGGCATGCCGTCCGGGGCGTCGCCGGGCAGGCCGGGGCGGCCGCGGGTTCCTGGCGCGTTGGGGCCAGGGCCGCCGGGGCCGTTCGGACCGGGGCCGTTCGGGCCGGCGCCGGCGCCGTGGCCGGGGGCGTTGCCGGGGCCGGGCGCGTTGCCGTGGCCGGGGCCGGGGCCGTTGCCGTGGCCGGGGGCGTTGCCGGGTCCGGGGCCGTTGCCGTGGCCGGGGCCGTTCGGGCCGGGGCCGTTCAGGCCGGGGCCGTTCAGGCCGGGGCCGTTCAGGCCGCCCGGTCCGTGCTGACCGGCTGGTCCGGCGGGGCCGAGTGGTCCGTGCTGACCTGCCGGTCCGAGTGGTCCGTGCTGACCGGCTGGTCGGGCGGGGCCGAGTGGTCCGGCTGGTCCGGGCGCTCCTGGCCCGGGTTGGTCGGGCGGGACCGACGGGCGGGCCGTCCCGGTCGCGTCCGGGATGCCGGCAGCGCCCATGGGGCGGTTGCCTGTGCGGGCGCCACCTCGTGCGGGCGGGGTGCCCGGTTGGGCTGTACCCATCGGTGGGCGGGCGGCTCCCGATGCGTCGGGCCGACCGGCCCGGTTGCCACCGGGGCCGGCCTGATCCGGTGCGAACGGCGGACGCACACCGCCCGTGCCGTCCCGCCCGGCTCCGCCGCGGACGCCCGGCCTTCCGGGCACCACCACCCCGCCGGTTTCCGTGCCGGGTCGCCCGGGCCGGCCCGGTCCGTCGGCCACCGGTGCACGGCCACCGGGAGGCCCGGCGCTGTCGTTGAACCGTCCGCGCGCACCACCGAGCGCGCCGGTGTCGGTGTCACCGGCACGACGGCGCCGGCCACCGGCCGCACCGACGTCGCCGGTGTTGTCGGCGACATCGTCCGCCGCCGTGCCGTGCCGGCTGGCGCGACCCGGGCCGTCGGTTCCGGGCACGCCGCCTGACGGCGCCCCGGTTATCTCGCCGGTGCCGCCGTGCCGGCCGCGCGGCCCGGCGGCCGGGTCGGCAACGCCTTCCGGCGCGGCCCGCCGCCCCGATGGCAGGCTCTCTGCGCCGGTAGCGTCACCGCGGAACCGGCTCCGCGCGCCTGTGGGTCGTCCGGCGCCACCGTCGACGGGAGCATCCGGGCCGGCCGCACCACCGCGGCCTGCCGAGCGTCCACCCGCTGCGGGACTGTCCGGAACCTCCGGGCCGCCGCTGCCACCCGGCCGGCCACGACCGCCGGACGTCTCCGGACGCCCGGGAACGGCCGCGCTGCCACCCAGCGGCAGATCCGGGCCGGCCACTGAGCCCCGGCCGCCCGGTCGCCCGCGCCCGCCGAACGCCTCGCCGCCCTCACCGGGCGCCAGGTCCGGACCGCCGACGCCACCACGACCAGCCGGCCGGCCACGACCCGCGACTCCGTCGCCGGGTGCGACCTCCGGGCCAGCCACACCGCCACGGCCGACCGGACCACCGGGCCGCCCACGACCACCGAACGACTCGGCCGGCCCAGCGCCCTGCACGCCATCGCCAGGCGGCACTCCGGGGCCGCCACGCTGGCCCGGCCGCCCACGACCACCAAAGGTCTCCGCCCGACCAGCACCAGCAACGCCGTCACCGGGCGGCACATCCGGCCCGGTGGCACCGCCACGCTGGCCAGGCCGCCCACGACCACCAAACGTCTCCGCACGGCCAGGCCCGGCCACACCGTCATCCACCGGGCCTGGCACAGCGCCGCGGCCGGGGCGGCCGCGGCCACCGAAGGTCTCCGGATCGTCCGCCGGGGGCTCTGGCGCGGCACGGCGACCCTGCCGGGGCGGCCCGGACTCGCGGCCCGGCACCACCGGCGGTGTGATCACCGGCGACATCCCGCCGGTGGCCGTCGGGCCGGCCGGCGCGCCGTTCCACCCCGGCGCGCGTTCGGTCGGTGGCGGCGTGGCCGCTCCCCCGGCGAACCGGCTGCGGGCCGGATCGGCCCCGGACGTCGGCACAGCCGGGCGACCGGCCTGTTCGCGCCGCGCCCACCCGGACGTCTGCCCACCAGGATCTTCGTCACCTTCGGGCGCACGTCGCCGCCCACCGGCGGCCGGTCGCACCGATCCGGTGCCGGGCTCGGGATCCGGCGCCGCGCGCCGACCCGTCGACTCGGCCGCCGGCGAACCGACGGCGCCCGCACCGGCCCGCCACCCGGAAGTCTGCTCGCCGCCCGTGCCCGGCGGCACAGCCGGAGCGTTGCCCGACTGGGGAACGCCCCCGGACTGATCCGGCGGCGCCGAGAACCGGCTGCGCGCCGCACCACCGCGCCCGCGCCCACCGGAAACGGGCGCGGCTGGCATTCCTCCGGTCGCGTCCGCACGCGGATCGCGCTGCGCACCCCACTGCCCGGTGTCCTGTCCGGGCGGCACACCAGGCTGCCCGGCCGGACCACCGTCGCGACCCGGCGGCACACCTGGCCGCCCGGGCGGTCCGAACTGGCCACGATCCTGGCTCGGCGCCATGCCGGACCGCCCCGCGCCAGCACCGTCGCGACCCGACGGCACACCTGGCCGCCCGGCCGGACCAAACTGGCCACCGTCCTGAACCGGCGGCACACCAGGCCGCCCCGCCGCAGCACCGTCGCGACCCGGCGGCACACCAGGCCGCCCGGGCGGTCCGAACTGGCCACCATCCTGAACCGGCGGCACACCCGGCCGCCCCGCCGCAGCACCGTCGCGACCCGGCGGCACACCAGGCCGCCCGGCCGGACCAAACTGGCCACCATCCTGAACCGGCGGCACACCCGACCGCCCCGCCGCACCGTCCCGGCCCGGCGGCACACCAGGCCGCCCGGCCGGACCAAACTGACCACCGTCCTGAACCGGGGGCACGCCAGGCCGCCCGGCGGGGCCAAACTGGCCGGTGCCGTCCTCGGGCCGGCCGGGCACTCCGCCGCCGTGTCGTCCGCCGGGCTCGGCATCGCGTGGCGGCCGGCCTGGTGCACCGCCGCGTGGGCCGCCGGGCGGCGGCACGGGCGCGCCGGCGGGCCGGGCCGGGTCGCCCGGGATGCCGGGCGGCAGCGGCGCAGCAGCGCCCCGCGGCCCGGGCACGGCGCCGGGCGGCACCGGCGGTCCACCTGCGGGCGGACCGCCCGCGAAGCGTGCGGGAGGTTCAGGCGCAGCGGGACCGCGCGCACCGGCGTCGGGTCGACCGCGACCCGTCCGCCCCGGCGGCGCCGCATCGGCGGGCCGCCCGGCGGGCGCGTCCGGTGCGAACCGTCCCGGCGGGCCCTCCGCAGGCCGCGCGCCCGGGTCGGCCGGGCGCCCGGCGGGCTCCCCACGACCGGCACCGTCCGGGAAACCGGCACCGTCCGGGAAACCGGCACCGTGGCCGGGCGGCGGCGCCACCGGCCCCGGCGGACGTCCTCCGGGTGGCGGCGCGCCAGCGTCTTCGCCGCCCGGCCCGATGTCCGCGCGCTCTTCCTTGGCCGTACGCAGGTCAGCCAGCCAGCCCAGGTCTTCGCCCCGGGTCGCGTCGGCCTCTTCGCCGTCGTCGCGACCCCGGCCCCATCGCCGGCCCTTGGCCGGCGGATCGCGCCGATCGTCGCTCACGCGCTCACCTCATTGCTCGTCGTGCCGGGGGACGGCACGATTCGTCGCCACAAACCTCGCCAATGGGACACCGGCGATGTGGAGAGATCGAGATCGCGACCAAGCCCGCAATCCCGGTTCACCCAACCTCGCCCTCGTCGTCGCCACCCTGTCGCCGGGCCTCGCGCCCCGCGGGAACAGCCTCACCCACCGACGGCTCGGCCGCGACCCCGGTCCCACCGGACCGCGCCTTCGCGTCACCGGCGGATTCGGCGCCATCCGCACCGCCGCCCCGCGACGCACCCGAGCCGCTACCCGCGGCCCGCGGCGGCCCCTGGCCATCGCCGCCGCCGGCGCGGGACGAGCCCGGACCATCGGCGCCACCGGCGCGGGACGGGCCCGGACCATCGGCACGCGACGGGCCCGGCCCATCGGCGCCACCGGCACGGGACGCGCCCGGGCCATCGCCGCTCGCAGGCGGCGTACCCCCGCCGTTGGCATCGGCAGCGCGGCGCCCCCGCTCGCCGCGGAGGATGCGGCGGATCGTCGGCAGCCGCATCCCGACGGCGCGCTCGTCGCCGTGGTCGCCCGGCTGGTAGTAATCGACGCCGACCAACTCGTCCGGCGGGTACTGCTGCGTGAGCACGCCCCGCGGGTCGTCGTGCGGGTATTGGTAGCCCTTGCCGTGGCCGAGCCCCCGCGCGCCCTGGTAATGAGCGTCGCGCAGGGCCCGCGGCACGCTGCCGCCCTTGCCGGCGCGCACGTCAGCTAGGGCCGCGCCGATCGCCGTCGTGGCGCTGTTGGACTTGGGCGCGGTGGCCATGTGGATCACCGCCTGCGCCAGGTTGAGCTGCACCTCGGGCAGGCCCACGTATTCCACCGCGTGCGCCGCCGCGGTGGCAACGGTCAGCGCCGTCGGGTCGGCCATGCCGATGTCTTCGCTGGCGAAGATCACGATGCGCCGCGCGATGAACCGGGCGTCTTCGCCGGCCACCAGCATCCGGGCCAGGTAGTGCAGTGAGGCGTCCACATCGGAGCCGCGCATGCTCTTGATGAACGCGCTGATCACGTCGTAGTGCTCGTCGCCGTCGCGGTCGTAGCGGACCGCCGCCACGTCGACGGCCTGCTCAGCGGTCTCCAGGTCGATCTCGGTGGCGCCGCGGGCCAGCGCCGACCCGGCCGCCGCCTCCAACGCCGTCAGCGCCTTGCGGACGTCGCCTGACGCGAGGCGTACCAGATGATCTTCTGCTTCGATCGTGAGAGTGACCTCGCCGCGGAGGCCGCGCTCGTCGGTGAGCGCGCGGCGCACCAGGCCCCGCACCGCCGTCTCGTCGAGCGGCTGCAAGGTCAACAGCACACATCGGGACAGAAGCGGTGAAATCACCGAGAAGTACGGATTTTCCGTCGTCGCCGCCAGCAGCGTCACGGTCCGGTCCTCGACCGCCGAGAGCAACGAGTCCTGCTGTGTCTTGGAGAACCGGTGCACCTCGTCGATGAACAGCACGGTCGGCGGCCCACCGGCCCGGCGCTCGCGGCGCGCGGTCTCGATCACGGCCCGCACGTCTTTGACGCCCGCGTTCAGCGCCGACATCGCCACGAACCGCCGGTCACTCGCCTGGGCGACCAGGTGCGCGATCGTGGTCTTCCCGCTGCCCGGCGGCCCCCACAGGATCACCGAGAGGGGTGTCGCGCCGCTGACCAGTTGCCGCAACGGCGCACCAGGCGCGAGCAGGTGATTCTGGCCGACCAACTCGTCGACGGTGCGCGGGCGCATCCGCACCGGCAGGGGCGCGTCGGCACCCGGATCCGCGAAGCCGCTAGCGCCGACGGCGTGCTGGGGTGCGGTGCGCACCCCGCCACTGTCGGCGACCGAGAAAAGGGCGTCGGGCTCCATCAGGAGAACAGTACCGGCCGGGCCACAGGTGCCGGAAATGCGAAGTAGGCGAAGACACGACGAGGGGCCCACTTTCCGTGGGCCCCTCGCGTTGTCGTGGGTCAGCCGCGACCCGGCCGGCGGCCGTAGAAGCGACGGCCGGTGCCGGTGCGGGGCCCCTGGCCGACGCCGCCGAGGTAGAGCGCGAGCAGGGTGAGACCGATCAGCACCAGGGTCTGCCAGTTGAAAAGGTCGGGAGCGCCCAGGTCGGTGTCGAACAGGTCGAGCAGCAAGGCGAAACCGAAGACGATGGCCGCGACGATGGCGAGCATCTCTATCCTCCTGAAAGGGGGCCGCGCCCGAGGGGTTCGAGCGGTGGCCGATCAATACCCACTCGGGTCCCCGGGCAATCTCGACGTTCGATCAGCTACGTTGCGGTGATGGCTGAAGCTCTCGTCGGCCGCGACGCCGTGCTGGCGGCGACAGACGCGCACCCCTACGCCCTGCTCACCACGGGCGGCGGCGAAGGCGTGACCGGTGTCCAGGACGGGTCCACAGTGGTCTGGATCACGCACGGCTCGGTGGTCTGCGCACTCGGCGACGGCGCGGTGGCCGCCGCGACCGCCGCGCGTCTCGCCGGCGAACGCAAGCCCGGCGCGCCAGGTTGGTGGCATCTGCCGCGGCTGGCCGGGGAGACGCCGGTCGCCGTGCGGGTCCGCGACGAGTGGGACTTTCGTTGGACCCGCCAGGCCCCGCCGGAGCGGATGGGTGAGGAGCGGGCGGCGCCGGTCGTCGACGACGCCGGCATCACCGCGTTGCTCGACCTCGCGTTCCCCGGCACCACCACCAGACCGGGCGATCCGCGGGTACGCGCCTGGTGGGCGATCCGCGACGGCGGCCGGGTGGTCGCCTGCGCCGCCGACCGCAGCCGCGGCGGCGTCGGCTTCCTTTCCGGCATCGCCGTGCACCCGGCCGCGCGGGGGCGCGGGCTCGGTGCGGCGCTCACGGCCGCGCTGACCCGGCGGCTCGTCACTGAGTACGGCACCGCCGCGCTGGGCGTGATGAGCGACAACCTCGTGGCGAACCGGATGTACGAATCGCTGGGGTACGTCTCGTCGACGCCCCGCACGTCGGTCGGTCTCGCCTAGCCCCAGTCCGTCCATGGTGGTCAGTGCGGCGCCAGCACCTCGGCGGCTGGCCGCAAGGGTGTCTTGAGCAACTCGCGGGCCCGGGTGGTGTCGAGCACGACCATGGCGGCGCGCGCCGTGCCCGACTCGGCGACCGTGGCGGTGCGCAGGCCGGCCGGGTCGAGGCCATGCGCCCGTGCGACGAGCACGCCGAGTTCGGCGCGGCTCAGGCGTTCGGGGCCGGCGACGTTGAGCACGCCCGCGTAGCCGCCCGCCGCCAATTCCAGCACCGCACCGGCCAGGTCTTCGACGCCAACCGGGGTGCGGAACTCGTCGCGGAACAGCCGCATATCGTCCGCCGGGTCGAGGGCCCGCAGGCATTGCGCCACCTGGTGCGACCGGGCATCCGGCCCGATGATCAGGGAGCAGCGCACGACCGCCGCGTCGGGTGCCAGTGCCCGCACGGCGGTCTCCGCGGCCGCTTTCGCGGCGCCATAGGCGAAGACCGGGCTCGGATCGTCGTCGTCACCGTAGGGCTCCGGCCGTCCACCGTGGACGGCGTCGCTGGACATGTGGACCAGGCGCGCGCCGGCCCGCGCGGCAGCCGCCGCGACGTGCGCCGCGCCGGTGGCCGTCGTCGCCCATTCGGCGTAGGCGTAGGCGACGTTGACCACCGTGGCCGGCCGCACAGCGGCCACCAGCCGGTCGACCGCGGCCCGGTCGCGCACGTCGAGCCGCTCCCAGCGCACGCCGGGCTCGTCGCCCGCCCCCCGCCAATGGGTGGCCACGACCGTGGACCCGGCCGCGACCGCCTGCCGGCACACCTCACCACCGAGGTAGCCGCTGCCACCCACGACGAGCATCGTCACCGCGCTGCGTACCCCCGCCCGCTCCTGCCCTCCACCCGCCCGCGCCCGCCGGTCAGGGCGTGTGCTCTACCGCTACGGCCACACCCGCGGTGCCGACGTTGGCCGCCGACGTCGGCTTGGGCTTGGCGTCGACGCCGGCCTCGAGCCGCTGCTGGCCGGTGATCGGCGTCGGCGCGCCGGTCAGCGGGTCGTAGCCGCCCCGCGTCTTGGGGAACGCGATCACCTCGCGGATCGAGTCGGCGCCGGCGAGCAGCATGCAGACCCGGTCCCAACCGAACGCGATGCCGCCGTGCGGGGGCGGCCCGTATTTGAAGGCTTCGAGCAGGAAGCCGAACTTGTCGGCCGCCTCGTCGTCGGTGATCCCGAGCAGGGTGAACACCCGGCGTTGCACGTCGGCCCGGTGGATACGGACGGAGCCGCCGCCGATCTCGTTGCCGTTGCAGACGATGTCGTAGGCGTAGGCCAGTGCCTGGTCGGGCGCCTCCTCGAAGCGGTCCATCCACTCGGAGTTGGGCGAGGTGAACGGGTGGTGCACGGCCGTCCAGCCGCCGTCGTCGTCTTTCTCGAACATCGGCGCGTCGGTCACCCAGCAGAACGCCCACGCGTCGGGGTCGGCCAGGCCGGCCCGGCGGGCGATCTCGATGCGTGCGGCGCCGAGCAACTCCTGGGCCTCGCGCCGCTCGGCGGCCGCCGCGAAGAAGATGGCGTCGCCGGGCTTGGCACCGACCGCGTCGGCGAGCCCGTCGAGGTGTGCCGCGCTCAGGTTCTTGGCGACCGGGCCGCGGGCCTCGCCGGTCTCGGCGTCGAGCACCACGTAGGCCAGGCCGCGGGCGCCGCGCGCCTTGGCCCAGTCCTGCCAGCCGTCGAGCTCCTTGCGGCTCTGCGACGCGCCGCCCGGCATGACGACCGCGCCGACATAGCCACCGGCGGCGATCGCTCCGGCGAACACCCGGAACTCGGTGCCGCTCAGGTAGTCGGTCAGCTCGGTCAGCTCGACCCCGTAGCGCAGGTCGGGCTTGTCGGAGCCGTAGCGGGCCATGGCGTCGTGCCAGGTGATCCGCGGGATGGGTCGCTCGATCCGGTGACCCGCGAGCTCTTCCCAGAGCGCACCGACGATCGCCTCGCCGAGGTCGATCACGTCGTCTTGGGTGATGAACGACATCTCGATGTCGAGCTGGGTGAACTCGGGCTGCCGGTCGGCGCGGAAGTCTTCGTCGCGGTAGCAGCGGGCGATCTGGTAGTAGCGCTCCATGCCGGCCACCATCAGCAGCTGCTTGAAGAGCTGCGGTGACTGCGGCAACGCGTACCAGCTGCCGGGTTGCAACCGCACCGGCACCAGGAAATCGCGCGCGCCCTCGGGCGTCGACCGCGTCAGGGTCGGCGTCTCGATCTCGTTGAAGTCGCGCGCGTGCAGCACCTGGCGGGCGATCTGGTTGGCCCGGCTGCGCAGCTTGAGCGCGTTGGCCGGCCCGCTGCGCCGCAGGTCGAGATAGCGGTGGCGGAGCCGGATGTCGTCGCCCGCGTCGATGTTGTCGTCGACCGGCAACGGCAGCGGCGCGGCTTCGGACAGCACCTCGAGCCCGGTCGCGTTGACCTCGACCTCGCCGGTCGGCAGGTCGGGGTTCTCGTTGCCGGCGGGCCGCCGGGCGACCTCGCCGACCACCTTGACGCAGTATTCGTTGCGCAGGTGGTGGGCGTCTTCCTCACGGAAGACGACCTGCGCCACGCCGGACGCATCGCGGAGGTCGACGAAGATGACCCCACCATGATCACGGCGGCGGGCCACCCACCCGGCCAGGGTCACCGCGCTGCCGGCGTCCGTGGCGCGCAGGCTTCCGGCATCATGGGTACGGATCACGGCGGTCGCTCTCCTCGACAATGGGGTACGGCGTTGCGCGCTCGATTCTCGCAGGGCTGGTCGGTCGCGAAAGTCCGCACCCCCCTGGCCTGTGGATAAGGTTTGGTGTCGTGGGTTATCCACAGGCCACCAAAATTCGTCGTACATGAGTTCTAAGGTTTTCGCGTGTCCGTCGAACGCTGGTCCCCCGACAAGGTGCTCTCGCTCGCGCCCGACCACGGTGCGGCCAAGAGCGCCCGCGGCCTGATCACCGCTGCCCACTGGGCCGGTCAGGGCCGCTTCGACGACATGCTCTGGGGCCTGTGCCGTGGGTCCGGTGCCCGGCCTTATCAGGTCTGTGTCGATCTGACCGGTCCTGCCTACCGGTGCACCTGCCCAAGCCGCAAGATCCCCTGCAAACACGCCCTCGGCCTGCTGTTGCGCTGGGCCAACGGCGGCGTCCCCGAGGAGGCCGAACCACCCGAATGGGCCGCCGAGTGGCAGGCCGGCCGGGCCGCGCGGGCCCAGCGGGCCGAGGGGCGGGCGGCGCGGGCTCCGCGTGCCCCGGGCGAGGGCCTGGCCGACCCGGTCGCCGCCGAGAAGCGGGTCAAGCAGCGCGCCGATCGCGTCGAAGCGGGCCTGGTCGAGCTCGACCGCTGGCTGGCCGACCAGATCGAGCAGGGTCTGGCGGCGTCCGAGCAGGCGGGCTACCGCCCGTTCCAGACGATGGCCGCCCGCCTGGTCGACGCCCAGGCGCCCGCCATCGCGGGCGCCGTCCGCCGCCTCGGCTGGGTCGTCGGCGTCGGCGCCAACTGGGCTGACCGGCTGCTCGGCGAGTTCGCCCTGCTGCGCCTCCTGGTCGTCGCCCACGGCCGCCTCCCGGCCCTGCCACCGGGTTTGGCCGCGACGGTCCGGTCCCGGGTCGGCTACCCGGTCGCGGCCGACGACGTGCTGGCCGAGCCCGAGATCCGTGACCGCTGGGAGGTCCTGGGCCGCATCGACACCGCCGACGATCGCCTGACCAGCCGCCGCACCTGGTTGCGCGGCCGCCGGTCGGGCCGGTTCGCGTTGGTCCTGACGTTCGCGCCGGTCGGCCAGACGCTGGCGGCCGATCTCGAGCCCGGCACCACGGTCGACGCGGGCCTCTGCTTCTACCCCGCCGCGGTGCCGCGGCGCGCCCTGGTCAAGGCCCGCTACGGCGAACCGGTCCGCACGCTCGACGCCCCGACCGGCGCCCTGCCCGTCCGCACCGCGGTGGCCGAGCACGGCCGCGCGGTGGCGGCCGAGCCGTGGCGCGAGTCCACCCCGATGCTCCTGGCCGACGTCGCACCCAGCGAAGACGGCGCGCTCCTCGTCGACCCGGCCGGCGACGCCGTCGCCCTCCACCCCGACGACGACCGCCCATGGTGGCTGGTCGCGGCCGCGGGCGCCCGCCCGGTCGTGGTCGCCGGCGAATACGGGCACGCCGGCTTCCGACCGCTCGCCGCCTGGCCCGAGGGCCGCCACGTCCCGGCCACGCCCGGCGAACCCCGCGTCGCGCCGGCCGGCCCGCCGGAACTGCCGCCCGACCTCTTGTCGGCCGCGCTGGTCGGCACCGCTCGACGCCCCTGGTCGGCCGACCACCTCGACCTGGCCGACGGCCACCGCCTGTCCCTCGTGGTCTCCCGCGATCCGCAC
This sequence comes from Asanoa sp. NPDC049573, assembly GCF_040676615.1. NCBI lineage: Bacteria > Bacillati > Actinomycetota > Actinomycetes > Micromonosporales > Micromonosporaceae > Asanoa > Asanoa sp. NPDC049573. The sequence goes on from NZ_JBFAPI010000012.1 coordinate 110,782, forward strand.
GACCCGGGCCCCGACAACAGCCCCGGTCCCCCGTTCGGCGTCGCAACCGACGGGCCGGCAGCGCCCGAGTCGAGATCGCCCGCCCCGACCGGGTCACCGGCCCCACCGGATCTGCCGGGCCGGCGGGCCGCCGATGCCGAAGATCCGGGCGCGGGCGACGACGCGAATGGCGCCCGGTCCGGTGGGCGGTGGGTCGGGTCCGGTGAGTCCGCGCGATCGCTGCTCGAAGCGGCCGCGGTGGCGCTCACCTATCGGCGGGCCGGCGAGACGCCGCTGGCCGGCCGGCCGACGATCGCGCCCGCTCCCGACGAGAGCCGACCGGTCGTGCCGGAGCCGGCCGCCGCGCGGCTCGACCTGCTGCTCACCGACGGCGCGACCGGCTGGGGTGGCCCCGCGCAGCGGGCGGTGCTGGGCCAATGGCTGATCGAGGCGGGCCGGCGGCACCTGTTGGTGCCGCCCGAGACGCTGCCGATCCTGCTCGACCTGGGCCGCCGTGACACGGCACTGCGCCCGGCCCTCGGCGCCGTCACCGGGCGCCGCGGCCACTGGCTGGCCCAGCGGCAGTCCGACTGGCGCTATTTCCGCGACGTGGGCGGCGAGGCCGTCGACACCGACCCGCACGACTGGCTCACCGGCACGCCGGGCGAGCGCCTCGCCTATCTGGTCGCCCTGCGCTCCACCGACCCCGCCAAGGGTCTCGAGTTGCTCACCGAGACGTTCGACGGCGAGCCGCCGCACGACAGGGTGCTGCTGCTCGGCGCTCTCGAGACCGGCCTCGCCGCCCGCGACGAGGCGCTCATCGAGCACGCCCTCGACGACCGGCGGCGCGAGATCCGGCAGGTGGCCGCGGAGTTGCTGCGCAAGCTGCCCGGCTCCGCGCTGGGCCGCCGGATGGCCGAGCGCACCGCCGCGAGTGTCCACTTCGCCGACGGCGCGCTGACCGTCATGGCACCGGCGAGCATCGACGGCTCGATGCTGCGCGACGACGTCGACCCGTCACCGCCGCGCGGCGTCGGGCTCGGTGCCTGGCTGCTCGAAGAGATCGTCTCGGCCACACCGCTGCCGTTCTGGGCATCGCTGACCGGCAGCGACCCGGCCGGCGTGCTCGCGCTGCCGGTGGCCGACGGCTGGCAGCCCGTCCTCCTGCGGGGCCTGGCCCGGGCCACCGCCGCGCAACGCGATCCGGCGTGGGCGGCCGCGCTGCTCGACCTCGTCGACACCGGCAGCGCGGGCGTTGGCGACGACGGCCTCGGCGAGCGGCTGACCTGGCCGCTGCTGGAGGTGCTGCCCGGCGCCGAGCGCGGGCGCCGTGTGGCCGCCGCCCTGCGCCGTGACACCGCCGCCGGCATCCGGCTACTGCACTTCTGTGCCGACGACTGGTCCGAGGAGCTGGCGGCCGCCGCCCTGCGGGCGATGGCCGCCCTGGCACTCGACAATGCCTGGCAGCTCTCCGAGCTGTGCCGGCTCGCGATGCCGGCCATGCCGACGTCGTTCGTCGGGCGGGTCGAGGCGCTCGTCCGTTCCCTTGACGGCCTGCCCGAAGGCCGCCGCTCAGCCCGCTACCTCGCCCAGCTCGCCGCCGTGCTCGGCTTCCGCCACGACATGATCGAGGAGTTCGCATGACCGCCCTGCGCCCGCACGCGGAACAGTTCTACGCGGAAGAGCTGGCCGCGCTGGCCGCCGACGACGACCGCTCCCGCCCGCCGGGCTGGCGGCTGTCGCCGCAGGCTGTGGTCACCTACCTGCTGGGCGACGGCGGCAAGATCTCCCCCAAATACGTCGGCTCCCGCCGGCTGATGGAGGTCGCGGTCGCCACCCTGGCCACCGACCGCGCGCTGCTGCTGCTCGGCGTGCCCGGCACGGCCAAGACCTGGGTCTCCGAGCACCTGGCGGCGGCCATCTCGGGCGACTCGACACTGCTGGTCCAGGGCACCGCGGGCACGCCGGAAGAGGCGATCCGCTACGGCTGGAACTACGCCCGGTTGCTCTCCGAGGGCCCGTCGCCGGCGGCGCTGGTCCCGAGCCCGGTGCTGCGAGCGATGGAGACCGGAGCGATCGCCCGCGTCGAAGAGCTCACCCGGGTGCCCTCCGACGTCCAGGACGCGCTGATCACCATCCTGTCCGAGAAGACGCTGCCGGTCCCCGAGCTCAACACCGAGGTCCAGGCCCAGCGCGGCTTCAACGTCATCGCGACCGCCAACGACCGCGACCGCGGCGTCAACGAACTCTCCAGCGCCCTGCGGCGTCGCTTCAACACCGTGGTGCTGCCGGTCCCCGCCACCGTCGACGAAGAGGTCGACATCGTCACCCGGCGCGTGGCGCAACTCGGCCGCTCGCTCGACCTCCCGGAGACGACCACCGCCCTCGACGAGATCCGCCGGGTGGTCACGGTCTTCCGCGAGCTGCGCGGCGGCCAGACCGACGACGGCCGCACCAAGCTCAAGTCGCCGACCGGCACCATGTCGACAGCCGAGGCCATCTCCGTCGTCACCAACGGCATCGCGCTGGCCGCGCACTTCGGCGACGGCGTCCTGCGTGCGGGCGATATCGCGTCCGGCATCGTCGGCGCCGTGGTCAAGGACCCGGTCTCCGACCGCGTCGTGTGGCGCGAATACCTGGAGACCGTCGTCCGCGAGCGCCCCGGCTGGGCCGACTTCTACCGAGCCGCCCGCGATGCCTGAGCGCTACTACGGCATCCGCCACCACGGGCCCGGCTCCGCCCGTGCGGTCATCCGCGCGCTGGAGGAGCAGCGCCCCGACATCCTGCTCGTCGAAGGCCCACCCGAGGCAGACGAGTTGATCCCCTGGGTCGCCGACGACCGCCTCCAACCACCCGTCGCCCTCCTCGGCTACGCCGCCGACAACCCCCGCCGCGCGGCGTTCTGGCCGTTCGCGGTCTTCTCCCCCGAGTGGCAGGCGATCCGCTGGGCGGTGGCCAACGACGTCCCGGTCCGCTTCTTCGACCTACCCTTCGCCCACCGCCTGACCTCCCGCAAGCCCATCCCCGACCCGGCCGCGACCCCCGCACCCGACGCACCCGACGCGGAGGCCGCGCCTCAGCGAGTCGGTCCCGACCCCTCGTCAGCGCGGCCAGACGAAACCCCCGGCCCCGAACGGCCCGGCGGGTTGCCCGGGCCCGAGCGGCCAGACGAAACGTCCGGCCCTGAACGGCCCGACGTGTTGCCCGCACCGGAGCGGCCAGGCGAAGCGCCCGGCCCTGGATTGCCCGGCGGGTTGCCTGCGGCCGAGCGGCCAGGCGAAGGGCCAGCCTCGCAAGAGCCCGGCGGACATCCGGGTGCCGAAGGTCCGGCTCCGACCGAAGCGTCCTCAGACGGCGACGCCGACCCTGACGACCTGGCCGACGACGGGCCGGAACCGGGTCCGCCGGCGCCGGTACTGCGGCCCGTCGACCCGATCGGTGAATTGGCGGCGGCGGCCGGCTACGACGACCCCGAGCGCTGGTGGGAAGACGTGGTCGAGCATCGCCGGGCACCGGCGTTCGAGGCCATCGAAGAGGCGATGACCGAGGTCCGGACGGGCGCGCTGGAAGACCCCTACGACCTCGTGCGCGAAGCGCACATGCGCACCGTGCTGCGGCAGGAACGCCGCAACCACAATGAGATCGCGGTCGTCTGCGGCGCCTGGCACGTGCCCGCGCTCCGCGCGAAGTTCACCGCGGCACACGACGCCGCCCTACTCAAGGGCGGCCGGCGCCGCGGAAAGGTGCGGTTCACCTGGGTCCCGTGGACCTACGGGCGGCTGGCGTCCTGGCAGGGCTATGGCGCGGGGGTCGACTCGCCCGGCTGGTACCACCACCTCTTCACCACCACCGACGAGGTCGTGCCGCGCTGGCTGGTCGCCGCCGCCGGTGTGCTGCGCGAGGAAGGGGTCGACACCTCCTCGGCCCACGTGATCGAGGCGACCCGGCTGGCCGAGGCCCTCGCCACGATGCGCGGGCGCCCGCTGGCCGGCCTGGCCGAGGTCACCGACGCCGCGGGCGCCGTGCTCTGCGAGGGCGACGACCTTCGGCTGCAGCTGATCGGCCGGCGCCTGGTGGTCGGCGAGCGGCTCGGCGAAGTGCCCGAGGGCGTGCCGACCGTCCCACTCGCCCGTGACCTCGAGGCCCGCCAGCGCGCCGCCAGGCTCAAGCCTTCCGCGCTCGACCGCGCGCTCGACCTCGACCTGCGAAAGGACACCGACCTGGCGCGCAGCCACCTGCTGCACCAACTGCGCTGCCTCGACGTGCCGTGGGGTGAGCCCGACGAGCGGCGCGGCAGCACGGGTACCTTCCGCGAGGAGTGGTCGCTGCGCTGGCAGCCGGAGTTCTCCATCCGGCTGGTGGAGGCCAGCGGCTTCGGCACCACCGTGGTCGCGGCCGCCACCGCCCAGGTCACCGCCGCGGTGGCCAAGGCGACGACGCTGGCCGAGGTGACTGCGCAACTCGAGACCTGCCTGCTCGCCGACCTGCCCGCGGCGCGACCGGCGGTCCTGCGCGCGCTCGACGCCCGCGCCGCCGAAGACGCCGACGTGACCCACCTGATGGCCGCGATTCCGGCCCTGGCCCGCACGGTCCGCTACGGCGACGTGCGCCGCTCCGATGTGGCCGCCGTGGCAGCCGTGGTCCGCGGCCTGCTGGCGCGCGTCTACGCCGCCCTGCCACCGGCCGCGTCCGCGCTCTCCGACGAGGCCGCCACGGCGCTGCGCGACCACATCGACGCCGTCCACACCGCCGTCGCGCTGCTCGGCGACGAAACCGAGCGCGCCCGCTGGCTCGACACCCTCGCCGCGCTGGCCCTCCGCGACGACCTGCACGGCCTGCTGGCGGGCCGGCTCACCCGCCTACTCCACGACGCCGGCCGGCTGACCGCCGACGAGGCCGGCCGCCGGCTCGGCCGCGCCCTGACCGTGGGCGTCCCGGCCGCGACCGGCGGCGCCTGGGTCGAAGGCTTCCTCGCCGGCGGTGGCCTGCTCCTGATGCACGACGACGCCCTGCTTTCGCTCGTCGACGACTGGCTGGCGGCCATCCCGCCCGACGCCTTCACCGAAGTGCTCCCCCTCCTCCGCCGCACCTTCGGCACCTTCGCGACGGGCGAACGCCGCGGCATCGGCGAACGCATCGCCGGCGGCGCCACCGCGACCCGCACCACCACGGCCGTCCTCGACCGCGACACAGCGGCCCTCTCCCTCCCTACCTTGAGCGCCCTCCTGGGAAGGAGGATCGGATGACACCCACACCCAGCCCACCCGGCCAACGCCACCGGCGACAGGACCACCGTCGGGCAAGCGGCCCGCGCGAGACAGCCTCGACCGCGGGCTACGGCACACCGGCCGCCGGAAACCCCGCGCCGACCGCGGGCCACGGCCGGCCGGATGCAGGCAACGCCAGACAGAGCGGGGACGATGCCTCTACGCCGAGCGCGCGCAGCGCCCGGTCCGCAACGCGCCACCGACGACCCACGCGCCAGCGACGCCATCCCACCGGAGAGCCCGATGAGCGTTGACGAGGAACGCCGGCGGCGGTGGCGGCTGGCGCTCGGCGAACCGGCCGACGAATCACTCGGCCAGCCCAACGGCCGCGACGCCGCCATGGACGCCGCTATGGCCGCGCTCTACGACCGTGGGCCCGGCGGCGAAGGCAGCGGCGAGGCCGACGGCAAAGGCCGCGGCGGCAACCTGGCCGCCTCGGCTCCACGCGTGGCGCGCTGGCTCGGCGACATCCGCGAATACTTTCCGCAGAGTGTCGTGCGGGTGATGCAGACCGACGCGATCGAGCGGCTCAACCTCACCCGCCTGCTGCTCGAACCCGAGATGCTCTCCGCCGTCGAGCCCGACGTGCACCTGGTCGGCACGCTGCTCTCGCTCAACTCGGTGATGCCCGACAAGACCCGCGACCTGGCCCGCCAGGTGGTTCGCAAGGTCGTCGACGACCTGGAGAAACGCGTCGCCCAGAAGGCGCGGGCCGCGGTCAGCGGCGCGCTCAACCGGGCCAGCAGGATCGAGCGGCCCCGGCACGGCGACATCGACTGGAACCGCACCATTCGCGTCAACCTGCGCCACTACCAGCCCGAATACCGCACCATCGTGCCGGAGCGGATGATCGGGTACGGGCGGCGCGGCAACGCCGTGCAACGGGATGTGATCCTCTGTGTCGACCAGTCCGGGTCGATGGCCTCGTCGGTCGTCTACTCCGGAGTGTTCGCGGCCGTGCTGGCCTCGCTGCGCACGCTGAAGACGTCGCTGGTCGTCTTCGACACCTCGGTCGTCGACCTGACCGAGCACCTGCACGACCCCGTCGAGGTGCTGTTCGGCACGCAGCTCGGCGGCGGCACCGACATCAACCGGGCCATCGCCTACAGCCAGCGACTGATCACGCGGCCCCGGGAGACCATCTTCGTGCTGGTCAGCGACCTTTACGAGGGCGGCGTGCGTGCCGAGATGCTCAAGCGGGTCGGCGACATGGTCGGTGCGGGCGTGCAGGTGGTCGCGCTGCTCGCGCTCTCCGACGACGGGGCACCGAGCTACGACCACGACAACGCGGCGGCGCTGTCGTCGCTGGGAGTGCCGGCGTTCGCGTGCACGCCCGACCTTTTCCCCGAGCTGATGGCCGCCGCGATCCAGCGGCACGACCTGCGGGCATTCGCGGAACGGGAGGCGACACGGGGCGCACACGGAAGCTGAACACCAGTCACGATCGGTGCTAGGGTCCCAGCAATCTGGGTAGCCGTCTCGGGCTCAGCGGCTGCCCCTCCGGCGCACGCGGAATGGGGGTCTGATGGGCGCCTTCGACGCCATACAGAAGCCGCTACCACCGGCGGAGCTCAAACAGACGGTTGACGCGCTGCGCGAAGCGGTGGCCGCTGCCACGGCGACCGTCTCCACCTCCGACGGCGCCGTCGAGGTCACCGCCGGGCCCGGCAACGCCATCGTCGGTCTGGGCTTCGGTCGCGCCGCCTACCGCTACAGTCCGGAGCGGCTCGGCGCGCTGGTGGTCGAGACCGCCCGGCATGCGAGCGCCGAGGCGACCGGCACGATGACCGAGACGATCCGCACCGTGCGGCGGGGCCGGGCCGAGTTGCCAGACCTGCTCGGTGGCGCACTGCCCGACATGCCCCAGCCCGAGCCGCCCAATCTCGACGAGATTCCGGCCGACGGCGCCGTCGACGACGAGGGCCGGCGCACCGACGAGGTGCTGCGCCGGGTCGGCGAAGAATCACGCCGACAGCTCCAGGGGTACGCGCAACTGCGTGCCGAGCTCACCGAACTGACCGCGACCGCGCGCTCCGACGACGGTGGCGTGGCCGCGCAGGTGCGCGCCGGTGGCGAACTGATGTCGGTGCACATCGGGACAGACCAATACCAACACGATCCGGCGACGCTGGCCGGCATCGTGCACACCACGGTGATGACCGCGACCGCGCGGGCGGCGATGCTGATGGCCGAGCGGGTCCAGCAGCTCACCGGCCCGCGGCTCGACGTGCGCTCGCTGGTCGCCCAATACCAGGAAAAGCCCGCAGAACCCGACGACCAGCACCGGAGCTGAACACGTGGAAGGCTTCCGCACCGATCCCGACCAGATCATGCAGTGCCGGTCACAGCTCGCCGAGCTTCGCGAACGCGCGGCCGACATCCTCACGCTCGCCGAGGACGCCAACCCGGAGTGGTACATCTGGGGTCTGGTCGGTGCGCCGTTCGCCGCCTGGTACTGGAAGTACGCCGACGACACCTACGAGCACCTGTCGATGATGGGCGAGGCGCTGCAAGACCGGGTCGACGCGCTCGACTGCACGGCGCAGAACTACCGCCAGACCGATCAGGAGATCGAGAAGGCGTTGCAGTCGATCCGCGAGCTGCTGAGCTGAGCGGGCGATGACCGACCAGCTCAACGACAGCGACGTCACCAACGACCTGCCCGAGCAGCACGGCACCAACACCGGCGTCGTCGACGTGCACGGCGACTGGGACGGCTATGGCGGCTCGGGCGGGGTCAGCGTCGGCGGCTACGACGTGTTGCGCTTCGACCCCGTCAAAGACGTTGCCGGCGTCGCCGGCCTCCCCCAGGCCGTGTCCGGCGCCGCGAAGATGGTCAACGGCGAGAGCGACTGGGGCGAGCTGTTCAACATCGCCGGCTCGGTCGGCGACCTCGGCATCAACGTGGCGATGTACGCCGTGGACCCGCTCAACGCGCTGCTCTCGGCCGGGTTGACGTTCCTGATCGACGTCATCCAGCCGCTCGAGGACCTGCTCGGCCTGGTCACCGGCAACCCCGAGCGGATGGAAGGCGAGATCGCCAAGTGGGAGCGGGTCGGCAACGCGCTCGCTCCGCTCGCCCAGGAGATCCTCGCCGCCACCCGCGAGGGCCTGGTCGGCTGGCAGGGCGCCGCCGCTGACGCCGCCCGGGCGCGGCTCGAGGAGTTCGCCGGCGGCGTCGAGGGCATCCAGGGCGACGTGCAGCAGCTGGTCTTCATCCTCAACACGGCCAAGCTGCTGATGGACGTTGCCCAGGCGTTCGTGATCGGCCTGATGGCCACGTTCGTCGAATGGCTGATCATCACCTGGATCCCGGCGCTGGCCGCGGCCGTGCCGACCTTCGGGGCGTCGACGGCCGCCGCGGGAGCGGCCACCACCGCGCAGGGTGCCGTCGCCGGCGCCCGCGGCGTGACCTTCATCCAGAAGGTCACGCTGATCCTCAACCGCCTGCGCCAGGTGCTGCTCAAGATGCACCCGCGGATCATGCGCCGCGTCCAGTCGTCCTTCCAGCTCCGCGGCCCCAACGGCCGGTTCATCAGCGGCTGGGTCGGTTCGAGCCGGGCCCTGCGCGAGTCGGCGACCGACTTCCGCACCTGGTTGAGCCCTGCCGACAAGCTCGCCAACACGGGCGCCAACGAGATCAAGCGGGGCTTCGACAACTCCGGAGACAAGATGTCCGACGAGGAGCTGGATCGCCGCCTTGACCCCAACCGATGACGGCAAGCCGGAGCGGATAGCGGCCCGCCGCGTCCGGCAGCGGATGCCCACCACGGCCGCGGTGCTGGCGGCGATCACCGTCACCCTGGCGGTGCTGCTGGTCATCTTCGCCGTCCTCGTCGGCACCGGAGTCGACGCCGGCCCGGCGCTCGCGATCGGGGCGGTCGTCGGCGTCGCCGGAGGCATCGCGTTCTTCCTGACCTGGCGGCACCGCGCCCCGAAGCGCCGCCGCGGGCGCTGAATCGGCGGCACCTCACCCGCGCGCGGCGAACGGTGCGAGCGATTCGTCGCGCGTCGCGAGCAGGTCGCCAGCGTCGGTCGCGCATGGTCCGGCGAAGGATCTTGCCGGAGCGGGTCTTCGGCAGGGCGCACGCCGCGCCGCGTGCTGTTCGCCGCAGCAGGCCTCCGCGCACTCGGGCGACGGGGGCCCCGGAGGCAGCGGGAGGCAACACGGCCGCGGCGCAGCCGTTACGAGGCAGGCGGTTCAGCGGCCGACGTGGGCCAGGTAGCGGTCCGCGGAACGGCGGACGCGGTCCTTCGCGCCACCGGACACGACCCGGCCCCACCACCCGCCGTACACCGTGTCGTAGGGCAATGGGTCCACAAGGGACACCGCGCGGACGATGGTGTCCGGGTGCTCCGGGATCAGGTTGGGATAGCTGTACATGAAGCTCACCCAGCGCCGGTCCATCACGACGGTGAAGATGTCGCCGGTGCAGAGGGCGCCCTTGCCGTCGAGCCCGGGCCAGTGCAGAACCGTGCCGCCCGGGAAGTGGATGCCGCAGTTGACCAGCGTCCGTTCGGGCAGGATCTCCTGCTGGTCCCCCGACCACAGGACCACGTTGCCGGCCCGCGGCACCCAGCTCGCGTCGGCCTCGTGCACATAGATGGGGATGTCGCCGAACGCGCGGCTCCACTCCACCATCGAGCCGTAGAAATGGGGGTGGGAAAGGGCGATCGCGGCCAGGCCGCCCTGCGCGTTGACCGCCTCGACCGTTTCGTCGTCCACATAGGGCACACAGTCGAACATGACATTGCCGCCCGGGCCGGGCACGATCAGCGCCCGCTGTCCAATGCCGACACTCGGCTCGACGCCGACGCCCCACAGGCCGCGTTGCTCCTCGCGGACCGCGCCGCGGTGGCCCTCGGCGTGCAGTTCGGTGATCGAGACCCACCGCTGGCCGCCCCAGCCCACGTACTGCCGCTCGTCCGCGCATACCGGACAGACCGTGCGGGCGGCGTCGGGTTCACGCTGAACGCCACAGGTGCGGCAGATCGGATGGTGACGGTCCATTTCTCCAAGCGTACGACCTGATCCGGGACCGACAGACGGAGGGCTATGTTGCGCGTGCCGTCCACGTCCTGGCGTAACTGGTGCGTAACGTTCTGGTGGCACGATCGCGGCTCGTGGTCTGGCCGTGCGTACCCGCGGAGGTGAGCCTTGTTTCTGAGCCAGCACGAGCAAGAACGCCTGCTCATCCACGTCGCCGCCGACGTGGCGCGGAAGCGGCGGGAGCGCGGGTTGCGGCTCAACTATCCGGAAGCGACCGCGGTCATCACCGCCTTCCTGTTGGAGGGTGCGCGCGACGGCAGAACTGTTGCCGAACTGATGTCCGCGGGGCGGGCGGTGCTCGGCCGCGCCGACGTCATGGAGGGCGTCCCCGAGATGTTGGCCGAGGTCCAGGTCGAGGCGACGTTCCCGGATGGCACGAAGCTGGTCACCGTCCACGAACCAATTCCATGATCCCCGGCGAGATCGTGTACGGCGAGGGTCCGATCGAGATCAACGCGGGCCGGCCGGTGGTCACCGTCACCGTCCGCAACACCGGCGACCGGCCGGTGCAGGTCGGTTCGCACTATCACTTCGCCGAGGCCAACCCGGCGCTCGACTTCGACCGCCGCGCCGCCTGGGGCCACCGCCTCGCCGTGCCGGCCGGCACCGCCGTGCGCTTCGAGCCGGGCATCGACCGCGACGTCGACCTCGTCCCGCTGGGCGGGCACCGGGTCGTGCGCGGCCTGCGCGGCGAGTGCGCCGGCCGACTCGACCCGGCCGGAGGTGCTGACCGGTGAGCTTGGTGGACCGGCGACGCTACGCCGCGCTCTACGGCCCGACCGTCGGCGACCGGATCCGGCTCGCCGACACCGACCTGTTCGTCGAGGTCGAGGAGGACCGTTGCTCGCGCGGCGACGAGGCGGTCTTCGGCGGCGGCAAGGTGATCCGCGAGTCGATGGGCCAGTCGGCGGTCAGCCGAGGCAACGGCACCGTCGACACGATCATCACGGGCGCCGTCGTGCTCGACCACTGGGGCATCGTCAAGGCCGACGTCGGCATCCGCGACGGGCGGATCAGCGCGCTCGGCAAGGCCGGCAACCCCGACACGATGGACGGTGTCCACCCCGACCTGGTGATCGGGCCGGGCACCGAGGTGATCGCCGGCAACGGGAAGATCCTGACGGCCGGCGCGGTCGACAGCCACGTACACCTGATCTGTCCGCAGGTCATCGCCACCGCGCTGGCCAGCGGCGTGACCACGGTGATCGGCGGCGGCACCGGCCCGGCCGAGGGCAGCAAGGCCACGACCGTGACGCCCAACCCGTGGCACCTCGCGCGGATGCTCGAGGCGATCGACCCGTGGCCGGTCAACGTGTTGCTGCTCGGCAAGGGCAACACCACCAGCGAAGAGGCCATGTGGGAGCAACTGCGCGGCGGCGCGGGCGGTTTCAAGCTTCACGAGGACTGGGGTACGACGCCCGCCGTGATCGACGCCTGCCTCCGCGTCGCCGACGCCAGCGGGGTGCAGGTCGCGATCCACACCGACACGCTCAACGAGGCGGGTTTCGTCGAAGACACGTTGCGCGCGATCGGCGGGCGGTCGATCCACGCCTATCACACCGAGGGCGCCGGCGGCGGTCACGCCCCCGACATCATCACCGTCGCCGGCCAGCCCAACGTGCTGCCGTCGTCGACCAACCCGACCCGCCCCTACACCCGCAACACGCTCGACGAGCACCTCGACATGCTGATGGTCTGCCACCACCTCAACCCGACGGTGCCGGAGGACCTGGCGTTCGCGGAGAGCCGGATCCGCCCGAGCACGATGGCGGCCGAAGACGTGCTCCACGACCTCGGCGCGATCTCGATCATCGGCTCCGACTCGCAGGCGATGGGCCGGGTCGGCGAGGTCATCCTGCGCACCTGGCAGACGGCACACGTGATGAAACTGCGCCGCGGTGCGCTGCCCGGCCCGGCCGACAACCTGCGGGCCCGGCGCTACATTGCGAAATACACGATCTGCCCGGCCGTCGCGCACGGCATCGACGCCGAGATCGGCTCGGTCGAGCCCGGCAAGCTCGCCGACCTGGTGCTGTGGGACCCGGCCTTCTTCGGCGTACGCCCGCATCTGGTGGTCAAGGGCGGCATGATCGCGTGGGCGCAGATGGGCGACTCGAACGCCTCGATCCCGACGCCGCAGCCGATGCTGCCACGACCGATGTTCGGCGCGTACGGCGTCGTGCCCGCCCAGACCAGCGTCGCCTTCGTGGCACCGGCCGCGATCGACGCGCTGCTCGGCGACCGGCTGCCGGTGAGTCGCCGGATGGTGCCGGTCGCCGACACCCGTGCCCGCGGCAAGGCCGACCTCCCGCTCAACGACGCGCTGCCGCGGATCGAGGTCGAGCCCGACACGTTCACCGTCCGCATCGACGGCGAGGTGGTTCCGCCCGAGCCGGCAATGGACCTCCCGATGACCCAGCGCTACTTCCTGTTCTGATGTCGCTGTCCACCTTGCTGGTCCTCGCCGACGGCCGCCTCCCGTCGGGCGCCCACGCCCACTCGGGCGGCGTCGAGGCCGCGGTCGCGGCCGGCCGGGTCCACGACCTGCCGACCCTGGAGTCGTTCCTGCTCGGCCGCACCGCCACGACCGGCGTCGTGTCGGCGACCTTCGCCGCGGCCACCTGCCACGCCCTCACCGGCCCAGCCGCCAACCCCACCGCAACGCCGGAAACCGCAGTCGCGGGGCCGGGCGAGCGTGTCGGCGGCGCCCGCGTGGAGCGGGTGCGGGACCTGGATGACGGGCTCGACGCCCGGACGGCGTCGCCAGCGTTGCGGGCCGCTTCCCGGGCGCAGGGGCGCGCCGTGCTGCGGGCCGCGACCCGGATCTGGCCCGCGGGCGTCGCACGGACGCCGGCCCTTGGGAGCGTCCACCACCCCACCGCCATCGGAATCGCGGCGGCCGCCGCCGGGCTCGAGCCGGCGCAGGCGGGCCTGGTCGCCGTCTACGGTGGACTGACCGGGGCCGCCTCGGCGGCCGTTCGCCTGCTGGGTCTGGATCCCTACGCGGTGCACGGCCTGGTCGCCGCGCTGGCCCATGAATGCGACCGGGTCGCGGCCGACGCCGCGGGCCGGGTCGACGATCCGGTAGACGACCTGCCCGCCGGTTCCGCTCCGCTGCTCGACGTCGACGCCGAGCACCATGCCACCTGGGAGGTGCGTCTCTTTGCGTCCTGACAACGGCCGCGCGGTGCGGATCGGGATCGGTGGGCCCGTCGGGTCCGGGAAGACGGCGCTGGTCGCCGCGCTGTGCCGCTCGCTCGCCGGCGACCTGCGGCTCGCGGTGGTGACCAACGACATCTACACCACGGAGGACGCCGACTTCCTGCGGCGGGCCGGGGTGCTGCCCGACGAACGGATCCGCGCGGTCGAGACCGGGTGCTGCCCGCACACCGCCATCCGCGACGACATCAGCGCGAACCTCGACGCGGTCGAGGACCTGGAGGACCGCCACGCGCCCGACCTCGTCCTGGTCGAGAGCGGCGGCGACAACCTCACCGCGACGTTCAGCAAGGGCCTGGTCGACCACCAGATCTTCGTGGTCGACGTCGCCGGCGGCGACAAGGTGCCGCGCAAGGGCGGTCCCGGCGTCACCACCGCCGACCTGCTGGTCATCAACAAGACCGACCTCGCCGAACTGGTCGGCGCCGACCTCGGCGTCATGGCCCGCGACGCCGCCGCCCGCCGCGGCGACCTGCCCACCGTTTTCCTGTCCCTGGTCGGCGATCCGGCGGCCGCGCCCGTCGCGGACTGGGTCCGGGCCCGCGTCGCGGCCGGGCCCGCCGGCCGCAGCACCGCCGCCGCGTCGGTCCCGGCCGAGCCCGCCGGCCGCCCCACCGTCGCCGGGTCGGTGCCGGCCGGGCACGAAGGCCGCCCCACCGTCGCCGCGTCGGTCCCGGCCGGGCACGAAGGCCGCCCCACCGTCGCCGCGTCGGTCCCGGCCGGGCCCGCCGGCCGCCCCACGGTCGCCGCGCCACCAGGCCATTCGCACCTCGCCGACTCGGCCGGCGCACCGCCCGGCGACGAGCCGCGCGCCAACCGCACGAGCCTGCCGGTTCCAGCGGCAGCGACGCCCTCGGACGCCGACCTGCTGGCCGGGCCGTCGCCGGCCACCGCGTCGAGCGGCCGGCTCGACGTCCCCACAAACCCCGCCGACGCCGCGCCGGCACAGGCCCCGTCCGGTGGTGGCACCGCCCCGGTCGACATGTCCGCCACCACCGACGGTGCGGGCTGAGGCGCGGCTGGTCGCCGAGGCGGACGGATACGGCGGCACCCGGTTGTCCACCGTGTACGGCGAACCGCCCCTCCTGCCCCGCCGCACCGGCCAGCGCCACCCCACGCACGCCGTCGAGGTGCACCTGGTCGGTGGTGCGGCCGGCCCACTCGGCGGCGACGACCTGCGGATCCACGTCGAGGTCCACCCGGGGGCGCGCCTGACGATCCGCACGATCGCCGCCTCGCTGGCCCAGCCGAGCAACCCCAGCCAGCCGAGCACGCTGACCGTCACCGCGGCGGTGGGCACGGGCGGTGCGCTGGCATGGCTGCCCGAGCCCACCGTCGCCGTCACCGGCTGCGACCACCTCAACCGGTCCATCGTGGACCTCGATGACGGCGCCGAACTGCTGTGGCGCGAGGAGATCGTCGCCGGGCGGCACGGGGAACAGCCCGGGGACCTGAGGACGGCGGCCACTGTGCGCTACGCCGGTCGTACCCTGTTGCGGCACGATCTGGCGGTTGGCCCTCGCGCACTCGGCTGGGACGGCCCCGCGATCATCGGCGCCCGCGCAGCCGGCACCTTGCTCCTCGTCGGCCCGGCGGCACCCAGAAACCCCACGACGATCACCGCCACGGCCGCGCTCATGCCCCTCGAACACGGGCCGGCCGCCCTGGTCACAGCCACCGCCCGGGACGCCCGCGGGCTGCGCGAAGCGCTCGACCGCGGTAGCACATGGGCTCATGATCCGGATGCTAAAACCGGCAATTGCCGCGAAAGCTGAGGCTCGCGTCTACGTTCGGTGGGTGTGAGCGGTCGCGTGGGGCGGGCGCTCACCGGAGGGAGTCTCGTAATGGCGATCAGCGACAGGTTCGGCGACGCCGCCGAGCAGGCGAAGGAAAAGCTCGCCGACAAGGACGAGCGCGACCGGCGCATCGACCAGGCCGGCGATGTGATCGACGCCAAGACCAACGGCAAGGTTGCCGAGAAGGTCGACCGCGCCCAGAACGCGGCGCGCCAGGGCGGCGACCGGGCTCAGAACGCCGCGCGCAAGGGTGGCGAGCGCGCCCAGAACCGGAACAACAACAACAGCAACAACAGCGGTAACAACAGCAACCGGAACAACAACCGCTAGCACGTTCCGCTCCCCGGAGGGCACACCGGGAACGAGCAGACCGGCGGGTCGGACGCTTGGGGGCGTCCGGCCCGCCGTGTGTTCAGTCGGCCGGCAGCAGGTGCGTCACCGACGGCGGCCCGATGGCCAGCTCCCGGGCGGCCTCGTCGATCTGCCGGTCGGTGCCGGTGAGCCGATTCTCGTGCTGCCGCTGGTGCTCGTCCCAGGACGCCACCTGGTAGACCTCGACGAACCGGTCGCCGTGCTCTCCCTCGCGGAACAGTCCCCACCGCACCGCGCCGCTGCGCCGGCGGGACAACCGCACCCGGTCCATCGCCGACCGGAAGGCGTCCTCCCGCTCCGCCGGCACCTGGTAGCGGAGCAGCACCAACACGGGTCCGCCATAGCGGGAGGGCGAGACGTCGAGGTGGGGCTCGGGCCAGTACGACGCCGGCGAGCGGTCGAGCCCGGCCACGTCACGCAGCGGCCACCGGACCACCGTGGCCGCGCCGGCCAGCATCAGCGCGCCGGCCGCCAGATGCGCGACCGCCAGGCTGGTCGCCCCGGCCAGCACGCCCCACAGCAGCGCGCCGAAGCCCTGCCCGGCGGCGAAGACGATCTGGTAGATGCCGAGCCCGCGGGCGCGTACCCAATTGGGCAGGAAGAGTTGCAGGGACGCGTTCACGCTGGACAGCACGGTGACCCAGGCGACGCCGGCCGGGATCAGCACGAGCGCCACCACGATCTCGACCGGCACCAGGCCGACCACGATCGTCACCGCGCCGAACACGATGGCCGCGGTCAGCAGCATCCGGTTGACCGAGAGCCGCTGGCGCAGCCGGGGCAGCAGGGCGGCCCCGGCGACCGCGCCGACGCCGAGGGCGGCGAGCAGCAGGCCGTAGCCACCGGGGCCGAGGCCGAGCCGGCGGCTGGCCACCAGCGGCAGCAGCGCCCAGACGGCACTGCCGGGCAGCAGGAACAGGGCGGCGCGCAACAGGATCCGGCGCACCACGACCGAGTGCCGCACGTAGCGGCCGCCGGCCCGGACCGCTGCCGCGAACCGTTCCGGTGGGCCGGTGTCGTCGTCCGGCCGCTTCCACCACAGCAGCACGGCCGCGAAGACCACGAACGACGCGGCGTTGAGGAAGAACACGGCGGCGACGCCGACCGACGCGATGACCAGGCCGGCGATCGCCGGTCCGACCGCGCGGGCGACGTTCTGGCTGATCGCGCCCAGGGCCGAGGCCGACGGCAACTGCGGGCGGGGTACGAGTTCCGGGATGACCGCCTGCCAGGCCGGCAGGGTCAGCGCCTGGCCGGCGCCGAGCGCGAAGGTCAGCGTCAGCAGCAGCGCCGGCGGCATCCGGTCGAGCGCGGTCAGCACGGCCAGCAGCACGGCGACCACGCACGATCCGGCCTGGACGGTCAGCAGCATGCGACGCCGGTCGAACGTGTCGGCCAGGGCGCCGGACGGCAGGGCGAGCAACACGATCGGCAGCATGCTGGCGGTCTGCACGAGCGAGACCAGCGCGTCGGCGCCGGGCGCGTCGACCAGCAGCCACTGCGCGCCGACGGTCTGCATCCAGGTGCCGATGTTGGACGCGAGCAGCGCCAGCCAGAGCCAGCGGAACGTCGCGACGGACAGCGGCGCCCAAGCGGACGCGCTACGCGGTGACGGCGGCACGCCGGTCACCGTACCCAGTTAGCGGCGGTGTGCACCTGGCCCGGGCGCGGCCACCACCTCGCGCGGGTTGTCGATCTCGTGCCCGGCCGAGCAGCGCAGCACCGCACGGACCTCGGCGCCGCAGCCGCGGTGCACCGTCGACAGTGGCGAGCCCTCCGGGTCGGCCAGGTAGCGGTCGCCCCACTCCAGCACCGCGACGATCACCGGCCACAGGTCGAGGCCCATCTGGGTGAGCCGGTACTCGTGCCTGACCCGCGCCCCGGGGTCCTGGTAGGGCTCCTTGCGCAGCACGCCACTGTCGACCATCATCGCCAGCCGGTTGGTCAGCACCTGGCGCGGGATGTTGGTGCGCACCCGCATGTCGTCGAAGCGCCGGATGCCGTTCGCGATCTCGCGCAGCACGACGAACGTCCAGCGCTCGCCGAGAATCTCCATCGCGCGGCCCACCGTGCAGTTGTCGACGGACCAGTCGAGCGCTTCGGGACGCGTACCCATGACCTTCACCCTAAGTCTCGTTGACAGACCCAGCAACCGGCTGCCAGGCTGGGTCCATGACACAGACGCAGGTGGAGCGCAGCCGTACCTTCTCCTGGTCCGACCCGGCCACCAACGCCGCGCTGATCGGCAAGACCAGCGGCCTCAGCCTGCTGCAGGCGATGATCGCCGGCGAGCTGCCGCCCCCGCCGGTGATGCACCTGCTCGGCATGACCCGGCTGACCGCCGAGGAGGGCCGGGTCACCGTCGAGATGCCGCCGCGGGAATACCACTACAACCCGCTCGGCACGGTGCACGGCGGCGTGCTCGCCACCCTGCTCGACACCGCCGCCGGCTGCGCGGTGCACACCACGCTGCCGGCCGGCGTCGGCTACACCTCGGTCGACCTGTCGGTGAAATACCTCCGGCCGGTCACCGTCGGCTCCGAGCTGCTGACCTGCGTCGGCACGGTGATCCAGCGCGGCCGCCGCACCGCGCTGGGCGAGGCGCGGCTGACCGACGCCGCGGGGCGACTGGTCGCCCACGCGACGTCGACCTGCCTGCTCTTCGAGATCCCGGCTAGTTGATCGTCGGGTGGAGGTCGGCCGCCGGCGGCGCCCAGGTCGCCGGGTCGGCGTCGACCTGATCGCCGGAGCGGATGTCTTTGACGGAGTCCGGCGAACCCGGGAACCAGACGAACGGGATGCCCCGCCGTTCGGCGTAGCGGATCTGCTTTCCGTATTTCGCCGCGGTCGGTGACACCTCGGTCGGGATGCCGCGCCGGCGCAGCGCCGTCGCGATCCCGTCGGCCGAGCGGCGGTGTTCCTCGTCGGCCAGCGCGACCAGCACGCAGGTCGGCACGTCGCGGGAGATCGCCAGCTTGTCGGCGCCGAACAGCAGCCCGAGCACTCGGGTCAGCCCGATCGAGATGCCCACGCCCGGGAACCGGTCGTTGCCCGAGGTGGCCAGGTTGTCGTAACGGCCGCCGGAGCAGATCGAGCCGAACCGTTCGAACCCGGCGAGCTGGGTCTCGTAGACCGTGCCGGTGTAGTAGTCCAGACCACGGGCGATCTTCAGCTCGGCGACACACAGACCTGGCGCGTACGCCGCCGCGGTCTCGACCACGTCGACAAGCTCGGTCAGGCCCTCGTCGAGCAGCGGGTCACTGACCCCGAGCGCGCGCACCGCGTCGGCGAACGACGCGTCCGGCGACGAGATCTCGGCCAGCGCCAGCACGGCCTTGGCCTGCGCCTCGGTCGCGCCGGCCGTCTCGACCAGCAGCTCGGCGACCTTGCCCGGCCCGATCTTGTCGAGCTTGTCGACCGCCCGTAGCGCGGCTTCCGGGTCGCCGATGCCCAGGCCGCGGTAGTAGCCCTCGCAGACCTTGCGGTTGTTGACCTGGATCGTCACCGGCGGGATCGGCAACGAGCCGAGCGCGTCACCGATCACCAGCGGCATCTCGGCCTCGTAGTGCGGCGGCAACGTGTCACGGTCGACCACGTCGATGTCACATTGGACGAACTCGCGGTAGCGGCCCTCCTGCGGCCGCTCACCCCGCCACACCTTCTGGATCTGGTAGCGCCGGAACGGAAACTGCAGTTTGCCCGAGTTCTCCAGCACGTAGCGGGCGAACGGCACGGTCAGGTCGAAGTGGAGACCCAAGGCGTCGTCGGAGGCGGCCCCCGCCTCTTCCTGCAGGCGGCGCAGGACGTAGACCTCCTTCGACGTCTCGCCCTTGCGCAGCAGTTGGTCCAGCGGCTCGACGGCACGCGTCTCCAGCGGCGCGTACCCGTAAAGCTCGAAAACGCTCTTGATCTTGTCTAGGAAACGTTGCTCGATCATGCGTTGCGGCGGCGTCCACTCCGGAAAGCCGGAGATCGGCCGTGGCTTGCTCATCTTGGTCATAGCCCTCTGGTCGGGGCCGGTCGCATGGCTTCCAGCAGGTAAGGGTTGGTCGCGCGTTCCCGGCCGATCGTGGTCGCCGGGCCGTGGCCCGGCAGGACGATGGTGTCGTCGGCGAGCGGGAGGATCCGGTCACGAAGGCTGGCCGTCATCGCCGTCATGCTTCCCCCCGCCAGGTCGGTGCGCCCGATCGAGCCGGCGAAGAGCACGTCACCGGAGAGGCAGACCTCGTCTGCTTCCCAGCCCCGCGCGGCGCCGGCCGGCAGCCGGAAGAGCACCGACCCGCCGGTATGGCCGGGGGCGTGGTCGACGGTGATCTCGAGCCCGGCGATCACGATCGCCTCACCGTCGGTGAGCGGCGCGACGTCTTCGGGCTCGGTGTAGGTCAGGCGGCCGCCGAACAGTCGCGCCGGGTCCATGGACAGCGCCTTGGCCGGGTCGGCGAGCAGCTCACGGTCGGCCGGGTGGACATAGGCCGGGATGCCCTTGGCACCGCAGACCGGCGCGACGGAGAACGTGTGGTCGAGGTGGCCGTGGGTGAGCAGCACCGCGGCCGGCTGCAGGCGGTGCTCGGCGAGGACCTCGTCGAGCCGTTTCTCGACGCCGATGCCGGGGTCGACGATCACGCACTGCTCGCCCGGCGCCTCGGCCACCACGTAACAGTTGGTGCCGAAGACGTCGGACGGGAAACCCGTGATCAGCACAGTCGTCCCCTTCCGGTAGCTCTGCCCAGCCTAGCGGGCGGGGCGCGCCGATCACCGGCAGGCACACACCCTTGGTAATCACGATCTCCGATCGCTCAAAGCGCAGGACCTCTCACCATGCTCCCAGCGATTGCCCGTATGCTCTCCCGGACGTTTGTGGCGCGACGCACACCCGAAAGAGGAGTACCGGTGGCATCCAGCAGGGATCGGCAGCGCAAGCTCGCGCGTGCCAAGCTCGACCGGCAGTTGGCCCGCCGGGCGGCCACCCTGCGGCGCAAGCGCCGGATCCAGGCCGGGTTCGGCGGCGCGCTCGCCCTGATCCTGATCGGCGTCGGCGCCTTCTGGGCACTCGGCGGCTTCGACAAGGAACCGGTCAACACCGCCAGCGACGTGTGCGTGTGGACCCCGCAGGAGCCGGGCGTCAACGTCAACGCCAAAGACGTGGGCATGCCGTCGACCACCGACGTGCCGACCTTCGGCACCCGCGACATGGTGGTCACGACCAACGAGGGCGCGATCACCGTCTCGCTCGACCTGGCCAGCGCGCCGTGCGGTGGGGCCAGCCTCGCCTATCTGGCCGGCAAGAACTTCTACGACAACACCAAGTGCCACGAGATCATCCCCGAGGGCGCGGTGCACTGCGGCGACCCGAGTGGCACCAACCTGGGCGGGCCGACCTACACGTTCGCCAACGAGAACGTGCCGTCGGCGGCGCCGACCCCGTCGCCGTCGGCGTCCCCCGCGCCGGGCACCCCGCCCACCTATCCGGCCGGCACGGTCGCGCTGTTCCCCAACCCGCCGGGCGCCAACGGCAGCCAGTTCCTGATCTTCTTCAAGGACTTCACGCCGGGCGGCGAGCCGACGTACCCCATCGTGGGTTCGGTCAGTAAGGGTATGGACGTGGTCACCAAGATCAGCCAGATCGGCACCGTCAACAACGACGACGGCGTGCCGGTCAAGCCGAAGACCGACGTGACCATCCAGACCCTGACGGTGGGTCCGGTGCAGGGCGATCAGCCCAGCGACGCGCCGAGCGCCAGCCCGTCCGGGGCGGCGACCCCGTCCGGCGCGCCGAGCGCGACGCCGAGCGGAACGCCGACAAACGCGAGCTAGGGTCACCTCGAAACGCCCAGGAGTCGAAGCAGGAGGAGAGTCCCGTGACGTCCACGAGAGAGCGGCAGCGCGCGGCGGCGCGGGCCCGACTCGCGAAGGAGATGGCCGACCGGCAGGCGGTCGCACACAAGCGCCGGCAGCGGCAGGCGTTCATCGGCGCCGGCGTAGCCCTGCTGATCGTCGCAGGTGGTGTGATCTGGCTGGTCAGCAGCCTGGGCGGCGACGACAAGAGCACGGCGGCCAGCGACCCGTCGGCGGCACCGGTGAGCTGCGCCTGGACCGAGGTCCCGGCCGACCAGCGGACCCCGACCACCAAAGACGTCGGCGTGCCACCGACCACCACGCCGCCGACCAGCGGCAACCAGGTGATGACGGTCGACACCAGCTTCGGCCCGGTCGAGGTCACGATGGACCTGGCCAAGTCGCCCTGCACGGCCGCGGCGTTCAGCTTCCTGGCCAGCAAGAACTTCTGGGACGGCACCAAGTGCCACCGGATGTTCCCCGGCATGCTCCAGTGCGGTGACCCGTCGGCCAAGGGCAAGGGCTACCGCGACAGCGACGGTACGGGCGGCCCGAGCTTCCGCTACGCCAACGAGAACCTGCCGGTCGACGACCGGCCGGCCTACCCGGAGGGCGTGGTCGCGCTCGCCAACAGCGGCCCCGACACCAACGGCTCGCAGTTCTTCTTCATCTACCAGGACGTCGAACTGTCGCCCGACTACACGGTGCTGGGCAAGGTCACCAAGGGCCTGGAAAACATCAAGAAGGCCACCGAGGCCGGCCACGACGGCGCCTTCGACCCGTCGCCCGGCGGCGGCCACCCGAAGAGCGACATCGAGATCAAGACGATCAAGGTAGCCGCGCCGGCTGCGTGATCCTGGGTTGTTCACGGCGCCGCCCCGGGGTTCACCCCGGGGCGGCGCCGTTTTTCCCTCAGTAGATCGAGGCCAGCCAGTCGGTCCAGCTCTTCTCGGACGCGGCCTGGTCGACGTCGGCGAAGATGTGGTGCCCGGTCATGTTCATCCCGCCGCCACCGACGAACCGCAGCAGCGCGTCGTCGGTGCGGATCCCCAGGAAGCCGGGTGCCACGACGGTGTCGACCACCCCGGTGACCTCCTGACCGTCGATGGTGAACCGGACCGCGTCGCCCTCGTGGACGTCTTTGCTCAGCCCGGTCGCCCGGGTCAGCGCCGCCCACACCGCGTCCTGGTCGGCCTGTTGCGGCCCGAACGCGGCCACCGGCACCGCGTGGCGCCCGGCGAAGTGCTCGAGATATTGCGCGAGGGTACGCAGGTAGAGCGGGTTGCCCTTGCGCAGCGCGTCGTATTGCTCTTCCCAGTCGGCGCCGAGGATGCCGCTGTGCACCAGTCGCAGCGACGTCGACCCGCCGTCGCGCCCCTCGATGAGGTATTCGAAGGCCATGAAGGTGCCGTCTTCGGCGGCCGGGCTGCGATAGGCGAAGTGCCGCCCCGGCTCCCACGCGGTGACGGTCGCGTGTGCGGTGTAGCCCGGCATCTCCATCGAGGTGGCCCCGCCCTCGCGCGGCTCGACCTCGTTGCGCCCCATGAACCAGGAGTCGATGCCCGGCCCCGTGGCGATGGCGTCCCACACCTGCTCGGGGCTGGCCGGCAGGTCGATGTCGTGGACCAGCTCGAACTCGTGCGTCTCGGACATGTCAGGACTCCTTCTCGCTGATTTTCGGGTGGATGGCGACGATGACCCGGTGGTCGCGCCCGCCGGGCGCCTGCTCGTCGTGGTAGCGGCCGACCAGGGCGGCGACCGCCGCGGTCAGTTCCTGCGTGAAAGCGGCCCGGTCGGCCGCGGAGGCGAACCGCACGGTGCCGTCGAGCGCGAACGTGGCCAGTGGCTTCCCGGCGCGGGCGGCCCCGGTGATGAGCTGCCCGGTCTCTTTCACCAGCCGCGCCGCGAGGGCGAGCAGCCAGCGGGCGGAGAGCCGGTCGGGCGACCGCTCCGGGTCGGGCTGCACGGCGGACAGCGCGGTCGGCGAGATCACGAACGAGGCCGCGGTGGCCCGCATGACCCGCTCGGTCACGTTGCCCTTGCGCCGCTCCTCGACCAACTCGACCAGGCCGTGCGCCTCGAGCGTCTTCAGGTGGTAGTTGACCTTCTGCCGTGGCAACCCCACGACCGCCGCGAGGCTCGTCGCCGAATGCGGCTCCGCGAGCAGCCCCAACAGCCGTGCCCGGATCGGATCGAGCGCGACCTCGGCCGCACCCGCCTCCTCGATGACGCCCACCTCGATCATGCCGACAACGCTAGCTTCCGACAACTCTTTCTGTCAAGACAAGAAATATTGTCGGTGCGAGCCGGCCGCTCCGACGCGGCCGACCGCTCACGCGGCGCACGCGGGGTGGCGACAGCTCAGTCGGATTTGCGTACCAGCAGGTAGACGTGGATGCGCCGGTGGTGGGCCGGTTGGGTGACGGCGAACAGCCGCTTGAGGGCTTCGGCCTTCTCGGACGGCATCTCACTCCACGGGTCCTGGCTGTAGCTGGTGCTGACCAGCCAGACCCGCTTCGAGTCGGCCAGGCAGGTGCTGGTCACCGGGCACTCGCGTACGCCGAAATCGCCCAACTCGGCCGACGTCACCGAGACCAGCACGTCCTTCGGGCCGGCGACGTCGCGCATCTCGTATGCCATGCCCAGCCGCGGCGGCCGGACCGCGCCCGCGAACACGATGCCGTCGCCCGGTTTCTGCCCGGCGCTGATCACCGCCGCCGCCGCGTGGTAGTCGGGCTCGCCGGGCTCCAGGTCCTGCCGGACCTGCTGCTGCACCGGCAGCGCGAGCAGCGCCAGGGCCGGCAGCAGCGCCGCGCCGATCAGCAACTGCGGCCAGGTCCGCTCGGTGATCAGCCGGAACAGGCCATGGATCGCGCCGGCGCAGAGCAGCGCCCACGCCGGCAGCGTGAAGAGCAGGTAGCGGAACAGGAACAGGTGCAGCAGCGGGAACGACAGGTAGGTCAGCAGCGGCGGCACCAGTGCCCAGGCCAGCAGTCCGAAGAGGACGGCCCGCCGGCGGGTCAACGACAGCGCGACCGCGGCCACCAGCGTCATCCCCGCGAAACCCGCGGCGATGGCGTACGAGCCGAAGAGCTGACGCGGCAGTTGCCGGACGGTCTCCGGGTCCGCCTTGATCCAGTCGATCGCGAACGACTGGCCCCGCGCGGCATAGGCCAGCGGCATGACCAGCGCGGCGATCAACGCGACGGCGCCGAGGGCCTTCCAGAGCCGCACGTCGCGTTCCGACCGCCGGTAGCGCGACCACCCGAAGACGGCGTGCGCGGCGAGCACGGTCAGCGCCACCACGTGGAAGTAGCCGGTCAGCCCGACCACGAAGGCATAGAGCAGCCACCACGGCCAGCGCGGCCGGTCCAGCGCGACCAGCAGCAGCCAGGTCGCGAGGGTGGCGCCGGCGATCGCGAACGCGTAGGGCCGCGCCTCCTGCGCGTAGCGGCTCACCGTCGGCAGCATCGCGAACAGCGCACCGGCGACGATGCCGGTCGGCGCGTCGAGCAGCCGCTGCCCGATCAACGCGATGGCACCGGCGGCGACGGCCATCGCGATGGCCGAGGGCAGCCGCAGCGCGGTCGGATCGTCGCCGAGCAACCCGATCCAGCCGTGCATCACCGTGTAGTAGACCGCCACGACGCGGTCGATGTTGCCCAGCAGCGTGCCCAGGTCACCCCAGGACAGCGTCGCGGCGTGCCAGGTGGCGTGCTCGTCGTTCCAGAGTTGCCGGTTGCCGATCCCGCGCCAGGCCAGCGGCAGGGCGATCGCGACCGGCACCAGGAAGACCAGCAGTTGCTGCCACGCGGGCACCCGCGGCGCCGGTGCGGGCGACTGGTCGAGTTCCTCAGCCGGCCTCGGTTCGTCGCGGAACCGCGGCAGCAGGGTGGTGCCGGTCGGCGTGAACCGCATGATCTGGGTCTGGTCGTCGGCCCGCACGCCCCGCTTGACGACGAGGGTGGGCGGCTCGTCGTCGCGGTCGGTCGAACGCCGCCGCGATGTGGTGCGATCCGCCATCAGCAGGCAACCCCGGACCGGGCCAGGCTGGAGCGGAACGCCGCGACGTTGGCGTCCGTGTCGTCGAAGCTCCACTCGCCGTCGCGGTTGACCTGGTTCCAGACGAAGCCCGCGATCCGCGGGGTGTCCTTCAACCACGGTCCGAACGCCTTGAGCCAGGCGCGCTTCTCCGGACCGGGCTGGACGCCGACCTCGGTCAGCACGATGGGTTTGTCGGTCAGCGTGTACACCAGCTTGAGGGTGTCGTGGTAGGTCTTGACCGGGGTCGTCTCGCGGACGCCGTAGCCGGTCAGCCCGACCACGTCGACGTAGTTCCCGCCCGGCCAGAACTCCTTGATGGTCTTGCTGTCGGCGCCGCGGATGACGTTCGGCGACCACACCCAGAGGGCGTTGCTCGCGCCCATGTCGCGGAACAGGCCGACGACGTGCTTCCAGGCTTTGACGTACTCGCCCTTGCGGTTGCCGTTCGCCGTTCCCCACGGATACCAGTGGCCGTTCATCTCGTGGGCGAACCGGACGAGGATCGGTTTCCGGTACGCGATCACAGCGCGCGCGATCGCGGCGTACTGGTCGTCCCACTTGCTGTCGATCGTGCTGGCGAGCGTCCAGTCGGGCTGTTCCTCGCCGCCGCCGGTGCTCCACGGCTCGATCGACAGCACCGGGGTGCCGGGCACGTCGTTGAGCGTCTTCGCGGAGATGCCGTCCTCGACCGAGGCGAACACTTTGATCAGCTCGGGCCGGCAGTCGACCGATTTCTCGATCGCGTCGACCGCCTTCTTCGAGCGGTCCGCCAGCATCACGCCGAACAGCGGGTGGTCGCCGAGGACGTCGTCGACCTTGGCCACGACGGGCTTCTCCGGCGCGGCCGTCGGCTCCGCCGCTCCGACGCCGGGCTGGCCGGCGCCGGCCGCCGAGCCCGTCGGGCTGGTGCTGGTGCACGCGGCCATCGGCAGGGCGGCCGCGACCGTCAGCGCCGCGGCGACCGCCAACCGGCGCAGAACCAGGGCGCTCACCACGCACGCTCGAACGGCGGCTCGGGTTGACGCGTGTCCGGGTAGGGCGCTTGCGGACGCTGCCAGCCCGGCGCCCGCCGCTGTGGATAGCCGCCCGCGGCCGCCGGCCAGGCCGGCGCCAGAGCACCCCACCGCCGCGGGTCCGCCGTCGCGGCACCGTCGTAGCCCCGCACGGCCGGCACCGCGGCTGACCGCACCGCACGCCAGGCCCGCTCGGCCGCTACGGCGGCCGGCCCGCGGTCGGTCACCTCGAGCGGCGGCTTGCTGTCCTTGATCCCGTACGACGGCAGCAGCAGCGGCGCCACCATGTAGAGCTGGACGGCGGCCAGCAGCGCGGTCGTCCACAGGACGCCGATGCCGTACTCCGGGATCCGCCAGGCCAGGCCCGTCCAGAGCAGCACCTGGACGACGACGACCCAGGTGCGTAGCAGCCGGGAGACCCGCTCGGGCGCGCCCTTCTTCTTCGCCTTGGCCTTTGGCTCCTTGGTCACCGCGCCGGTCGGCACCCACTCCTGCACCTTGGCCCGGAGCGCGTCGCCGATCGCGATCACGTGGCAGGCGGAGTTGACCATGCACAGCCGGAAGATCTCCGGCCGCCAGCCGCGGGCCATCATCGGGAAGATCAGCAGGGTGGCCAGCAGCGCCGGGACCATCGGCAGGTAGTTGTGCGGCAGCACCTTGTCCGGGAAGAACCAGAGCATGGTCAGCGTCGGGAACGGCGCCGTGATCAGCAAGCCGGCCGAGGCCATGTAGTAGAGGAACGCGGCCCAGAACGCCATCCGCTGCTGCCAGTTGAACTTGGCGTCGCGGAAGTGCTTCTCGGTCATCAGCAGCATCGACGACCGGCACCAGCGCTGCTGCTGGTTGGTGATGGCGGCCCAGGTGTCCGGCGCGACGCCCTTGGCCAGTGCGAGCGGCAGGTAGCGGGTCTCCCAACCGCCGGTCCACAGCTTCACGCCGGAGTTGACGTCTTCGCCGAGGGGCACCCGGGCGAACCCGCCCACCGACTCGACCGCGTCGCGGCGGTAGACGACGTTGGTGCCGGCGCAGATCGCCGCCCGCCAGACGTCGCGGGCCGGCTGGATCCAGCGGAAGAAGACCTCCTGCAGGCTGCCGGCGCCGCGCTGGATGTAGTTCATCCAGGGCGAGATGTCGAAATACTGCGCCGTCTGCACGATGCCGGTCCGCGGGTAGGCCTGCATGTAGGGGATGGTCTCTTTGAGGAAGTCCGGCCGCGGCGCGAAGTCGGCGTCGAAGACCACGCCGAACCGGCCCATCGACATCTCGAACGCGTTGATCATGTTGCCGGCCTTCTTCAGCCAGCCGCGCTCGCCCTCGCGTGGCTCCCGCCCGGGCACCGCGTCCCGCCGCCGCACGTAGACGAAGCCGAACTCCAACGCCATCGCCTCGACCTCGGCGCGCGGGTCACCGTCGTCGAGCAGGTAGCGCATCACCGGGGCGTGCCATTCGAGGGCGGCCACGGTTCGGCACGTGTTGCGCAGCACCGGGATCGGCTCGCCGCAGATCGGCACCCAGATGTCGACGGTGTCGCCCGGGTCCGGCCGGTATCTGGCGAGGACCTCGCGGTGCTGCTCGAGCGTCAGCCGCGGCCGGTGGCTGCGCAGCCAGAAGTTGACCAGCACGGGCATGACCATGACGGGCAGCGCGAGCAGGGCCGGCGTGGTGAGCGGCGACTTGAGCGCCACCATCGCGTAGCCGTAGAGGATCCCGATCGCGGACAGGAAGATCCAGGCGAAGATCCACGGCTTCGGCTTCTGGAAGTAGCTGTACTTCTCCTCGTCGGAGGGCGGTGCCGGGACGTAGATGGGAGCGGTGTCGGACTCGCCCGGCGCGTGCTGACGCCTACCCACGCGCACCACTCCCCTTCTGAACCTGACCAGTGGCCAGGACCAGCCCCCGCAGGCTGGACGCGATCGGTTCGCCCTGGAGTGCGTGCGGCAACCTCCGGGCGGCCATGATCGCAACACGCCGCCCGGCGGTGGCTCAAGAGCGGTCCGTGCGAGAACTTTCACAGCGAGTAGGGCCGTTCGGTGGATCGCCAGTCGCCAAGAGGCCGACCACTTCACCGGACCGTCTTGATCTTGGCGTACGCGAGGAGGGCCCCGCGCCGGCACGGTGCCGGGATCGCGGCGGTCTGAACCGGTTCACTGAGGGAGCGCGGATCACTGTCCCACGACAAGTACACGCGCGGCGCGTCCCGCCACCGTAACCAAAGCGTTGCAATCGAAACGGTCAAAAAGAAACCCGAGCCCGCCCTGGGCCCGGGTTTCCGCTGATTGGTTACGCCCCCGAGGTGACCCGGTAAGCGTCGAAGACGCCGTCCACCTTGCGGACCGCGGCCAGCAGGTGGCCGAGGTGCTTGGGGTCGGCCATCTCGAAGCTGAAGCGGCTCACCGCCACTCGGTCCCGCGTCGTGGTCACGGTCGCCGAGAGGATGTTGACCCGCTCGTCGGAGAGCACCCGGGTCACGTCGGCCAGCAGCTTGTGCCGGTCGAGGGCCTCGACCTGGATGGCCACCAGGAACGTCGACGCCGAGGTCAGCTTCCAGCTCACCTCGAGCACCCGCTCGGGCTGGGCCTTCAGGTCTTCGGCGTTGGCGCAGTCTTCGCGGTGCACCGAGACGCCGCCGGAGCGGGTCACGAAGCCGAAGACCGAGTCAGGCGGTACGGGCGTGCAACAGCGGGCCAGCTTGATCCAGACGTCGCTGACGCCCTTGACCACTACGCCGGGGTCGTGGCCGGCGGTGCGGCTGCGCGGCGGGCGGGTCGCGACGGCGGTCTCGGCCAGGTCTTCGGCCGCGCCTTCCT
Source organism: Asanoa sp. NPDC049573 (assembly GCF_040676615.1). NCBI lineage: Bacteria > Bacillati > Actinomycetota > Actinomycetes > Micromonosporales > Micromonosporaceae > Asanoa > Asanoa sp. NPDC049573. The sequence goes on from NZ_JBFAPI010000012.1 coordinate 140,165, forward strand.
CACCGCCGTAGCTCGCCATCAGCCGCTGCACCACCGACTGCGCCGACACCTGGTTGTCGCCGACCGCCGCGTAGAGCGACGCCACGTCGGCCAGGTGCAGGTCGCGCGCGATGGTCATCAGGTTGTCGGAGGTCAGCATGCGCTGCAGCGGCACGCCCTGCTTGCGCATCGCCTTGACGATCGCGTCCTTGCCGGCCTCGATCGCCTCTTCGCGGCGTTCCTTGTTGAAGTACTGCCGGATCTTGGTGCGGGCCCGCGGGGACTTGACGAAGCCGAGCCAGTCCTGCGTCGGGCCGGCCGTGTCGGACTTCGACGTGAAGATCTCGATCACGTCGCCGTTGGACAGCGTCGACTCCAGCGGCACCAGCTTGCCGTTGACCCGGGCACCGATGCACTTGTGGCCGACCTCGGTGTGCACCGCGTACGCGAAGTCGACCGGGGTCGAGCCCGTCGGCAGCGGAATCACGTCGCCCTTGGGCGTGAAGACGTAGACCTCCTGGCTGGAGAGGTCGAACCGCAGCGCGTCGAGGAACTCGCTCGGGTCGCTGGCCTCCCGCTGCCAGTCGAGCAGTTGCCGCAACCAGGTCATCTCGTCGATGTGGGCCGGCGGGCCGACGATCGTCGCGCCCTTCTGCTCCTTGTACTTCCAGTGCGCGGCGATGCCGAACTCGGCGGTGCGGTGCATCGCGTACGTGCGGATCTGCATCTCGACGGGCTTGCCGGTCGGGCCGATCACCGTCGTGTGCAGCGACTGGTACATGTTGAACTTCGGCATCGCGATGTAGTCCTTGAACCGGCCCGGCACGGGCTGCCAGTTCGCGTGGATCACACCGAGCGCCGCGTAGCAGTCGCGGACGGTCTCGACCAGGATGCGTACGCCGACAAGATCGTATATGTCGTTGAAGTCACGACCGCGCACGATCATCTTCTGGTAGATCGAGTAGAGGTGCTTCGGCCGCCCGGTGGTCTCCGCCTTGATCTTGGCGGACCGCAGGTCGGTGTGCACCTTCTGGGTGACCTGGCGCAGCAACGCCTCACGCTGCGGCTGGTGCTCGCCGATCAGCCGGTTGATCTCCTCGAACCGCTTCGGGAACAGCGTGCCGAACGCGAGGTCCTCGAGCTCCCACTTGATCGTGTTCATACCGAGGCGGTGGGCCAGCGGCGCGAGGATCTCCAGCGTCTCCTTGGCCTTCTGCTCCTGCTTGGGCCGCGGTAGGAAGGTCAGCGTGCGCATGTTGTGCAGCCGGTCGGCCAGCTTGATGACCAGGACGCGGGGATCCTTGGCCATCGCGACGACCATCTTGCGGATCGTCTCGGCCTTGGCCGCGTCGCCCAGCTTGACCTTGTCGAGCTTGGTGACACCGTCGACCAGCAGCGCGACCTCGCCGCCGAAGTCGGTGCGCATCGACTCGAGCGTGTAGTCGGTGTCTTCGATCGTGTCGTGCAGCAACGCGGCGACCAGCGTGGTCGTGTCCATCCCGAGGTTGGCCAGGATGGTCGCGACGGCGAGCGGGTGGGTGATGTAGGGGTCGCCGGACTTGCGGTACTGCCCCGAGTGCCACTGCGCCGCGGTGTCGAAGGCACGCTGCAACAGCCGGGCGTCGGCCTTGGGGTGGCTCGCCCGGTGCGTCGCGATCAGCGGCTCGAGCACCTCACTGACCTGCGGCGCCTGCCACGGAGCGTTGAACCGCGCCAGCCGCGCCCGCACCCGCCGCCCGGTGGGCGTGCCGGCCAGCCCGAATCCGGAGCCGGAGTCGCTCGCACGCTCCCGGAACGGCACGACAACGCCGTCGTCCTCTTCGTCCTGCACCTCGTGCGGCAGCCGCCCATTGGCCGGCCACTCGACGGTCGACTCACTGTCTTCGGGCGTGCTCTCAACATCTTCATCAGCCGGGGATACGGGCTGGGCCGCCCGACCGGCAACCTCGCCCGCACTCCGGGCCGGCGCCGCCGGAGCACCGCCGGTCGACGCGGACGCCTTGTCGGCCGTGGCCGCCCCGCCCCCGCCGGCCGAGGCCGCGGCAACCGGGCCAGAGCTCACGGCCCTATCGGTGGTCGCGGCCGAGCCGGCCGAACCAGAGCCCGCCATGGCGGCGCCGGACCCACCGGCGCCGGCAACTCCGCCACCGGTCGAGCCGGACGTGGCTGAGGGGGACCCACCGCCGGCAGAGCCGGACGTGGCGGGACTGGCCCCACCACCGGCCGAACCGGACCTGGCCGAGGTGGACGTGGCTGAGGGGGTCCCACCGCCGGCAGAGCTGGACGTGGCGGGACTGGACCCACCACCGGCCGAGCCGGACCTGGCCGAGGTGGATGAGGCTGAGGTGGTCCCACCGCCGGCAGAGCCGGAAGCGGCGGGACTGGACCCACCACCGGCCGAGCCGGACCTGGCCGAGGTGGACGTGGTTGAGGTGGACCCACCGCCGGCAGAGCCGGACGTGGCCGAGGTGGACGCACCGCTCGCGGACCCACCGCCGGTCGAGCTGGGCGAACCCGCGGCGCTGGACCCATCGCTGGTGACGGCGCCGGTAGTGGCCGAGCCGGAGTCAGTGGTCGCGGACCCGCTGCCCGCCGTGGTGGACCCGCCGGTGGCCGCGGAGCCGGACCTGCGGGAAGAAGAGCCGTTGGAGTGGGCCGGCACGGACCCGGACTCGGGCGCGGCCGTCGCCGACCTGGCGCTCGCGGTCTTCGACCGCCCGGTCGCCGGTTTGGTAGCCGGCGCCGCCGGGGCGATCTCCGCGGTGTCGTCCGGCTTCACCGTGGCGGCGGTGCCGACGTTGCCGCCGGGGCGGGCCGAGGTGACGATGGGGGCGCCGCCGGCCGGGCCGGGTGCGCCGTTGCCGGCTGCGGGGGCCTCGGTCGCGGGGCGTGCGTCAACGGCGGCCGGGGCCGACTCCGTCGGGTGCCCGGTCGTATGCTCTGCCTCGCCGGTCGGGCGCTTCGAGCCCGCGACCGATGGGGCGACGTCGTGGGACACCGGCCTCCTCAACACCTCGCGATCCACCGACCGTATCGGGCCGGCCACACCTGCGCTAGCCAGGTGGTGGCGTTCCGTGTCGGGGCGGCGCCGCGTCAGCCAATTCTACCCGTCCGGCCGATCCCGCCCGGAGCGGCGGAAACCGGCTAAACGCTCAAAAGGGCGTGTACCTCGCGGGGAGCGAGGCGGGCCCGTCCGTTGAGGAACGCCAACTCGATCAACACGCTGAAGCCGGTCACCATTCCCCCGGCCTGCTCCACCAGGGCGAGCGTCGCCTCGGCGGTGCCGCCCGTGGCCAGCACGTCGTCGACCACCAGCACCCGCTGCCCGGGCAGGAGCGAGTCGCGGTGCACCTCCAGCGTCGCCTCGCCGTATTCCAGCGCGTAGGACGCCGCGTGCACCTCTCGGGGCAGCTTGCCGGCCTTGCGCACCGGCAGCACCCCGGCCCCGGTCGCGTATCCGATAGCTCCGGCCAGCAGGAAACCGCGGGCCTCGACCCCGGCGACCACGTCGAACGACGTGCGCCCGTGGTGCTCGACGATCGCGTCGATCACCTGCCGGAACGCCGGGCCGTCACCGAAGAGCGGCGTGATGTCCTTGAACAGGATCCCTGGCTGCGGGAAGTCGGGCACGTCGACGACGTGCCCGGCCACCAGTTCCGCTAGTGCTTTCTCGTCCATCACCTAACGGCGCTTCGCACCGCCGGGGCGGTTGCCGCCGGGGCGGCCGCCGCGGTTGCCGCCGGAGCGCTTGGCCGTCGACGGCCGGGCGCCCACCTTCGGCGCCGAACCCGCCAGCGCGGCGACCTCGGCCGACTCCTGCTCGGGCGCGGCCTGCCGCGGCTGGCGCGCACCGGCCGGTGCGGCCTCGCCCTTCTTCGGCGCGACCTCGCCGCGGGCGATCGCCGCCCGGCGGGCGAGGACCCGCTTGGTGTGCGCCTGGATCCGCGGCTCGAACTCCTTGAGCGTGACCAGCACCGGGGTCGCGAAGAAGATCGAGGAGTAGACCGCGATGGCCATACCGACGAAGAGCACGAGGCCGAGGTCGGCCAGGGTGCTCGCGCCGGACAGGCCGGCGATCAGCAGGCCGCCGACCGGCAGCAGCGCCACCAGACCGGTGTTGATCGACCGCATCAGGGTCTGGTTGATCGCCAGGTTGGCCGACTCCGCGTACGTCGTCGTGTTGCTCGCCGTGATGCCTCTGGTGTTTTCCTGCACCTTGTCGAACACCACGACCACGTCGTAGAGCGCGAAGCCCAGGATCGTCAGGAAACCGATGATCGTCGCGGGGGTGACCTCGAAGCCCGCTAAAGAGTAGAGCCCTGCCGTCAGCACCAGGTTGAGCAACAGCGAGGACACGGCGGCGACCGCCATCCGCCACTCGAAGCGCAGGATCAGGTAGACCATCACCAGCGCTACGAAGATCACGAGACCGAGCACCGCGCGCTCGGTGACCTGGCTGCCCCACGCCGGGCTGACCCGGCTGCTGTTGATCTGGTCAGCCGGGATGCCGAGTTCCTTGGCGACCTGCTGGGTCACCTCGGTGGTCTGCTCCGGGGTCAGGATCGAGGTCTTGACCTCGAACCAGGTGTCGCCACCCCGGCCGACCTGCTGCGCCGGCAGCGCCGTGGCGTCGGTGTTGTTGTCGGTCAGCGCCTTGTCGACCGCGTTCTGCGCCTTGTCGAGGCTCACGCTGTTGCCCGCCGGCACGATGAACTGGTTGCCGCCGGCGAACTCGATGCCGAGCGTGAACCGGTTGATGCCGAAGCTCAGCAACGCGACCAGGATCAGCGCGCCGGCGATCCCGAACCAGAGCTTGCGCTTGCCGATGAGGTTGAGACCGGCCTCACCGCGGTAGAGCCGGTTGGCCAAACCCGACTTGGACATCTCAGGCCTCCTTGGCGCGCGGCGTGCGCGTACGCGGGTTGCGCGGCTCGTCGCCGTCGTCGTCGTGCTTCTCCAGGATCCGGCCGAGGCCGCTGACCCGTGGCGAGAGGAACGCCTTGGTGTTGGCGAACATCGTCATGATCGGGTGTCGGAAGAGGAACACCACGACCAGGTCGAGGATGGTGGCGAGGCCGAGCGCGAACGCGAAGCCCTTCACCGTGCCGACGGAGACGATGTAGAGCACCACCGCCGCCATGATCGAGATCGCGTTGGCGGAAATGATCGTCCGGCGCGCGCGAGCCCAGGCCCTGGGCACCGCGCTGCGCGGTGATCGGCCCTCACGTATCTCGTCTTTCAGACGTTCGAAGTAGATGACGAACGAGTCCGCCGCCACACCCAGCGAGACGATGAAGCCCGCGATGCCGGCCAGGGTCAGCGTGAAGCCGATCTGGCGGCCGAGGAACACCAGCGCGCCGAAGACCAGGCCGGCGGAGAGCACCAGGCTCAGCACGATGACCGTGCCCAGCAGGCGGTAGTAGAAGAACGCGTAGATCGCGACCAGCAGCAGGCCGATGCCCGCGGCGATCAGGCCGGCGCGCAGGTATTCGGCACCCAGCGTCGGCGACAGGTTCTCCTGGTCGGCCGCGGTGAAGGTGAGCGGCAGGGCGCCGTAACGGAGCTGGCTGGCCAACTCGTCGGCGCTCTTGGCGGTGAAGCTGCCGGAGATCTGCGAGTCGCCGGTCAGCACGCCCTGGATCTCGGGCGCCGAGATGATCTTGTTGTCGAGCACCACGGCGACCAGACAGTTGCCGGCCTGCGACAGCGACGACTGGTTACAGGTCTGGCCACCGTTCTGGTAGGCCTCGCGGGTCAGCGCCGTCCAGTGCTCCTGGCCGTCGCCCTTGAAGTCGAGGCTGACCACCCACTGGCCCTGCTGGTCGAGCTGCGCGGTGGCGTTGCCGACGTCGGTGCCCGAGACCTTCGCGACGTCGAGCAGGTATTTGCCACCGGCGTCACAGGCGACCGCCTGCTGGTCGATCTTGCTGACCGACCCGGCCGGCCGCCCGTCGAGCTGCTTGCAGGTGATGGTCGGCACGTTGAACTGCATCTGCGGCGTGAGCACCGCGACCTCGGTGCCGCTGAGGGCGCCGAACGGCTTGAGCGCCTCCGCGACGCTCGGGTCGGTGCCCGCGTCGGGCGCCTGCAGCGCGCTCGCCGCCGCCCACGCGGCCGGGCCGACCTTGGCCTCGACCGCCTTGCGGGCCGCCTCGACGTCGGCCGGCACCGGTGCGGGTGCCGCCGAGCCGGTCGGCGCCGGCGTCGCGCTCGGTGCCGATGCGGTCGCGCTCGGTGTCGGTGTAGGAGTCTCCTCCGCACCGCCTCCCGTGCCGCCGGTGCCCGGCGTCGCGGTCGCGGTCGGTGCGCCGGTCGCGGCCGGCGGTGCGGTCGGCGTGCCACCGGGCGTCGGGGTGGCCGAGCCACCGGGCGCCGGCGTCGCCGACGCGGATGGCGCCGGCGGGGTCGCGCCGCTGCCGTCGGTCACGTTGAGGACCTTGCGGAACCGCAGCTCCGCGGTCTGCGCGACGCCGCTCAGGTCGGCGTTCTTGCCGGGCAGCGAGACGACGATGTTGCGGTCGCCTTCGGTGACCACCTCGGCCTCGGCCACGCCCCGCGCGTTGACCCGCTGCTCGATGATCGTGCGCGCCTGGTCGAGCGACTCCTTCGTCGGCGGCTTGTTGCCCTCGGTCGTCGCCTGCAGCGTCAACCGGGTGCCACCGACCAGGTCGAGACCCAGCTTGGGATGCAACCGGTCCGACACGCCGCCGCTCGTCCCCACAAGGAACACCAGGGCGTAAAGAACGACGAAGAGCCCCGCGAGGATGGCTATCTGCCGCCCTGGGTGCATCTGTCGCTGAGGTGGTGCCACGGCAGCGGGTCTCCCTGTGCTGGGGGCCGTCGCGGGTGCGGCGGCGCGGGTCGAAGCAGTGGTCACGCCGGACAGGGCGTGGTGCGCCGACCCTGTGGGACGGAGCCGGCGCGATTATCCAACAAAGTCGATCGAACGGGGGGTGTACCCGGTCTTCAGGCGCCAGGTTATGCCGGGGTCGCTGGGGGATGTCTGCCGACCCCGGGTCGGCCCGCGGCGATCAGTCCTTGGCGGGCTGGATCGGCGACGTGACGGTCTCCGCGGCGGGGGCTGACGCGGTTTCCGGCTCGGTCACCTCGTTCTTGTTGCTGATCACCCGGGCGACGGCCGGCCGCGCGTAACGCACGTGCACGCCGGGGGCGGCCTCGAGCGTGACGGTCTCGGCGTCGGTCTCGATGACGGTGCCGTAGAGGCCACCGATCGTCACGACCTCAGCGCCGGGGCCGAGAGTGGACTGCATCGCCTGGGCATCGCGGCGGCGCTTCTGCTGCGGGCGGATCATCAGGAAATACATGACCGCGAACAGCACGACGATCATGAGGAGCGGCAGGAAGCTGCTGCCCCCGGAGGCGGATGCTGCGAGCACGATTTAATACCTTCCCATTGGCCTCCGCCGGACGTGGGGGCGTCGGGCGTCGGCAGAAATGTCGTCCCCTACGGACCGCGGCGAGTCTAGTCGCTCTGACTGAGAACGCCGAATGCCGCGCGGGTTACTTTCGGATCACGGAAAACGCTGATCGGCCGAGAAGAGATCGGGACCTCCGGCCGGGGCATTCTGACCGGTCGGTGGGGTACGCCCGAGGTGGTGCCAGGCGGCCTCGGTGGCGACCCGGCCCCGGGGCGTGCGGGCCAGCAGGCCGGCCCGCACCAGGAACGGCTCGCAGACCTCTTCGACCGTGTCGGGCTGCTCCCCCACCGCTACGGCCAGCGTCGACAGGCCCACCGGGCCGCCCTTGAACGAGTCGACCAGGGCCCGCAGCACCGCCCGGTCGAGCCGGTCGAGGCCGAGCACGTCCACGTCGTACACCTGGAGCGCTTCCCGGGCGGTCGCCAGGCTGACCGTGCCGTCGGCCCGGACCTCCGCGTAGTCGCGCACCCGGCGCAGCAACCGGTTGGCGATCCGGGGCGTGCCGCGGGACCGCCCGGCGATCTCCACGGCACCCTCGTCGGTGATCGGCACGCCCAGGATCCGCGCCGAGCGGTGCAGGAGTTGCTCGAGATCGCTCGCCGCGTAGAAATCGAGGTGGGCCACGAAGCCGAACCGGTCGCGCATGGGCCCGGTCAGCAGGCCGGACCGGGTGGTGGCGCCGACCAGGGTGAACGGCTCGACGTCGAGCGGGATCGCGGTCGCGCCGGGCCCCTTGCCGACCACCACGTCGACCCGGAAGTCCTCCATCGCCGAGTAGAGCAACTCCTCGGCCGGCTTGGCGATCCGGTGGATCTCGTCGATGAACAGCACGTCGCCGGTGGCCAGGCTGGTCAGGATCGCGGCAAGATCACCGGACCGCTCGATCGCCGGCCCGCTGGTGACCCGGATTCCGCTGCCCAGCTCGGCCGCGACGATGTTGGCCAGGGTCGTCTTCCCGAGGCCGGGCGGCCCCGAGAGCAGGATGTGGTCGGGCGGCGTGCCGCGACCCATCGCGCCCTTCAGCAGCAGGTCGAGCTGGTCGCGGACGCGGTGCTGGGCGATGAACTCGGCAAGCCGCTTCGGGCGTACGGTCGCCTCGGCGTCCTGCTCCCCCTCGGCGACGTACGCGGAGATCTCGTTCATAGCGACCGCTCGCTTCGCTCCCGGGCGCATGAACGCGGCGCACTGAGCCAGCCGCGCTCGCTTCGCTCGCTCATCGGGTGCGGCCGAGCAGCTGGATCGCCATCTTGAGCAGCATCGGCACGGGCTCGGTGCCGGTCGCCTTCTCGGCCACCGCGGCCACCGCCTGGTCGGCCTGCGCCGCCGTCCAACCCAGACCGACCAGGCCCTGGCGGACCTGCTCGTGCCAGACCGCACCGACCACGCCGCCCGCGCCGTCGGCGCCGATCGCGATCGGGCCGATCCGGTCGCGCAGCTCCAGCACCAGCCGCTCGGCGCCCTTCTTGCCGATGCCCGGCACCCGGGTCAGCGTCGCGGTGTCGGCGTTGGCGATCGCCTTGCGCACCACGTCGGGGTGGTGCACGGCGAGCACCGCCTGGGCCAGCCGCGGGCCGACCCCGCTCGCGGTCTGCAGCAGCTCGAAGAGGTGCTTCTCGTCGTCGTCGGCGAAGCCGTAGAGGGTCAGCGAGTCTTCCCGGACGACCAGGCTGGTCGCGAGCCGGGCCGGCTGGCCCACCCGCAGGCCGGCGATCGTGCCGGGGGCGCAGTGCACGGCCAGGCCCACTCCGCCGACCTCGATGACCGCGCCGTCCGGTGACACCGCGGCCACGACCCCGCTCACGCTGGCGATCACCTTCGCCCTGCCTTTCTGACGGCGGCCGCCGCCTGCTCGATCTTCGCTTTCGTGCCGCCGCGCCAGATGTGGCAGATGGCCAGGGCCAGCGCGTCGGCCGCGTCGGCCGGCCTGGGCGGCGCGTCGAGCCGCAGCAACCGGGTCACCATCGAGGTGACCTGTGCCTTCTCGGCCTGACCGGAGCCGGTGACGGCCGCCTTGACCTCGCTCGGCGTGTAGGTCGACACGGGCAGCCCGGCCCGCGCCCCGGCCAGCACCGCGATCGCGCTGGCCTGGGCGGTGCCCATCACCGTACGCACGTTGTGCTGGCTGAACACCCGCTCGACGGCGACGCTCTGTGGCCGGTGCTCGGCGACCAGGTCGCCGAGGCTGCGGTCGAGGTGCAACAGGCGCAGCGCGAGGTCGTCGGCCGGATCGGTGTAGATCACGTAATAGCCGACCAGAGTGCACGGTCGGCCGGGCACGCCTTCGACCACGCCGACGCCGCACCGCGTCAGCCCCGGATCGACGCCCAGCACCCGCACGCCACCCTCCCCTGTACGTGTGTTCGACACCCTACGTGCCGCGCCGTGGCCGGCCGGGGCGGACACACCGGAGCCGGAAAACCGGTGGCCGGGCTCACTAGCGTTGATGGCGTGGCGACCACCGGCTTCATTTCGACGACGATTCCCTACGTCAATGCGCGCCCGCATCTCGGTCACGCGCTCGAGTTCGTCGAGACCGACGCCTACGCGCGATTCATGCGCACCCGAGCCGACGACGTCTTCTTCCTGACCGGTTCCGACGAGAACAGCCTCAAGAATGTGCTCGCCGCGGAAACGGCCGGCATTTCCACCGCCGATCTCGTGGCCCGCAACGTGGTCGCCTTCCAGGACCTGTTGGCCCGCCTCGGCTGCGAGACCGACCATTTCGTCCGCACCAGCGTCGACCCGCTCCACATCGAGGGCGCGACCGAGATCTGGCGGCGGATGGCGGCGGCCGGTGACATCTACTCGCGGGCCTACGAGGGGCTCTACTGCGTCGGCTGCGAGCAGTTCTACGAGCCGGCCGAGCTCGTCGACGGGCGCTGTCCGGAGCATCTGACCGAGCCGGAGCGCGTACGCGAGCAGAACTATTTCTTCCGTCTCTCCCGCTATGGGGATGACTTGCTCAAATCCCTCGAATCGGGCGAGCTGACCGTCCATCCTGAAACGCGGCGCAACGAGGTGCTCGCGTTCGTCCGCGCCGGCCTGCAAGACATCAGCGTCTCGCGCTCGGCGCAGCGGGCACACGGCTGGGGCATCCCGGTGCCCGGCGACGACAGCCAGGTGATGTACGTCTGGATCGACGCGCTGACGAACTACGTCAACGCGCTCGGCTGGACCCGCGACGACCCGCGCTACCGGCGCTTCTGGGCCGACGCCGCGCGCCGCACGCACGTCATGGGCAAGGGCGTGATCCGCTTCCACGCGGTCTACTGGCCGGCGATGCTGCTCTCGGCCGGCCTACCGCTGCCCACCGACCTGGTCGTGCACGGTTACATCACCGCGGGCGGCCGCAAGCTGGGCAAGAGCCTCGGCAACGCGATCGACCCGGTCGAGCTGATCGACCGCTACGGCCCGACCGCCGTCCGCTATGCCCTGCTCGCCACGTTCGCACCCTTCGGTGACGGAGACGTCACCGAGGAGCGGATCATCGCGGCCTACAACACCGACCTGGCCAACGGCCTCGGCAACCTGGTCAGCCGGGTGACCAGCATGATCAGCCGCTACCGGGGTGGCGTCGTGCCGGCCGGCGCGGCCGGCGGCGGCCTCGCCGGCGCGGTCGCCACCGCGATCGACGACAGCGCCGCCGCCATGGCCGCCTTCGACCACCGCACCGCCGTCCAGCACCTCAACACCCTGGTCGGCCGCAGCAACGCCTACGTCGACGACAACGCGCCCTGGCATCTGGCCAAGCGACCCGAGGAGGCCGACCGGCTCGACACCTGCCTGCTGCAGACCGCGGCGGCGGTCCGCGCCCTGGGCGCGCTGCTGCGCCCGTTCCTGCCCGAGGCCGCCGCGGAGATCCTGGCGGCCCTGGGCCAACCGGCCGACCACCGGCCCACGGCCGCCGGCTGGCTCGACGGCATGACCGGCACGCGGGTCGACAAGCCCGCCGCGATCTTCCCGCGCATCGACGTCCCCGCCACATAACCCCCCGGGGCAGTGTGTGGCGGCACGCCATGGGCGCCAACCCGGAAGGCTCGTACATTCATGCGCCATGGCGGCAGATCGGGTGGCTGACCACCACGTCGTACGGCTCGACCTCACCGGCCGCACCGCGCTGGTGACCGGTGGCGGCAGCGGCATCGGGCGGGCCTGCGCGGCCCGGCTCGCGGCCGCCGGGGCGAAGGTGGTGGTCGTCGACCGCAACGCGGCGGCGGCGCAGGCGGCGGCGACCGAGATCGGCGGCGTCGCCGTCACCCTCGACCTCACCGACACCGAGGCGATCGAACGGATCGACGCCGACGTCGACGTGCTGGTCAACAACGCCGGCTTCCAGCACGTCGCGCCCCTGCCGGAGTTCCCGCCGGACACCTTCGCGGCGCTACAGCGGGTCATGGTGGAGGCGCCGTTCCGGCTCGTCCGGCGCGCGCTGCCGCACATGTACGAGCGGGGCTGGGGCCGGGTCGTCACGGTCTCGTCGGTGCACGGGCTGCGCGCGTCCGCGTACAAGTCGGCCTATGTCACGGCCAAGCACGGCGTCGAGGGCCTGTCGAAGGTGATCGCGCTGGAAGGCGCACCGCACGGGGTGACCGCCAACTGCATCAGCCCCGGCTATGTCCGGACCCCGCTGGTCGAGGGCCAGCTCACCGACCAGGCCCGCACCCACGGCATCCCCGAGTCCGAGGTCCTCTCGTCGATCCTGCTGGCCCGGTCGGCGCTCAAACGCCTGGTCGAGCCGGCCGAGGTGGCCGAACTGCTGGCCTACCTGTGCACCCCGGCGGCGTCCTTCATCACCGGGGCCTCGATCGCCATGGACGGGGGATGGACGGCAAGCTGAACGCCATGACCGGAGAATTTCTCGAACTGCTGGCGCGGGAGGCCGCGGCGGTCGAGTTCGAGGGCCCGCTGCTGGCCGCGCGCGCCGCCGGCCTGCCGCCGGACCAGGTCGCCGAGCTCGAACGGGCCAAGATGGCCGCGCTGCGGGTGCGCTCCCTGCTCGAACGCCGGCGGCAGCGCGAGGTGGAGCTGTCCGGTCTGGTCGACACCGCGGCCGACCTGGCCGGCCTGCGCGACGTCGACGACGTGCTGCGGGCGATCGTGCACCGGGCCCGCACCCTGCTCGGCGCCGACGTGGCCTACCTGACGCTCAACGACGACGACCGCGGCGACATCTACATGCGGGTCACCGACGGATCCGTGTCGGCCCGCTTCCAGCGGCTGCGGCTGCCCCTCGGCGCCGGCCTCGGCGGCCTGGTCGCGCAGACCGGCACCCCCTACGTCACCGCCGACTACCACGTCGACGAGCGCTTCCGGCACACCGGTGAGATCGATGCCGGCGTACGCGAGGAGGGGCTGGTCGCCATCCTCGGCGTACCCCTGCGGCTCGGTTCCTCGTCGTTGGGTGTGCTGTACGCCGCCAACCGCTCGGCGCGCCCCTTCGTCCGCGAGGAGGTGGCGCTGCTCGGCTCGCTGGCCGCGCACGCCGCCGTCGCCCTCGACACGGCCCGGCTGCTCACCGAGACCCGGGTCGCGCTGGCCGAGCTGTCCGCCGCCAACGCCACCATCCAGGCCCACAGCAGCTCGGTCGAGCGCGCCGCCTCGGCACACGACCGGATGACCGCGCTGGTGCTGCGCGGCGGCGGCGTCGAAGACGTGACCGCCGCGGTGACCGAGGTCCTCGGCGGCGCGCTGTTGGCGCTCGACGCCGACGGGCGCGAGCTGGCCCGGGTCGGCTCGATCGACGAGCCCGACCGCGCGACGCTGGCCGAGGCGGTCGCCGCGTCCCGGGCCGAACGCCGCTCGGTCCGTCGCGGCGACAGCTGGTACGCCGCGGTCGTCGCCGGCACCGAAGACCTGGGCGCGCTGGTGCTCCGCCCGACCGCCGAACTGGTCGACGCCGACCAGCGGATCCTCGAACGTGCCGCGCTGGTGACCGCGCTGCTGCTGCTGTTCCGCCGCACGGTCGCCGAGGCCGAGGGACGGGTCCGCGGCGAGCTGCTCGACGAGCTGGTCTCCCGGCCCGTGCGCGACGCCGAGTCGCTGCGGTCCCGGGCCCGCCGCCTCGGCGTCGACCTCGACGCGCCGCAGGTGCTGGTGGCCGTCGGCGACGACACCGCCGGGCGGCAGCGGGTGCTGTCCTGGGCCACGTCCTACGCCCTGTCCCGGGGCGGACTGGCCGCCGCCCGCGACGGCCGGATCCTGCTGATGCTGCCGGGCAGCGACCCGGGCGCGGCGGCCCGGCTGGTCGCGAAGGACGCCGCCCGGGTCTCCGGCCGCGCGATGACGGCCGGCGCCGGCGGGCCGACCGACGGGCCGGCGTCGCTGGGCGCGGCGTTCGCCGAGGCCGACCGGTGCCTGTCGGCGCTGACCGCGCTGGGCCGGGTCGGCGAGGGGGCCGGCGCGGCCGAGTTGGGCTTCGTCGGGCTGCTGCTCGGCACGACCGGCGCGGCCGGCGACGCCGAGGTGGCCCGGTTCATCGCGGCGGCGATCGGCCCGGTGGTCGACTACGACGTGCGCCGGGGCACGGCCCTGGTGCGCACGCTGGAGGCCTATTTCGGGGTCAGCGGCGGGTTGGCCAAGGCCGCCGAACTGCTGCACGTGCACGTCAACACCGTCACCCAGCGGTTGGAGCGGGTCGGTCAGCTGATCGGCACCGACTGGCAACAGCCCGAGCGGGCCCTGGAGGTGCAGTTGGCGCTGCGCCTGCACCGGCTGCGGGTCGCGACCTAGAGCTGGCCGGTCGCGCGCAGGTTCATCAACGCCGCCATCGCCAGGATGAGGGCGATCACCACGGCCACCCGCTTGCGCCGCCGGTAGGCCTCGTAGGCGTGGAACCAGGCGATGCTCGCCTCGGCGCGCGGTGTCGGCGGGCGGCGCAGCGGGCTCAGGAAGCGGGCCTGCTTGAGCCCGAGGCTGCTGCGGCCCGGGCTGGTGCGGCGGTAGCGGGCCAGCCCGGCGCTCTGTGTCGGCGCCTTCCCGGTCTCGGCCCGCGGCGCCTCGACCACCGGCTCGGCCTTGAGCACCACCATCTCGACCTCGTAGATCTGCTCTGCCCGCCACCTCTTGGCCCGGTCGCTGAGCACCTGGCGCAGGTAGTCGTCGGCCGCGGCCGGCCGGCCGAACCACTTGGCGAGCAGTTGCAGCCGCCGCCACCGGGCGGCCACGTCGCTGAGCACCTCGGGATAGATCTCCTCGGCGTGCCACGCGTCGCCGGCCAGCTGGGCCGACTCGAAGCGCAGCGTGACGAGGTGGCGGTCGACGAACGACACGTAGCCGTCCGGCGCCTCTTCTGCCATCTTCGGTACGAGCTCCACGGCATCCTCCGCGCGCATCCACCACCATCATCGCCGGCCTGGCGCGTACCGCAAGCCCCAGCCGTGACCGCGCTCACATTTTGATACGAGACGGTTCCGTATCGCATCCTCTTCGGCGTAACGTTCCTCACCGATACGAACCTGTGCCGTTTCGTAATGAAGACGAAGATCTATCGGGGGGAGACGGACGTGGAGCAAACCGCCAACACAGGACATCCGAGGCGCTGGGCGATCCTCGCGGTCCTAGTGGTGAGCCTGCTCGTCGTCGTACTGGACAACACGGTTCTCAACGTCGCCCTGCGCACGCTCGCCGATCCCGACCGCGGGCTCGGCGCCACGCAGAGCGAGCTCGAATGGGCCATCAACTCCTACACGCTGGTGTTCGCGGGGTTGCTGTTCTCGTTCGGGGTGTTGGGTGACCGCTTCGGGCGCAAGCGCTTCCTGCTCGTCGGCCTCGCGCTGTTCGGGCTGGCGTCACTGCTCTCGGCGTACGCGCAAAATCCTGGTCAGTTGATCGGCGCCCGCGCGCTGATGGGCATCGGCGGCGCGGCGATCATGCCGGTGACGCTGTCGATCATCTCCAACGTGTTCGACCCGCGCGAGCGGGGCAAGGCGATCGGTGTCTGGTCCGGCGCGGTCGGCCTCGCCATCGCGATCGGCCCGATCCTCGGCGGCACGCTGCTCGAACACTTCTGGTGGGGCTCGGTCTTCCTGATCAACGTGCCCATCGTGGTCGCCGGCCTGATCGCCGTCGCGATCCTGGTGCCCGAGTCACGCAACCCGCGCCCCGGCCGCATCGACATCCCGGGCGTGCTCATGTCGGTGGTCGGCCTCATCGGTCTGACCTACGGCATCATCAAGGGCGGCGAAGACGGCTTCGGCTCAGCCGAGGTGCTGCTCACCGGCGGTGGCGGCCTGGTCGTGCTGGCGGCTTTCGTCTGGTACGAGTCGCGGGTCGCGTTCCCCTCGCTCGACGTGCGGCTGTTCAAGATCCCGCGGTTCTCGGCCCCGATCGCCGCGATCGGCCTGACGTTCTTCGCGTCGATGGGCGTGTTCTTCTTCAGCTCGTTCTACCTGCAACTGGTGCGTGACTACTCGCCGCTGCAGACCGGCCTGCTGTTCCTGCCCTTCGCGATCGCTCAGCTGATCTTCGCGCCGCGCAGCCACGGCATGGTCCAGAAGTTCGGCGCCAAGGCGGTCACCGCGACCGGTCTCGCGCTGGTCGTGCTCTCGCTGGTCGGCTTCATCTTCGTCGACGCTTCGACCGCCGTCTGGTTCCTGCTGGTCGTGTTCTTCGTCCAGGGCGTCGGCATGGCCAACATCATGGCGCCGTCCACCGAGTCGATCATGTCGGCGCTGCCCCGCGAGAAGGCCGGCGTCGGCTCCGCGGTCAGCAACACCATCCGACAGGTGGCCAGCGCGCTGGGCATCGCGATCCTGGGTTCGATCCTCGCGGCCGTCTACCGCGGCCAGATCGAGCCGACCACCGCGGCGCTGCCTCCGGGTGCCCGCGACGTGGCCAACGAGTCGATCTCCGGTGCCTACGGCGTGGCGGCCCAGGCCGGCCCGGCCGGCGGCCGGCTGGTCTCGGCGGCGAACGACGCCTTCATGACGGCGATGCACTGGGCGGCCGGTTCGGCCGCGATCGTCCTGCTGCTCGGCATGGCGGCCGCGGTGATCTGGATGCCCGGCCGCCAGGCGGGTGCCGACCACGTGCAACCCGTCGAGCAGGCGGAAGCCGGAGAACTGGCGACGGCAAGCTGACGTCAGCGACAATGGATCCCATGCCAGACATCGAGGAAGCTCCGCGGGCGCCCGGGCGTCCGCGGAGCCTCCGCGTCGATGAGGCCATCATCTCCGCCACCCTCGACCTGCTCGCCGAGGGCACGTCGGTCGAGGTCCTCTCGATCGAGGCGATCGCGACCCGGGCGGGCGTCGGCAAGGCGACGATCTATCGCCGCTGGGCCGGCAAGGAGGCCCTCCTCCACGACGCACTGGCCACCCTGAAGAGCGCCGGCCCCGAGCCGACGGGCAAGTCGGTCCGCTTCGACCTGATCGCGATGCTGGGCCAGGTCGGCCCGTCCAACCAGGACCCTCGCTTCGCGAAGATCATGCCGTGCATCCTCCCGCACCTCACCCGCAGCGAGGAGCACTACCAGGCCTACCAGGACATCATCGAGCCCCGCCGCGACCGCATCCGCCAGGTCCTGCGCCGCGGCGTCGAATCCGGCGAGCTGCGGGCCGACCTCGATGTCGAACTGGCGATGACGGCCCTGATCGGGCCCATCCTGGTGCAGCGGGTGCTGCGCTGGCACCCCGACCTCGACGCCGACAAGATGCCCGAGCAGATCGTCGACCTGCTCCTCGCCGGGATGAGGCCGGCCTAGGGTCTCAGCCGGCGAGTGCCTCCAGGGCCAGATCGACGTCGTGGTCCGTCGAGTAGACGTGGAAGCTGGCCCGCACCCGCCCGGCGCGCACCGCGGCCCGGATGCCGGCGCGGTCCAACTTGGCCGCCGCGTCCGGCACGTCGACCACGACGATCGCGCTCCCGGCCGCGGGCTGCCCGAGCCCGGCCAGGAACCGGTCGGCCAACCGCACGTTGTGCTCGTGGATCGCGCCCACCCCGATCTCCTCGACCAGTTCGAGCGCCGGCGCCGACCCGACAAAGCTGTGCCACGCCGGCGAGATGTCGAACCGCCGCGCGTCGTCGGCCAACCGCAACGGCAGGCCGTAGAAGGAGCCGTGCACGTCGGCCCCTGCATACCACCCGGCGGCGGACGGCGTCATCCGCTCGCGCAGGGCCGGCGAGTAGTAGCCGTAGGCCGTGCCGCGCGGCCCCATCAGCCACTTGTAGCCGCCGGTGATTACGGCGTCGGCCAGCGAGCCGTCGAACGGGAGCCATCCGCACGCCTGCGTACCGTCGACGACGACCAGCGCACCGACCGCCCGCGCCGCCGCCACGATCTCCTCGTACGCCGCGATCGCCCCGTCGGCGGACTGCACCACGCTGAAGGCGACCACGCCGACGCCGGGCTCGACCGCGTCGGCCAGCTTCTCCACCGGCACGGCCACGACGTCGAGCCCGTGCACGGCCCACGGAAACACGATCGAGGTGAAGTCGCCCTCGGGCACGACCACCCGGGTACCCGCCGGCAACGCCGCCGCGATCGGCGCGACCATCTGCGAGACCGCACTCCCGACCGCGACGTCGGCGAGCGGCACCCCGATCAGCCGCGCGTACGCGGCCCGCGACCGCCGGGTCGCCTCGTCCCACGGCTCCCACGACGTGCGGCCGACCCGCCAGTCATCGAGCGCCGCCTGCAACGCGTCCCAAGCCGGCTTCGGCGGCAGCCCATAACTCGCGGTGTTGAGCCAGCCCGGAATGGGCTCCCAGAGCGCCTGCGCAGAACCAAGATCCATGCTTTCCGACGCTATCCGCCATCTCCCCCGCACACACGGTCCAATTCCGCACTCCTGGCCGGCCAGGTCCGCCGGCCCCGCCCGACTGAACCCACGCCGCGCGGCCAAGCCCGGCCTGCGGGGTCAAGCCCGACCCACCGCGGCCCCGCGGACCAAGCCCGACCCACCGCGGCCCCGCGGACCAAGCCCGACCCACCGCGGCCCCGCGGACCAAGCCCGACCCACCGCGGCCCCGCGCACCAAGCCCGACCAGGGCGACCCAAACCCGGCCCCGGCCCGCCCGGCCACCCCGGCCCCGGCCCGCCCGGCCCCGCCCGCCCGGCCCGGGACGGCCCGCCCGGCCCGGGACGGCCCGCCCGGCTAGAGCTCGTAAATCCCGTACCCGAACCCGTCCACCTTGACCTCGCTCTCCGCCAGCCGTGCCCCATGCACCTCCAGCGCCCGCACACTCTCACCGACCAGCCCGGCCGGCAGCGGCGCCGCCGCCGGTGCGCGGCGTGGGTTGATCGCCACGAGGTGCGTGCCCCCGCGCGTGTAGACGAACGGATATCCCGAGTGGAGCACCTCGACCCCGGCCTTGCTGCCCAACGCCGGCGTGGCCCGACGCAGTGTGATCAGCCGGCGCACCAGATGCAGCAGCGAACCCTCGTCGGCGCGCTGAGCGGCCACCGTCGGCCGTGCCGGGTCAGGGTCTATCGGCAGGTAGAGCTGGTCTGCCGGCGCCGTCGAGAAACCCGCGTTGGGCGAGGAGTCCCACTGCATCGGGGTGCGCGATCCCGTGCGGTTGTTGACCGGCGCCAGCATGCTGCCCTCCTTGTCGGGCAGGTCGGGGATGTAGCGCATGCCGATCTCGTCGCCGAAGTAGATCGTCGGCAGCGTCGGCCAGGTCATCAGGAACGCGAAGGCCGCGCCCACGTGCTCACGTGCCCGGGTGCCGGTGACCAGCCGCGCGTAGTCGTGGTTCGACGTCGGCAGCGCGATCTGCCCCGCACCCGCGATCACCTCGGCGGCCGTCTGCCACTGGTTGACGAACTCGGTGATTGCCCCCAGTCCTTCGGCGTCGAAATAAGCCGGCCCGGTCGACCATGACGGGTCCGCGGTGCCGATGCCGAGGTGCCAGAGCGAGCGCAACGCCGTGCCCCGGAAATGCAGAAAGAAGTCGGCGTGGAACCCCGCCGGCACCGCGACCGCCGGGTCGCCCCACTCCGGAATCAGCACGTTGTCGGGGTAGGCGCGATCCATCCACGCCCGCATCTCGCCCCATAGCTTGCCGGTCTCGACGTAGCCGGGGTCGTCCTTGACCAGCGACGCCGCCATGTCGACGCGGAAGCCGCTCACCCCGCGGTCGAACCAGAAGGCCATGATCTCGCGCAGCGCCTCGCGGTTGGCCCGCGGCCCCGGCGCGTCGACCGCCTGCCGCCAAGGCTCGCGCGGGTTGTCGCGGGCATAGCCGAAGTTGAGCGCCGGCTGGCACGGATAGAAGTTGAGCATGAAGTAGCCGCCGCGCTTGCCCGGCACCGGCGCCCACGCCCCGGCCGGCGACCCCACCTTCGGCGACCAGATGAACCGGTCGTCGTCGGGATCGTCGGCCCACGCCCGGAACCACGGGTGCTGGTCGGACGTGTGCCCGGCGACCAGGTCGAGCATGATGCGGATGCCCCGTTCGCGGGCGGCCTCGGTGACCGCGACCAGGTCGTCGTTGGTCCCGTAACGCGGCGCGATCGACAGGTAGTCGCTGACGTCGTAGCCCGCGTCGGCGAACGGCGAGCGGAAACACGGGCTGAACCACACCGTGTCGACGCCCAGCCACCGCAGGTAGTCGAGGCGGTCGAGAACGCCCGCGAGATCACCGATCCCGTCGCCGTTGGAGTCGGCGAAACTCTGCGGGTAGATCTGATAAAGGACAGCGTCGGACAACCAGGCAGGTCCGTTGCGGCGCGGCTCGGTCACGCGCCTCACGTTACCGGCGTGGCTGCCCGGACTGCGGTCTGACCACTATGGACTGTGGATAAATTCGGCCCAAAACGGGCACAACCCGACAGCGCAGCCCCGCGCCATCGGGTTGTGGTCCGACTTGTGGAAAAGCTCAGGCGTCGATCAACGCCATCACGTCGTCGGAGACGTCGAAGTTCGCGTACACGTTCTGCACGTCATCGCAGTCTTCCAGCACGTCGATCAGCTTGAAGATCTTGCGGGCGCCTTCTTCGTCGAGCGGCACGTTGACGCTCGGCACCAGCGACGACTCGGCCGACTCGTAGTCGATCCCGGCGTCCTGCAGCGCGGTGCGCACCGGCACCAGGTCGGTCGGTTCCGACACCACCTCGTAGGCCTCACCCAGGTCGTTGACCTCTTCGGCGCCCGCGTCGAGCACGGCGAGCAGCACGTCGTCTTCGGCGAGCCCGGCCTTGGGCACGATCACGACGCCCTTGCGCGTGAACATGTAGGACACCGACCCGGCATCCGCGAACGACCCACCGTTGCGGGTCAACGCGGTCCGCACCTCGGTCGCCGCCCGGTTCCGGTTGTCAGTCAGACACTCGATCAACAGCGCGACACCGTTCGGGCCGTACCCCTCGTACATGATCGTCTGGTAATCGGCACCGCCGGCCTCGAGCCCCGACCCACGCTTGACCGCGCGGTCGATGTTGTCGTTGGGCACCGAACTCTTCTTGGCCTTCTGGATGGCGTCGTACAACGTGGGGTTACCGGCCGGATCGCCACCACCGGTGCGCGCCGCCACCTCGACGTTCTTGATCAGCTTGGCGAACATCTTGCCGCGCTTGGCGTCGATAACGGCTTTCTTGTGCTTGGTCGTCGCCCACTTTGAGTGGCCGGACATGGATGACCTCCGAAATAACCCCAGATGGGCAGCGGAAACGGGCGGGCTGGGCTGCCCAAGCCACCAAGTCTACCGACGAGAGACGCGTCTCCCCCAGCCGCCTCAATCGGACATGATCCAGTCAACGTCGCAAATCAAGATCGGGTCCCGGGTCCGCGGTGGGCACGACCGTCGCTCCCGCCGGGGACCGGGCCGGGCCCCAGGGGGCCCAGCCCTGCCAGGCCCGCGCTGGGAAACCAGGTCAAAGACCGAAAACCGGACCATCCGCGCGTCGCACACCGGGAGCCGGTCACCCGCCCCGAAGGCCGTCAGGCCGCGTCGCGGACCATCCCCGCGTCGCACACCGGGAGCCGGTCACCCGGCCCGAAAGCCGTCAGGCCGCGTCGCGGACCATCTCCACGAACAGCTCGTGCAACCGCAGATCGCCCGTCAGTTCCGGATGGAACGAGGTCGCCAACGCCGCGCCGTGGCGGACCGCCACGATGTGCGGGGCTACCGCACCGTCGGCGCCGGCGCGGTCGATCGAGCCCAACACCGCCACGTCGTCGCCCACGGACTCCACCCACGGCGCCCGGATGAAGACGGCGTGGAAAGGGCCGCCCTCCACCCCGGCCACCGCGACCGGGGCCTCGAACGAGTCCACCTGCCGCCCGAACGCGTTGCGCCGCACCGTCATCGGGATCGCACCGAAGCTCCGCTGATCAGGACGCCCGTCCAGCACCGTCGAGGCCAGCATGATCATGCCGGCGCACGAGCCGTAGACGGGCATACCGTCGGCGAGCCGCTTCGCGATCGGGTCGAACAGGCCGAAGTCGATGGACAGCTTGCTCATCGTCGTCGACTCGCCGCCCGGGATGACCAGGCCGTCGACGTCGTCGAGCTCACCGGGACGGCGCACGGGCACCGCGCCAACGCCCAGCGAGGTCAGCGCGCGGACATGCTCCCGCACGTCGCCCTGCAGGGCGAACACGCCGACGACGGGACGTGCGGTCACCAGCCACGCTCGGCGAGCCGGTGCGGCTGCGGGATCTCGTCGACGTTGATGCCGACCATCGCCTCGCCGAGGCCGCGGGAGACCTTGGCCAGCATCTCCGGGTCGTCGTGGAAGGTGGTGGCCTTGACGATCGCCGCCGCGCGCTGGGCCGGGTTGCCCGACTTGAAGATGCCCGAACCGACGAACACGCCCTCGGCGCCGAGCTGCATCATCATCGCCGCGTCGGCCGGCGTCGCGATGCCGCCGGCGGTGAAGAGCACGACCGGCAGCTTGCCGGTGCGGGCGATCTCGACCACCAGGTCGTAGGGCGCCTGCAGCTCCTTGGCCGCGACGTAGAGCTCGTCGGGAGACAGCGACGTCAACCGCCGGATCTCGCCGCCGATCTTGCGCATGTGGGTTGTCGCGTTGGACACGTCACCGGTGCCGGCCTCACCCTTCGACCGGATCATCGCGGCGCCCTCGGTGATCCGCCGCAGCGCCTCGCCCAGGTTGGTAGCGCCACACACGAACGGCACGCTGAACGCCCACTTGTCGATGTGGTTGCTGTAGTCGGCCGGCGTCAGCACCTCGGACTCGTCGACGTAGTCGACACCGAGCGCCTGCAGGATCCGGGCCTCGACGAAGTGCCCGATCCGCGCCTTGGCCATGACCGGAATCGAGACCGCGTTGATGATCCCGTCGATCATGTCGGGATCGCTCATCCGCGACACGCCACCCTGGGCCCGGATATCAGCCGGCACCCGCTCCAACGCCATGACCGCGACCGCACCCGCGTCTTCAGCGATCTTGGCCTGCTCGGGCGTGACCACATCCATGATCACACCGCCCTTGAGCATCTCGGCCATACCCCGCTTGACCCGCGACGTGCCGGTCACGCCGCCCTGCTCGGTGGTCTCGGTCACGTGGCCACTTCCTCTCTCGGCTCTGCCTTCGGAGCCAGGGTAGTGCGGAATTGGCTCCCACCCGATATCCAATCAACCCCACGGTGGCCTGCCGCATTTCCTCTCCGGGGCGCCGCCCCGGGACCCCGGCCCGAGCTGCGGGGACCGGGGGTCGGGGCGGGTCCCGTTGTCGGTCTTCGCAAGGTCCGGTGGGGCGCTCCACCTTGTCACCGCCCGCAGATCCTGATTTGTGGGCTATGCCCGGCAACGGGACCCACCCCTTAGTTGGGGCTGGCTACTGCCACCTAGGCCAGCTCCGCGGCCCGGCCGGCGGCGGGCTCAGCCCGCTACGCCGGCTGGTGGCGGTGGGGCCACTGCGGGCGCCGGGGAGATCGGGGCCACCGGGCGCGCCGGGGTGATCGTGGGGTCGTCGATGTCGAAGAACCTTGGGCGGTTGTGCCTGCGGGTGAGCAGCAGGATGCGCACCAACGGGCGGCGGCGCGCCGCGTGGGCTTCGCGGGCCAGGTCGTTGTGCACCTGCCGGGCCAGGGCCAGCCGTCGGCTGGCCGCGATGACCGGGTCCGCGCCCGGGTCGTCCGTCCAGAGCGGCACCGACCGCAACTGCCTGGTCAGGTCGTTCTCCGCCGCTTCGCGCTCGTCGTCACCCGCGTCCAGAGCGTCCCTGGCCGCCGCGTAGAGCTCCGGGAACTGGTGGTCTTCCGCCAGCACGGCGGCGGCCGCCGCCCGGCGGAGCAGGTGGGCGTCCAAGGATCGCGCGGCCGCCGCGGAGCGGTCGTGCAGGCGGTCGACCCGCTGCGCCGTCCACGTCAGGTAGGTGGCCAGCACCGTCACGACGATGACCACGACTACGACCCACCACATGCAGCGCATCGTAATGCGAAGCGGTGGGCAAGGATCATGTCACCGGCGGGGTCTGCCGATCACGCAGCGTGATACCGGCGGTGTCGATGCAGGTCAGCGCCCTTGTTGCCGGCCTCAAACAAAAGTCGGCCGGATGTGACCGGGGCAACCTGGCCACACCGGTGTCGGTTGGCAACACCTGTCACGGCCACGGCACCGTTGCGTACACAGTGGACCGTGTGACGCGAGCCGGCCGCCTAGCGCGGTTCGGACCACTCCACGTCGATGACCCGGCCGTCGGTGGCCTCGATCGCGGCGGCGTACACCTCGAGAACCCGGAGCGCGACCACCGGCCAGTCGTAGCCGGCGACGACCGAGTTGGCGTTGTCGACCAACGCCGCCCGGCCCGCCGGATCGTCCAGAAGGGACGCCAGCGCCGAGCCGAGCGCGGTCGCGTCGCCGGTCGGGAACAGGCGGCCGGCCCGGCCGCCGTCCAGGACGCGGCGGAACGCGTCGAGGTCGCTGGCCACCACCGCCGTACCCGCGGCCATCGCCTCGGTCAGGATCATTCCGAACGACTCGCCGCCGATGTTGGGTGCGACATACAGGTCGACGCTGCGCAGCATCCGGGCCTTGTCGGCCTCCGACACCAGGCCCAGGTAGGTGATCCGGTCGCGCAACGCGACCGGGATGCCCTCCATCAGGTCGTCGACGTCGCCGGGGCCGGCGACCAGCAGGCGCAGGCCGGGGCGCGCCGGCGCCAGCTCGACGAACGCGTCGCGCAACACCGGGAAACCCTTGCGGGGCTCGGTGAAGCGGCCCAGGAAGCCAAGCGCGCCACCGGTTCCCGGCCAACCGGGCAGCGGCGTCGCGTGGGCGTAACGCGCGACGGTCACCCCGTTGGGAATCTCGACCGCGCCGCCGTCGAGGTGCTCGACCTGCACCTTGCGCGCGAGTTCGCTGACCGCGATCCGGGCGGTGATCCGTTCCAGCACCAGGCGGAGCACGCCCTGCGCGACCGACAGGGCGCGCGAGCGCGTCATCGCGGTATGGAACGTGGCGACCACCGGGCCGCGGCTGTTGAGCACCGCGAGCATCGACAGGCTCAACGCCAACGGCTCGTGCACGTGCAGCACGTCGAAGTCGCCCCGGGCCAGCCAGCGGCGGACCCGCGCGCTGGACAACGGGCCGAACGCGATGCGGGCCACCGAACCGTTGTAGGGAAAGGGAACAGCGCGGCCGGCGGACACCACGAACGGCGGAAGCTCTGCCTCGTCGTCGGCCGGTGCCAGCACGCTCACCTCGTGGCCCAGGCCGATGAGTGCCTCGGCCAGGTCGAGGATGTGGTTCTGCACGCCGCCCGGCACGTCGAAGGAGTAGGGGCTGACGATGCCGATCCGCATCCGGCCCACCTCCTCAGACCTCCGCTGTCGGCGCCGGCTTGTCGAGCCAGACCCGCTGGAGCATGTGCCAGTCCTGCGGGTGTCGCGCGATCGCCGCTTCGAAGCCGGTGGCCATCTTCTGGGTCACCGCGGACACCCGTTCCCTCAGCGTTCCCGTCTCCGGGCCGGGTATCTCCAGCGGCGGGTTGACGTAGCCGCGGGTCGACCGCTCGTCGAACCACACGTCGATCACCAGCAACGGCATGCCCGTCTGGATCGCCAGCAGGGCAGGACCCGGTGCCATCCGGGTACGCCCGCCGAAGAACTCGACCTCGACACCGCGGGTGGACAGGTCGCGGTCGGCCAGCAGCGGCACCACCGCGCCGTCGCGCAGGCGGTCGACCAGGACGTCGAAGGGCGGCCGGTCGCCGCCGGTCAGCGGGACGATCTCGAAGCCGATCTTTTTCCGGTATTCGGCGAACCGCTTGTAGACCGACTCCGGCTTGAGCCGCTCCGCAACGGTTGTCAGCTGCCAGCCGTTGGCGGTCACCCACGCGCCCGCGTTGTCCCAGTTGCCGGAGTGGTTGAGCGCCATGATCACGCCGCCCTCGCCGAGCAACTTCCGGAGCATGTCGGTGTTGTCGACCTGGAAGTCGTCGAGGTGCTGCTGGTGGCTGCGGGACGGAAGGCGGAAGGCTTCCTTCCAATACCGGGCGTACGAGCGGAGCCCGGCACGAACCAGCGCGTCGAGTTCGGCCTCGGGCATCTCCGGCCCGACCACCCGGCGCAGGTTGCGCCGCAGCCGCTGGGTTCCCCGGCCGTTCTTACGGTATGCCTGGTCGGCGGCGGCGTTGAACAGGCCGCGGGCGACCGGCTCGGGCAGCCCGCGCACGAGGCTCCAGCCGGCCGCGTAGCCGAGGTCGACCGGGTTCACAGCTCCGCCTCGGCAGCTCGCGCACGGTCGGCCGCGTCGGCCGCCTGAGCCTGCTTGTACACGTACGCCATGCGTTGCCAGATTGTGATCACCGAGACGGCGGCGAGGAACCACACGGCCGCGGCCAACCCCCATTCGAGGCCGAAACCGCTCAGCAGGCCGCCGATGCCGATGATGATCAGACGCTCGGCGCGTTCGGCGATGCCGACGTTGGCCTTGAGGCCCAGTCCCTCGGCGCGGGCCTTCACGTAGGACACGACGGCACCGGTGACCAGACAGATGATGCCGCCGACCACGCCCCACTTGTCGCCCCGCTGGGCCAGGATGTAGATCACCGTGCCGACCACCGCGCCGTCGGCGATGCGGTCCATCGTCGAGTCGAGCAGCGCGCCGAAGCGCGTGGAGCCGCCGCTGAGCCGGGCCATCGTGCCGTCGACCAGGTCGACCAACGCGAAGAACGTGACGACCAGCGCACCGGCGACAAGGAAGCCTTGAGCACCCAGACCGATGGCGCCGCCGAGCACGCCGACGGTGCCCGCGACTGTCACCTGGTTGGGGGTGACACCCCAACCGATCAGCCGGCGGGCGATCGGTTCGATTACGTGGGCCATCCCGGCCCGCGCGGACACCTGGAAGATCTTCGCCATGGCGGTCCCACGATAACGGTGCGGCGCCACGGACGATACGGTGCCCGCTGTTCCCGGGCGGGTCGTCCGTCACTCCCTCACCTTTAGCGTCGGGGTTGTGTACGGCGGGTTGCGGGTGTGGGATCGGAAGATGACGTGAGCTAGCTCACCAGGGAGGTCCCGATGGCTCAGAAGGCTCAGGAGAAGGGAGTCACCGGCCCCGCGCCGGTGGTGGATGAGCCCGGCAGGGTTCGCAACGTGGTGCTCGTCGGGCATTCGGGGTCAGGTAAGACGACCCTCGCCGAAGCACTGCTGGCCGCGACCGGCACGATCAGCCGTGCCGGTTCGGTGACCGAGGGCACCACGACGTGCGATCACGACCCGGCCGCGGTCAAACAGCAGCGGTCGGTCAGCCTCGCGGCGGCACCGTTCTTCCACGAGGGCGTGAAGGTCAACCTGCTCGACACTCCCGGCTACGCCGACTTCGTCGGCGAGTTGCGGGCCGGGTTGCGCGCCGCCGACGCGGCGCTGTTCGTGGTGCCGGCCGCCGACGGGATGGACGCCGCGACCGCGGCGCTGTGGGAGGAGTGCGCGAGCGTCGGCATGCCGCGTGCGGTCGCGGTCACCCGCCTCGACCACCAGCGCGCCGACTTCGACGAGACGGTCGCGCTCTGCCAGCGGGTGTTCGGCGACAACGTACTCCCGTTGTATCTGCCCATGCTCGGCGACGACGGCGTCTCGACCGTCGGCCTGATGGGTCTGATCACGCAGCGGGTGTTCGACTACAGCAAGGGCTATCCGCCCGCGGTGCGCGACCCCGATCCCGAGCACCTGCCGGCGATCGCCGAGGCGCGCAACGAGCTGATCGAGGGGATCATCGCCGAGAGCGAGGACGAGACGCTGATGGAGCGTTACCTCGAGGGCGAAGAGATCGACACCGACGTGCTCATCAACGACCTGGAGACCGCGGTCGCCCGGGGCCACTTCTACCCGGTGATCCCGACCTGTGCCGAGAGCAAGGTCGGCATCGACGCGCTGCTCGAGGTGCTGACCTCGGCGTTCCCGTCGCCGCTCGAGCACGACCTGCCGGTGGTGACCGGCGTCGACGGCTCGCCGCACCCGCCGCTGACCTGCGACCCCAACGGCCCGCTGGTGGCCGAGGTGGTCAAGACGACGGTCGACCGCCACGTCGGGCGGGTCTCGCTGGTCCGGGTCTTCTCCGGCACCTTGCGCCCGGAGGCGACCGTGCACATCTCCGGCCACGGCATGGAGCAGCGCGGCCACCCCGACCACGACTCCGACGAGCGGATCTCACACATCTACTCGCCGCTGGGTTCGGCGCTGCGCGAGATCTCCGAGTGCATCGCCGGCGACATCTGCGCGATCACCAAGTCGGGCAGTGCCGAGACCGGTGACACGATCTCGTCGAAGGACGAGCCGCTGTTGATGGCGCCGTGGGAGATGCCCGAGCCGCTGCTGCCGGTCGCGGTGGTCGCCAAGACCCGGTCCGACGAGGACACGCTGGCCAAGAACCTCGGCCGCCTGGTGGCCGGCGACCCGACGATGCGCCTCGAGCGCAACCCGGAAACCCACCAGATGGTCCTGTGGTGCATGGGCGAGGCACACGCCGACGTCGTGCTCGACCGGTTGCGCGGCGGAGGTGCGGAGATCGAGACCGAGCCCGTACGCGTCGCGCTGCGCGAGACGTTCGTCGCCGGCGCCAAGGGACACGGCCGGCACGTGAAGCAGTCCGGCGGCCACGGCCAGTACGCCGTCTGCGACATCGAGGTCGAGCCGCTGGAGCGCGGCGCCGGTTTCGAGTTCGCCGACAAGGTGGTCGGCGGAGCGGTGCCGCACAACTACATCCCGTCGGTGGAGAAGGGCGTGCGCGCCCTGATGGAACGCGGGATAGTGGCCGGCTACCCGGTCGTCGACCTCAAGGTGACCCTGTTCGACGGCAAGGCGCATAGCGTCGACTCGTCGGACGCGGCGTTCCAGACCGCCGGGCAGATGGCACTCAAGGACGCGGCCGAGAAGGGCATGGTGACCCTGCTGGAGCCGGTCGACGAGATCGTGATCCGGATCCCCGACGCCTACGTCGGCGCGGTGATGTCCGACATGTCGAGCCGGCGCGGGCGGGTGCTCGGCACCGAGCCCGACCAGGTCGGCGTCGAACGCACCCTGGTCCGGGCCGAGGTACCGGCGACCGAGTTGGTGCGCTACGCGGTCGAGTTGCGCTCGATGACCTCGGGGGCCGGCACGTTCGCGCGGACGTTCGCCCGCTACGAGCCGATGCCCAGCCATCTCGCGGACGCCGTGCGCAAGGAGCACGCGGCGCACTGATGGGTCTGTTCGGCGCGGCGGCTTCGTCCTGGCCGCCGCGCCGCTCGTCTCCTGTCGGTGGTCCTTCCTAGACTCCTCGCCATGGAAGCGTCGGAGATCGGGCCGCGGCGGTTGCACCAGCAACGTCTCGCCGGTCCGCCGTGCGCCGACCCGGTCGCGGCGGTGCGCCGGCTGGGTTGCGTGCAGGCGCAGGAATACGCGGTGGCCAAGTGGTCGCTGGCCCAGCGCTCCGCGCCGGGCGTCACCGACGCCGCTGTGCAGCGACTGCTCGACGACGGCGTCATCCTGCGCACCCACATCCTGCGGCCGACCTGGCATTTCGTGCTGGGCGAAGAGTTGGGCTGGATCCAGGCGGTGACCGCGCACCGGGTGCACGTCTTCAACGGCTACTACAACCGGATGCACGGCCTGGACGAGTCGACCGCCTCCGCGGCCACCAAGGTGATCGGCTCCGCGCTTCGGGGCGGCAACCACCTGACCCGCAAGGAGTTGGAGGCGGCCCTGGCCGCGGCCGGCTTCCCCGCGACCGGCAACAAGCTGGCCTACGTGGTGATGTTCGCGGAGCTGGCCGGGCTGATCGCCAACGGGGTGCGGCGGGGGAAGCAACACACCTACGCGCTGGTCTCGGAGCGGGTGCCGGCGCCGGTCTCGCTTGGTCCTGCGGAGGGCCTGGCCGAGCTGACCCGGCGCTACTTCACGAGCCACGGCCCGGCCACGATCAAAGACTTCGCGTGGTGGTCGAGCCTGACGGTGGCCGAGATCAAACGCGGCATCGCGGCCTGTGGCGCGGCGCTGTCCAGCGAGGTGGTCGACGGCCGCACGCTGTGGTTCGCCGCCGACGCGCCCCCGCCCCCACCCCCACCGGCGGCGGCCCTGTTGCAGGGCTACGACGAATACGTGGTCGCCTACAGCGACACGAAATGCGCCTACAACCTGGCTGGCACCGTCCCGCCGCCCGGTCAATACACGGAAAACGGGATGCTCCACACGATCGCCTTCGACGGCCAAGTCGGCGCCTTCTGGCGCCGCAAGACCGGCCCGAAGACCATCACCGTCGAGATCGACCTGCTGATCGACCCCACCACCGCCCAACGCCGCGCCCTGACCGCCGAAATCGACCGCTACGAAGCCTTCGCGGAGCTGCCGGTGACCGTTTCCTTCGTCTAGCCGCCGCCAGCGGCGGGTGCGTCGGCGGGGCGAGCGGTAAGGCTGTCGGCCTTGTCGCGATTGGGCTCCGTCGCGCATTCGCTTGCTCTCGGCCGCACGCGACAGCGCGTTCGCGGGTCGCAGGCCCAAGCCTCGCCGTGCGTTCGCGCGGCAAGGCCGCGCACGCGGCAGCGCGTTCGCGGGCCGCAGGCCCAAGCCTCGCAGTGCGTTCGCCTGGCGGGCCGCAAGCCCAAGCCTCACAGTGCGTTCGCCTGGCGCGGGCCGCAAGCCCAGGCCCCGCAGTGCGTTCGCCTGGCGCGGGCCGCGCACGCGGCGGCACGTTCGCAGGCCCTAGGCCGCAGGCCTCGCAGCGCGTTCGCGGGCCGCAGGCCCAATCCCTGCGGTGCGTTCGTCTGACGCGGGCCGCAGGCCCAAGCCTCGCAGTGCCGTTCGCGCGGCAAGGCCGCGCACGCGGCAGTGCGTCTGCGGGCCGCAGGCCCACGCAGCGTGTCCGGCGGACGCCGCAGATCCCACCCGCGGCAATGCATTCGCGGGCCGGAGGACCATCCGCGGCAGTGCGTTGGCGGGGTCCCGGGCGCCCACACGGAGGCCAGCAGCCTTTCTTGCCCAATGAGCTGCGAGGCCTACCCCGGCTGACCCGCACCGGTCGATCGTGCCGTCCGGGCCGTGCCCGGGTCTGGCGGGCTTGGCTGCCGGGCACAAGCCCTATCGGCGGGCGCCGGCCTTGGCCTTGCGGTCCGGGCCGCGTGGCGTCGGTGCGCGCTCGGTGTCGCGGCGGCGGCGCAGCATCAGGGCCAGTACGGCCACGACGATGCCGCCGACGACAGCGACGCCGATCAGTAGCCAGGCCGAGCTGCTGCCGGATTCGGTCACCTTGACCGGGGCCGAGGCGGCCAGCGGCGTGGGTGCGTCGCAGTTGGTGGTCTGGGTGTTGTTGGACGTGCCGACCTGGAACGAGGCCGCGCAGGTGCGGGCGATCGGCGGTCCGAACTCGACAGTGACCGCCCACGAGCCGACCGGCAGCGTGCTCATGTAGACGAGCGTTCCCGGCGCCGACGACTGCACCAGCTTCGCCGGCGCCACCGCGGTGCCGTCGGCCTCGCGGGCGGTCAGGGTCGCGTCGACAGCGCCTTCCGCCGGGTGGCCGTCTTCGTAGGTCACGCTGACCCACACCGAGCCCCGACCGTCGGTGTTGACGGTTATCTTCGCGCCGCCGTGCGCGGCGGCCGGCGACGACCACAGCAGCGTGTTGACGAGGGCCAGGGCGGCGGCGAGCAGTAGGCCGGCGGGGCGGCGGAGCGTCGGCTTCACCGCGTCAGTATCGCCGCCCGTCGATCGTTGCGGAAGAGGCCCGGTCCCCGCCGCCCCCGGTGGGCCTGGTCAGGCCGCTGAGCGCGGACGCGGTCCGGCGAGAACCCCGCCGTCGCTGAATCGCAAGCGCTAATCGTGGTCGGAGCGGCGTTTCTGGCGGCGGCGAGCGACCGGCTCCCGCGCCAGCCGGCCGACCAGGCCGAAACGGCTCACCTGCTTCTCCGGTGCGTCGGGATCGCGCAGCAGCATGACCACGCTGGCGCCGCCCAGCTGGGCGCGGTCGATGCTGACCGAGCCGTGTGCGGTCAGGGTGACCCGCTTCGCGATGTCGAGGCCCAGGCCCGTCGAGCCGCGGTCGCTGGCCCCGCGCCGCAGCGCGCGTTCGGGGTTGGCGATGCCCGGGCCGGCGTCGTCGACGCGGACCGCGACGTAACCGTCGCGGCGGGAGATCGCCACCTCGAACGCCGTGCTCTGCGGGGTGTAGCGGAAGACGTTGCCGATCACCGCGTCGAGCGCCGCCGCCAGCTCGGCCCGAGGCACCGGGACCTGGATGCGGGTGTGTGCCCCGACCACGCGGTGTGGGCGGTTCTGGTCGTCGGCCAGCTGCGACCAGAAGACCATCCGCTCGCGGACCACCTCGCTCGCGTCGCAGCTGCCGGGGCCAGCGTCCTGCGAGATGGTTTTGCGGGTGGTCTTGATCAGGACGTCGATCTCGCCCTCCAGGGTCACGATCGCCTGGCGGATGCGGCGGATCGTGCGGCGGCGGTCGAGCTCGGCCTCGGTGAACGAGCCGATGCTGGTGTCGTCGGAGTCGAGGGCGTCGGCGTCCAACCGCAACACCGTCAACGGGGTACGCAAGCGGTGCGAAAGGTCGGCCACCAGCTCGAACTCGTCGGTGCGGGTGACGCTGAGCCGTTCGGCCATCCGGTTGAAGGCCAGGCCCGCCTCGGCCAGTTCCTGCGGGCCGCTGGGCCGGACGCGGGTGGTCAGGTCTCCGTCGCCGAGGCCGACCGCGGCCTTGGCCAACGTGCGGGCCGCGGTGACGGCCCGGCCGGCGATCCGGTCGACGACGATCACGGTGACGATGACCAGGGCCAGGGCGATGCCGAAGAGGATCAGCCAGGTGCGACCGGAACCGCCCCGCAGGGCCGCGTCGGAGACGAACACCTCGATCACGGCGATCCGGTCGCCGACCTTGACCGGTTCGAGGCGCAGCGCGCCGCCGTCGATGTCGACCACGATCGGTTCGTTGCCGGCCGAGGCGCGCTCGATGTCGACGCCGGCGGCGCGCGACTTGGTGCCCGCCTCGATGCCGTGCACGTGGATGTCGCCGCCGGCGGCCTTGATCGCCGCGCCGAGCCTGCTGGTGTCGGTGGTGACCGCGAGGGCGCCGGCCACGATGCCGCTGCTTCGGGCGGCGGCGGCCAGGGCGTCGTCGCGGTTGTCGCGCTGCACGGCGATGCCCAGGGGAATCAGGAACACCAGCGCGACGATCGTCGTCATGCCGGCCGCGAGCGCGGCCAGCGCGGGCCTCAGTCGGGGGCCACCAGCCGGAACCCGACCCCCCGCACGGTGCGCAGGTAGCGGGGTTTCGCCGCGGACTCGCCCAGCTTGCGGCGGAGCCAATAAAGATGAACGTCGATCGTCTGGTCCTCGCCGACTGACGGCTGGCGCCATACCTCCTCCAACAACTCCCGGCGGGAGACTACCCGGCCCGGGCGTGCCGCGAGGTAGGCCAACAGGTCGAACTCTTTGCGGGTCAGCGCGAGCGCCGCGCCGTCGAGGGCGGCGCTGCGCTCGCCCACGTCGACGCGCAGGCCGCCGACCTCGTGCACGGCCGGCGCGACGGTGCGGCTGGCCCGGCCGACCCGGCGCAGCACGGTGGTGATGCGGGCGTCGAGGTGTGCGCCGGTGAACGGCTTGACCATGTAGTCGTCGGCGCCGGCCCGCAGCAGCCGCACGATGCCCTGCTCGTCGTCGCGCGCGGTGGCGATGATGATGGGCACGTCGGTGATGCCGCGCAGCATCCGCAGCGCGTCGGCGCCGTCGAGGTCGGGCAGGCCGAGGTCGAGCACGACCAGGTCGGGCGTCTCGGCCGCGACCCGGCGCAGAGCGTCGAGAGCGGTGCCGACGGCGTGGACGGCGTGCCCGCGGTCGGCGAGGGACCGCAGCATCGCGCCACGCACGACGTGGTCGTCTTCGACCAGAAGGACGGTGGCCACGTGAAGAACCTACTGCCCTTGGCAAGTCGGCGAGCGGCCACACTGTCCGTCATCCGTGCGGCCGTGCCCGAAAAGCCGGACTTGCACCGTCTTATGAGGACATAGTGTTGCGTTGCTCGGGGGCGAACGGCCATTCCTCATATTCCCGACATCGCCCGTCAGGGGCGAACCGCATGACCCACAGGTCGCGGTACTCGTGCGGGCTCGGCTCCGCGTAATGGACCGATACCCGAACGACCGCGGTGTCGCCCTCGACCGCCACGATCGAACTGTTCATCGTGAACGGCTCCGCGGCGCCCTCCCGGGTCGCCTCCCACATCCGCCCGATGGCCGGCAGTCCGAGCACAGGCTCCACGAACGGACCCTGCGAGTAGCGGGCGTCGTCGGTGAAGATCGAAGCAAGAGCATCGGTCCCGGGCGTACGCCACGCCTGCTCATAGGCTTCCATCCAGTCGTCCACCGCGGCCCGGTCGATCCGCACGTCATCCATGTCGGGCACCTTTACCCAAACGGCGACGGGTCATGGGCGAAACCGCCCATGACCCGTCGCATCCCCCGAGAAACGCCTGTTACGCGGGTTCGATGATGACCTCCGGCTCGGGTCGCGGCGCCGGGCGGCGCACCGAGCGGAAGCTCAGCGCCACCACGACCAGCCCGAGCGCGATGATCACGGAGACCACGTTCGCCGCGTTCATGCCGTGCACGAAGCCGGCCGCGTCGGTCGTCCCGGCCGCACCGGCCGGGCCCACCGCCGCACCGAACACGGCGATCAGCACCGCGAGCCCCAGCGTCGCGCCGATCTGCTGCATGGTCTGCAGCACGCCACTGGCCGCACCCGCCTCGCGCGGCTGCACCGAACCCATGATCACCGGGGTCAGCGGCACGAAGGTCAGGCCACCGCCCAGGCCGAGCAGGATCATCGGGCCGAGCAGCGCACCCGCGTACCCGCTGGTGGTGGAAAGTTGGGTCAGCCAGGCCAGACCGGCGATCATCAGCGGCGCGCCGGTCAGGGCGAGTGGCCGTGGGCCGATCTTGGGCAGCAGCCGCGGGACGACCCGGGTCATCGCGAACATCGAACCGGCCATCGGCAGGAACGCCAGCCCCGTCGCCAGCGGCCCGAACCCGAGGACGATCTGGATGAACTGGGTCAGGAAGTAGAACGCCGACATCATCGCCGCCGGGCCCAGGAGGAATCCGACGTAACCCACCGCGCGGTTGCGGTCCTTGAAGAGCGACAGCGGCACCAGCGGCTGGGCGGAGCGCAGTTGGATGAGCAGGAACGAGACCAGCAGGACCACGCCGGCGCCCAGCGAGCCGAGCGTCTCCCCCGCGGTCCAGCCGTGCGTCGAGGCGTGGATGAACCCGTAGACGAGCGCGCCGATGCCGAGCGTGGCGGTCAGCGCGCCGGGCCACTCGAGCCGGCCGGGGTGCCGCTCCGGCTCCCGGACATGCCGGGGCGCGAGCAGCACGGCGGCGACGCCGAACGGCACGTTGATGAACAGCACCCAGCGCCAGGACAGGGCGTCGGTGAGGACGCCGCCGATGATCAGGCCGATCGCGAAGCCGGCGCTGGCCATGGCGGAGAGCAGGGCCAGCGCGCGGATCCGCTGGCGGGGCTCGGTGAAAGTGGTGGAGATCAGCGCGATCGTGTTGGGACCGGCCATCGCGGCGCCGACGCCCTGCGCGACGCGGGCGGCGAGCAGCCAGGTGGCCGAGGTGGCCAGGCCGCCGACCAGCGACGCGATCGTGAACAGCGCGATGCCGACCACGAACATCCGGCGCCGGCCGAGGATGTCACCGGCCCGGCCGCCGAGCAGCAACAGGCCACCGAAGGTCAGCGTGTACGCGTTGATCACCCAGGAGAGGCCGGCGGTGGAGAAGCCCAGGCCCTCCTGGATGTGCGGGAGCGCGACGTTCATGACCGTGCCGTCGACGATCAGCATCAGTTGGGCGCTCACGATGATGAGCAGCGCGAGCCGGCCCGGCGCGCGGGCCCCGGCGCTGGACCGCGTGACGGCCGGCGCGGCAGTTTGGGTGGACAAGGTTTCCCCCGAGAGGAGTGGACTAAGCGGAGATGCTCTCCGGTTCCTACTGAGCTAGCATATGGAGGACGTCTCCGATTTCGCAACACTATCCGGAGACAGTCTCCGTTAATAGTGTGTTGCCCCACAGTGACCCGGGAGGTGGGTGCTGGTGACGACCGAACGGCCGCTGCGCGCCGACGCGCGGCGCAACCGCGAGCGGGTCATGCTGGCCGCCCGCGACGCGTTCAGCGCGAACGGTGAGAAGGCGACGCTCGACGACATCGCCCGCCGCGCCGGGGTCGGCCCGGGCACTCTCTACCGGCACTTCCCCGATCGGGAGACACTGCTCGAGGCTGTCTACCGCGACGAGATCAGCGCGCTCTGCGCGCGCGGCGAGGCCCTGGCCGCGCGGGAAGACCCCAGCGAGGCATTGGCCGAGTGGCTGCGGATGCAGTTCGACTACATCAAGGCCCGGCGCGGAGTGGGTATCGCGGTCAAGCAGATGCTCGGCACCGACTCGCCCACGATGATCGACTGCAAGACCATGATGCGGGTCGCGGTCGGCGACCTGCTGCGGCGCGCCCAGGAGGCGGGCGCCATCCGCAAGGAGGTCGAGCCCGACGACGTGCTGCGCCTGGTGCACGGCGTGGTGATGTCCACCGAGCACTCCCCCGAGTCGGCCGATCGCCTCCTCGGGTTCGTGCTCGACGGCCTCCGTCCGCCGCGCTAGGGCCAATCAGGCCCTAAGCTGGCGTCCCCGGCATCTGCAGCACCCAGCGGTAGGCCTGCACCAGGCCCGTGTCGAATCCTGCCGCCGAGCCCCAGAGGAACAGCCGGAACCGGCGGTAGAGCGGCTCGCCCCAGCGGGCCACGATCTCGTCGCGCCGCTCGTCGAGCCGCTTGGCCCACTCGCGGCAGGTCAGGTAGTAGTTGTGCCGGTCGTCGGCGACGCTGATCAGCTCGAACGGCGACCGGGCCACGTGCCGCAGGTACTGGTGCAGCAGCAGCGGCGCCGAGTTGCCCGGGTAGATGTAGCGCTTCATGAACGTCGAGATGCCGTGCTTGCGACGCATCGCCAGCGCGTCGAGGTAGACCCGGCCGCCCGGCTTGAGCAGCTCGGCGTACTTCGCCAGCGTGGTCTTGTAGTCGGGCAGGTGTTCGGTGACGCCCATGTTGACGATCGCGTCGAACTTCTGGTCGCTGTGATAGGCGAAGATGTGCTGGCGGACCACGTTCACAGGGAGCTTCTCGCGGGCGAACAGGTCCTTGAGATAGCGCTCCGACTCGACGGCCAGCGTGGTGGTGGTGACGTCGATGCCGCGCCGGGCGGCGTGCTCGGAGAACGCGCCCCAGCCGCCGCCGACCTCGAGCACCCGGT
This sequence comes from Asanoa sp. NPDC049573, assembly GCF_040676615.1. Lineage (NCBI taxonomy): Bacteria > Bacillati > Actinomycetota > Actinomycetes > Micromonosporales > Micromonosporaceae > Asanoa > Asanoa sp. NPDC049573. Next base: position 177,278 of record NZ_JBFAPI010000012.1, read on the forward strand.
CGCCGGGCTTGACCTCGATCGCCTCCAGCGCGAGGTCCATCTTCCGGGTCATCGCGTCTTCCAGCGGCTCGTCGTCGCTGGCGAACACGCCCTCGGTGTAGCAGCGATGCCGGGTGTCCAGGAAGCTCAGGAAGAACTCGCTGTCTTCGTCGTAGTGCGCCGAGATGTTCCGCCGGTCGTTCTCCTTGCGGCCCTGGACCAGGGCGGCCGGGGTGAACCGGGACAGGAACGCGATGGGGTGGAAGTCGTTGAAGAACCTGCGCATCCGCAGCGCCGCGGCGAGGTCGCCGTCGACGTCGAGCCAGCCGTGCAGGTAGGCGACGGCCACGCCGAACTGGTCGAGGCCGGCGAGGGCCTTGGCGCCACGCTGGTCCTTGACGGTGATCGTGAACACCGGTTCTCCGGTGCCGAACACATGCGCCTGCGCCCCCGCGGGGGCGACCGCGAACGGCACGGCAGGCTGGGTCGCGAAAAACGTCTGGTAGCGGCGCTGCAGCGCGGCGATCATGTCCGACGGGCTCACGAGCTGAATGTAACTCCCGGGTCCGGCTGGGCGCAGCGTTGCCAGGGGTGATGACTAGCATTTAACGAAACGTCCGACCGACCGAGGAGACCCGCGTGTCCGCATCCCGCACCCCCGCACTGGCCGACCCCGTCGTCGTCGCCGCGGGGACGACGGCGGCCGACGCGGTGGCCGCGGCCGGCCTGCCGATGAACGGCCCGAAGGCGGTCGTGGTCGTGCGCGACTCCGAGGGCCGGCTGCGCGACCTCGAGTGGGCGCCCGAGTCGGACGCCACGGTGACCCCGGTGGCCATCGACGAGCCTGACGGCCTGAACGTCCTGCGGCACTCCACCGCCCACGTGCTGGCGCAGGCCGTGCAAGACGTGTTTCCCGAGGCCAAGCTGGGCATCGGCCCGCCGATCGAGAACGGCTTCTACTACGACTTCGACGTGGCCAAGCCGTTCCAGCCCGACGACCTCGCCAAGCTCGAGAAGCGGATGCAGGAGATCGTCAAGGCCGGGCAGCGGTTCCGGCGGCGCCGCTTCGCGTCGGTCGACGAGGCCCGCGCCGAGCTGGCCGACGAGCCCTACAAGCTGCAACTGGTCGACATCAAGGGCACCGGCGAGCTCGACTCCGAGGAGACCGTCGAGGTCGGCGGCGGCGAGCTGACCATCTACGACAACGTCGACGCGGAGAGCGGCAAGACCTGCTGGAGCGACCTGTGCCGTGGGCCACACCTGCCCACCACCCGACTGATCGGCGCGTTCAAGCTGATGCGCTCGGCCGCCGCCTACTGGCGCGGTTCCGAGAAGAACCCCCAACTGCAGCGGGTGTACGGGACGGCGTGGCCGACCCGCGACGCCCTCAAGGCGTACCTGAAGCTGCTCGAAGAGGCGGCCAAGCGCGACCACCGCAAGCTCGGCACGGACCTCGACCTCTTCTCGTTCCCCGACGAGATCGGCTCGGGGCTCGTGGTGTTCCACCCCAAGGGCGGGATCATCCGCCGCGAGATGGAGAACTACTCGCGGCAGCAGCACGAGCTCTCCGGCTACGAGTTCGTCAACACCCCGCACATCACCAAGGGGCAGCTGTTCGAGACCTCGGGCCACCTGCCCTACTACAAGGACACGATGTTCCCGCCGATGCAGCTCGAGGGCGCGGAATACTTCCTCAAGCCGATGAACTGCCCGATGCACAACCTGATCTACAAGGCGCGCGGACGGTCCTACCGCGAGCTGCCACTGCGGATGTTCGAGTTCGGCTCGGTCTACCGCTACGAGAAGTCGGGTGTCGTGCACGGGCTGACCCGGGTGCGCGGGCTCACGATGGACGACGCCCACATCTACACCACCAAGGAGCAGATGCCGGGCGAGCTGCGCTTCCTGCTCGCGTTCGTGCTCGACCTGCTGCGCGACTACGGCCTCGAAGACTTCTACCTCGAGCTGTCCACCAAGGACGACTCGCCGAAGTTCATCGGTGACGACGCCGACTGGGCGGAGGCGACCGCCGAGCTCGAGTCGGCGGCCCGCGAGTCCGGCCTGGAGCTGGTGCCCGACCCGGGCGGCGCGGCGTTCTACGGCCCGAAGATCTCGGTGCAGGCCCGCGACGCGATCGGCCGCACCTGGCAGATGTCGACCATCCAGGTCGACTTCAACCAGCCCAAGCGGTTCGGCCTGGAATACCAGGCGGCCGACGGCACCCGGCAGCAGCCGGTCATGATCCACCGGGCGCTGTTCGGCTCGATCGAGCGGTTCTTCGGCATCCTGACCGAGCACTACGCCGGCGCGTTCCCGGCCTGGCTGTCGCCGGTGCAGGTGGTCGGCATCCCGATCCGCGACGACCACGGGCCCTACCTGCAGTCGTTCGTCGACGCGCTCAAGGCCGAGGGGATCCGGGCCGAGGTCGACGGCTCCGACGACCGGATGCAGAAGAAGATCCGCACGGCGCAGCAGCAGAAGATCCCCTTCATGGCGATCGCCGGCGACGACGACGTGTCCGGTTCGACGGTCTCGTTCCGCTACCGCGACGGGTCGCAGCGCAACGGGGTGCCGCTGGCCGAGGCCGTCGCGCACGTGGTCGAGGTGGTCCGCTCGCGCACCAACACCTCACCCTCGGCGGCTTGACCTCACATTCCGGGGAGCTACGTCGTCGGTTGAAGCGATCGGCCAACGACTGGCTCCACGGAAGGAACGTCTGTGTTCGTCGCTTATGTCACTGTCACCATCGTCGCCTCGGTCTTCACCGCCATCGCGGCGGTCACCTACCTGATCGGCCACGACTACCCCCGGGCCCAGCTCGACATGAAGCGGCTGCCGCACTCGTGGATGCCGCGGTTGGGCACCGTGCTGGCGGCGGGCTCGGTCGGGCTGCTGGCCGGGTTCGCGGTGCCGCTGCTGGGCACCCTGGCCAGCGTCGGCCTCGTGCTCTACTTCGCCGGCGCGCTGATCGCCCACCTGCGGGTCGGCTCGCGCAATCTCGTCGGATGGGCCGTGTTCGCGGTGACCGTGGTGGCCGAACTGGCGGTGAGTCTGGCCTACCACGGCGTCTGGTGACCGCCCGCGGGCTGTCTAGGATTTGGTGATGACCATGGGGAACCCGGGCGAGCCCGACGGGCTCGACCGGCTCTGGACGCCGCACCGGCTGGCCTATATCAAGGGCGAGACGAAGGCACCCGGCTGTCCCTTCGACCGGGCGCCGCACCTGCCCGACGACGAGAGCCTGGTGGTGGCCCGCGGCGAGGTGGTCTACGCGGTCCTCAACCTCTACCCCTACAACCCGGGGCACCTGCTGATCTGCCCCTACCGGCACGTCGCCGACTACACCGACCTCACCGACGAGGAGGTCGTCGAGGTGGCCGCGTTCACCCAGGAGGCGATGCGCACGGTCCGCCGGGTCAGCGGCGCCCACGGCTTCAACATCGGCCTCAACCAGGGCCACGTCGCCGGCGCCGGCATCGCCGAGCACCTGCACCAGCACGTGGTCCCCCGCTTCGGCGGCGACGGCAACTTCATGCCGATCGTCGGGCAGACCAAGGTGCTGCCGCAATTGCTCACGGACACCCGCGACCTGCTCTCGGACGCGTGGGCGGGGCACTGACGGCGAGCCTTCCTCTCGTACTCTCTCGCCATGAGGCGTACGAGGGTCGCGATTGTGCTGGTCACAGCGGGTGTGCTGGCCGCCGCGTGCGGCGCGGAGGAGGCGCAGCCGAGGTGGCGGAGCAGCACGCCGGCCGCGGCGCCCTCCTCGTCGGCCCCTCCGGTTCCTGCTGAGCCCGCCACGTTGACGCTGGCGTTCGCCGGCGACGTGCACTTCACGGGCCGCACGCTGGCCCTTTTGGACAAGCCGGACACTGCCTTCGGGTCGATCGCCAAGACGCTCGGCGACGCCGACCTCACGATCGTCAACCTGGAGACCGCGGTGACCGGGCGGGGCACGCCCGAGCCGAAGCGGTTCCACTTCCGGGCCCCGAAGACCGCGTTCACCGCACTGCGGGCGGCCGGCGTCGACGCGGCGTCGGTGGCCAACAACCACGCGCTCGACTACGGCCAGGTGGGCCTGCTCGACACCCTGACCGCGGCGGACGCGGCCGACTATCCGGTCTTCGGGGCCGGCCGCACCGCCGACGACGCCTACGCGCCATGGCTGACCGAGGTCAAGGGCGTGAAGATCGCCGTGCTCGGGATGTCACAGGTCGCCGAGCTGTCGGCGCAGTGGAAGCCGACCGACACCCGCCCCGGCATCGCGATGGCGTTCGACGCGGCCCGGGCATCCGCGGCGGTCAAGGCCGCCCGGGCCCGGGCCGACCTGGTCGTCGTGTTCATGCACTGGGGCGTCGAGGGCAGTTCGTGCCCGAGCGCACAGATGAAGACCTTCGCGCAGCGGATGGCCCGCGACGGCGCCGACATCGTGCTCGGCACCCACGCGCACACCCTGCTCACCGACGGCTGGATCGACGACACCTACGTCCACTTCGGGCTGGGCAACTTCCTCTGGTACGGCGACTCGCACAGCACCGACTCCGGCGTGCTGAAGCTGACCGTCCGCGACCGGTCGGTGATCCGCAACCAGTTCCTGCCCGCCACCGTCTCCGGCACCGGCCAGCCGGTCCTGGTCGCCGGCCCGGCCCAGAAGCGGATAGAGGACAAGCTCAAGGCGGCCAAGCGCTGCACGGGATTGGCGGCCGCACCGGCCTAGAGCCGGTCCAGGTGGAAGACCTCCTCTCGGACGATGGCGCCGTCGGTGACCGTGTAGAGGGAGAACTTGGTCGCGGTGTGCCGGGCGCCGGTCGGGCGGTGGGTCTGGTCGAAGGCGAACCGCACGCCGAAGCCTCCGGGCCCGGCGAACGGGCCGTCGACCGTCACGCCGTGGATCTCCAGGTCGTCGGTGAGCTGCCGGCTGTGGGCCATGATCTCGTCGAGGCCGTGCCGGTCGGCGCCCTCCAGGGGAGCGACGCGGACCAGGTCGGGTGCCGCGAGGCGCAGGGCCTGGTCCATCCGGCCCGCGCGGAACGCACCCACGTAGCGGTCGGCGACCTCGGCCGGCGGCAACGTGCGGAAGTCGTCGGCGTGGTCGGCGGCCCAGGTCCGGAAGTCGCGCGCCGGCCGGCCGAGGATCTCCCGCACCGCGTTGGTCACCGGCTCGGGCCGGTCGACCAGCGACTCCCAATAGTCGAGGGCATGGTCCACGAACGCCGCGTTCCCCCAGGTCAGCATCTCCGCGCGGGCCTCCGCGCGGTGCTGCTCGGCGAACTCCACCGGCCGTCCGAGAACCGCGCCGATGGCGGCGAGTTGGTCGGCCTGGCTCAGCGCCGCCGGTCCGGTGAGCACATAGGACCGGCCCGCATGATCGCCGGTCAGAGCGGCCGCGGCCACCTCGGCGAGGTCGGCCTCGTGCACGAGCGACCGCCGGGCCAGCGGTGACGGGAGGCGGACGGTCTCGCCGCGGCGGATGGCGGGCGCCCAGGTGAGCGTGTTGGTGGCGAAGCCGCCGCCGCGCAGGAACGTGTAGCCGAGGCCGGCATCGATGATCGCCTGCTCCACCTCGCCCCAGACGCCGGCCGTGCGGCGGTTGTCGTCGGTGACGTTGAGCGAGGAGACATAGACCACCAGGCGGACGCCGGCGTCGGCCATCGCCTTGGCGACGCCCTCGATCCCGTCGGAGGTCAGGAACGGCCAGAGTAGGAAGACCCGGTCGACGCCGGCGAGCGCGGTCACCAGGCCGCCGGGGTCGGTGAGGTCGCCGGAGACGACCTCGGTGCCCGGCGGCAGCAGCGCGGCGGCGCCGGGCCGGCGGGCCAGCACCCGGTGGTCGGCGCCCGCGGCGCGCAGGAGGTCGACGAGGTGGCGGCCGATGTTTCCGGTGCCGCCGGTGACGAGGATCGTGTCGGTCATGCGCCCAGCCTCGAACCTCAACAATAGTTGAGGTCAAGCTAGGCTGGCCGGGTGCCACCAGCCCAGGAGCTCACCATCGGCGACCTGTCCGCGCGCAGCGGTGTGCCCCCGTCGGCACTGCGCTTCTACGAGCGACAGGGGCTGATCTCCAGCCGCCGCACGAGCGGCAACCAGCGCCGCTACGACCGCACGACGTTGCGCCGGATCGCGTTCATCCGGGCCTCGCAGCGGGTCGGCATCCCGCTGGCCCAGGTCGGCGAGGTGCTCGGCTTCCTGCCCGAGGGCCAGCCGCCGACGAAGGAGTTCTGGATGCGGGCGTCGGAGTGCTGGCAGGAGGCCCTCGACGAGCGCATCGATCAACTGCAGCGGATGCGCGACCGGTTCACCAGTTGCATCGGCTGCGGCTGCCTGTCGTTCCAGGAATGCGCGCTGGTCAACCCCGACGACACGCTCGGCGAGCGCGGCCCGGGCGCCCACCTGCTCGACGCCCGGGGCCCACGAACGAACTAGGCCGCGTACGCGGTGATCTCGTCCCTGATCCGGGTCTTGTCCCCCGCCGGCAGGAACGAGGCGTCGACCGCGGCGACCGCGAGCCGGGCCACGCCGGCCTGGTCCAGGTCGAGCAGGTCGGCCGCGACGGCGTACTCCTGGTTGAGGTCGGTTCCGAACATCGGCGGGTCGTCGGAGTTGATCGTGACCGGCACGCCGGCCGCGACCAGCGCCGGCAGCGGATGCTCGGCGAGCGACGGGACCGCCCGGGTGCGCACGTTGGAGGTCGGGCAGACCTCCAACGGGATGCCCTCGGCCGCCAGGTAGGCCATCAGCGCCGGGTCCTGGGCCGCCGAGATGCCGTGGCCGATGCGCTCGGCCCCCAGGTCGCGGATCGCGTCCCAGATCGTCTCCGGGCCGGTCGTCTCGCCGGCGTGCGGCACCAGACGCAGGCCGGCCGCCCTGGCCTTCTCGAAGTAGGGCTTGAACTGGGGGCGCGGCACGCCCACCTCGGGGCCGCCCAGGCCGAACGAGACCAGGCCGTCGGGGCGCTCGTCGAGGGCGATCCGCAGCGTCTCCTCCGCCGCCGCGAGGCCGGCCTCGCCGGGGATGTCGAAGCACCAGCGCAGCACGATGCCGAGTTCCTTCTCGGCGGCGAGCCGGGCGTCTTCGATGGCCGCGCAGAACTCCGGCGCCGGCATGCCGCGGCGCACCGACGAGTAGGGCGTGACCGTCAGCTCGGCGTAGCGGACCTGCTGGCGAGCCAGCTCGCGGGCCACCTCGTAGGTCAGGATCCGGACGTCTTCCGGATCGCGGATCAGGTCGACGACCGACAGGTAGATCTCGATGAAGTGCGCGAAGTCGCGGAACTCGAAGTAGGACGCGAGCGCCTCGATGTCGGTCGGCACCGGGGTGCTGCCGGCGTGCCGGGCGGCCAGTTCGGCGACGATCCGGGGCGACGCCGACCCGACGTGGTGCACGTGCAGTTCCACCTTGGGCAGGCCGGCGATGAACTCGTTCAACAGTGGGACTCCTATGCGAGCGCGCCGGTCTGTGCGACCACGAAGATCCGGCGGAAGGGGAAGAACGCACGGTCGTGGCGGATCGGGTAGGCGTCCGCCAGCCGCTCACCCAGCTCGGCCCGGTAGCCGGCCCAGCCGGCCTCGTCGGTGCCGAACGCGGCCCGGATCGGTCGCAGCGCGGTGCCCTCGAGCCAGGCGAGCACGGGGTGGTCGGCGGTGTTGCCGGGGAGCAGGTGCACGTAGCTAGTTTCCCAGGCGTCGACGGCGCAGCCCGCGGCGGTCAGCGCGGTCGCGTATTCAGCGGCCGACGGCACCGCCATCCGGCGGGCGACCCCGGCCAGGGTCTCCTTCCAGCGCGGCGCCGCGGCGAGCTCGTAGACCGCGTCGTGCGCGGGCGAGGAGAAGTTGCCGGGCACCTGGAAGGCCAACCAGCCGCCGTCGGCCAGGGCGCCGACCCAGCGGGTCAGCAGGGCCTCGTGGCCGGGCACCCACTGCAGGGCGGCGTTGGAAACGATCACGTCGACGCCCGGCGACGGCACGAAGTCGCGGAGGTCGCCGAGGGCGAAGTCGACCGGCACGCCGAGCGCCCGGGCGGACTCGATCATCTCGGCCGACGAGTCGATGCCGCGGACCAGGGCGTCCGGCCATCGGGCGGCCAGGGTGCTGGTCAGCGTGCCGGGGCCGCAGCCGAGGTCGACGACCTGGCGGGGTCGTTCGGCCGGGATGCGGGCGACCAGCTCGAAGAACGGCCGGGACCGCTCGTCGCCGAACCGGCCGTAGACGGCGGGGTCCCACATGCGTCCTCACCCTTTCCAAACCGTACGTTCGTCTTGCTTAGATTAGGCCCGGCCCGGTACCGCCGACAAGGCCCTTTAAACGTTCCAGATAGGGTGCCTCCGTGGAGTACCGCCGGTTTGGCCGCATCGGCCGTGACGTGTCCGTCGTGGGCCTGGGTGCCTGGCAGCTCGGAGCCGACTGGGGCGAGGTGAGCACCGACGACGCGCTGGCGACCCTGGGCGCCGCCGTCGACGCCGGCGCCACCTTCATCGACACCGCCGACGTCTACGGCGACGGCCGCAGCGAGCAGGTGATCGGCGAGTTCCTGCGCAAGCAACCGGAACCGATCATGGTGGCCACCAAGATGGGCCGCCGGGTGCCGCAGGAGCACGCCAACTACACCGCCGCCAACTTCAAGGCGTGGACCGACCGGTCCCGGGCCAACCTGGGCGTCGACCGCCTCGACCTGGTGCAACTGCACTGCCCGCCGACCGCGGTGTTCCAGGACGACCAGATCTTCGACGCGCTCGACGCACTGGTCGACAACGGCGCCATCGCGGCGTACGGGGTCAGCGTGGAGACCGTCGAGCAGGCGCTGATCGCGATCGCCCGGCCGCACGTTGCCAGCGTCCAGATCATCTTCAACGCGTTCCGGCTCAAGCCCCTCGACCAGGTGCTGCCCGCGGCCCAGGCGGCCGGCGTCGGCATCATCGCGCGGGTGCCCCTGGCCAGCGGCCTGCTCTCCGGGCGCTACGACGCCAACACCACGTTCGGCGCCGACGACCACCGCAACTACAACCGGCACGGCGAGGCGTTCGACGTCGGCGAGACGTTCTCCGGCGTCGACTTCGCGACCGGGCTGCGGGCCGTGGAGCGACTCCGGGCGTACGTGCCGGCGGGCATGACGATGGCCCAGTTCGCGCTGCGCTGGGTGATCGACCAGCCGGGCGTCACCGTGGTGATCCCCGGTGCCCGCGGCCCGGAGCAGGCCCGCGGCAACCTGGCCACCGCCGAGTTGCCGGCGCTGCCACCGGAGGCGCTGGCCGGCGTGCGGGAGACCTACGACGAGCTCATCCGGCCGGCGGTCCACGACCGGTGGTGACCGCATGAGGGGCTGGTTCCGGCTGACGCTCGGCCTGCTGGCCGTCGTCGTCGGTTTGCTGTGGACCCTCCAGGGCCTCGGCACCCTGCGCGGCAGCGCGATGTCGGGCGACGACGCGTGGACGATCATCGGCCCGATCGTGGCCGGGATCGGCCTGGTCCTGCTGGTGCTCGGGCTGCGGGCCCGCAACCGGGCGAAACGAAGCTGAACAGCGTCGAGCCCCGCATACAGGGCAGGATGCGGGGCTCTCTACCGACCCGTGCGACCGGGTCACTCATTGGCCGGACGAGCCGGCCGCAACGTTTTGGTTCTGGAAACGTCAGATGGGGCGGACCTGCTCAGCCTGCGGGCCCTTCTGGCCCTGAGCGATCTCGAACTCCACCCGCTGGTTCTCCTCCAGCGTGCGGTAGCCGCTGGTCTGGATGGCCGAGAAGTGGACGAACACGTCAGCACCCCCGCCGTCGACGGTGATGAAGCCGAAGCCCTTGTCTGCGTTGAACCACTTCACGGTTCCCTGCGCCATGTGTATCTCCTTGTCGAAACTGGCGGCCGAACGCCGTGCGGCCGGTTGGCCGTTTTCGAGCAGCGGCGCCTGAGTCGGCCTCCATCGAGCGAAGGAGGTCTCTCTCAACCCCTCTGTCTCACAACAGCGGGGACCAGCAAACCACGTACCGAAAAACTCCGCATAGCCTACCCGACGAATTTCTCCGACATGTGATCTGCGGCGTCGAAGTTCGATACCGGAATGGCCACGGCGGGGCCTGGCGTATCGACGTGTCGCCGCTCCAAGGCGAGCGCTACGAGCGCTCCCAGCGCGCACAACACGGCCGTGGCCAGGAAGATCTCGCGGTACTCCTGGCGCAGTGCCGCGCTGACCGCGTCGCGGTAGGCGGCCTGCTGGGCCCGCGCGGTCGCAGCGTCCACACCGAACCCGAGCGGCGGCACGAGGTCGCGGGTGAGTTCCTGGAAACGGTGCAGGCCCCACCCGGTCAGGGCCGCCACTCCGATCAGCATGCCGACCGTGCGCGCGACCACGGCCGCCGCGGAGGCGATTCCATGTTGCGCACTGGGCACTGCCCGTAACACGGCTGACGAAAGGGGCGCGATGACCAATCCCAGGCCCAGCCCGGCAAGCGCGAGGTCGGTGTCCATTCGGGGCAGCGGGCCGAACCGGGCCGCCGCGAGGTCGGCCGGCCAGTTCGCGATCAGCAGGTAGGCGCCGGCCGCGAGCGCGAGACCGGCGACGGTCACCGGGCGCTCCCCCAGCCGCCGGGTCAGCAGCCCGCCGAGCACCGCGCCCACCGGCAGCGCGACGAGGAACCGGGTGAGCACCAGCGCTCCGTCGAGGCCGTCTCGGCCGAGCACGGTCTGTGCGAGCAGTTGCACGTCGACCAGCGTGACCATCAGCGCGGCGCCGGCGAACACATTGGCCAGCAGCGCCGCGCCGAACGGGCGCAGCCGGGCGCCGGCGGGGTCGAGCAGCCGGGTGCGGGCCTTCGCCTCCCACGCGACGAACGCGGCCGCGACGGCGACCGCACCGCCGAGCACGGGCAGGCCCCAACCGGGCAGCACCGCGCGGGCCGGGTCGGGGTTGTAGAGGGCGACCACCAGCAGCCCGAGCGCGACCGCGAGCAGCAGGCCGCCGACCACGTCGACGGGTTGCCGTTCGCGCTTCTCCTCGGATCGGCCGGGCAGGCCAAGCTGCACCGCCAGGGCGACCAGCGCGGCCAGCGGCAGGTTGATCCAGAAGACGCCGCGCCAGCCGGCCAGCGCGGCGATGCCCGCACCGTAGAGCGGGCCGAGCACGCTGCCCAACTCCTGGGCGGCGCCGACCAGGCCGAGGGCCAGCGGGCGCTGCCGGGCGACCAGGTCGGCGGCCAGCGCCATGGTGACCGGCAGCAGCGCCCCGCCGGCGAGGCCCTGCACGGCCCGGCCGGCGGCCAGCGTGTGCAGGCCGGGCGCCAGCGCGGCGACCAGCGAGCCGGCCGCGAAGCCGGCCAGGCAGACCTGGATCACCAGGCGGCGGCCGTAGCGGTCGGAGAGGCGGCCGAGCAGCGGCATGCCGGCGACGTAGCCGAGCAGGTAGCAGGTCACCACCGGGGTGATCCGCTCCAGCCGGTTCACCGGCACGGCCAGGTCTTTCATGATCTCCACGAGGATCGTGACGACCACGTACGCGTCCAGGGCCGCCAGCAGCACCGCCACCCCGCCCGCGGTGAGGGCGAGCCGGCTAGACCTTGGGGACGTCGACATTGACGGGCTTGTCGAAGTCGCCGAACTTGATCAAAACGGTGCCCTTGCCGTCGCCCGGCACCGTGAAGCGCAGCTGGTTGACCAAGGGAGTGTCGACCCCGATCCAGACCGTGCCGGTCACGTCGCCGGTGACGCCCGGGACCAGGCCCGACATCGCGGCGCCGTCGAAGGTGGCGTCGACGACGTAGTGGTCGGTGCCGTCGAGCTTCTCCTTGCGTTTCGTGGTGCCGGTGGCCGAGGCCAGCACGGCGCCGATGCCCTTGGCCGGGTCGAGGATCGCCGTCGGGTCGTAGACCGCCGCCGCCTGGGCCAGCGGCACCTTCTGCCAGCCGGCCGTCAGGCCCTTGACGTAGAGGTAGTCGTCCTTGGCCACGAAGGTGAGCTCGATCGGCATGCCGACCTGCTCCAGCGTCGCGGTGCCCTGTGCCGTGCCCTTGGCGTCGATCGCGCCCTTGGCCGACGTGATCGGCAGCGCGCCGGTGTCGCCGTCGGTGGTGATGTCGAAGGCGGCCGAGGTGACCTGGCGCATCCGCGCGGCCGCGGCCGGCAGCAGCGTCGACGCCGCCGGCAGGTTGGGATCGACCGCGGTGGCGTCGGTGCTGTCGCCGCCGCCACAGGCGCTGACCGAGGTCAGGGCCGCCAACAGGACGGCGATGATGAATGTATGGGGACGGCGCATACCGGGATGCTACTCACCCCGGAGCCCCCGACCCGCTTAGTCGTGGGGCCAATGACCGGTGAACTTTCGGACGCCGGCCGCGCCGGCACGGTCGATCGAGGCACGGATGACGGCGACGATGGCACCCTGCATGGCCGCGGCGAGCAGGATCTCGCCCCAGCCGCGGTCTTCGTCGATCGGGTGCGGCGCCACGTTGTGCGCGGTCATCGCCCACAGCCGCTGGAACACCATGCCGGAGAGCGTGCCGGCCGCGAGCCCGAGCACGATACCGACAGGCTTGTAGTTGGACTTGCTGATTCGCTTGGACACTTCGGTTCCCCCCGTTGAACCCCCGGCCCGCCGCATCTGTCAGCGGCGACGCCTACGCATCACCAGCAGGATGACGGCCACGGCGCTGGCCGCGACGCCGATCAGCGTGGCCACCGGCACCGGGTCGGCGCGCAGCGTGGCCTGGCCGCCGGACCGCCCGCCGTTGTGGTTGCTGTCCCGCATCCGGGCCGCGGTCGTGCTGGCCTTCGCCCGGAACCGGTCGCGGGCCTGGCTGGCCGAACTCTTCATCCGCGCCTTCACGTCGGCCTTGGCCGCCAGCAACTGGACCGTCTCGCCCAGCTCGGCCCGGGTGCGGCGGATCTCCGCACGCAGCACGGCCGGGTCGGACGGCGGGTTGCCGTTGCTCTTGTGGCCGTTGCCTGAAGCCGTCATCGCCCCGCACCCCCTGAGCTGGCCCCGCGGCCATTCTTGTGCCCATTGTTGCGGAAGCCGTCCTTGACGGTCTGCACGTCGGCCTTGAGGCCCTCGGTGACGTCAGGCGGCACCGCCGGCGTCGCGCGCTTGACCTCGAAGCGGCCGGCCAGCGCGAACATCCCGGCCAGGATCAGCAGGAACGCGCCGACGATCAGCGCCGACAGCCAGAGCGGCAGCGCGATGTCGATCGCGATGACGGCGGTCGCGATGAGCACGGAGATGCCGAAGAAGGCCAGGCCGCCGGCGCCGCCGAAGAGCCCGATGCCGATGCCGGCATGCTTGGCCTTGTGCGTCAGCTCGGCCTTGGCCAACGCCAGCTCGTCGCGGACCAACCGGGAAACCTGTTCGGTAGCGCGCTGCACCAGCTCCGCCGTCGTCGGATCGGCATCGGCACGGGGCGGTGCGGCGTTGCGGGCGTCGACCATCGGGCCTCCTCTCACGCTGCTTACGTATGCCCCGGGGCCGCTCCGGTCAATCCTCCTGTCCGGTGCGAGTCACGGTGCATGGCGGATACCTCCCGGAACGGACATACCGCATGATCAGTGTGTCAGACCTTGCGGTACTTCGACTGCAGGAAGCAGAACAGCGCGAAAGCCGCGAAACCGATGGCGACCAGGGTTAGCAGGACAGCCCCGTAGGCCTGACCGCGGAGCGTCTCCAGCGCGGCGTCCAGGCCCCGCGCCTTGGCCGGGTCGTAGCTGGCGGCGGCGACCACGAAGAGCACACCGGCGATGCCGTACGCGATCCCCTTGGCGCTGTAACCGGCCGCTCCGAGCCGCATCGCGACCTTGCGGGTGTGCGGCGGCATCGGCTTGAGGTGCTTGGCGAACGCCTTCTTCAGGCCGTACACGATGAGCCCGATGCCGAGACCGGCCAGCGCCAGGCCGGCGATGATCACCAGCGCCCGGCCACCGCCGCTGCCCAGCAGGTCTTCGGTCTTCTTCTGCTGGGTGTCGGCGGCCGACTGCGGCGCGCCGTTGAAGACCTTCCAGGCGGTGAAGGCGAAGTACGCGTAGACGACGGTGCGGAACGCGGACGCGATCCGTTCGAACACTCTGGACCGGCCCTGCTCGGACCGGTGCCCGACGAGCGCCTCCGAGAGCTGCCAGATCGCCATGGCCAGCAGGCCGACCGCGATCGCGACCACCAGGAACTTGCCCAGCGGCTGCTGCGCGAGCGTCATCAGCGCACCGGACTGGTCGCCTTCCGCGGCCGGCTTGTCGAACGCGATCTGCAGCGCCAACCAGGCGAACAGCAGGTGGACGATCCCGTAGCCGATGAACCCGGCCCGGGTGAGCGCCTCGAGGGCGGTGCTGTTCGCGGCCCGCGAGGCGGTGGACTCGGCACGGCTGACTGCTGACATGGCGGTCAATGTGACCGGCACGCGGGATTTCCAAACCCGCTAGCGGGAGATCTGCACCGACACCTGGTCGTCGGTGATCGACGAGAGGGAGACCTGGAGGCCGCCCACGTCGACCGCCTGGCCGCCGGTGGTGAGCGAGATCTGCTCGCCGGCCACCTCCAGCGTGACGGTGTTGGCGTCGGCCTGCACGAACTTGGCCTCGACGCCCAGGATGCTGGCGTTTCCCTGCACACCCCGGTCGAAGGTGACGGTGCACTGGTCGAGGCCGCAGTTGGTGGAGGCTCCTTCGGAGCTGCAGCCGGCGAGAAGGGCGCCGCCGAGGGCGAGCGCCGCGAGAAGGCTCACGGTCGTTCGTCGCGTATTCACCGGGCCAAGGGTACGGACCGCTGTCCACCCCGCAGGAGGTAGAACTGTAGGGGTGGAACCCGTGGTAATCGACAACCCTGACAAGAACCGGTTCGAGCTCACCGTCGACGGTGCGCTGGCCGGCTTCTCCGCATACCGCCGGCGCGAGGGCGGCATCGTGTTCACGCACACCGAGATCGACCCGAGCTTCGAGGGCAAGGGTCTGGGCAGCCGGCTGGCCCGCGCGGTGCTCGACGAGGCCCGCGCGCGCGGCCTGCGGGTCTACGCGCAGTGCCCGTTCATCGCCGGCTACATCGACAAGCATCCGGAATACCAGGACCTCCTGGCCACCAGCTGACCATGCGGGCGATCCGGGGCGCGCGGCTCTTCGACGGCATCAGCACCACCGGCAACAACCCCATCGTGTACGTCGAAGGCGGCACCGTGGTCGGCGTGGCACACGGCGACCCGCCACCGGACGTCCTCGACCTCGGTGACGTCACGCTGCTCCCCGGGCTGGTCGACGCGCACACCCACCTGGTGTTCGACGCCGGCGCCGACCCGGTCGGCCGGCTGCGGTCGGTCGACGACGACGAACTGCTCCGCGGCGCGCACGAGGCGGCGACCCGGGCGCTGCACGCCGGCATCACGACGGTCCGCGACCTCGGCGACCGCGGCTACGTCGCGCTGCGGTTGCGGGCGGCGTTCGCGGCCGAGCCGCACACCGGGCCGCACGTGCTGGCCGCCGGGCCGCCGCTGACCAGCCCGGGCGGACATTGCTGGTGGCTGGGCGGTGAGGTGTCCGGCGTGACCGGCATCCGGGCGGCGGTCGCCGAGCACGCCGCTTCGGGTGTCGACGTGATCAAGGTGCTGGCCACCGGCGGCGAGATCACCCCGGGCACCCGGCCCTACCTGCCGCAGTTCAGCCCGGCCGAGTTGGCCGCCGCGGCCGACGAGGCGCACCGGCACGGGCTGCCGGCCGCCGCGCACGCGCACAGCGCGGGGGCCATCGCGGCCGCCGCCGACGCGGGTTTCGACACCGTCGAGCACGGCTCGTTCCTGACCGCCGACGGCGCGGCCGCGGATGCCGCCGTGATCGAGAAGCTGGCCGCGAGCGGCACGGTCGTCTCGGCGACGCTGGGCTATCTACCCGGCCAGCCGGTCAACCCGCGCACCGCGGCGCTGTCGGCCACGCTGACCGCGATCTTCCAGGAGCAGCGCCGGGCCGGCGTCCGGATGATCGTCACCAGCGACGCCGGGATCGATCCGTCGAAGCCGCACGACGTGCTCCCGTACGCGGCGGAGATGTTCCTGCTCTTCGGCGACCCGCCGGAAGCGGCGCTGCGGGCGGTGACCGCCGACGCGGCCGCCGCCTGCGGGCTCGGCGCGACGAAGGGCCGGGTGGCGGCCGGCTACGACGCCGACCTGCTCGCGGTGGCCGGTGACCCGACCACCGACATCACCGCCCTACGCGACGTGCGGGCGGTCTTCCGCGCCGGCCGGCGGGTCCGCTAGCGCCGCGCCGCCGTCCGCCTCGGCCTGCGGTTCCGCCAGCACGGCGCCGTAGAGGAGCACGTCGACCAGGTCTTCGACCGGAACGGCGCGCGGGCCGCTGCCGCCACCGACCCGGGCCGGGAAGAGCAGGCCCAGGAAGGCGTTGGCCAGGGTGGCGACCGGCAGGCGCAGGCGCTCCTGGTCAGGCTCGATCAGGTCGGCGACCGCGGTGAACGTGGCGCTGACCGACCGGTCCCGGTCGCCGGGCCCCGGCGCTCGGCGCGGGCCCGTGTGCCCGGTGGCGTGCAGCGACCCGAGCACCGAGCCGATCCGGGCGAAATGGGCGTCGAGCGCGTCGGCCGCGTCGACCAGGCGCACGGCCAGGGGCTGGTCGAGGGCGATGGAGTTGAGTTCCTGCACCACGACCGTCGGGTCGAGTGCGGCCGCCACGCAGGCGTCGAGCACGGCCTGCTTGTCGTCGAACACCCGGAAGATCGTCGCCTCGCCGATGCCGGCGGCGCGGGCGATCTGCGCCGTCGTCACCGCGGCACCGTGCTCGGCGACCAGCGGCAGCGCGGCCCGGACGACGGCCTCGCGGCGCTGCTCCGGGCTCATTCCCGGCGCGCGGCGCCGGGCCTCGGTCTCGGTCATGACCGGAACCATAGCGGAGTGAGTGCTTACTCCGCTAGCCGTTCGGGAGATCCACCCCCGCGAGCACCTCGGCCACCGCGAGCCCGCTCGACCGGGTGGCGCCGTGGGTGGCCAGGTGGGTCGCGCCGACCACCGCGGCCGGCACACCGAGCTCGACCACCACGGCGTCGGGGCGCAGCCGCAGCGCGGCCCGCACGAAGCTCGACATCCAGGCGTGCCGGTGCAGGTCGCGCACCACCAGCACCAGCGGGCGGCCGGCGGCCCCGGCGACCACGGCGGACGCCTCGGCGCCGTCGTCCTCGGTCAGCCGCACCGCGGTCGTGCCGGGCAGCACGGCGGCCAGCGGCGCGGCGACGCCCCACGGCGTGTCGGTGCCGACCGCGATGTTGGCCGGCGGCGACAGCTCGACCACGTGCGGCGGCCCGGCGAGCGGCAGGGCCGGCGCCGTCCCGCCGACCTTGACCGCGCGCCGGGCCGCGGCCAGACCCACCGGCGAACCCCCGACGCCGTGCCAGCGGCCGCCGGCACCGCGCGCGAGGCCCGCGCCGCCGGCACCGTTCGAGACGGCCGCGCCGCCGGCACCGTGCGCGAGGCCCGCGCCGCCGGCACCGAGCGCGAGGCCCGCGCCGCCGGCACCGTGGGCGAGGCCCGCGCCGCCGGCGCCGTGCGAGCGGCCTGGCCCGCCGTGCGACAGGGCCGGTGTCGACGCGGCCCGTGCCATCGCGGCCCAGGCGGCCAGGTGCTGGACCCGCTTCGCGGCCTCGGTCAGGCGTTCCTCGGCCAGCTCGCCGGAGAGCACCGCGCGGGCGATCGCGGTGCGCAGCCGCTCGGCCGTGGCCTCGTCGGCGTGCTCGCCGCCGATGCAGATCGCGTCGGCGCCGGCCGCGAGCGCGGACACCACCGCGCCCTCGAAGCCGAACCGGTTGACGACCGCGCGCATCTCCATGGCGTCGGTGATCACCGCGCCCTGGAAGCCGAGCTCGTCGCGCAACAGTCCGGTGAGGACGGAGCGGCTCAGGGTGGCGGGCAGGTCCGGGTCGACGGCCGGCACCAGGAGGTGCCCGGTCATCACGGCCTGCACGCCGGCCTCGATCGCCGCGCGGAAGGGCAGCAGCTCGACCGCGTCGAGGCCGGCCCGGTCGCGCGGGATGTGCGGCAGGTCGTGGTGCGAGTCGACGGCCGTGTCGCCGTGGCCCGGGAAGTGCTTGGCACAGGCGGCCACGCCGGCGGCCTGCAGGCCGGTCACCCACGCCCCGGTGTGCCGGGCGACGAGGGCCGGGTCGGCGCCGAAGCTGCGTACGCCGATGACCGGGTTGTCGGGGTTGTTGTTGACGTCGGCATCCGGCGCGTAGTCGAGGTTGACGCCCGCCGCGGCCAACTCGCGGCCCAGGTCGCGGGCGACCTCCTCGGTGAGCGCGATGTCGTCGACCGCGCCCAGGGCCAGGTTGCCGGGGCGCGAGCTGCCGGCCCGCGACTCGATGCGGGTGACGTCGCCGGCCTCCTCGTCGATCGCGACCAGCACGTCGGCCCGTTCGGCACGCAGCGCCGCGGTCAGTGCGGCGACCTGCTCGGGATCGCGGACGTTGCGGGCGAACAGCGCGACGCCGCCCAGCCCCTCGCCCAGCCACCGGCGCACCCAGTCGGGTGGCACGGTGCCCACGAACCCGGGCTGCAGAACGGTCGCGGCCAGCCGCAGCAGTTCGCCGCCAGGCTCGGTCATCTGTGCATCCCCCCGATGTGCGACGGAACCGGTCGCTGCCATGGTCACACCTCGACCCAGAAATAGTCAACAAACCTTCCAGTTGTTGGCGGCGCTACAGTGCCGGCATGCGATGGGCCGCCGACAACGTCAGTTGGAACGACATCCCGGGAGTCCAGATCTTCGGCGCGATCCTCGGGATCGCCGTCCTCCTCTACGCCATCCGCCGGATCTTCGGCAAGGGCAAGTAGCGACAGGCATGACCGCCCCGCGCCGGGGTACCGGTCCGGGCATGCGCATCGGATACTTCCTGTCCTCAGAGGAATACTCGCCGGCCGAGCTGCTGGCCCAGGCCAAGGGCGCCCAACGGGCCGGCTTCGAGGCCCTGTGGATCTCCGACCACTACCACCCGTGGGTCGACGCGCAGGGGCAGAGCCCGTTCGTGTGGTCGACGATCGGCGCGCTCAGCCAGGTCTGCACGCTGCCGGTGACCACCGCCGTGACCTGCCCGACGATCCGGATCCACCCGGCCGTGGTCGCGCAGGCGGCGGCGACCAGCGCGGTGCTGCACGAGGGCCGCTTCACCCTCGGCGTGGGCAGCGGCGAGGCCCTCAACGAGCAGATCCTCGGCGACGACTGGCCCGAGGCCGACGTACGCCTGGACATGCTCGAAGAGGCGGTCGCCGTGATGCGCGAGCTGTGGAAGGGCGGCGTGGTCTCGCACCGAGGACCGCACTACACCGTGCGCAACGCCCGGATCTACACCCGCCCGGACACGCCGCCGCCGGTCTACGTGAGCGGCTTCGGTGCGAAGTCGGCCGAGCTCGCCGGGCGGATCGGCGACGGCTATGTCTGCACGATGCCCGACCGTGACCTGGTCACCCGGTTCCGGGAGAGCGGCGGTGGCAGCAAGCCCGCGCAGGCCGGTTTCAAGGCCGCTTTCGCCGGCACCGCCGCCGAGGGCGCCCGGATCGCCTTCGAGAAATGGCCCAACGCCGCCGTGCCCGGGGAGCTGTCGCAGATCCTGCCCACACCGGCCCACTTCGAGCAGGCGTCGCAGCTGGCCACCGAGGAGAAGGTGGCCGAGGCGTTCGTCTGCGGCAACGACGCCGGCGCGCACCTCGAGATGATCGACCGCTACGCACAGGCCGGCTTCGACGAGGTCTACGTCGCCAACACCGGCCCGCACTACCAGGGGCTCTTCGACCTCTACGCGTCCTCGGTGCTGCCGAAGCTGCGCGGATGAGCCATCGGGTTTCGGCCCGGCCGGCACCGGGAAACGTTGCTCGGCGATGAAGTCACCGATCACCTCTCTGCGCCTGCGCAAGGCGGCCCGCACCCTCTTCGGCTGGAAGACCCTGCGCCCCGGTCAGCTCGATGCGATGCGCGCGATCCTGCGCGGCAACGACGTGCTCGCCGTCATGCCCACCGGTGCCGGCAAGTCGGCGCTCTACCAGGTGCCGGCGACCCAGTTGCCGGGCCCGACCGTCGTGGTCTCCCCGCTGCTGGCCCTGCAACAGGACCAGATCGGCGGCCTCGACCGGCGCGGCGCCGCCGCGCTGAAAGCGGTCCGGATCTCCTCCGCCGAGACGCCCAAGCAGCAGGAAGCCGCTCTCGCGGCACTGCGTGAGGGTCGGGCCGAGTTCCTGTTCATCACGCCCGAGCAGCTCGCCGACCCGGACCGGCTGGCCCAGGTCAAGGCGCTGCGGCCGTCGCTGGTCGCGATCGACGAGGCGCACTGCATCTCGGCGTGGGGGCACGACTTCCGGCCCGACTACCTGGCGCTCGGCCACGTCATCAAGGCGCTCGGCCGGCCGCCGGTGATCGCGCTGACCGCGACCGCGTCGCCGCCGGTGCGCGACGACATCGTGGAGCGGCTGGGCCTGACGCGGCCCAAGGTGATGGTGACCGGGCTCGACCGCGCCAACCTGTTCCTGGAGGCGGCGAACTGCCCGACCGAGGACTACCGGTGGCGGCGGCTGCTGGCGCTGGTCTCGACCGATGACGGGCCCGGGATCGTCTACGTGCCGACCCGGCGCGGCGCCGAGGAGTTGGCCGAGCGGTTGCGTGCCGCCGGCTATGAGGCCTCGTCCTACCACGGGGGGATGGCCGCCGGCGCGCGCGAGAAGCTGCACATCGCGTTCCTCGCCGACGAGGTGCCGATCATGGTGGCGACCTCGGCGTTCGGGATGGGCATCGACAAGCCCAACATCCGCTGGGTGGCGCACGTCGCGCTGCCCGACTCGCCGGACAGCTACCTGCAGGAGATCGGGCGCGCCGGCCGCGACGGGCTGCCGGCCCGTACCCTGCTGCTCTGGCGGGCCGAAGACGAGGGGTTGCAGCGCTTCTTCTCCGGGGCTCTGCCGGCGGCCGACGAGCTGCGCGACCTGGCCGCGGTGCTGCGCGCCGAAGGCCCGCTGACCAAGGCGGCGCTGCGCGACCGCACCGGCCTCGGCGCCCGCAAGCTGGGCCAACTCGTCGCGCTGCTGGAACACGTCGGCGGCGCGGTCACCCGTTCGGGCGGCAAGGTCGCCAGCCCGCGATACGCTCCGTCGCCGTCCGACGCCGCCGATCTCGCCGTGGCCGAGGCCGAGCGCCAGCAGAACCTGTCCAAATCCCGGACCGACATGATGCGGGCGTACGCGGAGGCGCGCGGCTGCCGCTCCCAGGCGCTGCTGGCCTACTTCGGCGAGCAGCTGACCCGGGTCTGCGGGCACTGCGACAACTGCTCGGCCGGCCGCGGCGAGCCCGACGACGGCGCCGTAGGCCCGTTCCCGGTGCACAGCACCGTCAGCCACGCGGAGTGGGGCGCCGGGTTGGTGATGGGCTACGAGGAAGACCGGATGACGGTGCTCTTCGAGGACGTGGGATACAAGACCCTGTCGGTTCCGGTCGTGTCCGAGCAGGGCCTGCTGACTACGCTGATGCCATCTGATTCGAAGGGTGCTGTGACGTGACTGACCTTCCCCTGTCCACCGAGTTGGGCTTCACCGACTCCGAGTGGGGCCTGCTCGTCGGGCTTCCCCAGTCCGTGCTGACCGCCGCCAGCGCGGCCGAGCACGACGGCACCCGCCGCACCCTCGCGGAGAACGCCGCCGGCCTCGAGGCCATCGCCGAGGGCCGCGAGTCGCCCAGCCCGCTGGTCACCGCGGTGGCGGGCGAACTGGTCGCCCGGGTCGGCGACCCGGAGAGCGGCGAGGAACTCCCGTCGATCTCGCCGGCCGACCCGGTGGCCTACGCGAAAGACGTCCTCGCCCGTGCCGGCGAGGCGGCCGCGCTGCTGGCCGCGAAGTCCAGCGAGGGCGAGGCCGGCGCCTACAAGCACTGGCTGGTGACGATCGCCGAGCAGGTCGTCACCGCCGCACCGAGCGGCGGCATCCTCGGCATCGGCGGTGACGTGGTCACCGACTCGGAGCGCACCTTCCGCGACCAACTGTCCGCGGTGCTCAACGACTGACGTGCTGGCCCACGAGGTTTCCGGCCCGGCCGGCGCGCCGGTGGTGGTGCTGGGCGGGTCGCTCGGCACCACCGGCGCGATGTGGGCGCCGCAGGTGGCGGCGCTGCGCGACGAGTGCCAGGTGGTCGTGTTCGACCACCGCGGCCACGGTGGTTCGGCTTCGCCTCCCGGGCCCTATGCGATCGAAGACCTCGGCAAAGACGTGCTCGCGCTGCTCGACCACCTCGGCGTCGACCGGGTGCGCTACGCCGGGCTGTCGCTGGGTGGCATGGTCGGGATGTGGCTCGCCGCGCACGCGCCGGAGCGGGTCGACCGGTTGGCGCTGCTGTGCACGGCCGCGCACCTGCCGCCCGCGTCGGGGTGGCGGCAGCGGGCGGCGACGGTTCGCACCGCCGGGATGGGCGCGGTGGTCGACGCCGTCGTGGCGCGCTGGTTCACGCCCGGCTTCCCGCCCGAGGTGGTCGCCGAGTTCGCCGCCGCGTTCCTGACGATCGACCCCGAGGGCTACGCCGGGTGTTGCGAGGCGATCGCCGGGATGGACCTGCGACCGGTGCTCGGCTCGGTCGCCGCGCCGACCCTGGTCGTCGCCGGCGCCGACGACCCGGCCACTCCGCCGCGGCTCGCGGAGACCATTGTGGAGGGTGTGCGCGGCGCCGAGCTGGTGGTGCTGCCCGACGCCGCCCATCTGGCCAGTGTGGAGCGGTCCGGCGCCGTGACCGCGCTGCTGCACCGGCATTTCACCGCCGCGTGAGGCGCACCGCGTCGGCGACGACGTAGCCGGTGCCGCTGGTCCAGCGGCTCACGCCGACCTTGTTGCCGGCGCCGGCCGGAAGCGTGTAGACACCCAGCGAGACCCATTGCCCGCCGCCCGCGCGCTGATTGACCATGACGGTCTGGTTGCCGGTCGTGGTGGCGACGACGAACGGCGCCAGGTTGTTGTAGCCGGGGTCGGCCGGATACCAGACCTCGACCGAGTAGGAACCGGTGGCCGGCGTGCTCGCGGCATACCAGGCGACGTCGCTGGACGGGACCGGCCCGGCGAACCGGTAGTCGGCGCCGAACCGCTGCGCCGAGAAGGCCGACGTACCCCAGTTGGCGCTCGCGGTGAAGCCCGCCCCGCTGTTGTCGACGGTCGCGGTCCACTCCCCCTCCGGCGGCGGGCCCGGCTCGGTGCTGACGTCGAGATAGTCGCGGTCGATCCGGATCGTCACGCCGCCCCAGGTCTCGGTCACGTCGCCGGCGTACTGGTGCGACCGTTGGTGGTCGACATAGCGGTCGTCGGCGCAGTAGCCGCCGCCGTCGGTGTCGGCGACGCCGTTCCACCAGGCGATCCAGATCTGGTCGAGCCGGGTGTAGGCGGGGTCGTTGTAGGTGTCGCAGACGTCGCGGATGCCGGACGAGCCACTGGAATACATGCCGGCGAGGTAGCCCCGGGTGTGCAGCCGCAGCGTCCAGCCGGACAGGAACGACAGCACCGCGGCCCGGCAGGAGGCGTTGGACGGGTAGGCCTCGATGTCGTTGTAGATGGTGCTGCCGGCCCCGATCCCGAGCGCCTGCGCGGCGCTGACGGCGCTGTCGGCGGCCGTGCTGCCCTGGGTGCGCGCGGTGGCCGGGTTGGCCGACATCGTCGGCGTACGCGTGCCGCACGGCGCCTGGTAGCCCAACTCGATCGGGATCAGCCGCCACCCGTTGGCGACCTGGTTGCCGACCCAGGTCGCGGTCAGGTTGGGCTGCGCACACGACCGGCTGCCGCCGCTGATGTAGATCCCGACGGCGCGGTAGGGCGAGTTGGCCCGCCACGCGTTCATCGCCGACTGCGACGGCGCGGCGCAGGTGTCGAACCCACGCCCGACGAACGTCCCCGGCTGCGGCGGCGTGGCGACCACCGCCGCACCCGGTGCCGGAACCACCAGCCAGGCCGCCGCCGCGACAATGATCCCCGCCAGCCGGGCGACGGTCCTCGTCATCGGTCCTCCCGGAGAATTCTTCCGGACACATAGACGCACATGAAGCTTTCTACCACGCATAGATGGACGTCGGCGTATCCGCGACCGACTAACCTGACCCTCGTGGTCGATGCCCTCTTCGCGGACCCGCGCCTGGCGCCGCTCTACGACGCCTTGGACGCGGACCGCCGCGACCTGTCCGCCTACGTGGCGCTGGCCGCCGAATTCGGGGCAGCGACGGTGCTCGACATCGGTTGCGGCACCGGCACACTGGCCTGCCTGCTGGCCGACCGCGGCCTGTCCGTGACGGCCCTCGACCCGGCGGCGGCGTCGCTGGCGGTGGCCCGGTCGAAGCCCGGCGCCGAGCGGGTGCGCTGGCTGCACGGCTACCCGGCCGACCTGCCCCCGCTGGCGGTCGACCTGGCCACCATGACCGGCAACGTGGCCCAGGTCTTCCTGACCGACGAGGAATGGACGGCCACGTTGCGGTCGGTCCGCGAAGCGCTACGCCCCGGCGGCCGCCTGATCTTCGAGACCCGCGACCCGGCGGCCCAGGCCTGGCTCGACTGGACGCCGGAGAAGTCTCACCGCCGCGCCGCCGGCGTCCGGCAATGGCACGAGATCACCGGCGTCGGCGACGGCCTGGTCTCGTTCGAGAGCACGATCGTCTTCGAGGCCGAGGGCACCCGCGTCACCTCGACCTCCACGCTCCGGTTCCGCACCCGCGCGGAGATCGCCGACTCGCTCGCCCGGGCGGGTTATCGGGTCGAGGAGGTGCGCGAGGCGCCGGACCGGCCGGGCCTGGAGATGGTCTTCATCGCGACGACACCCGGCTGAGCCGACACCACCGCTACGCGACGGCGCCGCTCGGGCGGGTGCGTAGGCCGGACAGCGCCGAGTAGGCGGCGGTCAGCTGGGCGGCCACGCGCTTCCAGGAGTAGACCTGCCGGGCCCGGTCGATCGCCGCCGTGGCGTAGGCCAGGTGGCGGACCGGGTCGCCCAGCAGGCGGCGGATCGCCGTGCCCAGGGCGCGCGGGTCGCGCGGCGCGACCAGATCACCGGTCAGGCCCTCGACCACCGTCTCGGCGATGCCGCCCACGGCCGTGCCGATCACCGGAACCCCGCACGCCATCGCCTCGAGCGGGCTGAGGCCGAACGGCTCGTACCAGGGCGCGGCGACCAGCAGGTCCGCCGACCGGTACCAGAGCGGCATCTCCAGCCGCGGCACGCGGCCGACCAGGTGCACGCGGTCGCCCACGTCGTAGCGGTCGGCCAGCGCGCGCAACTCGCGGGCGCCGGGGTCGTCGCCCAACGACTCCGCCGGCGGGCCGCCGACCACCACGCACTCGGCGTCGGGGACCAGGCGCAGGGCGGAGATCAGGTCCTGGTGGCCCTTGCGCGCGGTCAGCGCGCCGACCGAGAGCAGCCGCCGCCGGGCGCCGCGTTCGCGAGCGGGCCCCTCGGGCTGGAACAGGTCGTCGTCGACACCGCCGGGGATCAGCACCAACCGCGCCCGCGGCACGCCCATCCGGACCAGCTCGCGCAACTCGTCCTGGCTCTGGGCCACGACCCGGTCGACGGCGCGGCCCAGCACCCGCTCGTAGCCGATCCGTTGCGGCGGGCCGGCGAAGACGTCGTTGCGGCGCGCGGCCGAAGCCAGCTCGTGATAGCTCTGCACGACCGGGACGCCGGTCTGCCGGCCGGCCGTGACGGCGGCCAGCCCGCTGGTCCAGAAATGTGCGTGGGCCACCTCGGGGGTCCAGCCGTCACCACGCCAGCGGTCGACGAGCCAGCGGGAGAAATCCTTCGTGTACGGGAGGAGCTCCTCGTCGGGCAACTGGCGGGCGGGGCCGGCCGGCACCCGGATGACGTCGACGCCCGGCCGCTCCCGGGTCACCTCGGCGCCGTCGTCGCCGACCCGGCGGGTGTAGACGCGCACCTCGTGGCCGGCTGCCGCCAGCGCGGCGGACAGGTCGCCGACGAACGCACCGCGGCCGCCGGTCGCCGCGCCGTCGGACGGGTCGGCGTGCTCGGAGATCATCGCGATGCGCATGCGTTCATCCTCCCGCGCCAGAACTTCGTACCCGCTGAAATCCGGCTTTCCCGACGATCCCGACCGGCCGTGTCGCCTCATTCGGTGCAACACCTCCCCACCAGGGCTGAGAGCTTCCCGCGCAGCGCGGCGCTAAACATCACCGGCACCGCCGGCACCATCGTCACCGGTAGATGGTGCGGTGCGCGGCCCCGACGACGGCCGCGTAGGCCGCGCCGGCGCGACCGGCCCTGACCAGGGCCGCCCGGGCCGCGTTGTGGCCGGGAGCGCCGTGCACGCCGCCGCCCGGGTGTGCCGAGGAGCTGGCCAGGAACAACCGGTCGATCGGGGTGTCGGGGCGGCCCAGGCCGGGGACCGGGCGCAGGAAGAGCTGCTGGTAGGCGGCCGCCGTGCCGCCGCCGAGCGCGCCACCGACCAGGCTGGCGTTGACGCCCTGCAGCTCGGCGGGCCCGGCCACGTGGCGGCCGATCACCAGCGCGCGAAAACCAGGGGCATGCTCCTCGAGTACGCCTTCCATCTTCTCGACGTGGGCCGCGATCTCCTCGCCGTGCCACTCGGTGCGGAACGGCAGGTGGGTGTAGGCCCAGAGCGACTCGGTGCCGGCCGGCGAGCGGGACGGGTCGCTGGTGGTCATCTGTCCGACCAGGAGGAAGGGCCGCGCCGGGAGGTCGCCCGAAGCGAGGTCGGCGGCGTAGTGGCTCAGACCGCGCAGGTCGGCGTCGAGGTGGACGGTGCCGGCGCCGGCCGCCGCCGGGTTGCGCCACGGCATCCGGCCCGACAGCGCCCAATCGACCTTGACCGTCGAGCCGTCCCAGCGGAAGTGTTCGAGGTCTTCGACCAGTCGGGGCGGCAGGTGTGCGGCGCCGACCAGATCGAGGTAGAGCGCGGGCGCCGCCACGTCGGCCAGCACCGCCCGGTGCGCCCGGTAGAGGTCGCCGCCGGCGCGCACGCCCATCGCCCGGCCGCGGGCGATCAGCACCCGGTCGGCGGGCGCGCCGTAGACGATCCGGCCGCCGCGCTGCTCGAGGCGCGACACCAGCGCGTCGGTGATCCGCTGTGCGCCGCCCTCCGGCACCGGCCAGCCGACCTGCTGCCCGAGCATCGCCAGCAACCAGCCGAAGAAGCCGCCCCCGGCGTCGTCGGGGGACAGATCGGTGTGCAGGGCGCAGCCGGCCATCAGCAGCGGACCGCCCTCGCCGGTGAACATCTCGCGGCCGAGCGCGCGGGCCGGCACGACCAGCCGCCGGGCCAGCCGCAGCACTTCCGCCACGCCCTGGTCACGCAGCAGCGTCGCGGTCGCGCGTACCGGCGGGAACGGGGTCAGCAACGCCCGCAGGAGCGGGTCGGCGATCTGCTGCCACGCGGCGTAGGCGGCCTCCCACCGGTCGCCGTCGCCGGGTGCGAACTCGTCGAGACTGGCCGCGGTGATCGCGACGTCGCGGTGGAGCCGGGCGACCCGGCCGTCGGGGAAGACATGGGCCAGCACGTCCGGGGCGTGCCGCCAGCGCAGCCCGTGCTCGCCGAGGTCGAGCGCCGACAGCGCCGGCGACGCGAAGCCGAGGGGGTAGAACGAGCTGAAGAGGTCGTTGCGGAAACCGGGCGCGGTCACCTCGGCGCTGCGCACGGCACCGCCCGGCACCCCGCTGGCCTCGACGACCACGACGCTCCAGCCGGCGTCGACGAGGTTGTTGGCGGCGACGAGCCCGTTGTGCCCCGCGCCGATGACGATCGCATCCGCTGCCTGCGTGCCCACGTCAGGACCCTATGCCCGCCGTTTGCCAAACCGTTGCCCTGGGTACGGAGATGCCCGCTCGTAGTGATGCCCCATCGGGCAGATCGCCGGGGGCCGGCGTGAAGGGCGGACGCATGGCGACCACGGCCGGTCTCGACTTCGATCCCGCGGCACTGCCGCGACGGATCCGGCAGCTCAACTGGCGCACCTGGCGGGGCGTGCTGGCCCGCGCCGGCAAGGGCTTCGTGAAGGACAACTGCTCGGACTGGGCGGCCAGCCTGACCTACTACTCGGTGCTGGCGCTGTTTCCGTCGGCGATCGTGGTGGTCGCGCTGGTCAACCTGGTGTCGTCGGGCGACAAGACGGTCGACACGGTGGTCGGCCTGCTGCGTGACATGGGCGCTAAGTCGCTGGTCGAGAAGGACGGCGTGGTCGAAGCGATCGGCCAGGTGGTCGGGCAGAAGAGCGCGGCCGGAGTGCTGCTGAGCTTCGGTCTGCTGACCGCGATCTGGTCGGCGTCCGGCTATGTGGGCGGGTTCACCCGGGCGTCCAACGCGATCTACGGCGTCGAGGAGGGCCGGCCGTTCTGGAAGCTGCGGCCGCTGCAGATCGCGCTGACCGTCGTGGGCCTGCTGCTGCTGGCCGTGGTCGTGGTGATGCTGATCGTGAGCGGGCCGGTGACCACCGCGATCGGCGACCGGTTGCACCTCGGCGACGCACCCCGGTTGGCCTGGTCGGTCGCCAAGTGGCCGGTGCTCGTGGCGATCTCGATGCTGCTGCTCGCGATGCTGTTCTGGATCGCGCCCAACGTGCGGCAGCCACGGTTCCGCTGGCTGACCGTTGGCGGCTTCGTGGCGCTCCTGGCGACCGGCCTGGCCTCGTTCGGCTTCGGGCTCTACGTGGCCAATTTCGGCTCCTACGACAAGACGTACGGCAGCCTCGGTGCGGTCATCGCCTTCCTGGTCTGGGTCTACCTGGTCAACTCGGCGGTCATGTTCGGCGTCGAGGTCAACGCGGAGGTGCAGCGCGGGCGGGAGTTGCAGGCGGGTGCGGAGAAGGTCGCCGACCCGGTGCTGCCGCCGCGGACTCCGGCTGACTGAGGCGGTTGGGGCGGATGGGCCGGTTTAGCTCCCGGAGCCGGGGGTAGGCCAAAACGCATGGAACGGGGCAACGCAAAACACAGTCCACGAGTCGACGACGAAATGGCCCACGAGGTCGACGGCATCGTCAAGGGCACCGCGGGTAGCCGGTCAGAGGAATTCCGGGAAGCGGAACCGGCCGGCGACGACCAGCTCGAGGCGAGCGTGGTGCCGGAGGGCGATGACCGCTCCGGGACGCCGAAGGGCATGACCCCGGAAGACGTCGAGTCGCGCAGCCGGTTGGGGCGGTTCATCAACCGTTCCGTGTTGCCGGCCGACCGGGACGCGCTGCGTCGGGTCGCCGAGGAGAACGAGGCGCCCGACGACGTGCTCGCCGAGATCGACCGGCTCCCGGCCGGAGTCCAGTTCCAGACGGTGTCCGAGGCGTGGGCCGCGCTCGGCCATCGCAACGAAACACAACGCTGGTAGAGCCCAGCAGACAGAGGAGGTATCAGCCACATGGGTGGCGTGACCAAGTCCGTCGATGTCGCGGTGCCGGTACGCACCGCTTACAACCAATGGACCCAGTTCGAAGAGTTCCCCCGCTTCATGGAAGGGGTCCAGGAGGTCCGGCAACTCGACGACCGCACCACGCACTGGCGCACCGAGATCGCCGGCGTGCAGCGCGAGTTCGAGGCCCGGATCACCGAACAACTCCCCGACGAGCGGGTCGCCTGGACGTCGACGGGCGGCACGAAGCAGTCCGGCGTGGTGACCTTCCACCGGTTGGACGCCGAACACACGCGGGTGACCGCGCAGATGGAGTACGAGCCCGACGGCATGCTGGAAAAGGCCGGCGACAAGCTGAACCTCGTCGACCGGCAGGTCGAGGGCGACCTCAAGCGGTTCAAGGAGTTCATCGAAAGCCGCAGCGCGGAGACCGGCGGCTGGCGGGGCGAGGTGGACCGCCCGGTGCCGTGATCCGCACCTGATCGGATGGGGAGCCCGCGCGCGCGGGCTCCCCATTCCTATGTGGATGGCAGGCGGGCGGCCGCGAACGCGGGGTCGAAGCCGAACGGCAGCTCGAGGCGGTGGCCGCGCATCAGCTCGGCGTCGGAGAGCAGGTCGCCGGTCTTGCCGTCGGCCACGATCCGGCCGCCGTCGAGGATCACCGCGCGGTGGCACAGCTCCAGGGCGTAGGGCAGGTCGTGGGTGACCATCAGCACGGTGACCGGCAGCGACCGCAGGATGTCGGCGAGCTCGCGCCGGCTCGCCGGGTCGAGGTTGGACGACGGCTCGTCGAGCACCAGGATCTCGGGGCGCATCGCCAGCACGGTGGCGACCGCGACCCGGCGGCGCTGGCCGAACGAGAGGTGGTGCGGCACCTGGTCGCGCTGGGCGGTCATGTCGACGGCGGCCAGCGCCTCGTCGACCCGGTCGCGCAACTCGGCGCCGCGCAGGCCGAGGTTGGCCGGCCCGAATCCGACGTCTTCGGCGACGGTGGGCATGAAGAGTTGGTCGTCGGGGTCCTGGAAGACGATGCCGACCCGGCGGCGGATCTCCGCGAGGCCGGCCCGGTCGGCCGGGTCGACGGTGAGCCCGGCGACGTCGACGGCACCCGACCCCGAGCCGGAGCCGGCGTGCAGGATGCCGTTGAGGTGCAGCACCAGCGTGGTCTTGCCGGCGCCGTTGGGGCCGAGCAGCGCGACCCGCTCCCCCGCCCCGACGGTCAGGTCGACGCCGTGCAGCACCTCGCGCCCGTCGGGGTAGGCGAAGTGCAGGTCGGCCACGGTCAACGAGGCGGTCATGCCTTCGCCCCGCTTCGCGAGGCGGGGCATGCCCGCCGGCGACTGAGCCATCCGCGCTCGCTTCGCTCACTCATGCCTTCGCCCCGCTTCGCGAGGCCGGGCATGGCCGCCGGCGACTGAGCCATCCGCGCTCGCTTCGCTCGCTCATGCCTTCGCCCCGCTTCGCGAGGCCGGGCATGCCCGCCGGCGACTGAGCCATCCGCGCTCGCTTCGCTCACTCATGCCAGCACCGCCACGAGGGCGATGGCGCCTGCGGCGATCGGGAGGGTCGCGGAGCGTACCCAGTCGGCATTGGTCGCGGCCGTGCCCTCGGGGCGCGGCAGGCTGCCGGTGTAGCCACGGGAGACCATGGCCAGGTAGACCCGCTCGCCGCGCTCGTAGGAGCGGATGAACAGCGCGCCGACGCCCACCGCGAACGCCTTGACCTGCCACAGGAAGCGCGGGTCGTAGCCGCGGGACAGGCGCGCCACGCGCATCCGGCGGGCGTCGTCGGCGAGGATGTCGAGGTATCGGAGCATGAAGGTCGCGATCTGGGTGAAGACCTGCGGGCAGCGCAACCGGTCGAGGCCGACGAGCAGGTCACGGGCGGTGGTGCTGGCGGCCAGCAGCAGCGAGGCGAGCACGCCCAGGGTGCCCTTGGCGAAGATGTTCCAGGCGCCGTGCAGGCCGTCGACCGACAGCGACATGCCGAGCCAGTGCACCCGTTCGCCGTGCCCGGCGAACGGCAGCGCGACGGCCAGCACGATGAACGGCAGTTCGATGGTGGCCCGCTTGAGCAGCCACAACGGGCGCACGCGGGCAAGAGCCATCACGCCCACGAGAAGCAGGGCGTAGCCGGCGAAGGCGGCGAACTTCTCGCGAGGCGTGATGACGACGACGATCGTGAACAGCAGGGTCGCGACGATCTTCACCTCGGCCGGCAGCCGGTGGACCCGGCTGTCGTGGTCGAGGTGCAGCGGGTGCGCGTGGCCGGCCCCCATCAGGTGCCCGCGCTCTGTGCGTGCCGATTCTTGCGCCGGACCAGCCAGAACACCCCGCCGCCGAGGCCGAACGTGACCAGCACGCCCAGGACGCCGGACACACCGGTCGACAGGTAGGGGTTGTCGATGCCCTTGATGCCGTACCCGGCCAGCGGGCTGTCTTTCAACTGGTGGTCCTGCTCCCGCTGGGCCATGCAGGTGCCGCCGGTGATGTGGTCGTTGGCGTCGAACGTGCAGCCCTGGCGGGCGGCCGCGTCGAGGCCGTCGGGGCTCGACGAGGCGAAACTCGACACCACGCCGGCGAGCAGGGCGGCCACCAGCAGGCCGCCGGCCAGGAACCAACCGAGTCGCTTGGTCATGCGACGCCCTCCACGGTCTTGGCCGGCGCGACCGCGGGCCGCGCTGTCGAACGGAACCGGCGCAGCGCGTACACCAGGTCGGGCCGGACCCGGGCGACCGTCGCGACGGTGACCGCCGCGATCAGGCCCTCGCCGATGCCGATCAGGACATGGGCGCCGGCCATCGTGCCGGCGATCGTGGTCAGCGACAGCGGCGTCGTGCCGCCCAGCCAGTATTCGAGGACGAAGCCCTGCGACGCGACCACCACGCTGACCACCGACGCGACGAACGCGGTCACCGCGACACCGCGCGGCGTCTTCGGCAGCACCCGCAGCAGCCCGGCGACCAGCAGGTAGCCGGCTGCGGTGCCGATCAGGGCCATGTTGGTGATGTTGAGGCCGAGCGCGGTCAGGCCGCCGTCGGCGAACAGCAGGCACTGGATGATCAGCACGGTCGACACGCAGAGCGCGCCGACCCACGGGCCGACCAGCACCACCGCCAGCGTGCCGCCGAGCAGGTGACCGGAGACGCCCGGCAGCACCTGGAAGTTGAGCATCTGCACCGCGAAGATGAAGGCCGCGACGAGGCCGGCCATCGGGGCCAGCCGGTCGTCGAGGTCGGCGCGCCCGCGCCACACGCAGATCGCCAGCGCCGCGCCCGCGACGACGGCGAAGACCGCCGACACCTGCGAGTTCACGATGCCGTTGGCGATGTGCATCGCCACACCGTTCATGGGCCCCTCCCGACTCGCCGGTAGCATATTGCGCTCGTGCGGCAGTTGCATAGTCTTGGCAACAAGCTCCGGCCGACGTAGTTCACCACGCCCGCGCGACCAAGGTCAACACGGTTGGGCCGCTGTTCACCAGCCCGTTCCCCGCGCGTCCGGCGGTGCCCGGCTAGGATCGGCGGCCGTGGATACCACGGGGGTGGTGCGGCGGCGGTGGACCGCGCCCGCATTGGTGATGGTGGCGGTGGCCTGGGTCGCCGCCCTGGTGATCATCCAGCAGGTCGGTTACCTGCTCCGGGTCGACAGGATCAACAACGGGCAACCGCTGTCGGACGAGGGGATGCGGGCGACCTACCACCGGGCTCAGTTGTTCGCCGTCGTGCTGGTCGCGGGGCCCGGCCTGGCCTGGGCGATCGCGCTGGCGGGCGGGCGCCGGCTGCTGGCCTACGTCACCGGCGGCCTGCTCCTGCTGTCGATCCCGGTGGCGCTGCTCATCCAACGGGAGGCCGACCAGCGGTGGAACCCGCCACCGCCGCCGCCCCCGGGCACCTGCGTGGAGTACAGCGGCGGCGCCAACAGCTGCCCAGGAGGCTGACCGCCTGTCCCATCGAGGGTCGGTGCGGCTCCGCCGCAACCGTCCGATGAGGACGGCGGACGGTGGCATAGCGGACCAACGGCGAACCGTCGACCACCCGGGTTTCGAGATGTTCCGGAAATCTTAGGGGTCACTGGCCGCCGCGAGGGGCATCGAAACGGGCCGCTGTACGGCATTGACGAACGCCGCTGTTACTCGTAGCGTGTGGGAAATCTTCCGGAAGAGTTTCGATATGTATCGGGCTCTTCTCGATTCAGGCCGACCTTCGCCGGGGGCGCCAGCAGCGCGGTGACCTCGGGCGATGGCGGCTGTCCACGCGGGGAGGTGTCGGTGCAACCGCTGCCGGGCGCGGTCGACGAGCGGACACCGTCCCCACCACCGGAGCCGCCGCGGGTCAGGCGGGACCGCTTCCTGCTGCTCGCCATGCTGCCCGGCCTGGCGCTGCTGCTGACGTTCCACTACCTGCCGCTGCTCGGCAACGTCATCGCGTTCAAGGACTTTCAGCCCTACCTCGGCCTGGTCGACAGCCCGTGGACTGGCCTCGACAACTTCCGGGTCATCGTCGAGGGCGACCCGCTCTTCCTGACGGCCCTGACCAACACCCTGCTGATCATGTTGCTGCAGATCGGCGTCGTCTTCACGTTGCCGATCGTGCTGGCCCTGCTGCTCGACAGCCTGCTGTCGGAGCGGCTCAAGCGGGTCGTGCAGACGATCCTCTACCTGCCGCACTTCCTGTCCTGGGTGATCGTCATCTCGATCTTCAACGAGCTGCTCGGCGGTAGCGGACCGATCAACACGTTCCTGCGCCGGCACGACCTCGGGACCATCGACATCATCGGCAACTCGGCCGTGTTCAAGGAGTTGATCACCGGACAGGTGCTCTGGAAAGAGGCCGGCTGGGCGATGATCCTGTTCCTCGCCGCACTGTCGCGGATCGACCCGGAGCTCTACGAGGCGTCGGCGGTCGACGGCGCCGGGCGGTTGCGGCAGATCTGGCACGTCACGCTGCCGGGGCTGCGGAGCGTCATCGTCCTGCTGCTGATCCTGCGGCTCGGCGACGCGCTCACCGTCGGCTTCGAGCAGATCCTGCTGCAGCAACAGGCCGTCGGCATCGACGCCAGCGAGGTGCTCGACACCTACGTCTACAACAACGGCATCGTGCAGAGCGACTGGGGTGTCAGCGCCGCCGTCGGGCTGGTCAAGGGCCTGGTCGGGGTCGCCCTCGTGCTCGGCGCCAACCGCCTCGCGCACGCCTTCGGCGAAGCCGGCCTCTACCGGCGGGAGGCCCGATGAGAGGGGCGGTCAGCGCGACCAAAGGCCTGCTGCTGACGATCTGCTGCGCGCTGGTCGTCGTGCCCTTCGTCGGTATCGTCTCGACCAGCCTGGCCACCCGCGAGCAGATCGTCCGCTCCGGCGGCTTCGTCATCATCCCCGACGAGGTCACCTTCGCCGCCTACCGCGCGCTGTTCACCGGCGGCGTCGTGCCCCGCGCGGTCGCGGTCAGCGTGTTCATCACGCTGGTCGGCACCGCGCTGAGCCTGGCGAGCACGACCCTGCTGGCGTACGGGCTGAGCTGCCCGCGAGAGAACCCGCACCGGCCCGTGCTGATGCTCGTCGTCGGCGCGCTGCTGTTCACCCCCGGGATCATCCCGGGTTATCTGACCATCGACCTACTCGGCCTGATCAACT
The DNA here is from genome assembly GCF_040676615.1 of Asanoa sp. NPDC049573. Classification (NCBI taxonomy): domain Bacteria; kingdom Bacillati; phylum Actinomycetota; class Actinomycetes; order Micromonosporales; family Micromonosporaceae; genus Asanoa; species Asanoa sp. NPDC049573. Next base: position 212,193 of record NZ_JBFAPI010000012.1, read on the forward strand.
CCTACTGGGCGGTGATCCTGCCGGTCGTGGTCAGCGCCTTCAACGTGGTCATCCTGCGGGCGTTCTTCATGGAGATCCCGGCCGAGCTGGTGGAGAGCGCCCGCATCGACGGCGCGTCCGACCGGCAGATCTTCAGCCGGATCGTGCTTCCGCTGTCGAAGGCCGTGCTGAGCGTGATCGGCCTGTTCTACGCGGTCGGCTACTGGAACGCGTTCTTCGGGGCGCTGCTCTACCTGAACGACTCGGCCAAGTGGCCGATCCAGCTCGTGCTGCGCACCTATGTGGTCAACCAGCAGCAGCTCGGCGTCGACCAGGTCGGCACCGCGGAACTGCCGCCGCAGGAAGCGCTGCAGATGGCGATCCTGGTCATCTCCATCGTGCCGATCCTGCTCGTCTACCCGTTCATCCAACGCCATTTCACGAAGGGAGTACTGGTCGGGGCGGTCAAAGGATGACCGTCCGCCTCCGCGCTACCGCACACAGCAAGGAGATCAGGATGAGCTATCTGCACCAACCCATCAACCGCCGCACGCTGCTCTCCGGTGCCGCCGCGGTCGCCGCCGGCTCGATGCTCGCGGGTTGCGGCGACGGCAGCGGCGCCGGCAACGACAACAGCAGCAAGGCCAACAAAGACGTCAAACTCCCGGCGTACGTGCCGTCGACGGTCGTCAAACCCGACCTGCCGCCCGCCGCCAGCGGCCTGCTGGCCGCCTTCCTGGCCTATCCGAGCCCACCGGTGCGGCAGTTCACCGGCCCGCCGCTGAAGGGCGGCACGGTTTCGGCGTTCGTGTTGACCGGCTCGCCGGTGCCGCCGCCGAAGAGCAACAACACGTTCTGGCAGGAGCTCGACCGCCGGCTCGGGGTGGATCTGCAGCTCACCATCACGCCCAGTGCGGAGATGGCCACCAAGTTCTCCACCCTGATCACCGGCGACGACCTGCCGGACCTGATCGTGCCCGCGCTGTTCCTGCCCAACGGGGTGCCCGCCGGCATCGGCAACCTGCCGCAGTGGATGGCCACCAAGTGCACCGACCTGACGCCCCACCTGAGCGGCGACGCCGTCAAGGAATACCCCAACCTGGCCAACATCCCGTCGGCGGCGTGGCGGCAGTGCGTCTACAACGGCGGCATCTACGGCCTGCCGGTGCACCGAGGCGTCGCCGGCACGCTGATGTTCCGCCGCGACGACCTGGTGGCCAAGCTCGGCGTCGACCCCGACCCGAAAAGCTTCGCCGAGTTCCGCGACTTCTGCCGCAAGGTGACCGACGCGAAGGCCAACCGGTGGGCGATCGTCAACGCCGGCGGGCTGATGCACCTGATCCAGCAGATGGTCGGCGCGCCCAACGGGTGGCGCTGGGACGGCACCAAGCTGACCAACGTGGTCGAGACGGAGGAGTTCCGCCGGGCCCTGTCCGACGTGGTGGGCCTCTACAAGGACGGCGTCGTACACCCGGACAGCTTCGCCAACAACGCGCCCGTGAAGCGCTGGTTCAACGCCGGCGAGGCGATCCTGGCCGCCGACCGCTACACCGCCTGGCCGCAGTACTACGCCGAGAACATCGCCGGCCCCGAGTTCGCCATCAGCGGGATGCGACCGCCGAAGTACGACGGCGGCGGCTGGGCGCCGACCTGGCAGTCCAACGCCGGCTCGATCAACAACTTCACCGTGCTGAAGAAGGCCGACGAGGGCCGGATCAAGGACCTGCTCAAGCTATGCGACTACCTGGCGGCGCCGTTCGGGACGGAGGAATGGCTCTTCCGGCGGTACGGGCAGGAGGGCACGCACTACACGATGCGCAACGGCGGCCCGGTCTACACGCAGGCCGGCGTCAGCCAGACCGCGCTCGGCATCCGCTACATCGTCGACGCGCCCGACACGATCTTCATCCCCGGTCGTCCGCAGGCCAGCCAGGCGTCCTACGACTACCAGAAGTCGATCATCGACACCGCGGTGGCGGACCCGACGGTGGCCAACGGGCTCTTCTCCGACGAGTGGTCGCGCAAGCAACCGGTGCTGGGGCAACTCGTGCTCAACGGGCAGAACGACATCATCGCCGGCCGGCAGCCGCTGAGCAATCTGGACGAGGTGATCAAGAACTGGCGGGCACAGGGCGGCGACAAGGTCCGCGACGAGTTCACCGAGCAGTTGCAGACGCTGCGATGAACGCGCCGGTGCGGGTCGCGCTCGTCGGCACCGGCACAATCGCCCGGATCCACGCCGAGGCCCTGCGCGGTCTCGGCGGCCGGGTGGACCTAGTCGCCGGCATCGACGTCGACGGCGCCCAGGCCCGGTCGTTCTGCCGCACGCACGGGATACCGCACGCCGGCACGGATCTGGCCCGGTCGCTCGCGGCGACCCGGCCCGACCTCGTGCATGTCTGCACGCCGCCGGGCGCCCACCTGGACGCGACCCGCACCGCGCTGGCCTACGGCGCGCACGTGCTGGTCGAGAAGCCGCCGACGCTGACCCTGCGCCAGTTCGCCGAGCTGGAGGCGGCTGCCGCACACAGTGGACGGCACGTGGCGACGGTGTTCCAGCACCGGTTCGGTTCGGGGGCGCGGCGGCTGCGGACGCTGCACGAGGCGGGCGTGCTCGGCCGGCCGCTGCTGGCGCTCTGCCACACCACCTGGTTCCGTCCGCAGGAGTATTTCGACGTGCCCTGGCGGGGCCGCTGGGACACCGAGGGCGGTGGTCCCACGATGGGACACGGCATCCACCAGATGGACCTGCTGCTCGCGATCCTCGGCGAGTGGAACCAGGTCAGCGCGCTGGTTCGGCGGCAGGCCCGGGACGTCGACACCGAAGACCTGTCGCTGGCCCACGTCAGCTTCGCCGACGGCGCGGTGGCCAGCGTGGTCAACAGCGTGCTGTCCCCGCGCGAGGAGAGCTACCTGCGGTTCGACTTCGCGCGGGCGACGGTCGAGCTCACCCACCTCTACGGGTACGGCGAGGACGCCTGGCGGGTCACCCCCGTGGCCGGGCACGAGGAAGCGGTGCTCGGCGCCTGGCACGGCGGCGAACGCGGCGAGCCGAGCGGGCACCGGGCCCAGTTCGCCGCGGTGCTCGACGCGCTCGAGGCCGGCGAACGGCCCCCGGTCACGCTGGCCGAGGCGCGCCGCACGATGCGGCTGGTGGCAGCGATCTACGCGTCGGCGTTCACCGGGCGGCCGGTCGGGCCGGGCGACCTGGGGCCGGGATCGCCGTTCCACGAACGGATGCAGGGCGGCGGGCCGCCCTGGCGACTCGTACCGCGACAGGAGGTGGCATGAGCGACGAGCCTTGCCGGCCCGGGTTGGGGCTGACCCACGAGCATCACCGGTCGCTGCGGGTGAGCTGGCGCGACCGGGAGCTGTTCCGCTACGTCTACCGGCCGTGGGACGACCGGCTCGAGTCACCTCGGCCCTACCTTCATCCGATGTGGACGCTCGGCGGACGGCCGGTCAGCCTCTACCGGCCGCACGACCATGTCTGGCACAAGGGGTTGTCGGTGGCCCTGGCCAACGCCGGGGCCCACAACTTCTGGGGCGGGCCGACCTATCTGGGCGGCTACGGCGGCTACACCCAACTGGGCAACAACGGCGAGCAGCGGCACGAGGGGTTCACCAGGCTGGACGCCGGCGACGAGACCGTGGGCGTGACCGAGGAGCTGACCTGGGTGGCGCAGGACGGGCGGGCCGTGTTCGCCGAGCAGCGCACGCTCGACGTGGCCGTGCTGCCCGGCGACGAAGCCTGGCGGCTCGACCTGACCACGTCGTTGCGCAATACCGGCAACGCGGAGATCGCGATCGGCAGCCCGGAGACCGAAGGGCGCGCCGGTGCCGCGTACAGCGGGCTGTTCTGGCGTGGCCCGCGCAGCTTCAGCGGCGGCACGGTCCGGATCCCCGACGCGGAGGGCACCGACGAGCTCAACGGCGCGCGGGCGCCGTGGATGGCGTTCACCGGGCGGCACGACGGCGACGGCGAGCGAGCCACGCTGCTGATGGCCGACCGCGACGGACCGACACCGTGGTTCGTCCGCAGCGAGGTCTACGCCGTGCTGTGTCCGGCCGCCTTCGCCGCGGTCCGCCGGATCGGCCCGGGCGAGACGCTGACGCTGCGCTACCGGGTGGTCGTGGCCGACGGCGATCTCGACCACAAGGCCTGCGCGAGGTTGGCGACGTGACGCTGTTCCCGGGCGGCACCGGCGTCACCCACCTGACCGTCTACGACTGGGCCGGCCCCGACGGGCTGCCCGGCGGGTCGGCGCACGTGCACCTGGTCTGCACCGAGGGGTACGTCGTGCTCGACGGCCGCGGCCGGCTGCAGACGCTGGCCGCCGACGGCTTCGCCGAGACACCGCTGGAGCCGCTGACCGTCGCGTGGTTCGCGCCGGGCGTGATCCATCGGCTGGTCAACGACGGCGGGCTGCGGATCCTGGTGGTCATGCAGAACGCCGGCCTGCCCGAGACCGGCGACGCGGTGCTGACCTTCCCGCCGGAGCACCTGGCCGACCCGGCGCGCTACCGGGCGGCCGCGGCACTGCCGCCCGAGGACCCGGCCGGCGGCGCGCGGCGGCGCAAGGACCTGGCCGTGGACGGCTTCCTGCGGCTGCGCGAGCAGGTCGAGCGCGATGGGGCCGGCGCGCTGGCCGCGTTCTACGAACGGGCGACCGCGCTGGTGCACGACGAGTTGCCGGCGTGGCGGAGCCGCTGGGCACGCGGCCCGGGCGCCGCCGCGGTCGCCACCGGCGAGCAGATCGAGCGGCTCACCGAGGGCGGCTTCCAGCACCTGCACGACGGCCGGCTGACGGTGCTCGGCCCGCCGCCGGAGCGCGGCTACGGCATGTGCGGGAGGCTGGTCACGTACCCCTGACGGCGTTTCCTGCGTCATATGTCCGGTTAGCAGCAACTACGCTGACCGCGATGCGATTCGGAAACGTGTTGCGCGCCCTCGCGGCGGTGACCGCCGTCGCCGCCCTGGCCGCGACGCCGGCCTCGGCCGTCGTCGCACCGCCCGACGCGCCGGGACCGCCGACGGTGACCGGTGCCGACATCCGCTTCGCCCGGCCGCCGCTGGCGCTGCGTTACGGCACGGCCCGCGAGGCCGGCCTCAACCCGCGCTACGTCGACCGGATCCAGGACACGATCGCGTCGTTCCTCGAGCCCTCCCCCACCCACCCGATGTATCCGGGCGCGGTCGCCCTGGCCGGGCACGACGGCGTGCTGGTCGCGCACGACGCGGCCGGCTTCGCGCTGCGGTACGCCGACGCCGCCGGCACGGACCTGCCGCGCGACCGGTGGATCCCGATGCGCCGCGACACCATCTTCGACATCGCGTCGATGACCAAGCTGTTCACCGCCGTCGTCGCGGTGCGACTGATCGAGGCCGGCCGGATCGGGCTGGACGCGCCGGTGGTGCGCTATCTGCCGGCGTTCGCCGCCGAGGGCAAGTCCGACATCACCATCCGCAACCTGCTGACGCACACCTCCGGCCTGCCGGCGGACCCGACGCCCTCGCTGTGCACCTACGACTCCGACGCCGAGCGCTGGGCCGCGGTGCTCGGCATCAAGCCGACGAGCCCACCCGACACCGTGTTCCTGTACGCGGACACGAACATGATGGTGCTCGGCAAGGTGATCGAGACGGTCACCCGGCAGCGCCTCGACCGGGTGATCGCGGAGCGGATCACCGGCCCGCTGGGCATGCGGGAGACGATGTTCAACCCGCCGGCCCGGCTCCGGCCCCGGATCGCCGCCGAGGAGTTCGAGCCCGGCCGCGGCCTGGTGTGGGGCAGCGTGCACGACGAGAACGCGTACTGCCTCGGCGGGATCGCCGGCCACGCCGGGCTCTTCGCGACCGCGCGCGACCTGGCGACCCTGGCGCAGGCGCTGCTGAACGGCGGCGTCTACGGCCGGGCCCGGATCCTCTCCGCGGAGTCGACGCGCTCGCTGTTCACGAACGTCAACCAGGCGTACCCGACGCATGATCATGGTCTGGGTTTCGAGTTGGACCAGCGGCGCTACATGGGCGCGCTCAGTTCCCCGGTGACCGCCGGGCACACCGGCTTCACCGGCACCTCGATCGTGATCGACCCGCTGGCCCACTCGTTCGCGATCCTGCTCACCAACCGGGTGCACCCGACCCGGGAGTGGGGCAACAACAACCCGTCGCGCGCCGCCGTCGGCAGCGACCTGGCGATGGCCCTGCCGGTGCGCCCGACCCAGGGCCGCACGGCCTGGTTCGCCGGCACCGCCGACGACACGACCGCGACGCTGACCATCCCGCTGCGCGTGCCCCGCGGCGGCGCCCGGCTCTCGTTCGACCTCTGGTACGACACGGCGTCCACCGACCTCGGCGCGGTCGAGTCGTCCTCCGACGGCGGCCGCACCTGGCGGCTGTTGCCGCTCGGCCTGCGGGCGCCCGGCCACCGGTGGAGCACCGACGGCACGTTCACCGGCTTCGAGGGCCGCCAGTGGCTGACGGCGGACGCGTCGGTGCCGGCCGGCACCACCAACCTGCGCTGGCGGGCGACCACCGCGGCGGCGCCGCACGGTCGGGGGATCTATGTGGACGGTGTGCGGGTGACCGCCGGCACCGCCGGCCCGATCTTCGACGACCGCCGCCCGCGGGACGCCGCCCGCTTCCGCGCCAACGGCTGGACGGCCAGCGCCTCCTGAGCGCGGCCGGTAGTGTGGCGCGAATGGCGATCACAGTCCGCCCGGCCAACGAGGCGAGTGAGGCCGACCTGACCGCGGTGTTCGGGAGCCGCGGCGATCCCGCCAACTGCCAGTGCCAGTGGTTCAAGGCCCGCGACGTCTGGTCGCTGCCCAAGCAGGAACGGGTCGACCGGTTGCGGGCACAGACCCGTTGCGGCGATGCCGGAGCCGCCGAGACCAGCGGCCTGATCGCCTATCTCGACGGCGAGCCGGCCGGTTGGTGCGCGGTCGAGCCGCGGATCGCCTACGAGCGGTTGCTGCGGGCCCGCATCCCGTGGACCGGGCGGAAGGAAGAAGACAGGACCGACCCGGGCGTCTGGGCGGTGACCTGTTTCGTGACCCGGACCGGCTACCGGCGGCAGGGCATCAGCCGGGCGCTGGCCGGGGCGGCGGTGTCGTTCGCGCGCGAGCGGGGCGCCCGGGCGGTCGAGGGCTACCCGATCGTCGTCGAGCCCGGCCAGGTCGCCGGCGGGGAATTGTTCGTCGGCAGCGCCAGCGTGTTCGCGGCGGCCGGCTTCACCGAGGTCACCCGCCCGACGGCCAGACGGGCCGTCATGCGGATCGACCTCTGACTCAGACCCGGGCGACCATCTTGATCTCGACGAGCTGACCCGGGATGGCCAGGCGGGTCGCGCCGACCAGGGTGCTGGCCACCTGAGGGTCCGCACGGCCGTAGGCGGCCTTGCGGACCGGACCGGCGGCCTGGAAGGCCGCGTCGATGTCGAGGGTGTAGATGACCTCCTCCGCGACGTCGTCCAGGGACGCGCCGAACCGGCGCAGCAGGACGTCGGCGTTGCGGTAGGCCTGGCGCATCTGGTCGGCCATATTGCCGGCATCGGCGATCTGGCCCTCGTCGTCGAGCGGCGCCATCGCCACCAGGTCGGCGCCGTCGTTGGCGAGTTGGCCCGACACATAGATCGAGTCGCCGCGTTTGATCGCTTGCACGTAGCCGTAGGACTCTTCCCAGGGCACGCCGAAGTTCTCGGTGCGGGCGTCGTTCGGTGACATGGCAATCCCTCCGCTGGCGTCATTGCCGGTATTGACGCCGCGGCGGAATTCAAACGCGGGTGCGGGTGGCGGCGGCGTAGAAGATGATCAACAGCACCGACAGGACCAGCAGGCAGGTGCCCAGGGCGCCGGCACCGTAGTGGCCCAGGAGCAGGCCGATGCCCGACGGGATGAGGGAGCCGCCGAGGCCCGCGCCGCCGATCTGCATGCCGATCGTGCGGTCGGCGTGTGCCTGGCCGACCCGGTCGACCGTGGTCAGGGTGAGCAGTGGGAAGACCGGGGCCGCCGCGAAGCCGATCACGGCCAGGCCGAAGATCGTCACACCGGCGTGCAGCGGCAGCGCCACCAGCAGCGCGCCGGCCGCCATCCCGAACAGGCTGCCGACCAGGATCTTCGTCGGGTTGATCCGCTCGGACGCCACGCCCTGCACGACCCGGCCGACGAACAGCATGCCCCAGTAGAGCGAGACGCACAGGCCGGCGATCGTCGCGCTGACCCCGCGCGCCTCGGTGAGCAGGAGGAACGCCCACAACCCGGCGCCGGCCTCGACCGCGACGTACACCGCGAACGCCAGCACGCCCAGCCAGACGGCGGGGATGGCCAGGGTGTCGCGGGTGCGTACCTTCTCGACGGTCCTGGTCGCCACCGCCGTGGCCACCGCGTCGCCGGACGACGTGGGGCCCGACGCCGCCACCGCGACCGGGGCCACCGAGCCGTGCCGGACCCAGCGCCGGACGGTCGCGAAGAACGCGAGCGCCAGGCAGGCCTGCGCGGACGCGACGATGCCGTAACCCCAGCGCCAACTCAGGCCACCGCTGATCACCGCGGTCATGATGAGCGGGCCGATCGCGACGCCGAGCCCGAAGAAGGCGTGCAGCCAGTTCATGTGCTTGGCGCCGAACGCACCCGCCGCGTAGGCGTTCAGGCCCGAGTCGATCGCGCCGCCACCGAAACCGGCGAGAAGGGCGAACGGGACCATCACCGCGTACGCCGGGGAGATGGCATAGCCGGCCAGCGCGGCGCTGGCCGCGGCGGTGCTGAACGCGAGGAGCCAGCCGACGCCCACCCGCGCGATGGTGAAGCCGGCCGCGACGCTGGAGATGAAGTAGCCGGTCGTCGACGCGATCAGCAGCAGGCCGACGGCCGAGGTGGCGACCCCGAAGTCACCGGCGATCGACGGCCAGGCCACGCCGAGCAGGCCGTCGGGTAGGCCGAGGCTGATGAACGCGAAATACGCGAGGACCAGCAGGGATGCGCGGATCGGGCGCGCCGAGGGGGACGTCACCGGGCGATGATAGTGACGAGAGCGCTCTCTACGCGCATTCAGGCCCGGGCCAGCACCAGGCTCGACACCCCGGCCGCCGCGTCGATGTCGTAACGGTCGCGGGCGGACGACCAACCCGTGCCCTCGACGACCGTGCCGCCCGGTATGCCGCTGCGGGCGACACCGTCGATCACCAGGCTGCCGGCACCGCCGCCGACCCGCACCCGGGCGGGCGCGTCGCCGGTCAGCCGCACCTGGAAGTCGCCGGCGCCGCCGGTCATCCGCACCGGGACCGTGCCGCGCGGTTCGGGCAGCGTCAACGAGATGCGGGCGACGCCGGCCACGAACTCGACCGTGGAGACGTCGCCGCCGCTCAGGTCGACCTGCTCGTCTTCGGCGCCGCCGCCGAGGCGCAGGTGCCAGCGGACGGCCCGGTGCAGCGCGACGTCGACGGTGGCCGGGCCCGCCTGACCGGTGTCCTCGACCAGCAGTCGCACATCGCCGCCGTCGGCGTTGACCCGCGGTGCGATCCGCGATCCGTCGGGTGTGCGTACGACATAAAGGTCATCGCCCAGGTCGTCGACCCGGAGGATCAGCGTCGTCACGCCGCTGACCAGCGAGAACGTGGCCTCGTCGAGGCCGTCACGCGAGCCGTGCACGGTGTGGCCGAGCGGCGCGGCGCCGCGGGCGGGCTCGGCGGCCCAGTGTGGCCGCGGCCGCGCCGGTCCGGGCGCGGTGCAGGCCGCCAGGAGCAGAACAGCCAGCAGGGGTACGGCCAGCCGCCGCATAGCTGCCACCTTCCTTCAGCCGTCCAATCCGGACAGGTCAGTCAAAGTCGGCCGAACGGCCGACTGGTGCCCGCGAGGTCGGCGGGCAGACTTGCGTGAATGCGCGAGACGACCCCAAGCATTCTCACGGTCAGCCAGCGCCGCTACGCCTGGCTCGCCTTCCTCGCGATCGCCGTGCAGGCGCCGATCGCGGCCCGCCTCCTGCATGACGACTCCTGGCTGCTCAGCATCCTGGTCGGGATGATGCTCGGGACGCTCATCCTCGTCGATGACGCCCAGCGTCACCAGCCCGCCGCCGACAGCATCGAATAGCGGCGGGCCGGTCCCACCCGGTTAGCCGTCCCGGCCGTCGCGCGGCCGGATCACCTGGGTCTGTTCCGCCGTCGGGTCCTCGTCAGCCGCCGGCTCCTCGACCGCCGGCATTTCCCGCGTGGATGTCGTGGTGGGTTTTCCGCGGCCGCGGCGGGGCCGCGGCGCCGGCTCGGGCTCGACCGGGGCCGGTTCCATGCCAGGCACGATGTGGGTGTCCTCGGGACGCGGGATCACCTGGGTCTGCTCCGCCTCGGTGCTGATCACCGTGGTCTGGGCCCGGTCGATCTCGGCCCGCGCGGCCGCTTCCCGCTCAGCCGCCTCGGCTTGCGCCCGGGCCGCCTCGGCCCGCTCGGCTTCCGCCCGGGCCGCCTCGGCCCGTTCCGCTTCCACCCGGGCCGCCTCGACCCGTTCCGCTTCGGCCCGAGCCGCCGCCTCGGCCGCCTCGCGTTCGGCCGCCACCCGGGCGGCTTCCTCGCGGGCCGCGCGGGCCTGCTCCTCGGCCTGCCGCTCCTCCTCGATCCGGCGCCGCTCGGCGTCGGCCTTCTCCGTCTGGTAGGCCTGCGCCCGCTCGCGGATCACCGCGGACTCCGTGGCCATCCGGTCGAGCCAGCGGTCCCAGCGGCCCTGCATCGGCCGGACCAGGCCGCCGCCGACCCCGACGATCAGGATGCCGGCGATCGTCGCCAGCACCGCGATCAGCACCGGTGTGGTCACGGTGGTGGCGATGCCGACCTGGTTGAGCGCCGCGATCACGCCCAGACCGACGATGAACACCCAGACCACGGTCGCGATCAGCTTGCCGTACGAGAGTCCGCCGAGCGCGCCGTTGATCAGGTCCCGGACCGCGCTGGCGATGGCGGTGGCCACCACGACGATCACGATCGCGACGAAAGCCCGGGGCAGCCAGCCGACCACCGCCGAGATCAGGTCGCTGATCGGGTTCGGGCCCCAGACCCCGAAGGCCAACTGCAGGGCGAACAGCAGGATCGCGTAGTACGCGAGCCGGGCCAGGATGTCGCTGGCGTCGTAGCGCGTCGTGGCCAGCCGCCGGCCGATCCCGGACCGCTGGACCGCCCGGTCGAAACCGACCCGGGTCAGCAACGTGTCGACCAGGCGGCGGACGACCCGCGCGATCAGATAGCCGACCAGCAGGATCGCCAGGAACGCCAGCGCTTTCGGCACGAAGAGCAGCACTGACCGCCACATGTCGGTGAGGGCGTCACCGATGTCCATGTCAGACCTTCCGTCGGGGGGTGGGTGTTCAGCCGACGGCATTACCCGAAGGCGGCTCGCGGCAATCCCGGTAGCGGTCCCGTCCCGCGCCGCCGTCGGCGCGCCGCTCCGCCACGCGGCGGTTACGCTGCTGGCATGTCTGGGTCCGGCGCGTCGCACACCCCGCCCGTCGGGGTGTCCGCGTCCGACGGCTGGGACCCGGGCCTGCTGGCCGTCGTCGACCTGGTGCTCGGTTCGCCGGTCGCGATGGCGTTCCTGCACGGTGACCGGCTGCGCCTGATCTACAACGAGGCGTACGGGCAGCTCCTCGGCGAGCGCCACCCCGATGCCTACGGTGCGCCGGCGGCCGAGGCGTTCGGCCCGGCCTGGGACGGCCCGGCCGGCGAGGCGGTCCGCGAGACCCTGCACACCGGGTTCGCGCCCCGTGCCAGCGAGTGGCCGTTGATCAGCGACGACGAGCCCGACCCGGCGCTGCCCACCCGCGGCCTGTCCGCGGTCCGCGACAGCGCCGGGCGGATCGCCGGCGTGCTGGTCGTCGCGGTCGAGCCGGTGCCGGTCGCGCACCGCCTGCAGGGGCTCAGTGAGTTGGCCGAGGCGCTGGCCGGCACGCTCACCCTCGACGAGGTGGCCCGGGTCGCGCTGCGTTACGGCCTGTCCTCCCCCGACGTGCAACAGGTGGCGTTCGGCGTCGACGACGGCGACGACTGGCGGGTGGTCCGCCGGGTGCGCGGCGAGGTGCTCGACGACGCTGACGAGCGGCTGCCGCCGGTCTGGCGGCGGATCCCGGCCGACTCGGTCGCGCCGCTGGCCGTCGCCGCGGGCGCCGGGCTCGCGCGGTTCACCGCCGACGGCCACCCGCTGCGCGAGGCGGCCCAGGATCGACACGACGAGAAGGTCCGTGCGCTCGCGGCGCTCCCCTTGCGTACACCCTCGTTGCGGGGTGCGTTGACCGTCGGCCGGCACGACCAGCACCCCTGGTCGGCGGCCGAGCGGGCGCTGTTGACCGCGGCCGGCAAGCTGGTCGCGCAGGCGGCCGAGCGGGCCCGCCGCTTCGAGAACCAGCACGGCACCGCGCAGTTGCTGCAACGCAGCATGTTGCCGGAGAACCTGCCCGACGACCCGCGGTTCCGGCTCGCGGCCCGCTACGACCCGGGCGTCGACGGCAACGCGGCCGGCGGTGACTTCTACGACGCGTTCCTGCTGCCCGGCGGTCGGCTCGCGGCCGTGCTCGGCGACGTGGCCGGGCACGACGTGCGGGCGGCGGCCCTGATGGGTCAGGTGCGGGCGGCGCTGCGGGCGCTGGCGCTGACCGACCCGACGCCGACCACGGTGCTGACCGGCCTCGACCGCCTGGTCGCCAGCCTGGGCACCGAGGCCGGCACCGACGAACTGTTCGTCACGGTGGCCTACGCGGTGATCCAACGCGACGGCCGGCTGACCGTGGCCACGGCCGGGCACCCGCCGCCGCTGGTTCGGCACGCCGACGGGAGCGCCGGCTATCTCGACGTGCCGCCGGGCACGCCGCTCGGGCTGGGCGGCGCCCGCCGGGCGGCGGTCGCCACCCTCGCTCCCGGCGACACGTTGCTGTTGTTCAGCGACGGCGTGGTCGAGCGGCGCGGGCTCGACCTGGGCGCGGGGCTGGAGAAGCTGGCGGCGACCGTGGCCGGAGCGGCCGGCGGGGACCCTCGTACGCTGTGCGCCCTTGCCTCTGCCGCCGTCGGCGGCACCACGGACGACGACGTGGCGGTGCTGGCCGTCGAGCACGCGACCGCGCCGAGCCGGTCGGCGGGCATGGAGATCCCAGCCGAACCGACCGCGCCGGGCCGGGTCCGGCACTGGATGTCGGCGCAACTCGCCGCCTGGCACGTGCCCGAGCAGGTGATCGGCGCGGCGGTGCTGTGCGCGAGCGAACTGACCACCAACGCGCTGCTGCACGCCGGCACGGCCGCGCGTGTGCAGGTCGACCTGAGCGCCGAGCGGCTCCTGGTCGCGGTCTCCGACAGCGGCACCCGCGGCGCGGTCAGCCGCGCCCACGCCGAGACACTCAGCAGCCGCGGGCGCGGCCTCGGGCTGATCGAAGAGCTGAGTGACGCCTGGGGCACCGATCCCGCCGTGCGCGGCTCGACCGTCTGGTTCGAGATCGGCATCCGGGGTATCGGAGTCTCATGACTCCACCCGCGGGCGTCCTCTTCGATGTCGACGGCACGCTGATCGACAGCACCTACCTGCACGCCGTCACGTGGTGGGAGGGCTTCCGGGCCGGCGGCCACGACGTGCCGATCGCCCAGATCCACCGGGCCGTCGGGATGGGTTCCGACCGCTTGCTCGACCATCTGCTCGGCAGCGAGCGCGACCGGTCCAACGACGATCTGGTGCGGGCGGTGCACGAAGAGCGCTACGCGCCGTACCTGGCGCGGTTGCGGCCGTTGCCCGGCGCGGCCAACCTGTTGCGGGCCTGCCACGAGCGCGGGCAACGGGTGGCGCTGGCGTCCTCGGCGACGCCGCAGGAGTTGGCCGCGATGCGGGCCGCGCTCGACGCCGACACCTGGATCGACGGCGCGACCTCGTCGGGGGACGCCGAGCGCTCCAAGCCTGAGCCGGACATCATCGAGGCGGCCCTGCGGTTGCTCTCGCTCGACACCGCGCGGGCCGTCTACGTCGGAGACTCCGTCTGGGACGTGGCCGCCTGCGCCAAGCTCGGTCTGCCGTGCGTCGCGCTCACCTGCGGCGGCACCGCGCGGGCCGAACTCGCCGGTGCCGGCGCGGTCGCGGTGTACGAGGACCCGGCCGACCTGCTGGCCCACCTGGACGAGTCTCCGCTGTCGTTGGCGTGAGCGCCACCGCCGCCGCGTTCGCGGTCCTCGGCGTCGGTGCGTTGCTGGCCGGCGTGCTGCCCCGGCTGGTCGAGCGCCGTCCGCTGTCGATGCCGATCGCGTTCCTGCTACTCGGCGTGCTGGTGTTCGCCCTGCCCACCGGCCTGCCGACGCCGGACCCGATCCGCTACCCGGCGGTGGCCACCCACCTGACCGAGATCGGCGTGATCGTCGCGCTGATGGGTGCCGGGCTGAAGATCGACCGGCCGCTGGGCTGGCGCCGCTGGTCGTCGACCTGGCGGCTGCTGGCGATCGCGATGCCGCTGACCATCGCGGCGGTCGCGCTGCTCGGCTGGTGGTGGGCCGGCCTGGTGCCGGCGACCGCGCTGCTGCTCGGCGCCGCGCTGGCGCCCACCGACCCGGTGCTGGCCTCCGACGTGCAGGTGGGCGAGCCGACCGACGAGGAGGACTCGGAGGACGAGGTCCGGTTCGCGCTGACCTCGGAGGCGGGACTCAACGACGGGTTGGCGTTCCCGTTCGTGTTCGCCGCGATCCTGATCGCCGGGGGCTCCGCCTCCTGGTTCACCGAGTGGGTCAAGGTGGACGTGCTCTACAAGGGAGTGGCCGGCGTCGTCGGCGGGCTGGTGATCGGCAAGCTGCTCGGGCGGCTGTTCTTCCGGGCCCGGTCGGAGACGCTGCGGTTGGCGCGGCATTCCGAGGGGTTCCTGGCGCTGGCCGCGACCTTTCTGGCGTACGGCCTGGTCGAAGTGGTTGGCGGTTATGGCTTTCTCGCGGTTTTCGTCGCGGCCCGGGCGATCCGGTCGGCGGAGCGCTCGCACGAGTACCACCAGGTGCTGCACGATTTCGCCGAGCAGATCGAGCGGCTGCTGACCGTGCTGCTCCTGCTGCTCTTCGGCGGCGCGGTGGTCGGCGGGCTGCTCGGGCCGCTGACCTGGCCCGCGGCGGCGGTCGCGGTGGCGCTGGTGTTCGTGGTCCGGCCGCTCGCGGGGTGGCTCGCGCTGCGCGGCGGGCCCGGGCGGCCGGCCGAGCACTGGGTCATCGGGATGTTCGGCATCCGCGGCATCGGATCGTTCTATTACCTGGCGTACGCGACGTCACACGCGCAGTTCCCCGGTGTGGCGGTGGTCTGGGCGACGGTGGGGCTGGCCGTCGTGGTTTCCGTGGTGGTGCACGGCATCGCCGCGACGCCGGTCATGGCGCTGCTGGACCGCCGGGGCGAGCGGACCGCGCTGGCGCGGGACGGCGGGTGATCCGGATCGATGCTTGGATGGACGTTCATCGTCCAACGGGGAGGGTTCTGTCCATGGCTTCACATCTCAACCGGCGCACCGCACTCGGGCTGGGCACGATGGCGACGGCGGGCGCCGTCCTCGGCCTGCCGGCGGTCGCGGCGGCGGCTCCGTCGGGTGGCGGTGGTGCGTCCGCCGGGTCCGGCGGCGCGGGCGGGTCCGGGGCGTCGGGCGGTTCCGGCGGGTCGGGCGGGTCTGGAACGTCTGGCGCGTCCGCTGGGTCGGCGGCTGAACCGACGCCGTTGCGCGCGGCGCGCAAGGTCGGTCGGATCTATGCCCGCGAGACCGCCGAGGCCGGCGGCAACTGGCAGGCTTTCGTGACGGTCGCCGGGTCCAGCGAGGTCGCCGTCTCGGACGAGCCCGACACGGTGCTCGAGGCCTACAGCGTCAACAAGATCGCGGTCGCCACCGCGGTGCTCGACAAGGTCGACCGCGGGCTGCTGGCGCTCGACCAGCGGGTCGACGTCACCGAGGCGATCGTGGTGCCCGGCGGCGACGGCATCTTCAGCCTCGACGGCGCCTACCCCAGTTCGGTCACCCTTGGCCACGTACTCGCGGCGCTGTTGACCGTCTCCGACGACACGGCCGTGCGGCTCTGCGGCCTGGTCGCACCCGCCGCGGAGATCAACGAGATCCTGGTGGCGAAGGGCTTCCCGCAGACCCAGGTCGAGCCGGTGGCCAACCCCAACCGCTTCTTCCTGGGTCGGTCGACGCCGCGGGAGACGCACACGCTGTTGCAGCGATTGGTCGCCGGCACGCTGCTCTCCCCCACGTCGACGGCCGCGATCCTGTCGCGGCTGCGGGCGCCGATCGCGTTCACCGACGGCATCCGGCGCGAGATGTCGTCCGACGAGCGGCTGCGGATCGCGACGAAGGCGGGCTGGTTCGACTTCGCGCGGCACGAGGCCGGCATCATCTTCGACCCGGCGGGTGCGCCGCTGCTGACCTACGCGATCTTCGCCGACGGCCAGGCCGGTGCCGAAGACTTCGGCGCGACCCATCCCGCGGTGGCGGCCCGGGCCGCGATGGGCCGGGCGTTCCTGGACACCGTGGACGCGCTGAGCGGCGACCAGGCGGTGCGGGCCGCGCGGGCGCCGCGCTACCGGCCGTCCAACGGCGGATAACGCGTCTTTCGGGCGGCGCGCCTCGTTGCGCGCCGCCCGTTCTGCGACCTCCCCCTCCTGATCGTCCGATTCGTGCTTGAATCGGATGTCTGTCCATAAAGGGGGGTTTATGGGTACGTCGCTTGACCGCCGCACCGCATTAGGACTCGGATCGATGGCGACCGTCGGGGCGGTGCTCGGCCTCCCGTCGGGCGCCGCGGCGGCACCCGCTGTGCCGGTCGGCTCGCCGGACGCGCGGGCGACACCGCTGGCCGCGGCCCGCACGGTCCGCCAGGTCTATTCGCGCGAGAGCGCCGCGGCGGGCGGCAACTGGCAGGCTTTGGTGACGGTCGCCGGGTCCAGCGAGGTCGCGGTGACGGACCAGCCGGACACGCTCGTCGAGGCCTACAGCGTCAACAAGATCGCGGTCGCGGTGGCGGTGCTCGACAAGGTCGACCGGGGCCAACTGAAGCTGACCCAGCGCGTCAACGTAACGGCGGCGATCGCGGCCGGCGACAGCGACGGCATCTTCCGCCTGGACGGCGCGTACCCGAGCGCGGTCACTTTGGGTCATGTCCTGTCCGCGCTCCTCACGGTCTCCGACGACGTGGCCGCCCGCCTGTGCGGCGAGGTCGTCCCGGCGGCGGAAATCAACAGGATCCTGAGGGCGAAGGGCTTCACCAGGACCCAGGTCCAGACGGTGTCCGACCCGCACCGCTACTACATGGGCCGCACCACCCCGCGCGAAACACACACCCTGCTCCGCCGCCTGTCGGCCGGCGCCCTCCTCTCCGCGACGTCAACGGCGGCGATCCTGTCGCGGCTGCGGTCACCGATCGCCTTCACGGACGGCATCCGCCGCGAAATGTCCTCTTTGGAACGCGGCCGGATCGCGACAAAGGCGGGTTGGTTCGGCTCCTCCCGACACGAGGCCGGCATCATCTTCGACCGCGGCGGCGCCCCGGTCCTGACCTACTCGATCTTCGCCGACGGCCAATCGGGCGCCGCCAACTTCGGTTCCACCCATCCGGCTGTGCGCGCCCGCTCCCGCATGGGTCGCGCCTTCCTGGACGCGGTGAACGGCATCCCCGGCGACCGCACCGGCCCGGTCGCGCGCGAGGCTTCGGCGTTCGCCGGCTAGTTCATCGGTGTGCGCCCAGCGACGCCCCGGGCGCTACCCCGAGCCGTCCGTCCGGGATGACCGCCCGGACGGGCGGCCCCCACGACCCCGCGACGGCGCCGGGCGCCGAGAGGCCTCCGCATTGGGCGATGGCGCCGAGCGCCGAGAGGCCTCCGCACTGGGCGATGGCGCCGGGCGCCGTCGGGCCTCCGCGCTACGCGACGGCGCCGGGCGCCGTCGGGCCTCCACACTGCGCGACGGCGCCGGGCGCCGACGGGCCTCCACACTGCGCGACGGCGCCGGGCGCCGACGGGCCTCCACACTGCGCGACGGCGCCGGGCGCCGACGGGCCTCCACGACGGTGTCGGGCGCCGAGACGCCTCCGCACTGCGCGACGGCGCCGGGCGCCGACGGGCCTCCACGACGGTGTCGGGCGCCGAGAGGCCTCCGCACTGGGGCGATGGGCCGCCGGCAGGTCCGCTGTGTGCGCGGCCAGGCGGGCATGATCTCATTCGTCGCGACCGATAGGTGAACCGTTGGCCGTCCGCGCGGTACTCATCGTCATGAGAGCGATCCACGCGGAACTAGAGCCGGTGCAGGGCGACGTCGGTCAGCGCGCCGTTGGTGATCTCGGCGGTCATGAAGGTGTGGTGGGGCTGGCGGCGGCGGTCGGTGGGTGAGCCCGGGTTGAGCAGGCGCAGGCCGCCCGGCGCCGTGGTGTCCCACGGGATGTGCGAGTGGCCGAAGATCAGCACGTCGGTGTCCGGGAAGCGGGCGGCGCAGCGCGCCTCCCGGCCGGTCGCCTGGCCGGTCTCGTGCACCACGGCCAGGCGCAGGCCGTCGAGGGTCTCGTGGGCCACCTCGGGCAGCCTCGCGCGCAGCGCCGGGCCGTCGTTGTTGCCGTAGACGCCGATCAGCCGGCGCGACCGCGCTTCGAGTTGGTCCAGGAGGTCGACCTCGACCCAGTCGCCGGCATGCACCACCACGTCGGCCTCGTCAACGATCATCCATAGTGGAGCAGGGAGGTCTTTCGCCCGCTTGGGCAGGTGAGTGTCCGACATGATGACGACCAGCACACCCCAAACGCTAACCCGCGCCACTGTGCGGTGGGGCGGCACATGTGTCATGGTCGATAGGTGAGCACCAATGACTACGCCCGGCCCGAGGCGCCCGTGCACTGGGTGGCCGACGGCATGCCCCGGGTCGAGGTGGCCAACCAGTTCCTGGCCCAACTCGACCACTGCGGCGGCACTCCCGACCAGGTCGTGCTGACGCTCGGCCAGGCGATCGACGCGGGTACCCCACCCACGGTGCTCTCGGCGCTCCCGATCGGCCGCTACGGCCTGACCCCCGCCCGCCTAGACGAACTGATCATGGTGCTGCTCAACGCCCGCCAGGATCTCCTCGGCCTGACGGAACCCATCGGCCCCGGCGAGCCGGCACGCCCGGTCGTCACCGAACTCCGCGAAACCGGCTAGCCGGGCGCTCCGGCCGAACGGCAGCCCGCCCCCGCGCTGGCTAAACCGGGTCGCGGTCCGGGACGGTGACGGCTAGCGTCACGGGCCGTGACTCGCTTCGCCCGGCTGGTTCTCGTGGATGGTGACGGCTCGCCCCTGGGGGTGCTGCCGGCCTATCCGGTGGCGGTGCCCTGGTGGCAGGAAGCCGCCGACGTCGTCGACGGTGCGCGGGTGCACTTCGGGATCGACGTCACCGTCCTGCGGCTGCTCAGCGCCGATCGGCCGACGATGCCCGGTGGCACGGTGACCTATGTGGCCGAGTGCGCCAACCCGCCGAAGGTGCTCGTGCCGCTGGCCGAGGCCGGTGTCGACATCGACGCGGTGACGGCGCCCGCGAAGAACCGGGCGCCCTACGCCCGGCCGGGCGGGCCCGACGCCAGCATCCGATGGGCCACCGAACGCCTCACCGACCTGGGCTGGGCCGGCCTCACCGCTCACCAGCACCGCACCTGGAACCTGTCGGCCATCTGGCGGCTCGACGCCGACGGCGGGCACCAGGCCTGGCTCAAACAGGTGCCGCACTTCTTCCGGCACGAGGGCGCCGTGCTGCGCTGGCTGGGCGAGCACGCGGCCGGGCGGGCACCGCGGCTGATCGGCGAAGGCGACGAAGGCCGCCTGCTGCTCGCCCACGTGCCGGGCGAAGACTGGTACGACGCCGACGTCCAAGGCCGCCACCGGATCGGCGTGATCGCACACGGCATCCAGGTCACCGCCGCACAGGACCTCGACGCGCTGGTCGCGGCCGGCCTGCCCGACCACCGCGGCCCGCGGCTGGCCCACTGGATCCGCACGATGCTCGCGCCGCACCTGCCCGCCGTCGACGACGTCCTTCCCGACCTCGACGAGCGCCTCGCCAAAGCCGAAGCCGACGCGTGTGGATTGCCGGACACCCTCGTGCACGGCGACCTGCACCCGGGCAACACCCGGGTCAGCGGCGACGACGAGCCAACCGTGATCGACTGGGGTGACGCGTTCGCCGGCAGCCCGGTGTTCGACATCCTGCGGCTCACCGAGAGCGTCAGCGACGCCGAGGCAACCGGCCTGCGGGCGGCCTGGTCCGCGCGCTGGCGCGCCGACGTCCCCGGGTGCGACCCTGACGCGGCGATCGCCGCGCTGCGGCCCGTGGCCGCGTTGCGGTCGGCCGCCGTCTACGCCAATTTCCTGGCCAACATCGAGCAATCGGAGCACCCCTACCACGCGGCCGACGTGCCGCGGTGCCTTCGAGAGGCGCGGCAGGCGGCCGGGCGGCATACCGTAGGTGCATGACCGACGTGTCCGCCCTCCGCGAGCGTCTGGTCGACGTGCTGCGCGACGACGGCGGTCTCACCCGTGACGACCTGATCCAGGCCTTCGCCAGCGTCCCGCGCGAACTCTTTCTCGCGGACGGCTTCCATCTCGGCGATGCCGGGTTCCTGCGGCCGGGCGACGAGGGGTTCCTGGCCGGCGCTTACCGCAACGACGCCCTGGTGACCAAGTTCGACAACGGGCGGCCGGTCAGCTCGTCGAGCCAACCGTCCCTGATGGCGTTGATGATCGAGGAACTGAGCATCGCGCCGGGGATGCGGGTGTTGGAGATCGGCGCGGGGACCGGTTACAACGCGGCGTTGATGGCCCACATCGGAGCCGACGTGACCAGCGTCGACGTGCAGCCCGACGTGGCCGCGCGGGCGGCACGGGCACTGCGGGAAGCGGGCGTGACCGGCGCGCGGGTCCGGGTCGGCGACGGCTACCTCGGTGATCCCAGCGGCGCGCCCTACGACCGGATCATCGTGACCGTCGGCATCACCGGGGTCTCGCCGCACTGGCTGGCCCAACTGGTGCCGGGCGGGCTGATGCTGGCACCCGTCGCCCACGCCGGCAACAACCCCGTCCTGCGGGTGTGGGCCGAGGCCGCCCGGCGTCGCGCCGAGCCGGGCTGGCCGGCGACCGACGACGTCTGGGCCGACGGGGTGTGCGGCGCGGGCTTCATGGCGGCGGCCGGGCCGCTGGCGGCGCGCTATCCGTGGGCGCATCCGGACCCGATCCGGGTGCCCGACGGCGTCACGGCCTCGGTGCAGATCCCGCCGCGCTGGCCCCAGGCCCTCGACGGGCTGCGCTACCACGACCTGTGGTTCGCGGTCGGAGCTTGGGACCGGCGGGCGACCGGCGGCCCGTTCGACGGCGGGTCGGGCTGCGTGCTGGTCGACGAGACCCGCGCCGGCGGCGCGGCGATCCGGGCCGACGGCTCGATCCTCGCGGCCGGCGAGCACGCCGCCGAGTACGCCGACGACGCCGGCATCCTGCTCGACCGCTGGCTCGACGCGGGCCGGCCGGGCATCGAGCGATGGCGGGCCCCGCTGGTGCTCGCCGGCGACCCGGCCGCGCCGATCTACGTACCCCGGGAATGGTCCTTGATCCGTTAAAAGGTGCCGCGCAGCCGCTGCCGCAGCGGGCGCCCGTCCGGGTCGTAGACCAGGCGGTAGAGCGGTATAGCCCAGAGCCGCGTACGCAGCGGCAGGCGTTCCGGCGTGTGCGGGCGCAACCGGCCAGGCGGCCGCGGGCCGACGCGACCCGCCCGGTGCCAGCTCTCCAGCGCCGCGGCCGAGGCGGTCATGGCGGCAACCGCCGCCGCGGGATCGATCGGCGCGGAGTCGGCGTCCAGGTGCTCGGCCATCAGCCGCAGCCGCAGATCGCGGGCGTAGACGCGGGCGCCGTCACCCAGGCCGCCGGGATCCAACGGAGCCCGCTCGTCCAACGTCGAGTCCAGGACCGCGCAGGACAGCTCACTGTCGTGCGTCCACGAACGACGGTTGAGGTTGTCCGAACCGACACTCGCCCACACGTCGTCGATGACACACACCTTCGCGTGTACGTACACCGGCGTCCCGGAATGATTTTCCAGGTCGAAGACGTGCACCCGGTCGGGCGCCGCCTCGCGGCACAGCCGCAGGGCGATTTCCCGGCCGACCTGGTTGGGCGGCAGCGCCAGCCGGCCGTCGAGGTCGGGATGGCGCGGCACCACCGCGATCAGGTGCAGGTCGGGGTTGTCGCGCAGGGCCCGGGCGAACAGCCGGGCCACCTCGGTCGACCACAGATACTGGTCTTCGAGGTAGATCAACCGGCGGGCCCGGCGGACCGCCTTGGCATAGCCGCGCGCGACCGTGCGCTCCCCGTCGGGTGCGAACGGATAGCGGGGCCGGACGGCCGGATAGGTGCGCAGCACCTGCACCGCGTGCGGGCCGGCGGCCGGGGGTACGGGCGGGCGCGCCGGCAAGGGGTCGGCGTTCAGGTCGGCGTGGCTCAGCCGGTCGCGCAGTTGGGCCAGCGGCTTCTCGGTGTCCAGCGGCGTCGGGTCGTCCCAGCGCTCCCGGAACACCCGGTCGAGCACGTCGACCACCGGCCCGCGCAGCTTGAGTTGGACGTCGTGCCAGGGCGGCCGCTCCCCGTAGGCCCGGGACATCGTCACCGGCTGCGGGTCGCCCAGGTGCCGGGCGTCGTCGCGGCGGCTGTGGCAGAGATCGATGCCACCCGCGTAGGCCACGTCACCACCCGGGCGCCGGATCACCACCATCTTCTGGTGGTGTGAGCCGCCCCGCCGGACCCGCTGGTCGAGCAGCACCTCGCCGCCAGCGGCCTCGACCATGTCGCCCAGGTGCCGGTTCTCCTCCTCGCTGTATTGCAGCTTGTCGAGGTGGGAGCGCCACATCAGACCCTTGACGACCACGCCCCGCTCGGCGGCGGCCGCGAACAGGCCGGCGACGGTCGGGCCGTCGGGCAGCAGCCGTTCGTCGGGGTCGCCGCGCCAGTCCGTGAAAAAGAGATGATCGCCTTTCTCGAGGGCATCGACGGTACGCGCGAGGTCGGCGAAGTAGGTCGCTCCGTGAACCAACGGCTCACATCGGTTGCCTTCGCTCCAGTTGGGTAGGTCCGAGGCGGGATTGCCGCGCTCCGACCTGGTGAGAAACCAGTCCTCCATCGGCATCCTTGGGGCTTTTCCCAGGTCGCTCGATGTTCACACCCGGCGCGCACGCTCGGGGACGGCAGGACACGTTGACACAGAACTTACGACGCTGGCGCGAAACCGCGATTTCTCTCCGCAACGGCGCGCCTACCGTCATTGTCGAAGGACGGCAGGTAAGGAGGCCCCGATGAGCAGCGAGATCATCTCCCCCGAGTCGGAAAGCCGCACCCGGGAAGCCAACAGCGAACAGGGTCTGCTCCTCGCCGTACTCATAATGGTGATCCTGGGTGTGATCGCGATCTTTTTAGTAACCGCTTAGAGCAGAGGGCCGCGCGCTCCGGACGGGGGGACGGCCGGAGCGCGCGGGCCTCGTCTCAGGGGCGGTCGCCCTCGCCCGCGGAGTGCGGGAGGCGGGCCGCCGGGATGACGCCGAGGCGACCGGCCTGGTAGTCCTCGAACGCCTGCATCAGCTCGGCCCGGGTGTTCATCACGAACGGGCCGTAGTGTGCGACCGGCTCACGGATCGGCTCGCCGCCCATGATGTAGAGGTCGAGCGCGGGGGTGTGCGAGTCCTGCTGCAGGTCGGCGGTGAAGCGCAGCGCGTCGCCGGGGCCGTGCACCGCGAGCTGGCCGGTGTGGATCGGGCGCTTGTCGGCGCCGACCGTGCCCCGGCCGCCGAGCACGTAGAGCAGGGCGTTGAAGTCGGCCCGCCAGGGAAGCTGGACCTCGGCACCCGGCTGCACCGTCACGTGGGTGATGGTGATCGGGGTGTGCGTGCTGCCCGGGCCGGCGTGGCCGTCGATCTCACCGGCGATCACCCGGACCAGCGCGCCGCCGTCGGGGGTGGTCAGCAGGGCCGACTCCTTGCCGCGGATGTCCTGGTAGCGCGGCGGGTTCATCTTCTTGGCGCGGGGCAGGTTGACCCAGAGCTGCAGGCCGTGGAACAGGCCGCCGCTCATCACGAGGTGCTCCGGCGGCGCCTCGATGTGCAGCAGGCCGGAGCCCGCCGTCATCCACTGGGTGTCGCCGTTGGTGATCGTGCCGCCGCCGCCGTTGGAGTCCTGGTGGTCGAAGATGCCGTCGATGATGTAGGTCACCGTCTCGAACCCGCGGTGCGGGTGCCACGGCGTTCCCTTCGGCTCACCGGGCGCGTAGTCGACCTCGCCCATCTGGTCGAGGTGGATGAACGGGTCGAGGTCGCTCAGGGCCACACCGGCGAAGGAGCGGCGGACCGGGAAGCCCTCGCCCTCGAAGCCGCTCGGCGCGGTGGTCAGCGACTTGACCGGGCGGAAAGCCGTGGTGGCCGGGTCGAGCTTGGGCAGGCGGGGCAGGACGAGGACGTCTTCGACGGTGACGGCTGGCATGGCTGTTCTCCTAACGGGACTGCGCTCGGGCGGCGATCAGCCGCTCGCCCAAGCGGGTGAAGATCGTGTTGAGCTCGGCGAGCTCGGCGTCGTCCAGCGCGTCGACGAAGTGCCGGCGCACGGAGCGCAGGTGGTGGGGTGCGGCTTCGCGCAGGGCGCTCAGCCCGGCCTCGGTGAGCACGGCCTCGCTGCCGCGCCGGTCGTCGGGACAGGGCTGCCGGGCGACCAGGCCGCGCTTCTCCATCGTGCCCACGTGGTAGGTGAGGCGGCTGGGGGAAAAGATCAGCTTGTTGGCGAGCTCGCCCATCCGGAGCCGCTGCCGCGGCGCCTCGGAGAGCAGCACCAGCACGTGGTAGTCGGCGAAGCTCAGCTCGCTCGTCTCCCGCAGGTCGTCTTCGAGCTGGGTCAGCAAGCGCTGGCTCGACTCGATGACGGCACGCCAGGCGGCCATCTCTGTTGGGGTCAACGACCGCACGTCGCTCATCACACCTCCGACCGTACTAGGTCTTTCAAATTCGAACAACTAAGTCGGGCGGGGTTTCATTCCCTAGGCTGGGTGATGTGGATGACCTTGATCTGGCCGACTGGCGCGAGCGGGTGGCCGCCCTCTATCTCTCCGACGCCGACCTCAGCGGGTTCCGCGACGGGCGGGACGCCATGTTCGCGACGCACCCCCAGTCGCCGATCCCGGCGGACGAGCGGCCGGCGTTCCAGGGCCTGCACTATTTCGACGAGAACCCGGACGCTGTCGTCGAGGTCCCGGTGCGACCGGCCACCGGCGGCGAGCGGATCGACACCGGCGGCCCGGACGGCGTGGTGAGCTACCGGCGCGCCGGGATCGCCGAAACGCCGTGGGGGCCGCTGACGCTCTGGTGGATCGAGGCGTACGGCGGCGGCCTGTTCCTGCCCTTCCGCGACGGCACCGCCGGCCCGCGCACCTACGGCGGCGGCCGCTACCTGACCGACACGGTCAAGGGCACGTTCGGCCGCGGCCTGGTGCTGCTCGGCTCCGATCGGGTGCGGCTCGACTTCAACTACGCCTACAACCCGAGCTGCGCGTACGACGACCGCTGGGCCTGCCCGCTCGCGCCGGAGGAGAACCGCCTGGCCGCGCCGATCGAGGCGGGGGAACTGAACTACCACAGCAGCGCCGCGGGCTAGCTGTCCTAACGGCCAACGTCGTTGCCCTCGGAAATCTCACTACTCCGCCCGGCCTCTCAACGCATGCTTTACTCCGCGTCCCGCTGATCCTCCGCCGCGCGCCGCTGGGCGGTCAGCTCTTCGCGAATGGCGCGCAACTCCCCGAGAATGGCCAGCTGGATCCATTGCGGTTCCAGCTCATCAGTGCCGATCCATGCTTCTTTCCAGATCTTCCATCGGGCGCCCGTGGTTCGGGTCTTTCGAGCGATCCGGTCACTCAGGTCGATCAGCTTCTCGGTTCCGGCCGCGTTCAGCGGGGCTTGCTGCTCACGCTCGGCCGCGCGCTGTCGTTCGGCCGCGTCATGAAGGTTCTCGCGCCATCCCATTTTCGTCCCCGGTCAGTCGCCGAACTGAGCCGTAAACTCAGTCTTGATCAAGATCGCATTCGATCAGATCAGTTCGCCCGAGGCAAGATCACGACTCTGCCTCGGAAGGCCGCGATGCAACGGCATTTGCGTGCTTGTTGGTGGGGTGCCGGCGGGACCGCGGGCGTGTCATTTCGTCGGGCGTGTCGTGGTGGAGCTGGGCGGTCTGTCGTCCCGTACATGCCTGCACATGTACGTACATGCTCGAGCATGTACGTAGCCGGGGAGAGGTCCCCTCGTCGGGCGACACGCCCGACTGCGCAACACGCCGGAGCCAACGCTGTTCTGGACGTGCCGACCACATCCCTGATCAAGTGCCTCGTTGGCCAGGACCATGGGGCGCGCCATTGCTCCCTGCCCGGCATGCCGAGTTCGAGCCAGCGGTCGAGCAGGATGCCGGCGTCACATCGCGGGAAACGATCCAACATTCAAGCGGTAAGGCATGGTCGACGTTTGGTCCGCAAGCCCGCAGGCGTGAGGTCGTTCAACAACCCAAGGTCCACAACCCGAGCTGCGCGTACGACGACCGCTGGGCCTGCCCGCTCGCGCCGGAGGAGAACCGCCTGGCCGCGCCGATCGAGGCGGGGGAACTGAACTACCACTGAGCGCCCGGCCCGGAGCTAGAACTCGTAAGCAGCGCTCCGTGCACGCATGAACTGCTCACCGATCGCCACCAGCTTCGACTCGATGTCGTCATCGGCCAGGTAGGCGTCCGCCATGTCCGAAAGACGGTTCCCGAGGAATTCCGTTGCTCTTTCCGGGTCGATGTCGACCGGAATGCTGTCGAGATAGGACGCCCATACTCCGGGGATGATCCAGTGTTCCATTTCTCCCAGGCGAACGGTTACCACCGAATGGCCGCGATCGGAACTCATGTCCACCTCTGCCGGGACGCTGCCGGTGGAGCCGGCGATGGACCCGCTCAGGATGACCTCCAGCCCTCCCATCCCGCCGCTCTGTTCGGAGGTCACGGTGAATCCCGCAGTCCGGAGCCGCTCGTACAGCCGCCCGAGCAAAGAGGGCATATCGGATAGGTTCACGAGGCGCTCCTATGTAGGCGGGATCATCCCGAATGTATGCGGGATAACGACCGAGCGAAATCGAGTCGTGCTGGTCGCCCGCGACGAATCCGTTGAGCGGCCGCCCGTCTACTGTGGGCGGCGTGCGGGATCTGGCGATCAATCTGGTGGCGAGCATGCTCGCCGCGGCGGCGGCGTGGCTGGTGCAGCGGTTGGTCGCCCAGCGGCGACTGGCCCGGATGCGCGGCTTCTTCGGGCTGCGGGCCGGCGCGCCGAGCCTGCTGGTCGTCGGCAAGCACTGGTCGTCGCCCCAGGCGGCCAGCGTGCACCGCAACGACGTGGCCGCGCTGGTCGAGCTGGGCGCGATCGTCAAGGAGTGCGGCGCCCGGGCCGACGTCGTGCCGGCGTCCGAGGCGCCCAAGGAGCTGGGCAAGGTCACCGAGTTCTGCGTCGGCGGCGCGGAAAGCAACCCCCGCACCACCGCCCACCTCGCGGCGCTGTTGCCCGGGGTGCGGGTGTCGACCTACGGCGAGGGCGGCAGCACCGTGCCGTTCCGGGTCGCCGGGGAGGTCTTCGAACACCGCGCGCACCACGAGGCCCACGTCCTGGTCGCCCGCGCCGCGCCGACCGCACACCCGCTGTTCCTGATCGTCGGGCAGACCTCGGTGACCAACCTCGCCGCCGCCCGCTATCTGGCCGGCCACCACCAGGAACTACATCGCCTGTACGGGGACCGCTCCCCGTTCTGCCTCGTACTGCGGGTCCGCGAACCACAGGCCTACGGGCCAGACCTGGTCGAACTGGTCGCCGACGTGACCGCGGCCGCGTTCGACAACCCGCCACCGCCGGCGGTGCCGCGGCCGCGCCGCCCCTGGCAGCTCCTGGCCACCCGCCGCCGCGACTGACCCGGACGCCCGCGCACCCACCCCGGGCGACCGACGCCGGGACCGTCCGCCGGACGCTTTGCTCTGCACCCCTGCGGGAAGCAGGCCCTCCCCGGAGGCGCTTCCCACAGGGGTGCAGAGCAAAGCGTGCCGGGAACCGACCTGGCGGCGGCGCCCAGAGCTGGCAGAGGCGCCGCCCCGGGTGGGCGGCGCCTCCATGGCAGTGCGGGTCAGCTGGCTCCGCTGGCCCGCCAGTTCATCCGGGTGAGGAGCTGGCGGGCCGCGTCGGCGTGTTCGGCGTCGGCCATGACCGCGTATTCAGTGGCCTGCAGGGAACTGCGCGAGGTGAAGTCGCGCTGCCCGCGGGTCATGCCGTGGGCGATGGCGCCGAACAGGGCACCCCAGAAGGCGCCGATCGCCAACGCGCTGAACACCACGGCGAACCAGTTGGCGTCCGAGAAGATGCCGAACAGCAGGCCGATGAACAGGCCGAACCACGCGCCGCTGGCGGCGCCCGCGAGCGCGGCCCGGGCGGTGGTCAGGCGGCCGAGCACGTTCTCCACGAGGCGCAGGTTGCTGCCCACGATCGCGGTGTGCTCGACCGGGAACTGGTTATCGGAAAGGTAGTCGACCGCCCGCTGTGCGGAGGCGTAGTCGGGGTAGCTGGCGACGGTCACGGTGGGCCGGGGCATGCCCTGGTCGGCGACCGGGGCACCGCCGAACACACCGCCACCGAGACCGCTGCGGCCCGGCACCGGAGCGCCGGATCCGGCGGGACCGGGCGGGATATTGCTGGCCGGCGTCGAGGGTGTGGTCATGGTTCCTCCTTGGTCGCGTACCACTTCCCTGATCTTCGACCTGGTAACCGCCGTTGGGTAAGCGTTCTGTCAACTCCGTCAAATTGACGTGCACGGAGTGTTACCCAGACGCCAGTCGGTCGGCGGCTGGAAGGTTCCTGTGTAACTGCCCTGGAAGCCGATCGTGGTCGAGCCGCCGGTGGGCAGGTTGCTGTTCCAGGCCAAAGGCCGGGCCGTCAACGAAGTGCCGGTCTGCGTCCAGGTGGCGCTCCAGCCCTGGGTCAGCCGGGCGTCGCCGCGCATGGTCGCGGTCAGCGTCCACCCGGAGACCGCGGCGCCGTCGTTGCGCACCGTCACCTCGACGGTGAAGCCACCCGGCCACGCGTTGGGGCGCAGCCCGACCGCGCAACCGCCGGTGGGAGGCGAGGTGGGCGGCGTCGTCGTGGGCGGCACCGTGGTCGGCGGCACCGTGGTGGGCGGGACCGACGTCGGCGGGGTCCACGGGCCGGCCGCGATGGCGAGGTCGTAGGCCCGCTGCGGTACGAACTGCCCGGCGGCCGCGATGCATCCGTCGGCTTCGCCAGGAAGCTTGACCCAGAGGTAGGCCGCGATGGCCGAGTCGCCGGTCTGGGTGGTGCTGGGCACGCCGATGGCCCGCCCGGCCGGGTCGCACCACTCGGAACCGAGCGGACCGTTCCCGTTGCGGCTCGTGTCGATCACGGCCTTGAGCTGCGGGGCGCCGATCGCGGCGAGCACCGCCTTGGCGTAGGGCACCGCCTCGCTGTTGGCCCGGTAGTTGGAGACGTTGATCGAGATGCCGTCGGCGCTGTTGGCGATGTCGGCGCCGACCAGCCGGGACGCGGCGTCGGCGGCGGACAGCCAGGCCGAGTGCCCGGCGTCCATGTAGACCTTGGCCTGGGCGGAGCCGGCCTTGAGCTTCTTTCCGGCGTACGCCATCGAGGCCTTGGTCTCGGCCTGCTGGCTGGCGCTCTGGCAGTTGGTCATCAGCGGCAGCACGTCGGGTTCGAGCACGATCGTGGCCGGCCGGCCGGCAAGCCCGGCCGCCACCTGGTCGATCCAGGCCCGGTAGGCCGCGTGCGACGGCGCGCCGCCGGAACTGGCGCCGCCGCAGTCCCGGTTGGGGATGTCGTAGACCACCATGATCGGGATCTTGCCCGCGGCCGCGGCCGCGCCGACGAACGCGTCGACCTCGCCGCGCACGGTGGAGGTGTTGGTCGTGGTGAACCAGCGGGCCTGGGGCACCTGGGCGATGCGCTCCCGGATGACGGGGGCCCGGCTGTCGGTCGGGTTGGCGGCCACCCAGCGGGCGGCGTTGGTGTCGGGGTCGACGAAGAAGGCGGAGTCGACGGCGGCAGCGGCCGGCGGCAGGCCGGGCGCGACGAACGCGGTCAGGGCGACGGCGAGCGCCGCCAGACCGGCGAGCGACGCGCCGGCGACGGATCTGCGGTGCATGGCGGTTCTCCTTGGCGTGATGCGATAGAGGACCGTCAGTGGAAGCGCTCCCAGGAGGTTACGACAGGAGAGCCGTCGAGGGGAAGGGGGTGAGCTAGGCGTCCGGACGCGGGCGGCGCGGCTTGAGCATGAAGACGTTGGGGCCGAGCTTCTCCATGGCGCCGTCGCGGGCGACGATCAGGCCCGCCGCGAAGTCGACCAACGGGGTCGGGTTGCCGTCGTCGAGGTCGGTCAGGTCCATCACCACGGTGAAGTCGTGGCAGAAGTAGTGCCCGACATGGATCACGTCGCTGTAGCTGCGGGGACGGAGGGTCTTGAGCATTGCCTCAGTTTCCTCCCTCGGCCGGCGCGGAGAGCCACGCCGTGCGCAGCGTGTCGAGCACACCGTCGTCGAGATGGCCGTGCAGGCGGAGGCGGGCCATCCCGCCGTCGGGGTAGATGTCGAGGCGCACGTGGGTGACCGGCTCGGTGTGCAGCGGAAACCGGTGTGGGGTGTCTGGACGCAGGTCGACCCGGGGCAGCAGCGGAAACCAGGCCGGGTCGGCTCGCCGGTCGTCCATGCCGGCCAGCGCGGCCGCACCCGGTGCGTTGCCCTTGAAATGTGAGGTGTCCAGCGAAGCGAGCCGGATCCGGCCGGGCGCGGCGAGGCGCACCACCACCCAGTCGTTGGCGGCGTCGCGGCGTCGCCGGGTCTCCCAGCCCTCGCCCATCGTGCGGGCCAGGCCGGGCTCGATCAACTGTGCGGGCGAGCCGTAGAACAGGTCGCTGCAGTCGACGACCCGGCCGCCGTTCTCGGCCGCGGCCAGGTCGAGCCAGCCGTCGGGGAAGCGGACCGGATCGGGAATCACCTCACCGTGTACGCGCAACCGGGCCACTCCGCCGTCGGGGTGGATGACGAGCCGGACGTGGGTGACGAGTCCACCGTGGGACACGGCGAACGGGTTGGCGGTGTCGCCGGCCAGCGGCGAACGCGGCACCAGCGGCACCCAGTCGGCGGCCAGCAGGTCGTCGAGCGACGGATGGCCGTCGAGGCGGCAGCCCTGCACCGAGGCCTCGGGCGGGAAGTTGCCGGTGAA
Organism: Asanoa sp. NPDC049573; assembly: GCF_040676615.1. Taxonomy (NCBI): domain Bacteria; kingdom Bacillati; phylum Actinomycetota; class Actinomycetes; order Micromonosporales; family Micromonosporaceae; genus Asanoa; species Asanoa sp. NPDC049573. The sequence continues at coordinate 243,475 of NZ_JBFAPI010000012.1, forward strand.
GAACGACGTGTCGACGACCACCCCGCGCACCACCCCGGCCGCGCCGAGCCGGACGATCGCCCAGTCCTCCCCGGCGACCCGGCGGCGGCGGGTCTCCCAACCGTCGTACACCTGGCCCTTGGGCCCGAAGGTGCGCGGCGTGAAGCCGGGCGGTTCCGGCGTGACCAGGTTGTCGGCGGCGGCGAACAACTCGTCGTTGGTGCCGACCACGCCGCCACCGAGCCGGCGGGACGCGAGGTCGGTCAGGGCGAGCCAACCGGTCATCGTGCCTCCCGCGGGTCGGCGGCGCGGCGGAGCAACCGGCCGCGCGGCGGATCCGACGGCGAGACCTCGGCGCCGCCGAGCCAGGCCCGCCGGACGACACCGGTCAACTGCCGGCCGGCGTACGGGCTGACCGGGTGCCGGTGGTGCAGCGCCGCCGGATCCACGGTGAACGTGGCCGCGGGGTCGAAGGCGACCAGGTCGGCGTCGGCGCCCACGGCGATCCGGCCCTTGCCCGGCAAACCCACGAGGTCGGCCGGCCCGGTCGACATCCAGCGGACGACGTCGGCGATGCCGTGACCGCGGGCCGACGCAGCGGTCCAGACGAGCGGCAGCCCGAGTTGCAGCGACGCGATCCCGCCCCAGGCCGAACCGAAGTCGCCCCGCTTGAGGTCGGGGGTCGACGGCGAATGGTCGGAGACCACGATGTCGATCGCCCCGCCGGCCAGCGCCGACCACAGCGCGTCGCGGTTGGACGCACCGCGGATCGGCGGGCAGCACTTGAACTCGGTCGCGCCGTCCGGGATCTCGGCCGCGTCCAGCGTCAGGTAGTGGGGACAGGTCTCCGCGGTCACCCGCACGCCCCTGGCCCGGCCGGCCGCGACCACATCGGCCGCCGCGGCGTCCGACACGTGGAGGACGTGCACCCGGCTGCCGGTCGCCTCGGCCGCGTCCAGGGCGGCGCCGACGGCCGCACACTCGGCGGCGCCCGGGCGCGAGTCCTCGAAGTCGGCATAGCGCGGGGACGGGGGCGCGGACCGTAACCGGGCCGGATCCTCCGCGTGCACGACGAACAGGGCCGGGACCGTGCCCATCGCGGCGCGCAACTGGGTAGGCGACACCGGCGGGAACTCGGGCACGCCGGAGTCGGCGAGGAAGGCCTTGAAGCCGAACACCCCGGCGGCGTGCAGGTCGGCGAGGTCGCCGGCGTTGCCGGGGATCGCGCCGCCCCAGAAGCCCACGTCGACGTGGCACTGGCCGGCGGCCGCGGCCCGCTTCTCGGCCAGCGCGGCCGCGGAGACCGTCGGCGGCAAGGAGTTGAGCGGCATGTCGACGATCGTGGTCACCCCGCCGGCCAGCGCCGCCCGGGTGGCCGTGGCGAAGCCCTCCCACTCGGTGCGCCCCGGCTCGTTGACGTGCACGTGGGTGTCGACCAGCCCGGGCATGAGCACGAGATCGCCAAGATCGACGTCAAAAGGCCCGGCGGAGGACACCGACGCGATCCGCCCGTCGCGGACCGCCACCGACGCCGGCCCGACCGGGCCGTCCGGCAGCACCACCCGGGAGGAGCGGATCACGAGGTCCACGGCAACACCACCTGGGCGGAACGGATCACGCGGTCCACAGGGTCTCCAGGGACGGGCGGCCGAAGGGGACCTCGGGCGGGTCCAGGGCGCCGCAGTCGAGCCCGCGCAACAGGAACCCGGCCAGCGCCCGGGCCGTCGCCGGCTCGTCGAGGATGCCGCTGGACCGGCGGTCGAGGTAGGCGCCGAGGCGTTCGACCGCGGCCGCCGATGCCGAGCGGAAGAACGCGTAGGTGGCCGCGAATCGGGTCGGCAGCTGGGCCGGGTGCAGGTCCCAGCCCTGGTAGAAGCCGCGGGCCAGCCCCCGCGCGACCAGCCGGTGGTGCAGTTGCCAGGCGGCGTGGATGCCGGGGCCGACCGGCAGCACGTTGCAGGAGCCGTCACTGAGCCGCACGCCGGTGCCGGCCACCGCCACCTGCATGACCGCCTTGGCGTGGTCGGCGGCCGGGTGGGCCAGGCTCTGCTCCGAGGCGGCGATGCCGAGCCCGGCGCTGTAGTCGTAGGTGCCGTAGTGCAGGCCGACCAGCCGGCCCTGGGCCGCGCGGGCCAGCCGGGCGACCGTCGCGGCGCCGTCCGGCCCGAGCACCGCGAGCGGGGTCTCCACCTGCGCCTCGAACAGCAGTGCCCGCGACGGCAGGCCGTAGGCCAGCTCGAGCTGGCCGCAGAGCAGCGCCATCGCCTCGACCTGGGCCGGCGCGCTGACCTTGGGCAGGGTCACCACGAAGCCGGCTGGCAGGGCGCCGCCCACCGCTTCGAGGAAGAGGTCGAGGGTGCGCACGCCGCGGCGCCGGGTCGCCGCTTCCAGCGACTTGATCCGCAGGCCGATGAACGGCGGCGCGGGGGCCAGCGAGAGCAACGCCGCCCCGGCGGCCGCCGCGGCGGCGTCTTCGGTGTCGTCGCCCCGGTAGCCGTACCCGTCTTCGAAGTCGATCCGCAGGTCTTCGATCGGCTCGTGGTCGAGCTTGGCCACCACCCGGTCGCGCAGTTCCTCCGGAAACGGCAGCGGCGGCGACCCTTCGAGCGCGGCGCGCGCCGCGGCGCCCCAGGCCGACACGACCGAGGGCACGAACTTGTCCGCGGGTACGTAGACCGTGTGCACCGGCTGCCGTCCGGTGACCGCGGGCCGGTGCCGGTCGCGCAGCACCGCGTCGACGGGCGCGAGCCGTTGGTCGAGGTCGCGGTACACCGCTTCCGGCAGCCGCCTGCTCATCGGGCCCTGTTCGACGGCCCGCCGATGGGACCGGCCGGGAGCGCGATGTGGTCGGGCCGGACCGGGACCCGGTTGAGGGCCAGTCCCGTCGCCGCCCGGATCGCGGCGACCACGGCCGGGGTCGAGGAGATGGTCGGCGGCTCGCCCACGCCGCGCAGCCCGTAAGGCGCCGAAGGGTCGCCGAGTTCGAGCACGTCGACGGACATCGGCGGCATGTCGAGGATGGTGGGGATCAGGTAGTCGGTGAAGGAGGGGTTGCGGATGACCCCGTCGACCACCTGGACCTCCTCCATCACGGCCAGGCCGAGACCCTGCGCGGTGCCGCCCTGGATCTGGCCCACCACGGCCTGCGGGTTGACCGCCTTGCCGACGTCTTGCGCGGTGGCGATCTCCACCACCCGCACCAGGCCGAGTTCCGTGTCGACGTCGACGACCGCGCGGTGCGCGGCGAACGCGTACTGCACGTGGGCGTCGCCCTGGCCGGTGTGCGGGTCGAGCGGCGAGGTCGGCTTGTGGCGCCACTCCACCGTCTCCTCGACCGTGTCGTCGCCCAGCAACTCGACCAGGGAGGCGACCACCGAGCCGTCGGAGTCGACCACCTTGCCGTCGACCAGCGACAGCCCGCCTGCGCGACCGAGCCGGCCGAGCACCGTGGCCCGGACCGCCTGGCAGGCCGCGCGCACCGCGCCGCCGGTCATATAGGTCTGCCGGGACGCCGACGAGGACCCGGCGCTGCCGACCGAGGTGTCGGCCGTCGCGACCGAGACCCGGGCGACGCCCAACTCGGTGCGGGCGATCTGCGCCTGCACGGTGACCAGGCCCTGGCCGACCTCGGCGGCGGCGGTGTGCACCAGCACCGCCGGCTCGCCGCCGATCGCCGTCAGCCGCACCCGCGCGGTGGAGTAGTCGTCGAAGCCCTCGGAGAAGCAGACGTTCTTGATGCCGATCGCGTAGCCGACGCCGCGTACCACGCCCTCGCCGTGGGTGGTGTTGGCGACGCCGCCGGGACGCTCCCGGTCGTCGCCCGCGTAGGGCGGCGGCAGCGGCCGGTCGCGGACCAGCGCGAGCAGCCCGGCGACCGGGGCCGGGCCCTCGACGATCTGGCCCGTCGGCATCACCGACCCGGTGTCCATCGCGTTGCGCCGGCGGATCTCGACCGGGTCGACGCCGATCGCGGCGGCCAGCTTGTCCATCTGCGACTCGTAGGCGAAGCAGGCCTGCACGGCACCGAAACCGCGCATCGCGCCGCAGGGCGGGTTGTTGGTGTAGACGCCGTAGGCGTCGATCACGACGGTCGGCACGTCGTAGGGCCCGACGCCGAGCGTCGCCGCGTTGGCGACCACGGCCGGCGTCGAGGAGGTGTAGGCGCCGCCGTCGAGCACGATGCGGGCCTTGACGTAGACCAGCTTGCCGGTGCGGTCGGCACCGTGCTCGTAGACCATCCGTGCCGGGTGCCGGTGCACGTGGCCGAAGAAGGACTCCTCCCGGCCGTACACCATCTTCACCGGCTTTCCGGTGTGCAGCGCGAGCAGGCAGGCGTGCACCTGCATGGAGAGGTCTTCGCGGGCGCCGAAGGCGCCGCCGACGCCGGCGAGGCTGAGCCGCACCTTCTCGGTCGGCAGGCCGAGGCAGGCGGCGACCTGGCGCTGGTCGACGTGGAGCCACTGGGTGGCGACGAACAGGTCGATACCGCCGTCTTCGGCCGGCACCGCGAGCCCCGACTCCGGGCCGAGGAACGCCTGGTCCTGCATGCCGACCTCGTAGCTGCCGCTGACCACCACGTCGGCGGTCAGCGCGCCGTCGCCGGCCGAGGCGAAGCGGTGCACCGGCACGTGCCGGACCAGGTCGCCGCGGGCCAGCGCTTCCTCGGCGTCGGTGACCGGGGCGCGCACCGCGTACTCGACCCGGATGCGGGCGGCGGCGCGGCGGGCGGTCTCCGGGTGGTCGGCGGCGACGATCGCGACCGGCTCACCCTCGTAGCGCACCTCGTCGATGGCCAGCACCGGCTGGTCGACCACCTCGAGCCCGTAACGCTTGGCACCGGGTACGTCGGCGGCGGTCAACACGGCGTAGACGCCGGGCAGGGCCAGGGCCGCGCCGATGTCGATCTCGCGGATCTCGGCACTCGGATGCGGCGAGCGCAAGGTGGCGCCCCAGAGCATCTCGTCGGCCCACAGGTCGGAGGAGTAGGCGAACTCGCCCGACACCTTCAGCACGCCGTCGGGACGCTGCGGCGAGGTGCCGACGCCGCCGGCGACGGTGGTCGTCTCCTTCAGGGCACTGGTCATCGGGCCCTCCGCAGCAGGGCGCGGTGGGCGCGGCTGGTGCGCCGGGTCAGGTCACGGTCGTCGGCGGTACGCAGCTCCCCGTACTCGACGATCGTCCGGCCGCCCACGGTCAGCAACTCCAGGGTGGCCGGCGGGCCGAACACCAGCGCGGTGACCGGGTCGTCGATGCCCACGTGGCCGAGATCGTCGAGCCGCCAGAGCGCCAGGTCGGCCAGCTTGCCCTGCTCGATCGAGCCCAGGTCGGCCTCGCGGCCCAGACAGCGGGCCCCGCCCATGGTGCCGAGCCGGAGCGCCTCGCGGGCGGTCAGTGCGGTCGGCCCGCCCCGCGACCGGGCCGTGTAGAGCGCCTGCCGCAGTTCGGCGCCGAGCTGGTTGGCCTCCTGCGAGGCCGCGCCGTCGACACCGAGCCCGACCGGCACGCCGGCGTCGAGCAACTCGCGCACCCGGGCCATGCCGGCACCGAGCCGGGCGTTGGAACTCGGGCAGTGCGCGACCGCGGTGCCGGTGGCGGCCAGCTTGCCGATCGCCGCGTCGTCGAGGTGCACCGCGTGGGCCAGCCAGACGTCGGTGCCGAGCCACCCGAGCCGCTCGGCGTAGTCGACCGGTGTGCAGCCGAACTGCTCGCGGCAGAAGTCGGTCTCGTCGCCGGTCTCGGCCAGGTGGGTGTGCAGCCGCACGCCGTGCCGCCGGGCCAGCGCCGCCGCCTCCTCCATCAGCCGGCCGGTGACCGAGAACGGCGAGCAGGGCGCGACCGCGATCCGGAGCATCGAGTCGGGCGCCGGGTCGTGGTAGCGGGTGATCGCCTCCTCGGTGGCGGCCAGCGCGTCGTCGGTCTTCTCCACCACCTCGTCGGGCGGCAGCCCGCCGGCCGACCGGCCCAGGTCCATCGAGCCGCGGGTCGGGTGGAAGCGCAGCCCGACCTCCCGGGCCGCTTCCACCTGCGCGGCCATCAGGTCGCCGCCCGCTCCCGGATAGACGTAGTGGTGGTCGGTGCTGGTCGTGCAGCCCGACATCGCCAGCCAGCCGAGCCCGGCGGCGGTGGTGGCCGAGACGACCTCCGCGTCGAGGCCGGCCCAGATCGGGTAGAGCGTGGTCAGCCACTCGAAGAGGGTGCCGTCGGGCGCGAACCCGCGGGTCGCCCACTGGTAGAGGTGGTGGTGGGTGTTGACCAGGCCGGGCGTCAGCAGGCAGCCGGTGCCGTCGACCCGGCGCACCGACTGGAACCGGCCGGCCCGCCCGGCGTGTCCGCGCTGCGGAAGCGTGCCCGAGCCGGCGCCGACCGAGGCGATCCGGCCGTCGTCGCCGACCAGCACGTGGCCCTCGACGTATTCGGTGCCGGCCGCGTCGACGGTCGCGATCGCGCAGTTCTCGATGAGGATCACGACGTCGCCGCCAACCGGACGGCTTCCATGATCTTCTCGTAGCCGGTGCAGCGGCACAGGTTGCCGGCCAGCGCCTCGCGGATGTCGGGGTCGCTCGGCGCCGGGTCGCGGGCCAGCAGGTCGTGCACGGCCACGATCAGGCCCGGGGTGCAGAACCCGCACTGGACGGCCCCGGTGGCCAGGAACGCCCGCTGCACCCGGTCGAGTTGCTCCTCGCCGGTGCCGGGGGCCAGCCCTTCCACCGTGGTCACCGTTCGGCCGTGGGCCTGGCCGGCCGCCACCAGGCAGGCGCACACCGGCAGCCCGTCGAGGTAGACGGTGCACGAGCCGCACTCGCCCTGCTCGCAGGCGTTCTTCGCGCCGGGCAGGCCGAGCCGCTCGCGGAGCACGAACAGCAGGCTCTCCCCCGGCCAGACGTCGTCGGCCTCCCGGGCCTCGCCGTTGACCTCGAAGCTGACCCTCATCGCGCACCTCCCAGATCCGCCCAGGCCCAGGCGAGCGTGCGGCGGGCCAGCACGGCCAGCGCGTGCCGCCGGTAGTCGGCGCTGCCGCGGACGTCGTCGATCGGCCGCGCCGCCGCGCCGACCAGGTCGCCGAACCGGGTCGTCACCGTCGCCGGAACCGGCCCGAACGAATCCCACGGAAGCGACGCTTCCAGGAACTCGGCGGCCTCCGTGGCCCGCAGCGGGGTCGGGCCGGCCGAGCCGATCCCGGTGCCGACGCTACGGGTCCGCGGATCGAGCGACAGCGCGAACGAGCAGACCGCGATCACCATCGCGTTGCGGGTGCCGACCTTGGCGAACTGCTCGGCGCCCGGGACCGACGGCACCAGGAACGCGGCGATCAGCTCGTCGGGCGTCTTGACCGAGCGCTTGGGGCCGACGAAGAACTCGGCCGCCGGCACCCGCCGGGTGCCCCGCGTCGACGCCAGCTCGACCAGCGCTCCGGCGGCCAGCAGTGCCGGGTGCGCGTCACCGGCCGGCGACGCGGAACCTAGGTTGCCGCCGACCGTGCCCCGGTTGCGGATCTGCGGCGAGCCGACCGTGCGGGCCGCCTGCGCCAGGCCCGGCACCCGGCCGGCCAGTTCGTCGATCAGGCGCCGGTAGGTCACGCCCGCGCCGATCCGCAGCAGGTCACCGTCGGTCCCCCAGTCGGTGAGCGCGCCGACCCGGGTCAGGTCGAGCAGCGCCGCCGGCCGGGACCGGTCGAAGTTGAGCTCGACCATCACGTCCGTGCCGCCGGCGATCGGCACCGCGTCGGGGTGGGCCGCCTTCGCGGCCAGGGCCTCGTCCCAGCTCGCCGGGCACAGGAAGTCCATGGTCACCACGCCTCCGGCGCCGGGGGCGCGTCGTCGCGCAGCACGGTGCCCTCGATCAGGCCGTACGGGCGGTCGGTGGCGACGTAGACCTCGTTGTCGTTGTCGAGCCCGAACGGTGCCAGGTCGACCAGGAAGTGGTGCTTGTTGGGCAGCGCCAGCCGCACCTCGGCCAGCTCGGGCCGCTTCTCCAGTGCCCGGGAGCCCATCGCGTAGAGGGTCTGCTGCAGCGAGTAGCTGTAGGTTTCGACGAACGCCTCGATGAGCGCATCGCGTACGCCGTGGAACGAGGCCCCCCACGACGGCGCGGCACCGACCGACGCCCAGCGCCAGCGCGCGGCGACCTCGGTCGCGAGGATCCGGTCGGTGGTCTCCGGCAGCGTGGTGTAGCCGTCGCGCACGTAGCCGTGGAACTCGGAGTCGGTGGTGTTGAGCAGCACCAGGCCGGCCAGGCCGCTGACGACGTGGGACGCGGCGCCGGTCACGGTCACCGAGGCGAGCCGGGTCGGGCCGCCGGCGCGGGCGAACGAGTGCGGGCCGAGCCGGTCCCACGGGTGCTCGACCAGGTCGACCCGGGCCCAGGTGATCGTGGGCTGGGTGTCGACGAAGTGCCGGGCCAGCAGCAGGCCGAACGCCTCGGGCTCGCCGACGCCGTAGCGCTTCGCGAACGCGTACACCGTGTTCTTCTGGGTGTCGGTGGGTAGCACGCCGCTGTTGTCGCCCTCGTGCGCGGCGGCCAGGTCGCCGGCCAGCGCCACGCTGACGGTCAGGTCACGCAGTTCGTGCCGGGCGCCGTCGCGCACCACCCGGACGAGGCGGACCTCGGCCTTGCCGTAGCGGTTGTCGCCCAGGGCGATCGCCATCGGCTCAGCTCCCCCGGTAGGTCGTGTAGCCGTGCCGGTTGAGCAGCAGCGGCACGTGGTGGTGCTGGTCGGCCGCGGTGACCCGGAACCCGATCGTGATCTCCGGGAAGAAGGTCGCGCCGTCGAGATAGCCGGCGACGTCGAAGACCAGCCGGTAGTCGCCGGCGGCCCAGCCGTCGGCCGGGACCCACTCGCGCAGCCGCCCGTCGTCGTCGGTGCGCCCCTTGGCCAGCGTCTCGCTGCCGCGCTCGAGCCGCACCGGCACGCCGGCCGCGGGGCGGCCCCGCTCGAGGTCGAGCACGTGGGTGGACAGCGGCGCGGTCTGGTCGGTGACCAGCCGTTCGAGCCGGAGCAGCGCGATCTTGCGGAGCTCTTCCTGGACGACCCTGCGCTCGGTCTGGTCGTCGTTGTCGAGCCGGTGCCGCAGCGCGTCGAGGATCTCGGCCTGTGACTTGCCGGTCGCGAAGATGAGGAAGACCTGGTCGAAGCGGCGTTCGTAGTCGAGGTTGGCCCGCTTGAGCGCGGTCCGGGTGTCGGCGTCGGCCGCCACGCCGGCCTGCTCGCGCCGTGACCAGGCCGACTCCCGGTCGTCGCCGGCCGGGCGTTCGCCGATCCGCGGGTGCGCGGAGATCGCCAGGGAGACGTCGGCCCAGCTCAGCCGGCGCAGCGCGGCGTCAGCGGCGGCGAGCAGCGTGGCCCGGTCGGCATAGGGACGGCCGGCGGCGACCGCCTCCGCCCACGCGGGCGCCGCGCAACAGGCGAGCAACTCGCGCTCGGCCTCGGCGGGTGGGAGCCGGTTGAACCGGTCGACGTCGGCGATGACGCCCCCTTAAAAGACGGATACCGAATGACTACTCCAGCGCCGGCCCCCGATCAAGACGTTGGGCACCCGGCTCTCGCGTGTCTTCCTCGTCGGGGGTGTCCAGGTCGGTGTCGTCGGCGACGTCTCCGCACGGGACGACGGTGACGGCGCCGGCGTGCGCACGCAAATAGGCGCGGGCGCCGGCGTCGCCGGTGGCGGTCTCGGCGACGCCGGCCCAGTGGTCGCGGCCGAGCACCACCGGATGGCCACGGCGCCCGTCGTATCCGCCCATGGCCAGCGTCGCGGGCCCGGCGCCGGCCGCGACCCGGGCGACGGCGGCCGGGGTGACGCCGGGCATGTCGACCAGCAGCACGGTCGCGGCCGGCGCGTCGGTGACCGTGAGTGCTCGCAGGCCCGCGCGGAGTGACGAGGCCATTCCGGTCGGCCAGTCCGGATTGTCGACGAGCACCGCGTCGCCCAGGTCGGCCTCGGCCCGCACCCGGTCCGCGGCGGCGCCGACGACGACGTAGACCGGCGACAGGCCGCCCGCGCGCGCGGTGGCGACGGCGCGTTCGACCAGGAGAGATCCGTCACGTCGGACGAGCGCCTTGGGGCCGCCGTAACGGCGGCCGGCGCCGGCGGCGAGCACGATCGCGGCCGTCTTCATGCTTTTAGACCCTAGTCTCGGCCAGAAAATCTTGAGCAATACACCCTGATATGCCCCTTTCGCGTGCTATCTACATCGGCCGTTCGGCTAGCTTTTCGCTGGCCGTCCGGGCTACGGTGAGTGCCGAACAGCTATCCATGCTCCACAGCAAACATCAGAACGACTCACATATCGCGCAACGAATGCAGGAGGTCCCCCCAATGACCGTGCAGACGGTGGACAAGGTCGACGCACCACATTCCGAGGCGCCGGCGGCCATCGCCACGAAGCCCACCGACACCGCGACCGAGCTGCTCACCGCGATGGCCGCGCTGCCCGCCGGCCACCCGACCCGGGCACGACTACGCGACCGCACGATCGAAGCCTGGCTCCCCC
>NZ_JBFAPI010000013.1:0-220481 GCF_040676615.1 Asanoa sp. NPDC049573
GCCGAGCGTGTGCGCCAGTCGCACGATGCCGTCGACCAGTGCCCGCTGCTGCGCCGACGTCGCGATCGTGCCGGTGAACAGCCGGTCGATCTTGACGCCCGGCTCGCGCCCCGCCGCGTGATGTCATGCCCATCCCGCCTACGCCGTGCGGTCCGCGATTGGCCGTACCGCTGGCCTGAACGCGCGATCTGCCGCCGCCCGACAGGCGGGCAGGCCGTTGGTTGAGGTCAGTCGAAGAGGACGACGGAGCGCGCGCCCTCGCCGCGGGACATGCGGGTGAAAGCGTCCGGGGCTGCCTCCAGCGGGATGCGGTCGGTGATCAGCGGTGTCAGGTCGAGCGAGCCGTCGCCGACAGCGGCGGCCAGCGCGGGCAGGTCCCGGTCCGGATCGGACGACCCGTAGACCGACGACCGCAGCGTGCGCGCGGAGTGGAAGATGTCGAGCGCGCCGAGGCTGACCAGGTCGTCGCGGGCGCCCATGCCGACCACCGTGACCTGGCCGCCGCGGCGGGTCGCGCGCCACGCGGCGCCGATCGTCGCGGAGCGGCCGACGCACTCGATCGCGTGGTCGGCGCCGCGGCCGCCGGTCAGGCCGCGGACCGCCTTGGGCATGCCGTCGTCGGAGACCAGGAAGTGACTGGCACCAGCGGCGAGTGCCAGGTCGCGCTTGGCCTCGCTCAGGTCGACGCCGATCACCGGGTCGGCGCCCGCCGCCCGCGCCGCGTTCAGGGTGGCCAGACCGACGCCGCCGAGGCCGATCACGACGACCGACTCGCCGGCGTGGACCGCGGCCGTGCGGTTGACGGCGCCGGTCGCCGTCAGGACCGCGCAGCCCAGCAGCGCGGCGACATCCGCTGGCAGGTCGGCGGGGACCGGGATGACCGCGTGGCTCGGGACGACGACCTCCTCGGCCAGCGCGCCGAGGCCGAGCGTCACGTGCGTCGCCTCGCCGGACGCCAGCCGGCCGCGCGGCGCCGACGGGCGACCGCCCTCGGCGCACAGCCACGGCTCGCCGTGGGTGCAGTGCCAGCATTCGCGGCATGGGGGCGCCCAGTTGAGGACCACCTGGTCGCCCACGTCGACGCGGCCGCCGGGGCCTTCCGGGCCTACTTCGACCACCACGCCGGCGGCCTCGTGGCCGAGGATCAGCGGGTAGGACGGCGCCAGCGTGCCATTGACCATCGACAGGTCGGAGTGGCAGACGCCGGCGGCCCGGATACGCACGCGCACCTCGCCCGGCCCGACCGGCGGCAACACCACGTCGGCGACGTGCGGCTGCTCCTTCGTAGCCGAAACGATCAATGCCTTCATCGTTGAATGGCCTTCGTCTCGAGGAACTCGGCCAGGCCGTGCGCGCCGAGCTCGCGGCCGACGCCGGACTGCTTGTAGCCGCCGAACGGAGCCCGTGGGTTGAACGCGCCGCCGTTGATGTCGACCGCACCGGTGCGCAGCCTGCGGGCGACCGCGAGGGCCCGCTCCTCGTCGCCGGACCAGACCGCGCCGGCAAGACCGTAGCGGGAGTTGTTGGCGATCTCGACCGCCTGGTCGTCGTCGGAGAACGGGATGATCGACAGGACCGGGCCGAAGATCTCCTCCTGGGCGATCGTGTCGTCGGGGTCGACGTCGGCGAAGACGGTCGGCGCGACGAAGAAGCCGCGGGCCGGCACCGCCGCGTCGGGACCGCCGGAGACCAGCCGGGCGCCGTCGGCCAGGCCCTTGTCGATGTAGGTGCGGACCCGGTCGCGCTGGCGCTCGGACACCAGCGGGCCGAGCCGGGTGGCCGGGTCGAACGGATCGCCGGTCACGTAGCCCGACGACGCCGCCGCGGCCAGTTCGACGGCCTCCTCGTAGAGGGAGCGGTGGACGAGCATGCGGGTCCACGCCGTGCAGGTCTGGCCGGCGTTGAGGAACGCGTTGCCGACGCCGACCTTGACCGCCTTGGCCAGATCGGCGTCGGGCAGGATCACGTTGGCCGACTTGCCGCCCAGCTCCAGCGTCACGCGGGCGATGCGGTCGGCGGCCATCCGGGTGATCGCCGCGCCCGTGGCCGCCGAGCCGGTGAACGAGACGACGTCGACGTCGGGGTGTGCGGCCAGGGCCGACCCGGCGACCGGACCCGAACCGGTGACCAGGTTGACCACGCCGTGCGGCAGGCCGGCCTCGTCGATCGCGTCGAACAGCAGGTAGGCCGTCAGCGGCGTCAACTCGGCCGGCTTGAGCACCACCGTGCAGCCGGCGGCGAGTGCGGCGCCGACCTTGGCGACCACCTGGTGCAGCGGGTAGTTCCACGGCGTGATCGCGCCGACCACGCCCGCCGGCTCGCGGAAGACCAGCGAGTTGCCGATCGTCTCCGGCTCGATCGGCTCGCGGGCCAGTGCCGCGTAGTCGCGCAGCACGAACTGCGGCAAGCCGGCCTGCACCCGCTGAGAGACCTTGAACGGGGTGCCGACCTCGATGGAGACGGTCGCGGCGATCTGCCCGGCCCGCGCGGTGAGTGCCGCGAGCAGCCGGTCGAGGTGGTCGGCGCGGGCGGCGGGGGACAGCCCGGCCCACCGGCCGAACGCGGCCCGCGCGGCGGCCACCGCGCGGTCGACGTCGGCGCTGCCGGCGGCCGGGACGTGCGCGACGACCTCTTCGGTCGCCGGGTCCTGCACCGGCATCGGGAGGGCGTCGAGTGGCGTCACCCAGTCGCCGTCGATGTAGAGACGGTCGCGGTCGGCCACCTTCGCGGCGGCCCGGCCGGCGTCGGTCTGGTCCATGCGTTTACCTCCCGGTGGGGGCGGAGCGGGCAGTGCCGTGGAATCGGTGCGGCGCGTCACCGACCACCTCTTCATACGTGATCCGGAGGCCCTTGATGACGGCTTCCAGCCCAAGCTCGAAGGCGCCCTCGTCGACCTCGCGCTGATGGGCGGCGAGCCGGTGGGCCTGCCCGAGGTGGGGGTAGTCGGACGACACGTAGATCGCCGGGTCGGAGGCGAAGCCGCGGGCGAACGAGCCGAGCGCGGAACCGGCCACCAGGTAGCGCATCAGCGCGCCGATGTGGGTCGCGCGCGCCGGTGGCCAGCCGGCCCGCACGAGGCCGCCGTAGACCGCGTCGGCCATGGCCAGAGCGCGCGGTCGCCGGCCCGGACCGCGGGCGAGGTAGGGAACGATGTGCGGGTGCGCGGCCAGGGCGGCCCGGTAGGACCGGCCCCAGATGAGCAGCGCCTCGGGCCACTCGTGGGTGGCGAAACAACCGATGTCGACGTCGGCCGTGATCGCGTCGGCGACCGCGCCGAGGATCGCGTCCTTGTTGGGGAAGTGGTTGTAGAGCGACGGGCCGCGCACGCCCAGCTGCGCCGCGAGCCGCCGGGTCGACACCGCCTCGAGCCCTTCGGCGTCGATCAGCTCGGCCGCCGTGTCGACGATGCGCTGCCGGGTGAGCAGCGCCTGGCGCGGTCGGGGCATCGTCGGCACTCCTCTCCGGTTGACGCACATCTCTTCGTGTCGGGGTGGACAAGCTAAAACTACCACCGTTAGTTTATCTGCGTGGACCTCATCCTGTCACCGGAGCACGAAGCGAGTCGTTCGCTCGCCGCCGACTTCGTCGCGCGCGAGGTCACGCCGCACGCCGCCGAGTGGGACAGGCGCGAGGCGGTTGACCGTTCGATCGTCAAACGCCTCGGTGACCTGGGCTTCCTCGGTCTGACCATCCCGGAGGAGGCCGGTGGTTCCGGCGGCGACCACCTGACCTACTGCCTGGTGCTCGAAGAGCTCGGCCGGGGCGACTCCGCGGTGCGCGGCATCGTGTCGGTCTCGTTGGGCCTGGTCGCCAAGACGATCGCGGCACACGGGTCCGACAGCCAGCGCGCGACGTGGCTGCCCCGGCTGTGTTCCGGCGAAGCGCTGGGCTGCTTCGCGCTGACCGAGCCCGGCACCGGCTCCGACGCGGCCAACCTGACCACCAAGGCCGTCCGCGACGGCGACGACTGGCTGCTCAGCGGCTCCAAGATGTTCATCACCAACGGCACCTGGGCCGACGTCGCGCTGGTCTTCGCCCGCACCGGTGGGGCCGGTCCGCGCGGCGTCACCGCGTTCCTGGTCGAGACCGACACGCCAGGCCTGACCCGCCGCGAGGTGCGCGGCAAGCTGGGCCTGCGGGGCCAGGCAACGGCAGAGCTGACCTTTGACGGCGTACGCGTCGGCGACGCGGCGCGGCTCGGCGCCGAGGGCCACGGCTTCAAGATCGCTATGTCCACTCTCGACAAGGGCCGGATGTCGCTCGCGGCCGGCTGCGTCGGGCTCGCGCAGGCCTGCCTCGACGCGTCGGTGCGTTATGCCGGCGAGCGCACCCAGTTCGGCAAGCCGATCGCCGGTCACCAACTCGTGCAGCGGCACCTGGCCCAGATCGCCGTCGACACGGCGGCCGCCCGGCTGCTCGTCTGGCGGGTCGCCGACCTGATCGACCGCGGCCAGCCGTTCGGCACCGAGGCGTCGATGGCCAAGCTGTTCGCCAGCGAGGCCGCGGTCCGCGCCGCCGAGAGCGCGGTCCAGGTGTTCGGCGGCTACGGCTACATCGACGAATACCCGGTCGGCAAATATCTGCGCGACGCCCGGGTCACCACGCTCTACGAGGGCACCAGCGAGATACAGCAACTCCTCATCGGGCGGGCGCTCACCGGCGTCGCCGCCTTCTGAGCCAGGAGAGGTCAGGCACACACGATGCGACCGGTCTACTTCGCCGCGGCACGGCGTACCCCCATCGGACGCCTCAAGGGCGCGCTGTCGGCGGTCCGCGCGGATGATCTCGCCGCGCGGGCGCTGTCGGGGGTCCTCGCCGACCTGCCCGGGCTCGACCCGGCGCGGGTCGACGACGTCTACTGGGGCGCGGCCAACCAGGCGGGCGAAGACAACCGCAACGTCGCCCGGATGGCGGTGCTGCTCGCGGGCTTGCCCGAGACGGTGCCGGGCGCGACGCTCAACCGGCTGTGCGCGTCCGGGATGGAGGCGGTGACCAGCGCCGCGCGGGCGATCGCCGCGGGTGACGCCGACATCGTGGTGGCCGGCGGGTCCGAGTCGATGAGCCGGGCGCCGTTCGTGCTGCCGCGGCCCGAGGAGGGGCTGCCGCGCGGCATGGAGATCGTCGACACGCGGCTCGGCTGGCGGCTGGTCAACCCGCGGATGCGTGACCTGCACGGTGTGCTGAGCATGGGCGAGACCGCGGAGGAGGTGGCCCGCCGCTACGACATCTCGCGGGAGCGGCAGGACGCGTTCGCGCTGCGCAGCCACCAGGCCGCCGCGGCGGCGACCGCGGCGGGCGACTTCGCGGCCGAGTTGCTGCCGGTGACCCGCCCCGACGGCGCCACGGTCGAGGTCGACGAGGGCATCCGGGCCGACACGACGCTGGCCAAGTTGGGCGCGCTCAAACCGGTGTTCCGGGCCGATGGCACGGTCACCGCCGGCAACTCGTCGCCGCTCAACGACGGGGCGGCCGCGCTGGTTCTGGTCAGCGAAGACGCGCTGGGCGAGCTGGGCGTCGAGCCGCTCGGCAGATGGGTCGGCGGTGCCAGCGCGGGCGTGCACCCCGACGTGATGGGCATCGGCCCCGTCCCGGCCACCCGCCGGGTCCTCGACCGGCGCGGCTGGAAGCTCGACGACATCGAGACCGCCGAGCTCAACGAGGCGTTCGCCGCCCAGACGCTCGCCGTGGTCGACGAGTTGGGCCTCGACGAGCAGCGGGTCAACCCGTCCGGCGGCGCGATCGCGATCGGTCACCCGCTGGGCTGCTCCGGCGCCCGCATCATCACCACGCTGCTGCACCGCATGCGCCGCACCGGCGCCCGGCGTGGCCTGGCCACCATGTGCGTCGGCGTCGGCCAGGGCACCGCGGTGCTCGTCGAACGCTGAACCAACAACCTGAGCAGGGAGATTTCCAGATGAGTGACAGGTTCGCCGATCGGGTCGCGATCGTGACCGGCGCGGCCCAGGGGATCGGCGCCGCCACAGCGCGCCGGCTGGCCAGCGAGGGTGCCCGGGTCGCGGTGGTCGACCTCGACGCCGACCGCAGCGCCGCGGCGGCCGACGAGATCAAGGCCGCCGGCGGCGTGGCCACGGCCTACGGCTGCGACGTGACCGACGCCGAGGCCGTCACCGCGATGGTCGACGCCGTCGTGGCCGAGCACGGCCGGCTCGACATCCTGATCAACAACGCCGGCATCACCCGCGACAACCTGCTGTTCAAGATGCCGGCCGCCGAGTGGGACGCCGTCATCACCACCAACCTGACCAGCATGTTCCTGTGCTGCCAGGCGGCGCAGAAGCCGATGGTGACGGCCCGCTACGGCAAGATCGTCAACCTGAGCAGCCGGTCGGCGCTTGGCAACCGGGGCCAGGTCAACTACGCCGCCGCGAAGGCGGGCGTGCAGGGCTTGACCGCGACGCTGGCGATCGAGCTCGGCCCGTTCAACATCAACGTCAACGCCGTCGCGCCCGGCTACATCGCCACCGCGATGACGGCCGCGACCGCGACCAGGGTCGGCGCCGCGCCCGAAGACCACCAGAAGATGGTGGCCGACAACACCCCGCTGCGCCGGGTCGGCCAGCCCGACGAGGTCGCCGCCGTCATCGCGTTCCTGGCCAGCGACGACGCGTCCTACGTCAGCGGCCAGACGCTCTACGTCAACGGCGGCGCCCGCTAACACCGCCGGTCTGGGGAGGACCATCGTGGACTTTTCGCTTGGTGACGAGGAGAAGGCGATCCGGGAGACCGCCCGAGCCTTCATCCGCAAAGAGGTCATGCCGCTCGAGCAGGAGGTGTTGCGCCGCGAACGCGCCCACGAGCCCGGGCTGCGCCTCGACGAGCTGCGCGAGCTGCAGGGCAAGGCACGGGCGTTCGGCTTCTGGGGTCTCGCGACCCCGGAGGCCTACGGCGGCATGGACCTGCCAGCCGTCATGCAGTCCCTGATCTGGACCGAGATCGGCCGCTCGTGGGTGCCGTTCCGGTTCGGCGGCGAGGCCGACAACATCCTGTTCTTCGCCAACGAGGAGCAGAAGGCCGAGTTCCTGCTGCCGACCATCGAGGGCGAGCGCATCTCGTGCTTCGCCATCACCGAGCCGGGCGCCGGCTCCGACGCGGCCAACATCCGGATGACCGCACGCCGCGACGGCGACGACTGGATCCTCGACGGCGAGAAGACCTTCATCACCAACGGCAACGACGCCGACTTCGCCATCGTGGTGGCGGTCTCCGATCCTGAGCGGGACGTCCGCAACGGCGGCAGCACGGCGTTCCTCGTCGACCGGTCGATGGGCTGGCGGTCGGAGTTCATCCCGACGATGGGCGAGGGCGGCCCCGCCTCCCTGGTCTTCGATTCGGTCCGTGTCCCGGCCCGCAACGTGCTCGGCGAGGTCGGCCAGGGCTTCGCGCTGGGCATGCAGTGGATCGGCAAGGGCCGCTACATCATCCCCTCCCACGCCATCGGCACCGCCGAGCGCGCCCTGCGGATGGCGATCGAGCACGCCAACACCCGCGAGACCTTCGGCCGCCCACTGTCGAGCAACCAGGCGATCCAGTGGATGATCGCCGACTCGGAGACCGAGCTCGAGGCCGCGCGGTGGCTCATCCTGCGGGCCGCGTGGACGGTCGACCAGGGCCTCGACGCGCGCCACGCGTCGTCGATGTCCAAGCTCTACGGCGCCCGCATGGTCAACGACGTCGTCGACCGCGTGCTCCAGATCCACGGCGGCATGGGCTACACCCGCGAGCTGCCGATCGAACGCTGGTACCGGCAGGTCCGCCTCCTGCGCATCTTCGAGGGCACCGACGAGATGCAACGCCTGATCATTTCCCGCGACCTGCTCCGCGGCTACACCGAGATCGGAGGACACCTGGCATGAAGCGCGAGTTCGCATCCGTCGAGGAGCTGACCGCCGCGGTCGGCGAAACCCTGGGGCCCGGCGAGTGGCACCCCATCGACCAGGCGAGGGTCAACCTCTTCGCCGACGCCACCGACGACCACCAGTGGATCCACGTCGACCCCGAACGCGCCGCGGCGGGCCCGTTCGGTGGCCCCGTGGCGCACGGCTTCCTGACCTTGTCGCTGCTGCCAGCACTGGTGGGAGCCCTTTACACGGTCAAGGGCACCCGGATGGGCGTCAACTACGGCCTCAACAAAGTCCGCTTCCCGGCCCCGGTCCGCGTCGGCACCTCGATCCGCGTCCGCGCCGAAATCGCCAGCGTCGACCCGGTCGCCGGTGGCGTCCAGCTGGTCGCCCGCGTCACGGTGGAGTCCGATGCGGGCGAGAAGCCGGTCTGCGTAGCCGAAACCGTCAGCCGCCTATACGTCTGATCGTCGACGCGCCGGGCCTCGCGCGCCGGAGAACGGGTCCGGCGTCAGCCGCCTGCTGTCCACGGGCGAAAATCGAGATCCCAAAACTTGACGTGAGACTGTCAGACTGGCCGCATGTACGACTTTGACGTGCTCGTGCTGGGGTCGGGGCCTGGCGGACAGAAGGCGGCGATCGCGGCGGCGAAGTTGGGCCGGCGGGTCGGGATAGTCGAACGCGACAACATGATCGGCGGGGTGTGCATCAACACCGGCACGATTCCGTCGAAAACGTTGCGGGAAGCGGTGCTCTATCTGACGGGGCTCAACCAACGGGAGATGTACGGGCAGAGCTACCGGCTCAAGGAAGACATCACCGTCGCGGATCTCGCGGCCCGCACGCAGCATGTCATCGGCCGTGAGGTCGACGTGATCCGCAACCAGCTCACCCGCAACCGGGTGTCGCTGCTGAGCGGCTTCGGCACGTTCGCCGACGCCAACACCCTGAACGTGACCGACGCCCGGGGCCGGGAGTCGCGGGCCAGCGCGGCCAAGGTCGTCATCGCCTCCGGCACCCGCCCGGCGCGGCCGTCGTCGGTCGACTTCGACGAGCGCACGATCATCGACTCCGACGGGATCATCAACCTGGAGCGGGTGCCTCGGTCCATGGTGGTCGTCGGCGCCGGGGTGATCGGCATCGAGTACGCGTCGATGTTCGCCGCGCTCGGCACCAAGGTCACGGTTGTCGAGCGCCGCGACCGGATGCTCGAGTTCTGCGACCTCGAGGTGATCGAGGCGTTGAAATACCACCTTCGCGACCTCGCGGTCACCTTCCGCTTCGGCGAGTCGGTCGCGTCCGTCGAGCGCTACGCCGAGGGTGCAATGGCCGTCCTGGAGAGCGGCAAGAAGATCGCCGCCGACACCGTGATGTATTCCGCCGGCCGCCAGGGCACCGCCCCCGACCTGGCACTCCAGGCCGCCGGCCTATCCGCCGACGCCCGCGGGCGCCTCGCGGTCGACGAAAACTTCCGGACCTCGGTGCCACACATCTACGCGGTCGGCGACGTGATCGGCTTCCCGGCCCTGGCCTCCACGTCGATGGAGCAGGGCCGTTTGGCGGCACACCACGCCTGCGACGAGCCGGTCCGCGCGATGCCCGCGCTGCAGCCGATCGGCATCTACACGATCCCCGAGATCAGCTTCATCGGCCGCACCGAAGACGACCTCACCGAAGCCAGGGTTCCCTTCGAAGTAGGCATCGCCCGCTACCGCGAGTTGGCGCGCGGCCAGATCATCGGCGACTCCTACGGCATGCTCAAGCTCCTCGTCGGCTCCGACGACGGCCGCCTCCTGGGCGTCCACATCTTCGGCACGGGCGCCACCGAACTCGTCCACATCGGCCAGGCCGTCATGGGCTGCAACGGCACGGTCGACTACCTCGTCGACGCGGTCTTCAACTACCCGACGCTGGCCGAGGCCTACAAGGTCGCCGCCCTGGACGCCATGAACAAGATGCGCCACCTCTCCCGCCTCCGCTGACCCAACCGGGCCCACCGAACCTGATCCCGCTCCCTCCGGCGCGGGTCATGCTCACTGCCGCACGTCTGCGCGGTCGCCGTCCGCTCGGCGTCACCGTTTCGGGCCCGTTGCCTCGGGGTTCCGGTCGCGCGGTGCCCGGCCGTGTCGGATGCCGCGACGGTCGTGGTTGTGGCCTCGGGGTGTGGGCGCCGTCTCCGTCCAGCTGACCTCAGGTTGCGGCGGTGGCTCGCTGTGAGGCGCCGTCGACATTGGCGTGCCGGCGTGCCGGGGTGCCGCGCACGACGCGAAGGCGGAATACCCCGCGCGGCCGTACTCGAAAGCCGCCACCTTGCCGCCGCCAGGCTCGGGCGCCGAGGTCGACTCCATCCTAGGACGCATTAGGGGAAGTGCCGCTACTCACGACTGAGCCCGGCCGAGTCGCCCGGGCCGGCCGTCGGGCGGCCGGCCCGAACCCCGCGGTGCCCACCGCGTGCCGGGGCCACGGAACGACGAGTCGGCCGTGGGCCGGATAAGCGGCAGCGCCCAATCCGCGAAGATTCGGCCGACGCGAGTCGGCCCACGGTCGGCGAAGCGGCGGCGCCCACCGCGCCGAGGCCACGGAACGACGAGTCGGCCGTGGGCCGGACAAGCGGCGGGGCCCACCCGGCGAAGAGGCCGCCGACGACACCGGCCGCGGGCGGGACTTGCGGCGGCGCTCACCTCCGCGCCGAGGCCGCGACGACGAGTCGGCAATGGGCGAGACAAGCGGCAGTGCCCACCCGGCGAAGAGGCCGCCGACGACATCGGCCGCAGGCCGGACGAGCGTCGGTCCCACCCCGCGAAAGGCCGCCGCCGCCGAGTCCGCCATGGGCGGAGACAAGCGGCGGCGCCCACGGCGCCGAGGCGGCCGGCGGCGTCGCCCGTGGGCGGGACAAACGGGAGTCGGACATCCCGGGGATAACCCTCAGCAGATGAGAGGCCTACCGGCTGGCTGGAGTCGGAGATGCGAGGGCGTGCGCCGGATCCAGGCCGAAGATTCGAGCGCGAGCCTCCGCGCGGCCAATGGCCATCGCGGTTGAGACCCGCCAAAGGGAGTTGGGCGGGAATTACCGGACCGGCTCGCCGTAGTTTGTGTCGCGGCGATCTCCAGGCTGGTATGACATTGGGGATGGGCATCGTTTCGCCGGGCTTCTTCGGCCGTCGGCGGTCGGGTGACGCCAAGTTGCCGCCAGGCCAATACCTGACTCATGACTTTCCGGTGCTGTCCGCCGGGCCGACCCCTCGGATTGACCTCGAGGGGTGGCAGTTCTACGTCTCCACCGAGACCGGGCAGCGGAAACAGTGGAGCTGGCAGGAGTTGACCTCGCTACCGGCCGACGACATCACCACCGATATCCACTGCGTGACCAAGTGGTCGAAGCTCGGTACGCACTGGAAGGGCGTGGCCGTCCAGACGTTGCTCGACGACGTCGAGACCGCCGCCGACTACGTGATGGCGCACTCCTACGGGGGCTACACCACCAACGTGCCGCTGGAGGACCTGCTCAACGGGCAGGCCTGGATCGCCTACGAGTACGACGGTGAGCCGCTCCAGCCGCAGCATGGCGGGCCCGCCCGGCTGCTGGTTCCACATCTCTACTTCTGGAAGTCCGCCAAGTGGGTGCACGGCCTCGAGCTGATGCTCGCCGACGAGCCGGGCTTCTGGGAGACCGCCGGCTACCACGATTACGGGGACCCATGGCGCGAGCAGCGGTACCAAGGCGACTGAGCACCAACCGGCTGGAGTGGCACGTCGCCACCCTGACCGGCTACCGGCGCGAGACCGACTCCGCGAGCACCTTGATCTTCCAGGTGCCCGACTGGCCCGGGCACCTGCCGGGGCAGCACGTCGACGTCAAGTTGACGGCCGAAGACGGCTACTCGACCGAGCGCTCCTACTCGATCGCCAACTCCGTCGACGGCAACCGGGTCGAGCTGACCGTGCAGCGGGTGCCCGACGGGGAGGTGTCCCCATATCTGCTCGAAGGTATGAACATCGGCGACCCGATCGAGATCCGCGGGCCGATCGGGGGCTGGTTCGTCTGGCGCGACACCGACACCGACCCGGTCGTCCTGATCGGCGGCGGCTCCGGCCTCGTGCCGCTGATGGCCATGATCCGGGCCCGGGCCGCGGCCGGCAGCCGGGTGCCGTTCCGGTTGATCTACTCGGTGCGCACGCCCGCCGACGCGATCTACGCCGACGAGCTCAGAACCAGGCTCAGAGACGACATGGGCCTTGACATCGCGTACGCGTACACGCGCGAAGCGCCGCCCGAATGGCGTGGCCAGGTCGGTCGCCTCGGGCTGGCCGCGGTCGCCACGCACAGCTGGCCGCCGGACCTGATGCCGGCGTGCTTCGTCTGCGGCCCGACCGGGTTCGTCGAGGCGGTGGCCAACATCCTGGTCGCGCAGGGCCACGCGGCGCGCAAGGTCAAAACCGAACGCTTCGGGCCCAGCGGGCCCTGAGGCGACTCAGCGGGCCCCTGAGAGACTCAACGGGCCCTAGGGAGACAGTGATGATCGACGACTACACCGACGGCAACGCCCTCGCCGGCCCGTTCATGGACATTTTCGCGGTCGACCTCTCGATGGCGCAGGGCACCTGCGCCCACTGCGGCACGCACGGGATGGTCGCCCAGATGCGCGTGTACGACCACGCGCCGGGCCTGGTCGTCCGCTGCCCGATTTGCGAGGAAGTCACCATGCGCCTCGTGCGTACCCCGGACCGGGCCTGGCTCGACATGCGCGGCGTGGTCGCGCTCGAAATACCGATGGCGGCGCGCACCGATCACGCGTGACGACCCGTACGATCGGCGGTGATTGGTGGGTGAGCACGCGTTGAAACAGGGCGAGGTGTGGACGATCGGCCAACGCGCCGATCTGCGCTACCGCGTGGTGGTCCTCTCCTCGGAAGCCCACAACGACCGCCCGGCCGCGGCCCCGTTCTGCGCGCCGGTCGTCCGGCAGCGCGGCAACGCCGAAGACCTGCCGCCGTTCGCCATCGCCCTGGCCGAGACCGACCCGATCTCCGGCGTCGTGGTGCTCAACCGCATGCGGCGGCTGCCGGCCTCGATCGGTGCCGAGCGGCTCGGCCTGCTCACCGGCGCCAGCATGGCCAAGATCTCGGCCAGCCTGCGCGAACTCTTCGATCTCTAGACGCGCCAGGGCCCGCCCCGAAAATCGGTGGACAGGCACGGTCTACTGGGCGCGGAAACCTGTCGCCGCTCGATCGAGGAGTGCATGAACACCGTTGTCGAAGGCTCCGGCCCGCCCGTCGTGCTCGTGCACAGCGGCGTCGCCGACCACCGCAGCTGGGACCTGGTTGCCGGCGGCCTGACCGCCACACACACCGTCATCCGCTACGACCTGCGCGGGTTCGGCGCCACGCCGCCGCCGACGGACGGCTTCCGGCACCGCGACGACCTGGCCGCGCTCCTCGACGGGCTGGGCATCGACCGGGCCGCGGTGGTCGGCAACTCGCTCGGCGGCTACGTCAGCCTGGAGTTCGCCACCCGCTGGCCCGATCGGGTCACCCACCTCGGCCTGCTCGCCGCCCCGGTCAGCGGCTGGGACTGGGGCCCCGAGGTCCGCGCCTACGGCGCCGCGGAGGGCGAGCTGCTGGAAGCCGGTGACATCGACGGGGCGCTCGCGCTCAACCTCGACATGTGGGTCCGGGGCCCGGTCCGCGAATGGTCGCCCGAGCTGCGGGCGATCGCCGACGAGATGGCACCGGCGACCCGGGTGGCACTGGCCAACCAGACCGTCACCGAGTCGTTCGAGTTGCCCGACGACACCGACCGGCCATCGACGCTGCTCCACCTGATCCAGGCTCCGACCCTGGTAGCGGTCGGTGACAGCGACGCACCCGGCTACGACATGATCGCCCGGATGCTGGCCGACGGCATCGCCGGCGCCAAGCTGGTCGAGCTGCCCGGCGCGGGCCACATCCTGCCGGCCGAGCGACCGAAAGAGATCACCACGGAGATCATCGAACTGCTGGCACGCTGAGCGCGGGCCCGGCCCGCTCGGCGTGTCATGACAGGGCCGATATAGTGGCACCGCCAATGATCAGGGGGTTGGTCCCGCGCGCCGTCCGTGTCCGTTCGCGGCCGCCGGTGGTGGGTGGCACCGCGCAGTCGGTGCCGGGGGAGGCCCGTCGCGCTGGAGGAGGCTGCGGTGTCGCGTACGCCTGCCGTGGCAGCTGACCGTGTTCTGACGCTGCCCAACCTGATCAGCTTCCTGCGGCTGCTCGGCGTCCCGGTCTTCATGTGGCTGATGCTCGGCCCGCACAACGACATCGCCGCCGTGGTCGTGCTGGCCGTCGGCGGCAGCAGCGACTGGATCGACGGCTGGGTCGCCCGCCGGCTCGGCCAGGTCAGCCGGCTCGGCGAGTTGCTCGACCCGCTCGCCGACCGGCTCTACATCCTGGCCGTGCTGGTCGCGTTCACGTACCGCGAGATCGTGCCCTGGGAGTTCACCGCCGCGCTGGTCGCCCGCGAGCTGATGATGGTCGTCTGCCTGGCCGTGCTGCGCCGCAACGGGTTCGGCCCGCCGCAGGTCCACTACCTCGGCAAGACCGCCACCTTCATCCTGCTCGCCGCCTTCCCGGTGCTGCTGCTGGCCCGGGCCGCGCCGCCGATCGAGACCGGCGCCGCCGCGATCGGCTGGGGGCTGGCCTGGTGGGGCATCATCCTCTACTGGATCGCCGGCTTCCTCTACGTCGGCCAGGCCGTCCGGGTGATCCGCGCCGGCCGGGAGCCGGCGTGACCGCACCGGAGCCGGCGGAGGAGCGGGGCCGGTCGGCCCAACGTCGCTGGATGTCGCCCGACTTCCTCTCCGAACTCTTCAGCAACCCCCTTGATCCGGGGTACGCGGACGCGGCCGCCCGACGCGCCAAGGAGGGCCCGCCGACCGGCTGGCGCTACGGCGCGCGCCGGGTCGCGGCGGTGGTCGTGGCCGGGCTGATCGGCCTGCTGTTCGCCGTCGCCTACCGGCAGACGGTCGCCGACGAACCGCGCCGCAGCCAGGCCCGGGCCGAGCTGGTCACCCAGATCAAGCAGCGCCAGCAGGCCACCGACAACCTGCGCGGCCAGGCCGACCAACTGCGCGACGAGGTGGCCCGCGAGCGCGACGCCGCCCTGGGCAGCGGCGAGGCGGCACAGCGCCGGGCCGTCGAGGCCGCGACCGGGCTGCGCCGGGTCACCGGCGACGGGCTGATCGTCCGGCTGGCCGACGCGCCCGACGCCGACGAGAAGGCCGACGAGAACGACCTCAACCGGATCTTCGACCGTGACCTGCAACTGGTCACCAACGCGCTCTGGGCCTCCGGCGCCGAGGCGATCGCGATCAACGACCAGCGGCTGACCGCGACCTCGACGATCCGCAAGGCCGGCGGCGCGATCCTGGTCGACTTCCGGCCGGTCACCAGCCCCTACGAGATCCGGGTGATCGGGCCCGGCGACCTCGAGGACAAGTTCGCCGACACCGCCGCGGCCGCGCTGATGCGCAGGGTCGCCGACAGCGAGCACATCGGCTTCGAGACCCACCGCCAGGACGACCTCAACCTGCCCGCGGCCACCGAGCCGCAGCTCAACTACGCGACCCGTCCGACGCCGGCCAGCGCCACCCCCACGCCCGGCGTCACCTCCCAGAGCCCGTCCGGAGGCGGCTAGATGATCCCCGTTCTCGCCCTCGTCGTGGGTGTCGTCCTCGGCATCGTGTTCGGCCCGACCGTGCCCGGTTGGCTCGAGCCCTACCTGCCGATCGCGGTGGTAGCGGCGCTCGACGCCGTGTTCGGCGGCGTCCGGGCCAAGCTCGACGGCATCTTCGACGACCAGCAGTTCGTCATCTCGTTCATCTCGAACGTGCTGGTCGCCGCGCTCATCGTCTACCTTGGCGACCAGCTCGGCGTGGGCGGGCAACTCTCCACCGGCGTGGTGGTCGTCCTCGGGGTCCGCATCTTCGGCAATGTGGCCGCCATCCGCCGACACCTGTTCCGGGCCTGATCGGGGAGGAGCGACGATGACCGACGACCCCCGCGACGGCGGCAGGCCCGCCGAGCCAACGAAGCCGGCCCGCCGGCCCAACCCGGGACGCCCGAACCCCAACCGGCCGGCGCCGACACCGGACCCAGGCCCGGACGAGGCGACGGTGCGCCTCTCCCCGGTCACCCCGAGCACAACCGGGGAGCCATCCCCGCAGAAACCGGAGCCAAGACCGGACCCGGCAGCATCGGAAGACCTGGCGCGGCCGGAAGACCTGGCGCGGCCGGAAGACCTGGCGCGGCCAGAACGCCAGGCGCGGCCGGAAGACTTGGCGCGGCCGGAAGACTTGGCGCGGCCGGAAGACCTGGCGCGGCCAGAACGCCAGGCGCAGCCGGAAGACCTGGCGCGGCCAGAACGCCAGGCGCAGCCGGAAGGTCCGGCCCGGCCGGAAGGCGTGGCGCGGCCGGAAGACGTGGAGACGACCCGGGAGGCGGCAGAGCGGGGCGCCGGCGAGGCGACCGTTGCCCTGCCCCGGCCCGAGCATTCCGAGGATGCCACCGTCACCCCGCCGCCCGTATCCGATGAAGGCGAACCCGGACCGGACGCGGACCCGGCGCCCGCGGGTCCGGCGCGCAAGCGGCGCGGCACCGCGGGTGTGGTGATTCTCGTGTTGCTCGCCCTGCTCGGCTTCACCCTCGCGGTGCAGTTGCGCGGCAAGTCGGTCGACTCCGACCTGGCCGCGATGCGCGAAGACGACCTGGTGCGGCTGCAGTCCGACCTGCAGGGGCAGGAAGACCGCCTGCAGCGCGAGATCGCGTCCCTCGAGGACAGCCAGCGTCAGCTCCAGTCCGGCGCGCAGGGCCGCCAGGCGGCGCTGGAGGAGGCCAGCAAGCGGGCCGACGAGCTGGCCATCCTGGCCGGCACCGC
Source organism: Asanoa sp. NPDC049573 (assembly GCF_040676615.1). Taxonomy (NCBI): domain Bacteria; kingdom Bacillati; phylum Actinomycetota; class Actinomycetes; order Micromonosporales; family Micromonosporaceae; genus Asanoa; species Asanoa sp. NPDC049573. The sequence goes on from NZ_JBFAPI010000013.1 coordinate 16,771, forward strand.
GGCGGCCCGCGGGCCGGGCCTGACCATCCGGTTCATCGCCGGGCCGAAGGCGATCGAGGCGTCCGACATCCTCAACGCGGTGCAGGAACTGCGCGGCGCCGACGCCGAGGCGATGCAGATCGCCGGCGTCGACGGCACCACCGTGCGGATCGTGGCGAGCACCTACTTCGTCGACGCCGACGGCGGTCTCGAGGTGTCCGGCAAGCGCCTGACCGGCCCTTACACGATCACCGTCATCGGCGATCCGCCGACGATGCGCACCGCCCTCAACATTCCGGACGGGCTGGTGCCGTCGATCAAAGGCGACGGCGGTAACGTGATCGTCGACGAGCACGACACGGTCGACGTCACGGCCATCGCCGAGCCTGTCAATCTCAAGCACGCCAAGCCGGTGAGCTGACCGACGACGAAGGAACCGATAGTGATTCCTGACGACCTGCGATACACCGCGGAGCACGAATGGGTACGCGGCGGCGACGGCCCCGCACGGGTGGGCATCACCCACTTCGCGCAGGACGCGCTCGGCGACATCGTCTACGTCCAGCTTCCGGAGCAGGGCGCGCAGGTTTCCGCGGGCGACTCGTTCGGGGAGGTCGAGTCCACCAAGAGCGTCTCGGAGATCTACGCTCCGATTTCCGGGACGGTGGTGGCACGCAACGAGAAGCTCGTCGACGAACCGGAGACGATCAACTCAGACCCATACGGCGCGGGCTGGCTGGTCGAGATCGAGCCGAGCGACCCGGCGGCCCTCGACAGCCTGTTGACCGCCGATGCGTACCGTCAGATCACCGAGGGTTGATCCAGCCCTTCGGAGCGTTCAGAAGTGCCCGCGCGTCTGGTTGACCCTGGATTTCGGGGCTGGCTAGGCTCGCGAGGTTGTTTTTGACTTGTTCAAGTTGCTGCCCAAAGGGGCCGGGGTGTCCGGCGCCGCTGCCGAAAGATCCGTGAGGTGGACCGATGACGCGCCCCGACGACGAGTTTCCCCCACTCGACGTCACGTCGACGCTCAACCTGGGCTCGCTCGACGAAGTGCTGGAGGGCCCAGACGCTGACGTCGTGCCCGGCCGCATGTCGGGCTCGCTGCCGCCGGGAATGGCCTTGCTGGTCGTCCGGCGCGGCCCCAACGCGGGCGCCCGGTTCCTGCTGGACCACGACGTGACCACGAGCGGCCGGCACCCCGACAGTGACATCTTCCTCGACGACGTGACGGTCTCCCGTCGCCACGCCGAGTTCCACCGCGACGGCGGCACCTTCACGGTGCGCGACGTGGGCAGCCTCAACGGCACCTACGTCAACCGCGAACGGGTCGAGGCGGCGACGCTCAGCAACGGCGACGAGGTGCAGATCGGCAAGTTCCGGCTCGTGTTCATCGCCGGACCCCGCCCTGACGAGGAGTCCGCGCGCGGCTGACGCGGGAGGCGACGCGTGACCGAACGTGCCCCGGGCGCGGCGGCCGGCGCCGACCCGCGCAGGTTACCGCGCATGAGCATCGGTGAGGTCCTGGCCGAACTGCGCCCGGAGTTCCCCGACACCACCATCTCCAAGCTGCGCTTCCTCGAGGCGGAGGGGCTGGTCGAACCACAACGCACGCCGGCCGGCTACCGCAAGTACAGCTGGCGCGACGTCGACCGGCTGCGCTTCGTGCTGACCGCGCAACGCGACCGCTACCTGCCGCTGCGGGTGATCCGCTCCGAGCTGGAGGCGTGGGAACGCGGCGACGACGTCGCGCCCCGCCGTCCCGTGCTGGTCGCCGTCCCCGACGAGCCGGCCGCGCCGCCGGCCGACGCGCTGGTCCAGCGGGCCGAGCTGATCGAGCGCACCGGCGTCGACCCGGCCAGCCTGGCCGAGCTGGAGGAGCTGGGGATGGTGACCCAGCGCACCCCCGGCTGGTACGACGCCGACGCGCTGGTGATCGCGGCCGCGGTCGCCGGCCTGGCGTCCTACGGGCTCCAGGTGCGCCACCTGCGCGGCTACAAGGCGGCCGCCGACCGTGATGTTGGCCTCTTCGCGCAGCTGGTCGGCCCGCTGGCCCGGCAGAACGACCCGGCCGCCCGGGCCCGGGCGGCCGCGGCCGCCCAGGAGCTGACCGGTCTGGCCCAGCAGCTGCGTGCCGCGCTCGTGCGGGCCGGTCTGCGCGACACCCTGGGTCGCTGACGCCGGGTCCCAGGCTGACGTCGACCGACCCAGATCACGTAGGCTCGAAGGCGGTTCCCCTCTCGGCACCGACCGCGCGTGCGGGACGCGCTCCGTCCGCGCGTGTACCGTGCAAGGAAGGGGCCGGCGACGGTGCTGGGATGACGACAACGACACGGAGGCGCGGTGCGTGAGCTGAGCGTGGTCGGGGTTCGGGTCGAGTTGCCCAGCAACCAGCCGATTGTGCTGCTCCGAGAGGTCGAAGGCGACCGCTACCTGCCGATCTGGATCGGTGCGGTGGAGGCCACGGCGATCGCCTACGAGCAGCAGGGCGTGAAGCCGGCCCGGCCGCTGACCCATGATCTTCTCCGCGACGTGCTGGCTGCCCTGAAGGCGCCGCTCAACGCCGTGGAGATCGTCGAGCTGAAGGAAAACGTCTTCTACGCGGATCTGCTGATCGGCGACAACAACCTGCGGGTCTCCGCCCGCCCGAGCGACTCGATCGCGCTGGCGCTGCGGGTCGGCGCGCCCATCCGCTGCGCCGAGCAGGTGCTCTCCGAGGCCGGCATCGTCATTCCTGACGAGCAGGAGGACGAGGTCGAGAAGTTCCGGGAGTTCCTCGAGCAGGTCCGCCCGGAAGACTTCGCGGGCTGAGCCACGCTCGGCCGCGAGCGCGCGGCGGGTGATGTCCTCAGATCGCGGCGTGTCGGCGCAAAGCCTGCGCCCTCCCGCTCAATGTGAGCTATAGGGTTGGCGCTGTTGACGGGTGCGCGTCCCGGCACGACGCGGCACCCCGCTGGCGGGGAGGTAGCCACATGCCCGACCCACGTGATCCTGATCCTGCGGGTAGATCCGACACCGACGCTCCGTCGGTCCCCACTGACGACGACTCCGTCGGCTACCGAGGCGTAACCGCCTGCCACGCGGTCGGCATCAGCTACCGCCAGCTCGACTACTGGGCCCGCACGGCACTGGTCGTGCCGAGTGTCCGCGACGCGTCCGGCTCCGGCACGCAGCGCCTCTACTCGTTCCGCGACCTGGTCGTCCTCAAGGTGGTCAAGCGCCTGCTCGACGCCGGCGTCTCGCTGCAGAACATCCGCAAGGCGATCGAGACGCTGCGCTCCCGCGGCGTCGACGACCTCGCCGGCATCACGCTGATCTCCGACGGCACCACGGTCTACGAGTGCCGGTCGCCGGAAGAGGTCGTCGACCTGCTCCAGGGCGGCCAGGGCGTGTTCGGCATCGCCATCGGCGGTGCGTTCAAGGAGATCCAGGGTTCGCTCTCGCACCTGCCCGCCGAGCCGGCCGAGCCGGCCCCGGCCGACGAGCCCGCGGACGAGCCGACCGGCGACGAACTCGCCGCCCGCCGGGCCCGCCGCCGCGCCGGCTGATCGCCAACGCTGAGCTCTTGCGCTAAGTATCGCTACCCCGCGATACTTAGCCTCATGGCACAGTATTCGGCCGGGCTCGACGACGTGTTCGTCGCGCTGGCCGACCCGACGCGACGCGGTGTGATCCGGCGCCTCGGTCGCGGTCCCACCAGCGTGGGTGACCTGGCCCGCGAGTTCCCGATGACGCTGCCGTCGTTCATGAAGCACGTGCGCACGCTGGAGTCGAGCGGGCTGATCAGCACGCTCAAGTCCGGCCGGGTGCGCACCTGCGTGCTCAACCGCGAGCGCCTCGCGGTGCTCGACGACTGGCTGGCCGAGCAGCGCCGCGTCTGGGAGGACCGCACCGACCGCCAGGAGAGCCTCGTCACCGGCGCCGAGGAGAACCAACCAGGAATCCCGACCTCGGCCTGACCCTGGCCCGGGTGATCCGCGCGTCGCGGGCGACCGTGTGGGCGGCCTGGACCGACCCGGCCCGCCTGGAGAGGTGGTGGATCCCGGCGCCGAGCGTGTGCCGGGTCGACCGCTTGGCGGTGCGCCCCGATCCGCGGCCTACGGGCGCTTCACCGCCCCGGAGGTCTTGCTGACGACCAGGCCGCTGGTGTCGACGACCTCGAAGTCGCTGCCGGTCAACGACTTGAGCGCCCGCAGCGCGTCGTTGTCCCAGTGGTCGTCGGGCGCGCCGGAGATGAACCAGGCCGAACCGTGGTCGGCGACGATCACGCCGTAGCGCTTCATCGCGTCGGCGACGATCCTGGCCTGCTTGGGCATCGACGAGGTGTTGACCGACGCCTTGAGCCGCAGTCGCTGGCCCAGTTGCGGCAGCCCGGCGTCGGTCGCCGACGACGCCGAGTGGGTCGCCGGCCAGGTGTAGCCGCTGCGGGTCTTCGGCACGGTGATCCGGATCGCGTGGTCGATCCGCCCGGCGGCCACCTCCTCGTAGCGGACGAGGCCGGCGAAGATCGACAGGCCGGAGGCGTCGGCCGAGGTCCAGCCGGCCGGGCGCAGCTTGTCGGAGCGCAGGTCGAACACCGCACCGGAGCCGGCCCGCCAGCCGCCGCCCTGCGGGAACGCGGAGAACAGCTCGTAGACCTTGCAGGCCGACCTGTCGAACGCGATCACGTGCCGGTCGCCGTCGGCCTGCGGGCCGCCCTCGATCTTCGCGTTGGCCGGGATCGGGTAGGGGCCCTTGTCGCTCTCCGACGCGTACTCGAACGAGACCGTGACCTTCTTCTGCCCGGCCGGCACGGTGGTGACCGGGATGCCGATCGGCGCGCCCTCGTAGGTGCCGGACCCGAAGTCGGGATGCACCGCCGCGCCGGCCCCGATGCTGGCCACCATCGCGGCCGAACGCGGGTGCACCGGCAGCTTCGAGACGTCGGCCCGCCAGACGTTGTCGGCCGGTAGTTGCCCGCTGCAGCCGGCGGGGGCGCGGCTGGGCGTGGCCGTCGGGGTCGGCCGCGCCGGCCCGCGCCCGAGGGCGTCGGCGCCGGTGACCGCGGTCGACGGGCTCGCGCCGGGCGTGCTGAACGCGGCCGGGGAAGCGGACCGACCGCCGCATCCGGCGAGAAAGGCAACAAAACCGACGATGGCCACGGTACGGAGGGGAGCGCGCACCCGGGCATCCTGCCACGCCGCGGGGGCGCGGATCACCCCGCGAGCGCGTCGTCGATCCCGGTCTCCCGTGGCCCGAGGAACACCGGGTCGCGCCCGGTGGCCACGTCCCACGCCGCCTTGACCGCCGCCAGCCGCTCTCGGAACGCGCCCCGATCCCAGGCCGTCCTGAACTGCTTGACGGACGTGTCGCCGACCCCGACCGCGTCGATGCCGGCGTCGCGGCACAGCGCCACGGCCCGGTCGATGTGGAAGCTCTGCGTGACCACGATCAGCTTGCCGACGCCGAAGACCTTCTTCGCGCGCACGCACGAGTCGTAGGTGTCGAACCCGGCATGGTCCTGCACCACCTTGCGCGCGGGCACGCCGCGGTCGACCAGCCACTTGCTCATCGCGCCCGGCTCGTCGTAGGCCCAGGCGCCGTGGTCGCCGGAGACCAGCACGGCCCGCACGGTGCCGGCGTCGTAGAGCTGGCGGGCCAGGTCGAGCCGGGCGGCCAGGAACGGCGACGGCGTCCCGTCGGGATAGACCTGGGCGCCGAGCACCAGCACGACCGGCGCGGCCGGCACGCTCGCGAGTGGATAGACGTGGCCGCGGGCGGTCGCGTGCAACCACAGCCCGCTGCCCAGGATCGCGGCCGGCACGGCCACCACGACGGCGGCCGCCGTGATCAGCAGCGGCCGGAGCCAGCGACGCCGGCGGCGCGGGGGCGGCGGTGCGTTCGACGGCTCCACCGCCCCATTGTCGATCACGGGCGCCACCCCGCGGTCACATCGGGTTCGCCAGCGCCCCGTCGATGGCGTTGAGGTCCTCGGCCGACAACGCCAGGTTGTCGAGCGCGCCGACGTTGTCCTCGAGTTGCCTGACGCTGCTGGCGCCGATGATCAGGCTGGTCATCCGCTCGTCGCGCAGCGCCCACGCCAGCGCGAGCTGGGCGAGCGTCTGGCCGCGGCCCCGGGCGATCTCGTTGAGCTCGCGGACGACCGCCATCGTGCCCTCGTCGAGCGCGCTCTCCTTGAGGAAGCCGCCGGTCGCGATCCGCGAGTCGGCCGGTACGCCGCCCAGGTAACGGTCGGTCAGCAGGCCCTGCTGCAGCGGGCTGAACGCGATGCAGCCGGCACCGACCTCGGCCAGGGTGTCGAGCAGGTTGTCGCGCTCGATCCAGCGGTTGAGCATCGAGTACGAGGGTTGGTGCAGCAGCAACGGCGTACCGAGGTCAGCAAGGATCCTGGCCGCGGCAGCGGTCTGCTCGGAGGTGTAGTTGGAGATCGCGACGTATTGCGCGCGCCCGGACCGGACCGCGTGGTCCAGCGCCGCCATCGTCTCCTCCAGCGGCGTGTCCGGGTCGGGCCGGTGGTGGTAGAAGACGTCCACGTAGTCCAGGCCCATCCGCTTGAGCGACTGGTCCAGCGACGAGAGCAGGTATTTGCGCGAGCCCCACTCGCCATAGGGCCCGGGCCACATCAGGTAGCCGGCCTTGGTCGAGATGATCATCTCGTCGCGGTAGGTGCGGAAGTCGCGGGCCATGATCCGGCCGAAGTTCTCCTCGGCCGACCCGGGCGGCGGGCCGTAGTTGTTGGCCAGGTCGAAGTGGGTCACCCCGAGGTCGAACGCGCGGCGCAGGATGTCGGCCTGGGTGTCCAAGGGACGCCCGTGGCCGAAGTTGTGCCAGAGGCCCAGCGAGACGGCGGGGAGCCGGACCCCGCTGCGGCCGGCCCGGCGGTAGGTCATCGAGTCGTAACGGTCATCGGCGGCGAGGTAGGTCACGGCCGACAGCGTAGGCGAGAAGCCCTTGCGAACATCAACACTGGTACCGTTGGTGGTGCCGACACCATCCGCGTGGGAGAGATCGCCGGTTGTTCCGACCGGGCGGCGCCGAAGGGGCAAATCCTCCCCGGAACCTCTCAGGCAAAAGGACCACGCGGACATGGCGACTCTGGAGGACCCGTTCCGGGCCCGACAGAGGGGGAGGTTGCTCCTCGACCTCGATCCCTCGCCCTCCAGGAGTTCCGCCGATGACCGCTTCCTTCGCAGATCGCCACATCGGGCCTGACCGCGACAGCGAGCGCCGGATGCTCGACACGGTCGGCTACGGCACGGTCGACGAGTTGATGGACGCCGCGATCCCCGAGGTGATCCGCTGGCACGGCACGCTCAACCTGCCGCCGGCGGCCTCCGAGGCCGAGGTGATCGCCGAGTTGCGCGGGCTGGCCGACCGCAACACGGTCAACGTCTCGATGATCGGCAACGGCTACTACGGCACACACACCCCGGCCGTGATCCGCCGCAACGTGCTGGAGAGCCCGGCCTGGTACACGGCCTACACGCCCTACCAGCCGGAGATCAGCCAGGGCCGGCTCGAGGCGCTGCTCAACTTCCAGACGATGGTCTCCGACCTGACCGGGCTGACCACGGCCAACGCGTCGATGCTGGACGAGGCCACCGCGGCCGCCGAGGCGATGACCCTGGCGCGGCGCGCCGCCAAGACCAAATCGCCGGTGTACGTCGTCGACGCCGACACGCTGCCGCAGACGCTCGCCGTGATCGAGGGGCGGGCCGAGCCGCTCGGCATCACCGTTCAGGTCACCGACCTGTCGGCCGGGCCGTCGGCGTTGCCGGCGGAGTTCTTCGGCCTGCACCTGCAGTACCCGGGCGCGTCCGGCGCCGTCCGCGACCAGGCTTCGCTGGTGGCCGCGGCGCACGAGGCCGGTGCGCTGGTCACCGTGGCGGCCGACCTGCTGGCGCTGACGCTGCTGCGGGCGCCGGGGGAGATCGGGGCCGACATCGCGGCCGGCACGACGCAGCGGTTCGGCGTACCCATGGGATTCGGTGGTCCGCACGCCGGCTACCTCGCGGTCCGCGCGGGTCTGGAGCGGATGCTGCCCGGCCGGCTGGTCGGGGTCTCCCGCGACGCCGACGGGGCGCCCGCCTACCGGCTCGCGCTGCAGACGCGCGAGCAGCACATCCGGCGGGAGAAGGCGACCAGCAACATCTGCACCGCGCAGGTGCTGCTCGCCGTCATCGCCAGCATGTACGCCGTCTATCACGGTCCCGACGGGCTGCGCTCGATCGCGCGGCACGCGCACGAACACGCCGCGCGGCTGGCGGCGGGTCTGCGGGCGGGCGGGGTCTCCGTTCCCGACGAGGCGTTCTTCGACACGGTGACCGCCGTCGTGCCCGGGCGCGCGGCGGCCGTGGTCGCCGCGGCCGCGGCGCGGGGCGTCAACCTGCGGCAGGTCGACGCCGACCGGGTCGGCATCGCGTGCGACGAGACCACGACCCGCGCTCACCTGGCCATCGTGTGGGAGGCGTTCGGGGTGCCGGCGTTCTCCGGCACCGTCTCCGCCGACCTGCCGTCCGCCCTCGCGCGTACCTCCGACTTCCTGACCCACCCGGTGTTCCACGCGCACCGCTCGGAGACGGCGATGCTGCGCTACCTGCGGCGGCTCTCCGACCTCGACTACGCGCTCGACCGGGGCATGATCCCGCTGGGCTCCTGCACGATGAAGCTCAACGCGACCACCGAGATGGAGCCGATCAGCTGGCCCGAGTTCGCCAACATCCACCCGCACGCGCCGGCCGCCCAGACCTCCGGTTACCGGGAGCTGATCACGTCGCTGGAGTCGTGGCTGGCCGAGGTGACCGGCTACGACGCCGTGTCGGTGCAGCCCAACGCCGGGTCGCAGGGTGAGCTGGCCGGTCTGCTGGCGATCCGCGGCTACCACCGGTCGCGCGGCGACCTCGAGCGCGACGTCTGCCTGATCCCGTCGTCGGCGCACGGCACCAACGCCGCGTCCGCCGTGATGGCCGGCATGCGGGTCGTCGTGGTCGCCTGCGACGACGAGGGCAACGTCGACCTGGTCGACCTCGACGCGAAGATCTCCGCGCACGCTTCGCGCCTTGCGGCGATCATGGTGACCTACCCGTCGACGCACGGGGTGTACGAGACCGGCATCGCCTCGCTGTGCGCCAAGGTGCACGACGCCGGCGGCCAGGTCTACGTCGACGGCGCCAACCTCAACGCGCTGGTCGGCTTCGCCAAGCCCGGGCGCTTCGGCGCCGACGTGTCACACCTCAACCTGCACAAGACGTTCTGCATCCCGCACGGTGGCGGCGGCCCGGGCGTCGGCCCGATCGGCGTACGCGGTCATCTCGCGCCCTTCCTGCCCGGCGACCCGCTGGGCGCGACCGCGTCGCGGACCTCGCACTCGGCGCGATCCGGCGGCACCGCCGGCGGCGTCGCGGTGTCGGGCGCCCGGCACGGTTCGGCCGGCATCCTGCCGATCCCGTGGGCCTACCTGCGGATGATGGGCGCCGAGGGGCTGACCCGGGCGACCGGCGCGGCGGTGCTGGCGGCCAACTACGTGGCGGTGCGGCTGCGCGAGCACTACCCGGTGCTCTACAGCGGCAACAAGGGCCTGGTCGCCCACGAGTGCATCCTCGACCTGCGCCCGCTGACCAAGGCGACCGGCGTTTCGGTAGACGACGTGGCCAAGCGGTTGATCGACTACGGCTTCCACGCCCCGACGATGTCGTTCCCGGTGGCCGGGACCCTCATGGTCGAGCCGACGGAGAGCGAAGACCTGGCCGAGCTCGACCGGTTCTGCGACGCGATGATCGCGATCCGCGAGGAGATCGCCAAGGTCGGTTCGGGTGAGTGGCCCCGCGAGGACAACCCGCTGGGCAACGCGCCGCACACGGCGGCGATGGTGACCGGTGACGAGTGGGAGCACGCCTACCCGCGCTCGGTGGCGGCGTATCCGTTCGGGGTGTCGCGCGTCGGCAAGTACTGGTCGCCCGTGCGCCGGATCGACGGTGCCTTCGGCGACCGGAACCTGGTGTGCGCCTGCCCGCCGCCGGAGGCGTTCGAGTAGGCCGCGGTCTCGCCTTCGGGGGTGCTCGCTCGCGAGGGGGAACTCGTTGGGTTCCCCCTCGGGCGGGGGGCCTAGGCTCTGGCTTCTAGGGCGCTGCCGCTGGTGGCTCCGGGGTGGTGCTTGTGGTGCTTGTGGTGCTCGTGGCTCTTGTGGCCCTGGTGGCTTTTGTGGCTCTTGTGGCTTTTGTGCGGCTAGGCCGCGAGGGCGTGGCGGGCGGGGCCACGGTGGGGCGCGATGGTGCGGCCGTCGGGGAGCAGCTCACCGGTGTCCTCGAAGAGGATCACGCCGTTGCAGAGCAGGCTCCAGCCCTGCTCCGGAAAGCACGCGACGGTGGTGGCGGCGTCGCGATCGGTGGCTTCGGCGGAGGGGCAATTCGGTTGGTGCTGGCACATCTGGGTCTCCGGACGATGGGGGTGCTGTGTCATGGTTCACATGACCAGTAGCGGACGCTACTCCCTTGGGCGGGGAGCGTACGAGCAACTAACGGCGCTGGCACGGAAGAATCCACCCTTCGTATGAGTAACTTCGGACCGATCGGCGTGGAAACGCTCCCACATCCTGCTACCGGTTTTGCTGGCGTAGGCGCCACATGCACTCTCCGTATAAGAGAGCGCTCCCGTATGGAGTGGCGCTCCACGGAGGGTGGCGATCCGGCCCAGCATCTCGAAGATTTCCTCACCGCTGACGGACTGAACGTGCGGTCGTTCTCAACCCCAAGCCTGTCACGCTCCGTAGCCAAAAGCGAGTCCGTCTCACTCTGCGGCGCCGCCATTCTGATCTCCGCAGCGGGGGCGGCGGCCATGGTCGAGCGCGGCCCTGTGGCGAAGCCCACGCCGGCACCCGCTGTGCCGGATCTGGTCGCAGTGGTATATGAGCATTTTGGGACAGGTGAGCCCGCGCCAGGCTCGTCGCCGGCCGCCCGCGAATGGCGGCTGGGGGAGTGGGAGCCAAGTTGGACCCCGGCGGAGCACGCGGCCGCGGTGGCAGCGGCCCGCGAGGCGATCGGCCGCGGCGACGTCTACCAGGTCAACGTCGTCGGCCACGCCTCGGCGCCGTACGTCGGGGACCCGCTGCCCGCGCTGGCCAGGCTGGGTGGGCTGCCCGGGGCGCACTACGGCGGCGTGCTGACCGGCGCCGGCTGGGCGATCGGCTGCGCCTCACCGGAAACCCTGATCAAGGTCGCCGGCGGCCGGGTCACCACCAAGCCGATCAAGGGCACCCGCAAGGCGACGGCCGAGGGCCGGCGGGAACTGCTCGCGTCGGCGAAGGAGCGGGCCGAACACATCATGATCGTCGATCTCGCCCGCAACGACCTGGGCCGGGTCGCTCGCACCGGCTCCGTACGGGTGGACGAACTGTTCGCGATCCGCACGTGGAGCGACCTGTGGCAGGCCGAATCGGTGGTCTCGGCCGAGTTGGCAGACGGAATCGGCTTGGCCGACCTGCTGCGCGCGACCTGCCCCGGCGGCTCGGTGACCGGCGCACCGAAACTGGCAGCGCTGGAGCAGATCGCCGCCCTGGAACCGGTCGGCCGCGGCCCCAGCATGGGCGCACTGGGCTGGATCGACGCCGGCGGCGACCTGGACCTGGGCCTGACCATCCGCACGGCCGCGGCCGACGCGGACCGCCTACACCTCTGGGCCGGCGGCGGCATCACCTGGGGCAGCGACCCCGCCGCCGAGGTAGCCGAGGCGGCCGCCAAGGCGGCCCCCCTCCGCCGCCTATTAACATCATCCTAGGACGCCATAGGCGGTGTGGCGCCGGCCTTTTCACTGCCAACGTCGCCGGCGCTTCTTGACCGGGCGCGGTCATGCGGCGGAGGCCCTGTTTGGGTCTAGGCCGCGGTTCTCCGGCCGGGCCCAGCCCAAGTAGTCCGGGTCCGGGGAAGGGCGGTGTGCCCGCGTAAGCAGGCGGCCCACTGCAGTGCCGCGTCTGCGGCCGAGGCCGCTGCGGCTGAGCCTGGCGGTGCCGCGTGCGGCTCGCCGCGAGGGGCCGCACCTGCGGGCCGTGCCGCCCCTGCGGCTCACGCCGCTCGGGCCGCGCCGCCTGCTGCGGCTCACGCCATTGCAGGCGGCGCCCCCGAGGCCACTGCGGCAGCTTGCCCTGCCGGTGCCCAGGCCGTGCCTGGCGTGGCCCGGCCCACTGGAGGCACGGACGCGTGTGGGCCGCGACCGTGCTGACCATCGAATACTTCGCGGAAGGCCCGTCACCCAACGTTTGCCGTACCGAGGCGGTATCGGCCCTCCGCACCTTCCATCCTAGGATGCCTTACAGGGTGTGCGCCGGCTGACAGACTGAAGGCGACGGCTACGACGGGGGAGTGGCGTGCACGTTTCGATGCCGACTGCGACGGACCCTTGGTTGCGGGTCACGGTCGAGGTGCCTGGTGCGACACCCAGCGAGGTTGTGGGGGCGTTCCTCGACCCGGCCGCGGTGCGGCGTTGGTGGGGTGGCGCCGAGTTGACCGTGGAGCCTGAGATCGGTGGGCGCTACGTCGCCTACTTCGACAGGCTCGGCCAGACCATGCGTGGCGTCGTCACCGACCTCGACCAGGCCACCGGGCGGTTCGGGTTTTCCTGGGCCTGGGACCACGCCCCGGAGCTGCCGGCGCGGCGGGTCGATGTCAATGTCGACGCCGGTGCGGTGTTGCGGCTGGCGCAGGGTGACTACGACCAGAGCAGCCGGATCGACCGCGACGAGGCGCGTAGTCACCGTGAGGGCTGGGAGTTCTTTCTGCCGCGCCTGGCCGAGGTGGTCATCGCGCAACAAAGCTGAGGTTTCGCCCGTGCCCGGTTCGGGAATCTATTGGTTGTCCGATGGAAACAGATCGGCGAACCAAACTGGAGTGACGATGAGCTTCACCGACAAGGTGCGAAACAAGGTCGAGGAACTCAAGGGCGGCGCCAAGGAGCGGGCCGGCGACGCGACCGACGACGAGCAGCTTCAGGCCGAGGGTCAGGCCGACCAGACGAGCGCGCAGGCGAAGCAGGCGGGCGAGCACGTCAAGGACGCCGGCCGCGACATCAAGGACGCGCTGAGCTGATCCTGGAGACACAAGACCCGGAAACAGGAGAAGGGCCCCCGAACCGGGGGCCCTTCTTTCATGCCTGCGTGGCCCACCAGTCCTGGCCGGACTTGGGGAGCGTGTCGATCGGGTCGTAGTACGGGAAGCGCTTGGTCAGCGCCTCGCCGTCGGCGGTCTCGATCGAGGTGCGGTAGTTCTTCGTCCAGTAGGAGATGCCGCGCTCCCGGTCGTACTCCGTCAGCATGTGCACCCAGCGCTTGCCCACGAACGGCACGTCGCACACGATCCGTGGGGTCGCGTACCCCGGGAGATAGCCCATCAGGTCGTGCTGCAGTTGGTGTGCCTGCCAGACCGGGACCCGCCAGTGTTCGGCGTTGGGGATCATGTCGCACATGTAGAAGTAGTAGGGCAGGATGCCGGCCTCGCCCTGCAGTGCGAAACAGAGGTCGAGCAGGTCGGCCGTGGTCGCGTTGACGCCGCGCATCAGCACGCCCTGGTTGCGCACGTCCCGGACGCCGACCTCTAGAGCGGTCTGTGCCGCCCGCGCCACCAACGGTGTCAGCGACTGCGCGTGGTTGACGTGGGTGTGGATGGCCAGGTTGACGCCGCGCCGGGCGGCGGTGCGGGCGACCCGCTCCAGGCCCTCGACCACGTCGGGCTGCAGCCAGTGCTGGGGCAGGCCCATCAGCGCCTTGGTGGCCAGCCGGATGTCGCGCACGGTCTCGATCGACAGCAGGCTCATCAGGTAGGACTCGAGGTTGCGCCATGGCACGTTGGCCACGTCGCCGCCGGAGACGACCACGTCGCGCACGCCGGGGTGGGCCTTCAGATAGTCGATATGCGCGGCATAGCGGTCGACCGGCTTCAACGTCAGCTTGAGCTTCTCGACCGCCGGTGTGGAGTTGCCGACGAGGTCCATCCGGGTGCAGTGGCCGCAGTACTGCGGGCAGGTCGACAGCAGTTCGGCGAGCACCTTGGTCGGGTAGCGGTGGGTGAGGCCCTCGGCGACCCACATGTCGTGCTCGTGCAGCGAGTCGCGCGACGCGTAGGGGTGTGACGGCCAGTCGGTGCGCCGGTCGGAGGCGACCGGGATCATGTAGCGGCGGACCGGGTCGAGGTAGAACGCCTCGGTGCTCATCGTGCCGCCGGACATCATGGTGTTGAGCATCTGCGGCGTGACCAGCATCGACATGGTCGCGAGGGCCTTCTGGTCCTCGATGAGGTCCTTGTAGAAGGTCTCACCGACGAGATCACCGAGTACGGCCTGCAGCTGCTTGACGTTCTTGACGCAGTTGACCCGTTGCCACTGCGCGGACTCCCACTGGTCCCGGGTGACGTGTCGCCAGCCGGGGAAACGGGTCCAGTCGGGTTCGACGAGCGGCCGCCGCCGGTATTCGTAGGGCTGGCCGGTGCCCGTCCCGGTGGGAGCCGCGTCGGGGGTACGCGATCCGAGGTCAACCGTCACGTGCTCCTCCTCTTTCCGGCGGTGGGGGTGTACCGCAGCGAGCGAAGGCTACTGGAAAATCTTTCGTCCACAAACTATTCTGCCGTAAGTTTTCCTGCCACGCCGATTTGATCAAGGAGTCCTCCCGTGACCTCACCGGTCGGTCTGCACCGCGTCGTCGAGCCGGCCGGCGTCCTGCCGCAGGCAGCGTGGCGTGTGGACAATCGTCCCGAAATCGGGGCGAACGAGGTGCGGATTCGGGTGGAAAGACTCAATCTCGACGCCGCCAGCTACCGACAGTTGCGGGAGAAACACGGCGGTGACGGCGACGCGGTGCGCGCCGAGGTGCTCGGCATCGTTGAAGAGCGTGGCAAGATGCACAACCCGGTGACCGGCTCCGGCGGGATGCTGATCGGCGTGGTCGAGGAGGTCGGCCCCGGCTCCCCGCTGCGACTCGCGGTCGGTGACCACGTCGCCACGCTCGTGTCGCTGACGCTGACCCCGCTGCGGATCACCGACGGCCTCAAGGGCTGGGACGGTGGCAGCGAGCAGGTGCCGGCCGAGGGGCACGCGATCCTGTTCGCCCGGTCGATCGTGGCGAAGCTCCCCGAAGACCTTCCCGCCGGGCTCGCTCTCGCGGTGCTCGACGTTTGCGGCGCGCCGGCGCTGACCAGCAGGGTGGTCACCGACCGCAAGGCGGCCCCCGGGCATGCGGCCGGCGACACGGTGGCGGTGCTCGGCGGTGCGGGCAAGAGCGGTTCGCTCGCGCTCGCGGCCGCCCGGCGCGCCGGCGCGCGGCGCACGGTCGGGATCGTGCCGACCGACGACGAGGCCGACCGGCTGCGGACGGCCGGCCTCGCCGACGAGGTCGCGGTCGCCGACGCCCGCGACCCGGTCGCCCTGGCCGAGGCGGTCACCCGGGCGCTGGGCAAGCCGGCCGACATCACCGTGGTCTGTGTCGACGTGCCGGGTTGCGAGCACGGTGCGATCCTGGCCACCGACGAGGGCGGCACGGTGATCTTCTTCTCGATGGCGACCAGTTTCGCCGCCGCGGCGCTGGGCGCCGAGGGTCTCGCGGCCGACGTGACGATGCTGGTCGGCAACGGGTACGTGCCCGGTCACGCCGAGTTCGCGCTCGACCTGCTGCGCGCCGAGCCGGCCGTTCGGAGCCTCTTCGAGCAACGCCTGCGGGCAGACTGAACCCATGGAATCGACGCTCTACACGGGCGGCGCGCTCTACGCGCCGGCCGAGCCCCAGGCGACCGCGCTGCTCGTGCGTGCGGGCCGGATCGCCTGGCTGGGTCCCGACGCCGACGCGCCGGCCGCCGATGTCACCGTCGACCTCGGCGGTGCGCTGGTCACGCCGGCGTTCGTCGACGCACACGTGCATGCCACCGACACCGGGCTTGTGCTGACCGGCCTGGACCTGAGCGCGGCGGCGTCGGCGGGCGAGCTGCTCGACGCGGTGGCGCTCTACGCGACGACGCAGCCGGCCGACGCGATCATCATGGGCCACGGTTGGGACGAGTCGAAGTGGCCGGAGCAGGTCCCGCCGACCGCCGCGGAGCTCGACCGGGTCGCCGGCGGCCGCCGCGTCTACCTGACACAGGCGTCGGTGCACAGCGCCCTGGCCTCCAGCGCCCTGCTGGCGGCGGCGCCGCGGGCGGCGGGTGAGCCCGGTTTCAGCGACACCGGCTGGGTGCGGGAGGAAGCCCATCACGCGGTACGCGAGATCGCGCTCGGCTCGCTGTCGGCCGCACAGCGCAAAGCGGCGCAGCGGACCGCGCTGACCCGCGCCGGGCAGCTCGGCATCGGCGCGGTGCACGAGTGCGGCGGCCCCGGCACGTCCGACGAAGACGACTTCACCGGCCTGCTCGCCCTGGCCGGCCCGGAGCACGGCCTGCCCGAGGTGTTCGGCTGGTGGGGCGAGCTGATGGCGGCCGCGAAGGCCAAGGAGCTCGGCGCGGTCGGCGCGGGCGGTGACCTCTACGCCGACGGGGCGCTCGGCTCGCGCACGGCGTACCTGCGTGAACCGTTCCTGGGTGGTGGTGGTTGTGGCTTCTCCTACGTCACGGCCGAGCAGGCCCGCGACCACATCGTCGACTGCGCCCGGCACGGCACCCAGGGCGGCTTCCACGCGATCGGCGACGCGGCCCTGGCCGAGGTGCTGGAGGGCTTCTCCGGCGCGGCGAAGGTGCTCGGCGTCGACGTGGTCCGGCAGGCCCGGCACCGGATCGAGCACGCCGAGCTGGTCGACAAGCCGATGATCGCGGCGTTCGTCGAGATGGGCATCACGGCGAGCATGCAGCCGGCCTTCGACCGGCTCTGGGGCGGACCGAGGCAGATGTACGCGCAGCGGCTGGGCGTGGCCCGCTCGATGGACGCCAACCCGATGGGCGCCCTGCACGGTGTCGGTGTGACGCTGGCGTTCGGTTCGGACGCGCCGGTGACGCCGATGGACCCGTGGGGCTCGGTGCGGGCCGCGATGTCGCACTTCAACCCGGCGCACCGGATGGCCCTGCGGTCGGCGTTCGCCGCGCACACCAAGGGCGGCTGGCGCTCGATCCACCGCGACGGCGAGGGTGTGCTGGCCAAGGACGCACCGGCGACGTTCGCGGTCTGGCAGACGCCGGCCGGGCATGCCGGCGGCCTGCCGCACCTGGTGTCCCAGGTGCCCGACGAGCGGGGTCCCGACGACCCGACGCCGTTGCCGCGGTGCCTGCGCACCGTCGTGCGCGGAGTGACGATCTTCGAGGAGTGAGTGAGCGGATGGCGAAGCTGGATCTCGACCCGGCGCTCGTGTCCCGGGCCCGGGAGCTGGCCCGCCGGGCCGGGCAGCCGGTCGTCGACCTGGCCCGCAGCCACACGACGGTGTCGGTGGAGCGGGCGGTGCTGCGGCTGGCCGGGGTGACCGGTGCCGACCCGGACGGGATCCCGTGGGTCAACCGGCTGGTCGACGCGGTCGTCGACGAGGTCGGCCTGGCGCACGGTGTCGCGCTGCCTGTCTTCGACGCGCTCGCGCGGGAGGGCCTGACCCCGGCCGACCTGACGTTGCTGGCGCAGAAGGCGGCGGCGGGCAGTGTGCGGTTCGGCGTACCCGATGGCAGGGAAGCGACCGCGGCCCGCAAGGCGGCGCGGCGGGCGACGGCCGCGGGCCTGCGCACGATCGACCGGCGCCGGGCCGAGCGTGATCGGCTGATCAAGAAGTTCGGCGACCCGAAGCAGCGGCCGTGGATCTACCTGATCGTGGCGACCGGCGACATCTACGAGGACATCCCGCAGGCGCAGGCGGCGGCCCGGGCCGGTGCCGACGTGATCGCGGTGATCCGGTCGACGGGGCAGTCGCTGCTCGACTACGTGCCGGAGGGGCCGACCCGGGAGGGTTTCGCGGGTACGTACGCCACGCAGGAGAACTTCCGGTTGATGCGGGCGGCGTTGGACGAGTCGTCGCGGGAGCTTCGCCGGTATGTCCGGTTGACCAACTACGCGTCCGGGCTGTGCATGCCGGAGATGGCGACGCTGGCGGGCCTGGAACGGCTCGACATGATGCTCAACGACTCGATGTACGGGATCCTTTTCCGCGACATCAACCCGATCCGCACGTTCGTCGACCAGCGGTTCTCCCGGCAGGTGCACGCCCGGGCCGGGATCATCATCAATACCGGTGAGGACAACTACCTGACCACCGCCGACGCGGTCGACGAGGCCCACACGGTGACGGTCTCGCAGCTGCTCA
Source organism: Asanoa sp. NPDC049573 (assembly GCF_040676615.1). NCBI lineage: Bacteria > Bacillati > Actinomycetota > Actinomycetes > Micromonosporales > Micromonosporaceae > Asanoa > Asanoa sp. NPDC049573. The sequence goes on from NZ_JBFAPI010000013.1 coordinate 34,985, forward strand.
ACGAGTTCTTCGCGCACGAGGCGGGGCTGGCCGACTGGCAGCTCGGGCTCGGTCACGCGTTCGAGATCAACCCGGACGTGCCGGAGTCGTTCCGGCTGGAGTTGGCGCACGCGCTGCTGGCCCGTGAGCTGTTCCCGGACGCGCCGCTGAAGTGGATGCCGCCGACCAAGCACATGACCGGCGACGTGTTCCGCGGCAACCTGCTCGACGGCTTCTTCAACCTGGCCGGCACGATGACCGGGCAGGGCATCCTGCTGGTCGGGATGATGACCGAGGCGGTCGTGACGCCGTGGCTGTCAGACCGCGACATCGCCCTGCAGAACGTGCGCTACGTGCTCAACGCCGCCGGTGGGCTGCACGAGGACTTCGTGCCGGCGCCGGGCGGGTTCATCCAGCAGCGGGCCAACCAGGTGCTGGCCTCGGCGGTGGATCTGCTGTCGAAGATCGAAGGGGATTCGCTGCTGACCGCCATCGCGGAGGGCACCTTCGGGATCATGAAACGGCCGCCCGACCGGGGCAAGGGGTTGTCCGGCGTGGCGCGCCACGCGGACGGCTACTTCAACCCGGCCACCGAGCTGTTGGAGGCGGGGCAGTGAGCGAGATCGTACGGCCGTACGGGGACACCACCGGGGATGGGATGGTGCAGCTGTCGTTCACGCTGCCGCTCCCGCACGACAAGCGGGCCGAGGGCGCGGCGCTGCAGCTGGCCGCGAAGATGGGCATGGACCCGGCGATGCTCGTGCACGCGAAGCAGATGGGTGACGGGTTCACCTTCTTCGTCGTCTACGGCCGGGTGGGTCACCTCGTCGACGTGTCCAAGGTCGAGGTGGTCGAGCGGTCCTATCCCCTCCTGTCGGCCAAGGAGGTCAACGCCGTGGTGAAGCGGCGGCTGCGCCGGAAACTGTCGGTGGTCGGTGCTTGTATCGGCGATGACGCCCACACGGTCGGGATCGACGCGATCCTCAACGTGAAGGGGATCGCGGGCGAGAAGGGGCTGGAATATTACCGGGAGCTGAAGGTGACCAACCTCGGCGCGCAGGTGACCGTGCCGGAGCTGATCGCGGCCGCCCAGCGGGAGCGGGCCGACGCGGTGCTGGTCTCGCAGGTGGTCACCCAGCGCGACGCGCACCTGCACAACACCCGGGAGATGTCGGCGGCCTTCCGGGAGGCGCTGCCGGCCGGCAGGCGGCCGCTGCTGGTGGTCGGTGGGCCGCGGTTCGACGAGACGATGGCGGGGGAGCTGGGCGTGGACCGGATCTTCGGACGGGGTACGACACCGGGTGAGGTGGCCTCCTACCTGGTGCACGCGCTGTTGGCCGACAAGGAGGTCGCGGCGTGAAGGATCTCGTGGTCACCCACCGGCGGTATGTGCCCTACTCGCACGCCCACTACGGCGGCAACCTGGTCGACGGCGCCTATGTGCTCGGCCTGTTCGGTGACGTGGCCACCGAGGTGTGCATCCGGATGGACGGCGACGAGGGGCTGTTCGCGTCCTACCAGGACATCCAGTTCCGGGCGGCGGTGCGGGCCGGTGACATCCTCGACGTGGAGGCCCGGGTGGTCGACGTCGGCAACCGCAGCCGGGTGATCGAGTTCGAGTGCCGGGTGGTCTGCCGGGCGCGGCCGCAGCACGGCTCGTCGGCGGCCGAGGTGCTCGAACCGCCGGTGGTGGCGACGACGGCGATCGGCACGGTGGTCGTCCCGCCGAAGCCGTGAGCCTGGCGCTGTGCGCCGACGTCGGGTCGACCTACACCAAGGTGGTGGTCGTCGACCTCGACGGCGGTGCGGTCGTCGCGGCGGCCGACCACCCGACCACCGCGGGCTCCGACGTGCTGCACGGCCTCGACGCGGCAGCGGCCGCGACCGGCGTCACCGTTCCCCCGTCCTCCTGGTACGTGTGTTCGTCGGCCGGCGGCGGCCTGCGGCTGGCCGTGGTCGGCTACGAGTCGCTGGTCACCGCGCAGGCCGGGCACCGGGTCGGGCTGTCCGCCGGCGCCCGGGTGGTGCACGTGTCGGCCGGGCCGCTGGGTTCGCTGGCGCCGCTGCGGGCCGCACTGCCCGACGTGGTCCTGCTGGTCGGCGGCACCGACGGCGGTGACGCGGCCGTGCTCGAGCACAACGCCCGCCGGCTGGCGCGGGCCCGCTGGCGGGTGCCGGTCGTGCTGGCCGGCAACGCCTCGGTCCGCGAGTCGCTGGCTTCCGTGCTGAGTTCGGCCGGGGTGCCGGTCACGGCGACCGACAACGTGCTGCCGCGGATCGGGGTGCTCGAGCCGGCGCCGGCCCGGGCCGCGATCCGCGACGTGTTCCTGTCCCACGTGATCGGTGGCAAGGGACTGTCCCGGGGCCGGCGGTTCCCGTCGCTGGTCCGGGCGGCGACCCCGGACGCGGTGCTGACCGGTGTCGAGGCGCTGGCCGACCACACCGGCGGCGACCTGCTGGTGGTCGACGTCGGCGGGGCCACCACCGACGTCTACTCGGTGCTCACCCCCGACGGCCGCACCGACGACGTCGCCGGCACGATGTGGCGGTCGCGAACCGTCGAGGGTGACCTGGGCATGCGCTGGAGCGCGCCCGACGTGATCCGCGCCGCGGTCGCCGAGCGGCTCCTGGACGCGACGTCCGCGGAGTCGGCGGGGGCGGCCGCGGCGCTGACGCCGCGGGGCGCGGCGGGCCGGCTCGCCACCGCGACGGGTCCGCGGCCAGCGGCGGGCGAACCGGGCCTGCCCGGCGGCCCGAGTCACCGCACCGCGGCGGGTAAGCCGGGCGCCGCCACCGCGGCGGGTAAGCCGGGCGCCGCCACCGCGGCGGGTAAGCCGGGCGCCGCCACCGCGACGGGTCCGCGGCCTGCGGCGGCGACGCGGAGGCCGGCCTCAGAGCTCGGCCTGGCGGCGTTGGAGGCGGCGGCCGAGGCGCGGGCCGCGACGCCCGGGTTCGTGCCGTCTGATGAGGCTGAGCGGGCCGTCGACCGGCGGATCGCGGCGCTGGCCGCCACCGTGGCCGTGCGGCGGCACGCCCGGGGCCCGGCCGGTCGGGCCGGGCGTGATCTTCGCGACGCGCGGATGCTGGTCGGGTCAGGTGGGGTGTTGCGGCACGCCACGCCCGGCGAAGCCGCCGAGGTGCTCGAAGCGGTGCTGACCGACTACGCGGGCGGGTGGGCGGTGCCGCGGGCCGCGACGGCGGTGGTCGACGTGTCCTATGTGCTCGCGGCGGCCGGGCTGCTCGCCGCCGACCATCCGAACGCGGCCCGGGCGTTGCTTGATCGGCACCTGCGGGGGGCATGATCGGGCATCCGTCGGCGCCGATCAAATGGCCATTCCCAACACGCCGACGCGACACGCCGGGCGGCCTGAATCCGGTGTCACACAACGGTTGACAGGGCCGGGGGTGCGCCGCGTACCGTCGTTGAGTCCTACACGGGAAGTGGCCTGTCGTTCGCTCATTCCTCACACCCGCTGGCCGAGCGGGGCCGGTGGTCCGCGACCATCCGGCTGCCGCGGCGGCCAGGTCCAGCGGGTCGAGGGACGGCCGGCGCGGGGCGGCGCACCGAGCCGCCACGAACGATCAGGTCGCCGATACCGGTGTACGGGCAAGGGGGAACGTGCGGCCAGTAGACAACGGCCCGGCGGGGGTAGCCAACCGTCGTCAGGTCGGAACGAAGGTCACGCGGACAGCCTTTGCCACACCGGCCGGGGAAGGGCCTGGGAGCATCGGGGCGTGACCGCGAGGTCACGCCCCGATTTCTGTTGTCGGACGGCTCGCGATCTTGGTGGTTGGCTGCCGTACCCTTCCCGCATGGGTGAACGATGGTGACCATGGTCGAGGCGGAGCGGGAGACCGCCGCGCCGTCGCCGGCACCCCGGCCGCTGCCGGTCCGGGCCGCCGTCCCGATGGCCCTCGCCGCCGGTCTGGCGCAACTGCTGGCGTTCCCCCGCTACGACCTGTGGTGGCTGGCCCCGGTCGCCGTCGCCCTGCTGGCCGCCGCCGTGCACCGCCGCCGGGTCAGGGCCGGTGCGGGCCTCGGCCTGATCGCCGGGCTGGTGTTCTTCGGCCCACTGCTGGAGTGGACCAACCTGCACACCGGCGTGCTGCCGTGGGTGCTGCTGTTCGTCGCCGAGTCGCTGTTCATCGCGCTGCTTGGCGCCCTGGCCGCCTACGCGAGCCCGCTGGTCGACCGGCACCGCTGGACCTGGCCGCTGCTGACCGCGCTGCTCTGGGTCGGCCAGGAGGCCGCCCGCGACCGGCTCCCGTTCGGCGGGTTCCCGTGGGGCCGGCTCGCCTTCAGCCAGGGCGACTCACCCGCGCTGCGCTTCGCCGCCCTCGGCGGCGCGCCCCTGGTCACCTTCGTCGTCGCCCTGGTGGGCGGCCTGCTCGTCGCGGCGGCATGGCCGCGTGGCGGCACACCGGCCATCCGGCCGCGCTTGAGTCCCGCGAGCGTTCTGCTCGGTGCCGGTGCGGTCGCCCTCGCTGCCGCCGGGCTGCTGGTGCCGGTCGGCGGGTCGGCCAGCGGGCCGCCGGTGCGGGTCGCGATCGTGCAGGGCAACGTGCCGCGGCTGGGCCTGGACTTCAACGCGCAGCGCCGGGCCGTGCTCGACAACCACGTCAACGGGACCCTCCAGCTGGCCGGGCGGGTCACCACCGGGCAGGAGAAGCAGCCCGATCTGGTGATCTGGCCGGAGAACTCCAGCGACGTCGACCCGTTCCTCGACCCGCAGGCGGCCGCCGAGATCAGCCGTGCCGCCGACTCGGTCAAGGCGCCGATCCTGGTCGGCGCGGTGCTGCGCGGTCCGGGCGAGAACCAGGTCCGCAACGCCGGCGTGGTCTGGCTGCCCGGCCAGGGGCCCGACGAGTCGCGGATGTACGTCAAGCGGCACCCGGTCCCGTTCGCCGAATACATCCCACTGCGCGACATCGCCCGGATGGTCAGCAAGGAGGTCGACCGGGTCCGGTCCGACTTCGTCGCCGGCCAGACCCCGGGCGTGCTCGACATGGGACCGGCCACGATCGGCGACGTGATCTGCTTCGAGGTGGCCTACGACGGGATCGTCCGCGATACGGTGACCGGCGGCGCCGGGATCCTCGCGGTGCAGACCAACAACGCCACGTTCGACGAGTCCGAGGCACGGCAGCAGCTCGCGATGGTCCGGCTCCGGGCCGTCGAGCACGGCCGTGACGCGCTGATGGCCTCGACGGTCGGCGTGTCGGGGTTCGTGGGCGCCGACGGGTCGGTGAGTCAGGAAACGGGCTTCAACACCCCGGGTGTCCTGGTCGCCGAGATGACTCCACGCGCAACGCGTACGCTTGCAACGCAGTTGGGGTATTGGCCCGAGATGGTGCTGTCCGGCCTCGCGGTGGCCACGTTGGTCGCCGCGGCCGTGATCCGGCGCCGCCGGCCCGTGCACGTGACACCTACCGGGGCAGAACTGGGTACACCAGGGACAGCTCAGACCACGACAGCGGCGGACGAGGCCGACGGGACGCGAACGGAGTCAGGGTGAGCGAGGGCAACACGCCGGTTGGCGACGTGACGGAGGGCTACCCGGGCGTGGGACGGGTGCTCGTCGTGGTGCCCACCTACAACGAGGCCGACAACCTCGAGATCATCGTCGGGCGGATCCGGCGGGCGGTGCCCGCGGCCGAGATCCTCGTTGCCGACGACAACAGCCCCGACGGGACCGGCGGGATCGCCGACCGGATCAGCGACGAGGACCACCACGTCCACGTCCTGCACCGGCCCGGCAAGCAGGGCCTGGGTGCCGCCTACGTGCAGGGTTTCCGGTGGGCGATCGACCACGGCTACGACGCCGTCGTCGAGATGGACGCCGACGGGTCACATGCCCCGGAGCAGCTTCCGGTGCTGCTCGACGCCGCCCGCACCGCCGACGCCGTGATCGGCTCCCGGTGGACGCCGGGCGGCAAGGTGGTCAACTGGCCCTGGCACCGCTTCCTGATCTCCCGCGTCGGCAACACCTACGTGCGCCTGGCGCTGGGCATGCCGCACGGCGACGCGACCGGCGGCTACCGGGTCTACAAGATCCCGGTGCTGGAGAAGATCGACTTCGAGACGGTGGCCTCGCAGGGCTACTCGTTCCAGGTCGAGCTGACGTGGCGTACGCACAAGGCCGGATTCAAGATCGTCGAGGTGCCGATCACGTTCGCCGAGCGTGAACGGGGCGCGAGCAAGATGAGCTCGTCGATCGTCCGCGAGGCGCTGATGCGGGTCACCGTGTGGGGCCTGCGGTCCCGCCGTGACGCGCTGTTCGGCCGCCGCGACACCAGTGACAAACCCTGACGCGACCCTGACGCCACCCGTGCGCACGCGTGTCATGCTGGATTGATGCGACGAGGAAGGCTGGCCCGCTGGCTGCCGTTGGCGATCCTGATCACCGCGGTGGTCGAGATCGCCGTGTTCGTGCTGGTCGCGCATTGGATCGGCTTCGGTTTCACGGTGCTGCTGGTGCTGGCCGCCTCGGCGGCGGGCGTGTTGCTGCTGCGCCGCGAGGGAATGCGGGCGTGGCGGGGCTTCCGGGCCGCGGCTGACGCCGGCCGGCCACCGGGCAACCAGGTCACCGACGGTCTGGTGGGGCTCGGCGCCGGTGTGCTGCTGGCGATCCCGGGCCTCGTGACGGCCGCGCTCGGCATCCTGCTGGCGGTGCCGCCGGGCCGGCAGATCGCCCGGGTGGTGGCCCGGCGGGCGACCGAGCGGCGGATCTCCTCCGCCGCGGCCGGTGACCTGTTCGGTCCGCGCCGCGTGCGGGTGCGCCGGGGCGCGCCCCGGCCGCCCGAGGGAGACGGCGGTGGCACCGCCGGCCCAGGTCCGGTGCCGTCCGGCCCGACCGTGACCGGCACGGCGGAGCCCGGCCCGGGGATCCACCCGACGACGACGCCGCCGACCAGCACCGGCGAGCCCGGCCCCGGCCCGGTCATCGAGGGCGAGATCGTGGAGCACGGCCCGCGCCGCTGACAGACAGACACGAAAAAGCTCCCGCACCGCCTCAACGGGGTGCGGGAGCTTTTCGCTGCTGCTTGTCTACTTGCCGCCGCGCCGGGCTCGGACCTCTTCGAGCCGCTCAGCCAGGATGTCCTCGAGCTCGGCGATCGAACGCCGCTCCAGGAGCATGTCCCAGTGGGTACGCGGGGGCTTGGTCTTCTTCTGCTCCGGCTCGCTGCCGTCGACCAGCCGTGCCACGCTGCCGTCGAACTTGCACTCCCAGGTCATCGGGACCTCGGCGTCGACTGCGAACGGCACCTCGAACTGGTGCCCCTTCGCGCACAGGTACTCGCGGGTCTGACGTGGGGCGAGCTCGGTGTTGCGGTCGGATTCGTAGCTGACTGCGCCTAGACGGCTGCCGCGCAGCATGCGCTCGCCCATGATCGGCTCTTCCCCTCGGTCGTCTTGCTTGTCGTCCACACGAAACAACGACAGGCGAACCCGGAAAGATTCCCGGTGCCCACGCGCGTCCCGCTCCTTACAAAGGTACGTCGTCGTAAACGGTCAGAGCGTAGCGGCAGACGCGCGTTCATGAGCGATTTCACGGCGACGCGCGTCGCGAGTTTTCCGGCTCATTGATCCGATTGTCCGGGATGTTCCGGGGTAAACGGCCGTTCAGTGGATGCGAGATGCGTCACCGCGTTCACCGCGCAATGGGCTGCGCCGGCAGGTCCGCTGTGTGCGGGGCGGCTCGGTCCGCGCCGGTCGTCCGGTCCAAGCCGGTCGTCCGGTCTGCGCCGGCCGGGCGGTCCGCGCCGGCCGTCCGGGCCGCGCCGGCCGTGCGGGCCGCGCCGAGGGCGGCCAGGGCCGCGGCGAGGTCGCCGACCTGGGCGGCGAGCTGGGTGGCCCGGTCCCGGGCGGCGTCGCGCTCGGCGGCGGCGTCGGCGAGCCGGGCCCGCAGGTCGGCCTGTGCGATGTCCGCGGCGTCCCGCACCTGCCGCAGTTCGGCGCCCAGCGCCAGCTCGCGCTCCTTCGCCCGGTCACGCTCCCGCTCGCGCTCCGCGGCGAGCACCTGCTCGCGGTCTTTGGCCCGGTCGCGTTCCGCGGCCAGCTCCCGGTCGGCGGCGGTGGCCGCCGCGCGGGCCTCGGCGGCGGCCTGGTTGGCGCTCTCGGCCTCGGCCTGGAACCGGGCCGCCTGCTCGAGCGCCGCCGCGGCCGAGTCGGTGGCGCGGCGGGCGTCGGCGCGGGCGGTGTCGCGGTCCCGGGTCAGGTCGGCGACCTGGCGGCCGGCCGCGTCCAACTCGCCACGCAGCGCCCGCACGTCGCGGCGCGCGGTGTCGCGGTCGGCCTCCGCCTGGGCGCGCAGCGCCGCGGCCGCCGACGCCGCCTGCTGTGCCGCGTCGCGGAGCCGCTCGGCCTCCCGCGCGACGGCGCTGGCCTCGTCGGCCCGGCGGCGGGCGGCCTCGGCCGTGGCCTGCGCGGCGGCCGCGTCCCGGCGGGCACCGTCGCGGTCCTGGCGGGCCGCGTTGGCGTCGGCGCCGGCCTGCTCGGCGGCCCGGCGGGCGTCGTCGCGCTCGGTCTGTGCGGCGGCGACGGCGGTGGCCGCCTCGGCGCGGACCTGCGCGATCCGGCTCTCCACCCCCGCCGGCGACAACTCGGCGTGCAGCGCGTCGGAGAGCGTCTCGACGACCTGGTCGAGCCGGTCGACGACCTCCCAGGTGCGGGCGATCTGACCAGTCAGCCCGGGTGCGCCGCGCTGGCGCATCCGGGCGTTGCGGGACGCCTTCTGGCACTCGCCGTCGTTGTCGCGGCAGTAGCGGAAGGGGCGCCCGGCACCGACGTTCTGGGCGACGGGGCGGCCACAGTGGGCGCAGGGCCGGGTCTCGGCGGCAACGGTGTCCACGGTGAAGGCACGCTACCGACCCGACCGCCGCGGCGCGGCACGCCGCGCCGCGCCCAGGAAGGGACGGATGCCGGTGACGCGGCGACCTAGCGGTCCAGGCCGCGGTAGCGGTGGACCGACAGCGGGGCGAAGATCGCGATCAGCGCGGCCGGCCAGAGGACGGCCAGCAGGATCGCGTGCTGCTCCACCCAGGACGAACCGCCCCAGCCGGGGTTGCCGAACAGCTCCCGGGCCGCGCCGACCGTCGACGACAGCGGGTTCCAGGACGCGATCGCGCCGAGCCAGCCCGGCATGGTCGACGGCGCCGCGAAGGTGCTGGACAGGAAGCCCAGCGGCCAGACCACGATCTGCACCGCCACCAGCGCGCCTTCGCCACGGACGACCAGGCCCAGCCAGATTCCGATCCAGAGCATCGCGAACCGCAGCAGGAGCAGCAGGCCGACGGCGGCCAGCGCCGCGGCCAGGCCGGAATGCCAGCGCCAGCCGACCGCCAGCCCGCACAGCACCAGGGCGGCCAGCGAGACCACCGCGTTGAGCAGGTCGGCGACGCTTCGGCCGACGACCACCGCCGACGACGCCATCGGCATCGAGCGGAACCGGTCGGTGACGCCCTTCGCGACGTCGTTCTTGATCGCCTGGAAGGTGCCCTCCAGGCCGAACACCATGGTCAGCGCCAGCGTCCCGGGAATCAGGAACTCGCGGTAGGAGCCTCCGCCGGGCACCGTCATGCCGCCGCCCAGCAGGTAGCCGAACATCAGCATGATCATCACCGGGAACAGCAGGCCGATCACGACCTGGGCCGGCTGCCGGGCCCAGTGGTCGAGGTCGCGGCGGGTCAGTGTGGCGCCGTCGGCGAGCGCCCAGCGCAGCCGGTTCACGCCGCCACCCGCTCGCGGTCGGTCAGGTGCAGGAAGACCTCGTCGAGGGTGGGCCGGCGCAGGGTCACGTCCTCGACCGCGATATCAGCATCCGACAGCGCGCGTATGGCGGCGGTCAGCGCGGCCATCCGGTCGGCGACCGCGACGCCCACGCGGCGGTCGTCCACCGACGTGTCCGGGGCGTTCCCGGTGATCCGGGCCAGCAGCGCCGCCGCGGCCGGCACGTCGGCCGCGTCGTGCACGACCAGGTCGATCCGGTCGCCGCCGAGCCGTTCCTTCAGCGCCGACGGGGTGCCCGAGGCGACCACCGCACCGTGGTCGATGACCGTGACGTGGTCGGCGAGCCGGTCGGCCTCCTCCAGGTATTGCGTGGTGAGCAGCACCGTCGTGCCGCCGGCGACCAGGGCGCGCACCGCGTCCCAGACCTCGGTGCGGCTGCGCGGGTCCAGGCCGGTGGTCGGCTCGTCGAGGAACAGCACCGGCGGCGCCGTGATCAGGCTGGCGGCCAGGTCGAGCCGGCGCCGCATCCCGCCGGAGTAGGTGCTGACCGGCCGCGACCCGGTGTCGGCCAGGCCGAACCGATCCAGCAACGCGCCGGCCCGCTGCCGGGCGACGGCCCCGCCCAGGTGGTGGAGGCGGCCGAACATCTCCAGGTTCTGCCGCCCGGACAGGATCTCGTCGACGGCCGCGTGCTGGCCGACCAGGCCGATGCTGGCGCGGACCCGGTCGGGGTCGCGGCCGACGTCGAAGCCGGCCACCGCCGCCGTGCCGCCGGTCGGGCGCAGCAGCGTGGTCAGGATCCGCACGAGCGTGGTCTTGCCCGCGCCGTTCGGGCCGAGCAGCCCGTGCACCGAGCCCGCCGGCACCGCCAGGTCGACGCCGGCGAGCGCGTCAACCGTGCCGAACCGCCGGCGCAGGCCGTGCGCCGTCACCGCTTCCATGGGCCACCCCTTATGATCGGTACGCTGTACGGAGCACTCCGTACGGCGTACGGTACACCGTACGGAACGAGGTGCCAACGATGGCTGTCGAACACACCGGAACCGGCGACCCGACGCGCAGCATGGCGCTGCTCTGGCGCGCCGCCGACCGGGAGGGGCGCAGCGGCCTGTCGGTCGACCGGATCGTCGCCACGGCCATCGAGATCGCCGACACCGACGGGCTCGGCGCGCTGTCCATGCGCCGCGTCGCCGAGCGGCTCGGCGTGGGCGCGATGTCGCTCTACACCTACGTGCCCGGCAAGGGCGAACTCGTCGACCTGATGATCGACCAGGTGCTCGGCGAGATCGACCGGCCGGCCCTGCCCGGCGGCTGGCGGGCGAAGCTCGAACACGTCGCCCGGGCCAACCTGGCCCTCTACCGGGCCCACCCGTGGCTGCTCCAGGTCGGCACCGCCCGGCCGCCGATGGGCCCCAACCTGCTGGCCAAATACGACTACGAACTCGGCGCGCTCGACGGCACCGGGCTGTCCGATGTCGACATCGACACGCTGCTGACCGCGGTGCTGGCGTACGTCACCGGCGCCGGGCAGGCGGCGGTCGAAGCGGCCCAGGCGCCGGCCCGCAGCGGGATGAGCGACGACCAGTGGTGGGAGGTGCAGGGTCCGCTGCTGGAGAAGGTGTTCGACCCGCAGCGCTTCCCCCTCGCGGCCCGGGTCGGCGCCGCCGCCGGCGAGGCCTACGGGCTCGGCGACCCGGACCGCGCCTTCGACTTCGGCCTGCAGCGCCTGCTCGACGGCATCGAGGCGTTCATCGGCAAGCGCTAGAAAACCAGGATGCCGACGCCGATGGAGCGCGGATACGGTGGCCGGATGGACCTCGACCAACGCCGTGAGCGCATCCTGGGCGCGTTCCTCCGCGACGGCCGGCTCACCTCCATCCCGGCGCGCGCCGCCAAACGCCAGGTCGTGCTGGAGCACATCGTCACCGTCTTCGAGCCGGGGAAGAAGTTCCCGGAGAAGGAGGTCGACGCCGCCCTGCGCGCGTTCTACGAGCCCGACTACGTCTCGCTGCGCCGCTACCTGATCGACACGGGGCTGATGGCCCGCGAGGCCGGCCTCTACTGGCGCACCGGCGGCTACGTCGAGGTCTGATCCGCCCGCCCCCGCAGGTAGGCACGTTCCGGCCCGCTGAGCGTCTGCCGCGCCGCCTGCTCGTAGGCCGCCCGCGCGCCCGCCCGGTCACCGGCCATCTCCAGCAGATGCGCCCGCACCGCGGCCACCCGGTGATGGCCCTCCAGCATCGGCCCGGCGCCCTCCAGCGCCTCGATGCCCGCGGCCGGCCCGTGCACCATCGCCACGGCCACCACCCGGTTCAGCGTCACCATCGGCCCCGGCGCGATCCGGTCGAGGGCGTCGTACAAACCAAGGATTTGCCGCCAGTCCGTGTCGGCGGCGGCCGGCGCCTCGTCGTGCACGGCGGCGATCGCCGCCTGGAGCTGGTAGGGCCCGACCGCGGTGCTGGTCAGCGCCGCGCTGACCAGGTCGACCCCCTCGGCGATCGCGGCCCGGTCCCAGAGCGTGCGGTCCTGCTCGGCCAGCGGCACGAGCGCACCGTCGGCGCGGGTGCGGGCCGGCCGGCGGGCATCGGTCAGCAGCATCAGCGCGAGCAGCCCGGCCACCTCACCGTCGCCGGGCAGCAGGTCGTGCACCTGCCGCGCCAGCCGGATCGCCTCCGCGGTCAGCTCGACCCGGTGCAGCCGCTCCCCGGAGCTGGCGGTGTAACCCTCGTTGAAGACCAGATACAGCACGTGGAGTACGGCCGCCAGCCGCGCCGGCCGCTCCTCGGGTGGCGGCGGGGTGAACCGCGCGCCGGCCGCGCGGATGCTCTGCTTGGCGCGGCTGATCCGCTGCGCCACCGTGGCCTCCGGGACCAGCAACGCCCGGGCGATCTCGGCCGTGGTCAGCCCGCCGACCGCCCGCAGCGTCAACGCCACCTGCGACGCCGGGGTCAGCGCGGGATGGCAGCAGAGCAGCAGCAGGGTCAGCGTGTCGTCGCGGGCCGGCCCGGGCGCCGGCGCCGGCATCCGGGCGACCGTCTCCTCGCGTCGCTCCCGGGCGGTGTCCCGGCGCCAGGCCGCGATCCGGGCCCGCGACGCGACCGTGACCAGCCAGCCGCGCGGGTTGTCGGGCACCCCGTCGGCGGGCCACCGGGTGGCGGCGGCGAGCAGCGCCTCCTGGACGGCGTCCTCGGCCGCGTCGAAGTCGCCGAAGTGGCGCAGCACCGCGCTCAGCACCTGTGGCGCCAGGTCGCGCAGCAAGGGTTCGAGGTCGGCCACCGACCGATTCTCGCTCGCGTCCGGGCCGGCCGGCGGGCACACTGCCGGGCGTGAACGAGATACCGCGGTTCCTGCTCCCATTCGTGATCGATCACCCCGATCTCCCGAAACCGGTCGCGCTGGCCGGCAACCTCGACCTCTACCTGCCGGCCGGTCCCGGGCCACACCCGGTCGTGCTGCTCATCCACGGCGGGCCGATCCCCGCGGATCTGGGCACCCCGCCGCGCGGCTGGCCGGTCAAGCACGGCTACGCGGCCCTGCTCGTCGAGGCCGGCGTCGCGGCCGCGGTCGTCGACCACCGGCTGCACGTCGTCGACACCCCCGACGGCCCGACCGTCGACGCGGTCAGCGCCGCCGCCGACGTGGCGGTCGCCGCCGAGACGCTGCGCGCCCACCCCGACGTCGACGGCGACCGGGTCGTCTACTGGGTGTTCTCCGGCGGCGGCCTGCTCAGCGCCGACTGGCTCCGCGACCGCCCGGCCTGGCTCCGGGCCATCTTCCTGAGCTATCCGCTGCTGGCCTCGCCGGCACCGCACCTGCCGGAGCAGGAGCGGCTCCGCCTCGACCCGCGGTTCACGCCGATCGAGGCGGTCGCGTCGGCCGGCGCTGACGCGCCGGCGATCGTGCTGACCCGGGTCGGCCGCGAGCGCCCGCTGCTGGCCGGCTTCGTCGACGAGTTCATCACCGCGGCCGCCAAGGCACCCCTGGAGATCATCGACGTGCCGGACGGCCAGCACGCGTTCGATGTGCTTGACGACACCGACCAGTCCCGGGCCGCCCTGCGCACGACGGTCGCGCGGGCCGTGGAACTGCTGCGGCGCTGAGCGGACCGGATCGTTTAGGATCGCCGCCGTGCCGCTACCCGAACCGCCCGCGCCCAGCCTCGACGACGTGCGCGCCGCCGCGGTCCGGATCGAGGGCGTCGCGCACCGTACGCCCGTCATGCGCTCCCGCACCCTCGACGCCCGCGCCGGCGGCGAGGTGTTCCTCAAGTGCGAGAACCTGCAGCGGATCGGCGCGTTCAAGTTCCGCGGGGCCTACAACGCGGTGTCGCGGCTGACGGCGGCGCAACTGGCGCGGGGCATCGCGGCCTACTCGTCGGGCAACCACGCCCAGGCGGTCGCGCTGGCGGCACGCGAACGCGGCAGCAGCGCGGTGATCCTGATGCCGGCGGACACGCCCGCGTCGAAGCGGGCCGCCGTCGCCGGCTACGGAGCCGAGATCCAGACCTACGACCGCTACACCGGGGACCGCGTGGCGCTGGGTGCGGCCCTCGCGCAGTCGCGGGGGTTGACGCTCATCCCGCCGTACGAGCATCCCGACGTGATCGCCGGCCAGGGCACGGCGGCGCTGGAACTGCTCGACGAGGTCGACGGCCTCGACGTGGTGGTGGCCCCGGTCGGCGGCGGTGGGCTGATCGCCGGCACCGCGACCGCGGCGAAGGGCCTGCGGCCGGACATCCGCGTCGTCGGGGTCGAGCCGGTCGACGGCGACGACACCCGGCGGTCCCTGGCCGCCGGCGAGCGGGTCCGGATCCCGGTGCCGCGCACGATCGCCGACGGGCAGGCCGCCGACATCCCCGGCGAGCTGACCTTCTCGGTCAACCGGCGGCTGGTCGACGAGATCGTGCTGGTCACCGACGACCAGATCCGCGAGGCGATGCGGTTCGCGTTCGACCGCCTCAAGATCGTGCTGGAGCCCAGTGGCGCGACCGGGCTGGCGGCGGTGCTGACCGGCCAGGTCCGCGGGCGGGTGGGCGTGATCCTGTCGGGCGGCAACATCGACACCGAACGGTTCGCCGAGGTGCTCGCCGGTTGACGGTGCTGGCCGCGTTCCGCGCGGAGGCGGCGCGGCTGGCGTCTTCGCTGGGTGGGCTCGCTGACGCGCAGTGGGCACGGCCGACGGGGTGCCCGCCGTGGAACGTCGCGGGGCTGCTCGGGCACGTGGTCACGGTCATCGCGTGGGTGCCGGGGATGCTCGCCGCACCGGCGCCGGTCGCCGCGTCGGTGAGCGCGGTCGACTACTACCGGGCCGGGGAGCGGTTCTCACCGCCGGTCAACGCCGCCCGGGTGGCGTTGGGCCTGTCCCGCGCCAGCGGTGCGGGGTCGGCGACCGCGCTGCTCGCGGAGTTCGACCGCACCTGGCGGTCCGTGGCCGACCTGTGTGCCGCGGAGGCCCCGGGCCGCGTCGTGCTCACCCGGCACGGCGACGCGATGACTCTGACCGACTTCCTGGTCACCCGGATCGTCGAGGTCGGCATCCACGGGCTTGACCTGGCCGCGGCGCTGGACCGCCCGCCGTGGCTGACGCCGGCAACCGCCGAGGTGCTCACCGACCTGCTGCTGGACGAGGACGCCGACGCCCGGCTGGCCGAGGTCGGCCTGGACCGGACCACGTTCCTGCGCAAGGCCACCGGACGGCTGTCGTTCGGGCCCGGTGAGCGGGAGCGGTTGGCGCCGCGCAGCCTCGCCCTGGGCTGACGAAATCCCTCCCCGCACCCGCCTCGGCACCCATCTCGCGGGATTATCGAATTGCCGTTATCAGTAATCCGTTAATTCAGCGCCCAAGGCCGTACACCATAACTGTCATTATGGTGTACGGCCGAAATCCGGTGGCCGGCCCGCGGATCGGGCCCTACGGTGCTCGGCATGCTGGAGACACGGGAGCGGTTCGTGCCGTCGGGGCCGTTGCGGCTGTGGACCGAACGGTCCGGCGACCCGGACGACCCGCCGGTTCTGCTGATCATGGGTTCGGCCGCGCAGGGCATCACCTGTCCCGACGCGCTGGTCGACCGGCTCGTGGCCCGCGGCGCTCAGGTGATCCGGTTCGACCACCGCGACACCGGCCGGTCGAGCACCGTCGACTTCGAGGAACATCCCTACACGCTGGGCGACCTGGCCCGCGACTGCCTGGCCGTGCTCGACGGCTACGGGCTGCCCGCCGCGCACGTCGCCGGCGCCTCGATGGGCGGGATGCTCGGGCAGTGGCTGGCGGTGCACGAGCCCGCCCGGGTGCTGTCGCTGACCGTGATCGGCAGCTCGCCGATGGGCTACGACCCGCGGCCGGCCCAGGCCCGGGCGCGCGCCGGTGAGCCGCCCGCACCCGATGACCTGCCGCCGCCGTCACCGGCGTTCCTCGCGCACGTGGCGGCCGGGCTGCCGCGCGGAGTGGAGTCCGACGTGGCCCTGTTCCGGGTCTTCAACGGGACGGTCCGGCCGTTCGACGAGCCGGGCGCCCGCGCGATGCTCGAGCTGGCCTGGTCGCGGGCCGTCGACCCGGCCGCGGCCGGCAACCACGACCGGGCCTGTCAGATCGTCGGCGCCGACCTGCGCGCTCCGCTCTCGTCGATCACCGCCCCGACCACGATCCTGCACGGCGACCAGGACCCGGTCTTCCCGCTCGCACACGGCCAGGCCCTGGCCGCCGCGATCCCGGGCGCGCGCCTGCACGTCGTACCCGGCATGGGTCACATCTTCTTCTCCCCGGGCCTGCCCGAGGAGATCGCCGACCTGGTCCGGCTGTGAAACGCTGCCAGGCATGACACCGGCCGACATCCACGCCTCCTCGTTCGGCGCGGCGGCGACCGCGTACGCCGAACACCGCCCCGACTACGCGCGGGCCGCGGTCCGGTGGGCGCTCGCCGCCGCCCCGGGAACCCGGGTTCTCGACCTCGGCGCCGGAACCGGCAAGCTCACCGGCACGCTGGTCGACGGACTCCTCGATCCCGGCGCCGGGGGCGGCGTGCTCGTAGGCGGGTTTCTCGAGCCAGGGGTTGACGGGCGGTCGCCCGTTGACCGGCTCGCCGACGTCATCGCGGTCGAGCCCGACCCGGCGATGCTGGCCGAACTGCGCCGGGCGCTGCCCGGCGTGCGCGCGTTGCCGGGCAGCGCCGAGGCGATCCCGCTGCCGGAAGCGTCCGTCGACGCGGTGGTGTCCGGCAACGCGATGCACTGGTTCGACATGGCCGTCGCCGGGCCGGAGATCGCCCGGGTGCTGGCACCCGGCGGCGTGCTGGCCGGGCTGTGGAACGTGCTGGACGACCGGGTCGAGTGGGTCGCCGAGCTGGCGAGGGTCAGCGGGAGCGCGGCCATCGGCCCGCGCGACACGCCGGTCAGTTGGCGCGCGCAGACGGCGTCCGCGCACCTGCCCAAGGACGGCGGGCCGGCGCGGTTCGGGTCGCCGGAGCAGGCCGAGTTCGCGCACGGGCAGCGCCGCACCGCCGACTCGCTCGTCGCCACCCTGGCCACGCGGGCGGGGATGCTGGTCATGCCGGAACCGGAACGGGCGGCCACGCTCGGCCGCATCCGCGCCTTCCTGAAGAGCCGGCCGGAGACCGCCGCCGGCGAGTTCACCCTGCCGATGCTGACGTGCGTGCTGCGCGTACGGCGGCTGTGAGGGTTCCGTGCCGACGCTGGTGTTGACCGTCGGGCTGCCGGGTTCCGGGAAGACGACGCTGGCGAAGCGAATCGCCGAGGAGCGGCGCGTGCTGCGCCTGACCCCCGACGAGTGGATGGCGCCGTTGTTTGGGCACAACGATGCCGGTGGGCGGCGCGACATTCTCGAGGGGCGGATGATCTGGACCGCGTACGAGGTGCTGCGCAGCGGGGCCTCGGTCATCCTGGATTTCGGGTGCTGGTCCAGCGAGGAGCGCTACGCGATCCGGGCGGTGGCCGAGGCCGCCGGTGCGGGGTTCGAGCTGCGGTATCTCGAGCTGGGTGAGGCGCAGCGGCGGGCGCGGGCCGAGCTGCGGTGGCGGGAGGAACCCGGGTCCACCTTCGCGATGAGCGACGCCGACCACGACCGCTTCCTGGCGCTGTTCCAGCCGCCGACGGAGGCGGAGCTCAGCTATGCGCCGCTGCCCGCCCCGCCGGAGGGGTTCGAGAGCTGGCCGCACTGGGCGAGTTGGCGCTGGCCGACGTTGCCGCGGGTGGACCGTCCGTGAGCGGCTACGACGATCTGGTCGCGCGCGCCACCGCGGACCCGGCCGTGGTGGGGCTGATCCTGTCGGGGTCGCGGGCGCGCGGGACGGCCGGGCCGGACTCCGACCATGACGTGTTCGTGGTGGTGCGGGAGCGCGACGGCCGGTGGGTCACCTCGCTCACGCCCTCGCTGGACGCCGCCGTCATGACGGTCGACGAACTGGCCGACGTGTCGGACCGGTGGGCGCGGTACGCGTACCGTGGCGCGGTCGTCCTGCTCGATCGTCTCGATGGGCGGATCGCCGCGCTGGTGGCCGCGCAGGCCACGCTGGCGCCGGCCGAGGCCGACGCGTTCGTGCGCGAGCAACTCGACGGCTACATCAACTTCGTCTACCGGGCCGCGAAGAGCCGGCGGGACGGCCACGACGACCTGGCGCGCCTCGACGAGACCGAGGCGGGGCCGTGGTTGCTGTGGACGCTGTTCGCGCTGCACGGGCGGGTGCGGCCCTACAACAAGTACCTGCGTTGGGAACTGTCCCGTTACCCGCTGCCCGCGCCGTGGACGGCTGAGCGGCTGATCGCCGAGCCGGCGTCGGCGTGGTTCACCGACATCGAGCGGCTCGCGCGGGCCCGCGGGTTCGGCGACGTGATCGACGGCTGGGAAGATCTGGGCATGCTTCGCAGCCGCAGCTCCCCAGGGCCGGCGCCGGCAACGCCGGGTGGCAGTCAACCTCGGTGACCGCCAGTCCCCGGCCGCGGGATCCAAGGTCTAGCGACCCGCGGCCGCGCCGGGCCGCGGGAGCCAAGCTCTGGTGGTGTCGGGACGTGGCCGCGCGACGCCGGCCGGCGAGGATCGGGCAGTGACGCGGCGCGTGGGTGGCGTGCGGCGAGAGGGGAGTTCAGCCGGTGGCCAGGCGCGCGTCCTCCATCGCGAGGTCGGCGTTGATCATCGCACCGGCGGTCAGGCCCTCGGCGGCGCTGACGATGACCTGGGCGCGTAGGTCGGAGATGTTGCCGGCGACCCAGACGCCGGGGACGGTGGTGGCGCCGTTCGGGTCGGCCTTGACCGCCGTGCCGATCACGTGGTCGCCCATCTTCACCGGCTCGATCTCGGCGCCGAGGTCGGCCAGCAGGCCGTCACGGGCGGCCATCCGGGTCGCCGCGACCCAGGCGTCTCGGGTCAGCGTGGTGCCGCCGGCCAGGTGGGCGGTGCGGTCGGAGTCCAGCAGCGTGACCCGGTCGTCGATCACGCGGACACCCCGGGCCTTCAGTTGCGCGGCCTCCTCCGGGCCCGGTGCCGGCTGTCCATTGAGGACGACCACGAGGTCGGCCGTCCACTGGCGCCAGAGCAGGGCCTGGTGAGCGACCATCGGGTTGGTCGCGATGATGCCGATCGCCCGGTCGCGGACCTCCCAGCCGTGGCAGTAGGGGCAGTGCAGCACGTCGTCGCCGAGGCGGCCGGCCAGGCCGGGGACGTCGGGCAGTTCGTCGGTCAGGCCGGTGGTCACCAGCAGCCGGCGGGCGCCGAGCACGCGGCCGTCGTCGAGCGTCACCGTGAAGCCGGCGGTGGACGGTTTGGCGGCGGTGGCCGTGCCCGCGAGGAATTCGCCGCCGTAGCCCGCCACCTCGGCGCGGCCGATGGCGAGCAGTTCCGCGGGCGGCGTGCCGTCACGGGTGAGGTAGTTGTGCACGTGGCCGGCGGCCGCGTTGCGTGGGGTGCCGTCGTCGACCACCAACACGCGGCGGCGGGCGCGGGTCAGGGTGAGCGCGCCGGCCAGCCCGGCGGGGCCGCCGCCGATGATGATCACGTCATAGGTTTCCATGCCTTCGACGGTGCCCCGCCGACCCGGCCGGTGGCAATTTTCGTTGCCGCTCTGGCAAATTTGACGGCATGGACCCGCGCAATGTCGGCGAACGGCTGCGGGCGCTGCGCCGGCAGCGCGGCGTCACCCTGGCCGAGCTGTCCGCGACGACCGGCATCTCGGTCAGCACCCTGTCCCGCCTGGAGGCCGGGCAGCGGCGGCCGACGCTGGAGCTGTTGCTGCCGCTCGCCCGGGCCCACCAGGTGGCGCTCGACGAGTTGGTCGGCGCGCCCGAGACGGGTGACCCGCGGGTGCACGCCCGACCGATCCGCCGCGGCCCGGTCACCTGGCTGCCGTTGACGCGGCGGCCCGGCGGCATGCAGGCCTACAAACAGATCATCCCGGCCCGTTACGCACCCCAGGGTCAAGAGCTGCAACGCCATGAGGGGTACGAGTGGTTCTACGTCCTCTCCGGCCGCGTGCGGCTGCAGTTGGGCGAGCACGACCTGACGATCGAGGAGGGCGAGGTCGCCGAGTTCGACACCCGGACCCCGCACGCGATCACCAACCCGCACGACCAGCCGGCCGAGGTGCTGAGCCTGTTCGGCCCACAGGGGGAACGGATGCACGTGCGGGCGCGGCCCAAGGGTGCGGCCTAAGGGCCGGCCTAAGGGTGTAGGACCGCGCCTTTGACGACCTTGTCGACGTCGCCGCGGGGGCCGTAGATCGCGAGGCCGACCAGGTCGAGCTTGTCGGCGTGGACGGCGGCGACCGCCTCGCGGTTGGCGGCGTCGTTGCCGGTCGCGAACAGGTCCGCGGTGAACACGGCCGGGACCAGGCCGCGGCGCAGCGCCCGCTCCCGGGCCGCGGTGAGCAGGGCGGCGTCGCCCGCGAAAACCATCACGGGCTGACGGAACATCGGGAGGTACGGGGTGCCGTCGGCGTCCGCGTACGGTTGGCCGATGGTTTCCGGTCTGGTGCCGGCGATTCCGCTGACCAGGAACGCGGTCACGTTGAGCCGCTGCCAGGCGGCCAGGTCGTCACGGAGCAGCACGGCGATCTTGGTGTCGAACCTCATGCCGACCAGCGTGCCGGCCGTGCGGGCGCCCGGTCTTGTACGTTCCTGACATGGACGGCCAGCGGCTGCGCGCGTGGCGCCCGGCGGTGCCCGGGGTCGCCGAGGTGCTGCACGCCCGGTTCGTGACGCACGCCTACCCGCTGCACACCCACGACGCGTGGACACTGCTCGTGGTCGACGACGGCGCGATCCGTTACGACCTCGACCGGCACGGCCACGGCGCGGTCGGCGACCAGGTGACACTGCTGCCGCCGCACGTACCGCACGACGGTCGCGCCGCCACCCCCGGCGGGTTCGTGAAACGGGTCCTCTACCTGGATCCCGGTGTCGTCGACCTCGACCTGGTCGGTGCCGCCGTCGACCACCCGGCACTGGCGGATCCGTTGCTGCGCCGGCGGGTCGGCCAGTTGCATCGGGCGCTCGACGGCCCGGGCGACGAACTGCACGCGGAGAGCCGCCTGGCGCTGGTGGTCGAGCGCCTGCACGACCACCTCGGCAAGGCCCGGCCGGCGCCGCCGCCGCGCCGGCTGGCCCGCGACCTGCGGGACCTGCTCGACGCGCACGTGACCAGTGGGCTGACCCTGACCGCGGCGGCCGAACGGTTGGGTGCGCATCCCACCCACCTGGTCCGCGCGTTCACCGCGGAGTTCGGCCTGCCACCGCATGCCTATCTGGTGGGCCGCCGGGTCGACCGGGCCCGGGCGTTGCTGCTCGCCGGGCAGCCGGCCGCGGCGGTCGCGGCGAGCGCCGGTTTCTACGACCAGGCGCACCTGACGCGTACGTTCCGTCGCTACCTCGGCACCACCCCCGCGAAGTTCGCGACGGGCGCGGCGCGCCGCGCGGCCACGCCGGCACCCGCGCTCTAGCGTCACGGCGTGACCTCGCTCGTGCCGGCCGGCTTCGGCGTGCCGGCGCGGGATGCCGGCGGCGCGAGCGAGTTCACCGACGCGTGGCTCGCCAACCGCCGGCTCTCCCCGCACACCCGTTCCGCCTACCGCCGCGACGTGACCCGCTGGCTGGCCTGGTGTGCCGGCCGGGGGATCGACCCGCTGGCGGCGACGTTCCTGGACGTCAACGCCTACGCCCGCGAGGTCGAGGAGACGGCGGCACCGACCACGGTGGCGCGCAAGATGTCGGCGCTGTCCAGCTGGTACGACTTCCTGGTCAAGCTCCGCGCCCTCGACGCCAACCCGGTGTCCGGTGCCGACCGCCCGCGCGTCGACCGCGACCATTCGGCCACCGTCGGCCTCGCGCCGGAGGAGGTCGACGCGTTGCTGCACGCGGCCGCCGTCGCGACCGGCCCGACCGCCGCCCGCACCCGGGCCGCGCTGGCCCTGCTCGCCGACCTGGGCCTGCGGGTCGGTGAGTTGGTCTCGCTCGACGTCACCGACCTGGGGGAGGAGCGCGGCCACCGCAGCATCCGGTTCACCGGCAAGGGCGGCAAGCACCGCCGGCGCGCCCTGACCCCGGGCACCGCGGCGGCCGTCGACGCCTACCTGACCGAGCGGGCCGAGGCCGCCGGCGTCAGCGTCGGCGTGCTGGCCGGGCCGCTGCTGGCCACCGCGTCGGGCGGCCGGCTCGACCGGCACGCGATCTTCCGCCTGGTGCGCCGGGTGGCCCGCGACGCCGGCATCCCGGCCGCCGAGCGCCTCTCACCGCACTCGCTGCGGCACGCGTTCGCGACGACCGCGCGGGCCGAGGGAGTGGCGCTCGAGGACGTGCAGGACGCGATGGGCCACGCCGACCCGCGCACCACCCGCCGCTACGACCGCGACCGCCACAACCTCGACCGCGACCCGGCCTACGCGATCTGGGCCGCCCGCGCCCGCCGCACTCGCTGATCCGGCGCCCACCAAGGGCCGACTCGCGACTGGCGGGGTGGCGACCCCGCCGGTGGCTGGCTTCGCGGCGAGCGCCGCGCCTTCGGGTTCGTCCTATTCGGACAGCTCTCGGTCGAGTGGCGTGCGGAACTTCGGCTTGACCCGCACGTCGCCGAGCCAGTCGGCGAGTTCGCTCGCGGCGGCGGCGACCCGCTTCTTCGTCGCGGCCGGCACGTCTTCGAGGAAGCGGTGCACGACCCGGCCGTCGGCGTGTTGCGCCCAGCCGCCGACGACCTTGCCGTCGGCCCAGATCGTCGGGCCCGGGTTGCCGGAGCGGTCGAACAGGGCCGGCGCGTGCGGCCCCAGATACCAGTCGCGGCCGATCCAGCCCATGATCGTCGGGTCGAGGGCCGGCAACAGGGCCACCCACGGCTCGGGGGTCGCGACCGGAGCGGTGTCGTCGGCCAGCACCACACCGGTCTCGCCGCCGTCGAGGGTGACCTCTTCGACGTCGATGGCGGCCAGCGCGGCCTTGACCTGGGCGCTGGTCCAGCCGGCCCACCACTTGAGGTCGGCCGGCGTGGCCGGGCCGAACCGGGCCAGCCACAACCGGGCCAGCTCGGCCCGTGCCGTCGCCGCGTCGTGCCGGTGCAGCCCGCCGGGCACCCACGTGGAGGCCGGCGCCCACTCGTATTGCGTGGACAGCCATGACCCGCGCGGCCGGCCGCGAACGATCAGGCCCTCCATCGACAGCAGGTTGAGCACCCGCGAGGTGATGGCCGGAGTGGCGCCGTAGGTCTTGCCCTCGCTGATCGACAGCAGCGTGCGCAGCCGGGGCTCGTCGGCGGACAGTTGCGCGGCCGTGGCCGAGCCGCGGGCGACCAGGGCGGCCAGGGTGCCGCGCTCGACGTCGCGCAGCCACTCGTCGCCCCCGTCGTGGCCGGCCTCGGCCAGGTGCTTGAGCAGCAGCTTGCGCTGGACCACCGCGATCGCGTCGGTGCAGGCGGCCTGCACGATCGGGGCGTGCTCGACGGGGGCGATGAACATCGTGCGGCGCATGCCGAGCATCCTGATGAGCGTGCGGTCCTCGTACAACGCCTGCTCGATGTCTTTGATCACCGGCGCGTGCAGGCGCGCCGCGGCCGACAGGTAGACCGTCGCCGCGTCGGTGGCGTGCAGCACCACGAGGTCGCGGGTGACCTCGACCGGATCGTGTGCGGCGGGGCCGGCCAGGCCATGGCGGACGGCGAGACGGGCCCTGCGCTCGGTGGTGTCGATGCGTCGCGTCACGCCAGGGATCGTCGCACGCGCCACCGACAGAAACTCGTACGCGACATGCAAAGACTCCCTTGCAAAGAAGCCGATGCAAAGATATCTTTGCATCATGACGGAACGTGAAGTTCGGGTAGACGCGACCACACTGCGCGGCCTCGCCCACCCGTTGCGGGTGCGGATCCTCGGCCTGTTGCGTGAGCACGGGCCGGCCACCGCGACCACGTTGGCCGAGCGGCTCGGGCAGTCGACCGGTGCGACCAGCTATCACCTGCGGATCCTGGCCACCTACGGCTTCGTGGTCGACGACCCGGAGCGCAACGTCGGCCGCGAGCGCTGGTGGAAGGCGGCGCACCGGAGCACGACCGTCGAGATCAACCCGGCCATCGCACCGCCGGAGACCGAGGGCTACCTGCGCGCCGTCGCGGCGCAATACGCCGACCGCGTCGAGCGGTTCCTCGACGAGCTGGCCTCGCTGCCGCCGGCCTGGGGCGACGCGTGCACGATCAGCGACGTGCCGCTGCGGCTCACCGCCGAGCAGGCCGCCCAGTTGAACGAGGAGATGTTCGCGCTGCTCGGGCGCTACCGGCGCGACGACCCCGAAGCACCGCAGCCCGAAGACACCGAGCGGGTCGTCGTCCAGTTCCAGATCCTGCCGTTCCCGCGGGCCGAGCAGTGAACCGGCGTGGGCTGGTCGCCCTCCTCGGCGCCGAGGTGATCTCCGCCGTCGGCACCCGGATGAGCGCGCTCGCGCTGCCCTGGTTCGTGCTGGCCACCACCGGCTCGGCGACCCGCGCGGGGGTGGTCGCGTTCGTCGAGATGCTGCCCTACGTCGTCGCCTCGGCGGTCGGCGGTCCGCTGATCGACCGCATCGGTGGCCGCCGGTTCAGCATCGGTGCCGACGCCGTCAGCGCCGTCGCGGTCGCCGCGATCCCGCTGTTCCACGAGCGGATCGGCTTCGGCGGTCTGCTCGTCCTGGTCGGCATCGCCGGCGGCCTGCGCGGTTTCGGCGACACCGCCAAGCACGCCGTCTTCCCGCGGGTCGCGGAGGCGTCCGGGATCGAGATGACCCGGGCGACCAGCCTGCAGGACGGGCTGTCGCGGCTGGCCACGCTGCTGGGCGCGCCGGCCGGTGGCGTGTTGATCGCGGTCCTGGACGCGCCGACCGTGCTGCTGTTCGACGCGGCCACCTTCGCGATCTCGGCGTTGCTGGTCGTGGCGGTGCGGGTCGGGCCGGCCGCGGCGCCGGTCGAGGAGGAGTCCTACGGTCGCGCGCTGCGGGCCGGGTTCGACTTCGTCCGGCGCGACCGGTTGGCCGGGGCGATCGTGTTCATGCTGGCGGCGACCAACCTGTTCGACGCCGCGTACCAGTCGGTCCTCCTGCCGCTCTGGGCGACCATGATCGGGTCGCCGGTGGCGCTCGGTGTCGCCGGTGCGTCGTTCGGGATCGGCGCCGTGCTCGGCAACGTGGTGTTCACCGCGATCGCGCCGCGGGCCCCGCGCTGGGCTCTGTTCACGCTGGGGTTCCTGGTCGGCGGCGCGCCGCGGTTCGCCGCGGCGGGGTTGTCCGACGCGATCTGGCTGCTCTGTGCCGTGTCCTTCCTCGCCGGCCTGGCGCTGGCCGCGGTCAACCCGATCCTCGGTGCCGTCATGTACGAGCGGATCCCGCCACACATGATGGCCCGCGTGCACGGCCTGGCCACGGCGGTGAGCTGGGCCGGCATCCCCCTCGGCGGCCTGATCGGCGGCGCCGTCGCGGGCGCGGCAGGTGTGCGTTGGGCGATGCTCGGGGTCGGGGCCTGTTATCTGGCGGTGTCGGTGGCGCCGCTCGTCTTTCCGGTCTGGCGCACGCTGGACGACCGGCCACCGGCCCCGGTCCCTGAACAGCGCGCGGCGGTCGTCCCGGCATCGGCTGATCAGCCGGCGCGGAGTTGATCTGAGTCCCCGGCGACATTTCCCGGTTCCGGGAGTGAACCTCGGGGCCTCCAGGTGGTACCCACTCACGATGGACGGGTCCGACGAGGCGTTGGTGCGTCGCGTGGCGGGCGGTGACGAGCAGGCCCTCGAACTGCTCCACGCCCGCCACGCGACGGTGCTGCTCCGCTATGCGCTGCAGCTCACCGACGACCGCGGCCGCGCCGAGGAGGCGGTGCAGGACACGTTCGTCGGCGTCTGGCAGGGCGCCGCGGCCCGGTTCGCCGGCGAGTCCACCGTGCGCACCTGGCTGTTCGGCATCTGCCGGCGCCAGTGCGGCAAGCACACCCGGGCGGTCCCGCCACCGACCTGGCCGCTCGCCGAGGCGGCGCAGGTGCCCGACAGCGCCGCACGGCCGGAGCAGGTCGCCCTGGCCAGGGCCGACGTCAGCGCGGTCGGAGCGGCTCTGGCGCTGCTGCCCGACTCCCACCGCGAGGTGCTCCACCTGGCCTTCGCGGCCGAGCTGCCACACACCGAGATCGCCGCGCTGCTGGGCATCCCGGTCGGCACGGTCAAGAGCCGCCTGTTCAACGCCCGCGCCGCCCTGGCCCGCGCGCTACCCGTCGACCACCTGACCGCGAAGGAGGCGGGCCGATGAGCCACCCGGTCGATGAACTGCCGGCCTACGCCGCCGGCACCGTCCCGCCGCCGGCGGCGAAACGCATCGCCGACCACCTGCGGGGTTGCGCCACGTGCCGCGCCGACGCCGCGTCGTGGTCCGCGTTGGCGACGGGGATACGCGCGACCACCCAGGCCGCAACCCCGTCGGACCCGCCGTCGTTCGCGGCGATCCGGGCGCGGCTGTCCCGCCCGGTGGCCCCGGTCTACGCGCCATCCGGCGCGCGCGGCCGGTCCGCTCCGGCGCGTGTGGCGTGGGGGCTGCTGACCCGCCAGGTGCGGGTGATCGGTTGGCGGGTGTGGGCCGTGGCGGTCCTGGTGATCGGCGCCGGGGCGAGCTTCGCGGCCACCGCATCGGCCGGCCTGGCCGGTGACCTGCTCTCGCTGATCGTTCCGTTGGTCGCCGCTCTGGCGGTGGCCGCCGCGTGTGGCGCCGACGGGGAGGCGGCCGAACTGGTCCGCGCCACTCCGACGTCGACGCGCGTGCTGGTCCTGGCGCGTCTGACCCTGGTGCTGTCGGTGACGGTCGCCATCGGCACGGCCGCCTCCGCGGCGGTCGCCCTGCCGCGCGGCGATCTGGGCCTGGCCGAGCTGTTCGTGACCTGGTTCGGGCCGCTGGTGCCGCTGTCGGCCATCAGTTTCGCGCTCGCGGTCCTGTGGCGCCCGGAGGCCGGGGTCACCGCGGCGACCGCGTTCTGGTTGCTCCGCCTGATGGCGCCGAGCCAGATCTTCGACCACTCGGTCGCGCCGGTCCTCGACGCGCTCTGGCGGCCCGGTCCGGCGCTGCTCCTGGCCGCCGCCGCGGTGGCGCTCGCGACCGTGGTGCTGGCGCCGCTCGCGGCCCGCCACAGCCTGCGTGGGGCGCTGTCATGAGGCTCGGCACCTGGCGCGCACCGCGCCGCGGATCCGTTGTGATTTCCAGTGAACCCGCGGCCCCCGGCGCGGTACCCATTCCCGTGAGACTGGATATCTGGATACACGAGGCGCGGCGGGCCGGGCCCGCGGCGCTGGTCGCTCCGCCGGCCGGGCTGCTGCTCGCCGCGGCCCTCGCGGTGTTCGTCCGGGTCGGCGGTGGCTCCCGTGGGCAGGTCGAGTTCCTGCTGCTGGTCGGGCTCGAGGCGATCGCGCCGCTGGCGGTCGCGATGGTCGCGCTGACCGTCGTCACTCGCGAGGGCTGCCGCGAGCTGCACCTGTCGCTGCCGGTCCCGCACCTGGTCACGATCGGCCGGCGTCTCGGCGTGGTCGGTGTCGTGACGGTCGTGCTGTGCACGGCCTACGCCGGGGTGGTGGCGCTGGCCGGTTACCAGTCCGGCCCGCGCGGTGCCGCCGCGCTGCTGGTCTGGGCCGCGCCGGCGGTGTGGCTGGCCGGCTTCGCGGCGCTGGTCGCGGCCGTCAGCCGCAGCCCGGTGCTGGCCAGCACCGCCGTCGGCATGGTGTGGCTGGCCGAGCAGATCTGGACCTCCGCGTTCGCCGGCAACAGCCTGCTCCGCCCGGTGTTCCTGTTCTTCACGACCCGGGCCGGCGACGGCCCGGGCTGGGCCGGCAACCGCGTCGCGCTGCTCACCGGCGGCGTGTTGATGCTGGCCGCCACCGCCACCGTCCTGAGCCGACCCCAACGACTGCTGACCGAGGAGGAAGCGTGACCGCGCTGCTGGCCGTGGCCCGCTACGAGCTCCGGATGCTGGCCCGCAAACGATCGCTCTGGATCTCCGCGGCGCTGCTCGGTGGCGTGCTCGTGCTGCTGCAGGGCGAGCGCGGGCCACGGAGCCTTCCGGCGGGCACGCCTGCGCGCGAGGTGATGGCCACCTGGGCGCTGCTGTTCTCGATCCTGATGCCGCTCGCCTACGGCATGCTGCTGGCCGACCGGCTCGTCCGCGACCGCAAGCTGCGGGTCGAGCCGCTGCTGGAGAGCCTGCCGCACGCCTCGGCCACCCGGCTGGCCGGCAAATACCTGGGCGGTGTCGCCGCCTGTGCGCTGCCCGGCCTGGGCGCGCTCCTCGTCGCGGCGACCGTCGAGGTGGGCTACCGGCACGACCCGTTCCTGTTCGTCTGGGCCCTGGTGGCATTCGCCATGGTCACCCTCCCCGGAATCGCGATGGTCGCCGGTTTCGCGCTGGTCTGCCCGATCGTCGTGTCGGCCCCGCTGTTCCGCATCCTGTTCGTCGGCTACTGGTTCTGGGGCAACATGCTCGCCCCCGGCCTGCTGCCGTCGCTGACCGGCACCGTGCTCACCCCGATCGGCGACTACGCGGCGACCTGGCTGCTCGGCGACGACGGCCCGGCCCTGTTCGCCGGCTCACCGGGCTGGCTGACGTTCCTGCGCCCCGACCCGTCCGGCGCGACCGCCGCCGTCAGCATCGCCGTGATCATCCTGTGCGGGCTGATCCCGCTCGCCGTCACCGCGCTGGCCGGTCACCGCCACGCGCGCGTCACCTGGCCCGCCAACCAAGCCCGGCCCACCCGGGAAATCTCACCCACGACCGTCTGAGAGGACCCGCACCGTGCACATCGAGATCACTGATTTGCGGCGCCGGTTCGGTCGCGTGACCGCGCTCGACGGTGTCGACCTGAACGTGTCAGGCGGCATGTACGGCCTGCTCGGCACCAACGGCGCCGGCAAGACCACCCTGATGCGTATCCTCGCCGGCGTCCTCCCCGCCACCTCGGGCCGGGTCCTGGCCGGCGGGCACGACCTGTCCACCCGCGCCGGGCGGCTGGCGGTGCAGCAACGCCTCGGCTACCTGCCACAGGACCTCGGTCTCTACCCCGACCTGTCGCCGGCCGAGTTCCTCGACTACATCGGTTTGCTGAAGGGCCTCGACGACCGGGCCGCCCGCCGCAGGCAGGTCGACGAGCTGCTCGACCTGGTCGGCCTGGCGGGGGTCGCGCGCCGCAAGCTCAAGGGTTTCTCCGGCGGCATGCGCCGGCGGGTCGGCATCGCGCAGGCGCTGCTCGGCGACCCGGCCCTGCTGATCGTCGACGAACCAACCGTCGGCCTGGACCCGGAGGAACGGATCCGCTTCCGCACCCTGCTGTCCAGCCTGGCCGGCGGCCGCACCGTCCTGCTCAGCACCCACATCGTCGAAGACGTGGCCCAGACCTGCCGCCAGACCGCGGTCCTCGCCGCCGGCCGCGTCCTGTTCGCCGGCGCCGTCACCGACCTGACCGCCCGCGCCGAGGGCGTCACCTGGGAGATCGTCACCCCCGGCCCGCCACCCACCGACGGCGTCGTCGTCTCGGCCATCGCCCGCGCCGACGGCACCCACTACCGGGTCGTCAGCCACCAACCGCCGGGCCCAGACGCGGTGCCGGCAAGCCCATCACTGGAGGAGGGCTATGTGGCGCTGATGCGCACGGCCCAGGTCGCGCCGGTCGGCTGACCAAGGCCAGATCGCGTCGTCGACGGCGCTTGTGGAATGACGAGGACCAGGGCGCCGTGCGCCTGCTGCGGTGGTCGGGTGCGGACGGGTCGGGCGGAGCGTGCCGCCCCGCGCTGGTCGGGTGCGGACGCGCTTGGTCGGGTTGCGGTTGGAGGGAGCCGTGAGCGGCGACGCATCCGGCGATGATGGGCGGATGGATTTCGAGCGGGTCGTCGCTGACCATCGCCGGGAACTGCTGGCGCACTGCTACCGGATGCTCGGGTCGATGCAGGACGCTGAAGACGCGCTTCAGGAGACGCTGCTCGCGGCCTGGCGGGGGTTCGGCGCGTTCGAAGGGCGTAGTTCGGTGCGGACCTGGCTCTACCGGATCGCCACCCACGCCAGCATCCGGCTCGCCCAGCGGCGTCGACCGCGGCTGCTGTCGGCCGAGTACGGGCCGTCCCGACTCAGCACCGACGAGCTGGGCGAACCGGTCGCCGGTCCGGTCTTCGTCGAACCGTGGGTGGAGGAGCCCGTCGAAGACCGCTACCTGCGGCGGGAGGCGGTCGAGCTGGCCTTCGTGGCCGCCCTGCAGCACCTGCCGGCCAACCAGCGGGCGGCGCTGATCCTGCGGGAGGTGCTCGAGTTCTCCGCCGCCGAGGTCGCTGACCTGCTCGACACCTCGACCGCGTCGGTCAACAGCGCCCTGCAGCGCGCTCGTAAGACGGTCGACGAGCGGGTGACCGGGCCGTCGCAGCGCGACGAGCTGGCCGCGCTCGGCGACGACGGGTGCCGGGAGCTGGTCGACGCGTTCGTCTCGGCCTGGGAGCGCGCCGACGTCCCACAGCTGGTCAGTCTGCTGGCCGAGGACGCGCGGTTCACCATGCCCCCGCTGCCGGCGTGGTTCGACGGGGTCGACGCGGTCGCCGGGTTCCTCACCGACCGGCTTTTCGCGTCGGCGTGGCGGCTCACTCCGGTGCCGGTCAACGGGCAGCTCGGCTTCGCCTGCTACCAGCAGAGGGACGGGGCCTACGCGCTCAGCGCCGTCAACGCGCTCACCGTCCGGGACGGGCGGATCGCCGAGATCACCGGGTTCATCGACCCGGCCGTACTCGGGCTGCTGGAATTTCTTCCCGCTCAGCGATGAGTTCGCGGCACCGGGTGTCTCTGCACGGGTAAAGACCCTTGGAGGACACCATGCGGAAGATCATCGTGAGCAACATCGTCTCGCTCGACGGGTACAGCGCGGGGGCGGGCGGAAACGTCATGGCCCTGCCGATGGACGCGGCGTTCGACGCCTACAACGTCGAACGCCTCCGCGCCGCCGGCACGCTGCTGCTCGGGCGCGACAGCTACCTCGGCTTCCTCGGCTACTGGCCGGGGATCGCCGACGCCCCCGACGATCGCGACAACCGGGCCCTCTCGGCCGACAACCGGGAGATCAGCCGGCTTGACAACGCGATCGGCAAGGTCGTCGTCTCCGACCGGCTCACCGCGGACCAGACCGGCGTGTGGCGGGACACCACCACGATCGTCCGGCGGGCCGGCGCCGCCGCGGCGGTGCGTGCGCTCAAGGAGCAGCCGGGCGGCGACATCCTGGTGTTCGGCAGCCGCACGATGTGGAACGGACTGCTCGCCGACGGGTTGATCGACGAGATCCACCTGATGGTCGGCGCGGTGGTCCTCGGCGACGGCGACCCGGCGTTCCTCCACCCGCCCACGGGGCTGCGGCTGACAGGCATCCGGACCTTTCCGGGATCGGACAACGTCGTCCACGTGTACGCCCCGGCGTAGCCCGCGTCACCCGTCGGCGAGCAGCACCACCAACACGACCGCGGCGGCGGCGACCAGCACGCTGAGCACCACGACCCAGGCCAACCCCGCGCGGCCCGCCGTCGACGCGGGTCGCCGGGCCCGGCCGCGCTGGGCGGGCACGGCAGGACCAACCGCCGGACTCGCCGGCGCCGGATAACCGGGCCCGATGACGGGACTGGCGGGCGCCGGATGCCCCGGCCCGGCGGCGGGACTCGCCGGCGCCGGATGCCCCGGCCCGCCGGCGGGACCGTTGGGCGCCGACGCCGGTCCGACCACGGGACCCGCCGGCCCCGGCATCGGCGAGGCCTGCGGAGCGACCGGCCGCCGCTGCGCGGGCACCCGGTGGCTGGGCGGGTCCAGGCAGACCGCGCCCTGGGCCACGACCGTCTCGGGCTGTTCGAGGGCCGTCGGCGCGATGCCCAGCTCCTGATGGATCATCCGGGCCACGAGAGGCATCCGGCTCGAGCCGCCGACCAGGAACACGCCGACGAGATCCTCCTCGGCGAGCCGGGCGTCGGCGATCGTCCGGCCCAGGCAGTCGACCGTCCGCGCCAGCATCGGCTTCGCCAGCGCCTCGAGTTCGTCGCGGGTCACGTGCGCCGCGACCTCCAACCCGGGCACGTGTACGTCCGCCGACGACGTGCGCGACAGCGCCTCCTTGGTGCCGCGCACGTCGTCGTAGAGAAGCGCCCGCTGCCGCCGGTGTGCCGTGTCGGTCGGCGTCAGCAGCGCGTCCCACACCGCCGTCCGCGTCGGCGAGTACGCCGCACCCAGATGCTCGACCAGCGCCTGGTCGAGGTCGAGCCCGCCGACATCGGGCAGCCCGTGCGCGGACAGCACCTCGAACCCGGCGGGGGAGCGCCGCACCACCGCCGCGTCGAACGTGCCGCCGCCCAGGTCGTAGACCGCCAGCGCCGACCCCGGCGGCACGGTCGCGCGTAACACCGCCGTGAAATAGCGCGCCGCGGCGACCGGCTCCGGCAACAGCGACGGCGTACCGGGCAGCCCGGCCGACGCCGCCGCCGCGACCAGCACCCCGCGCCGCACCGACGACCACCCTGCCGGATGCGTCAACACCACCGAATAGGCCTCGCCGGCCCACCGCCGCGTCTCCTCGGCTACCCGCGTCAACACGGCCCCGACCAGCGCGGACACCGCCACGGAGGTCGAGCCGAGCAGCACCGTACCCTCGTCGATCCGGCGTTTCGGGTTGGGCTCGAAGCGGGCCGGGTCGAGCCGCGCGGCCCGCACCGCGTCCTGGCCGGCGACCAGCCGCCCGCCCGGGTCCAGGTAGACCGCGGATGGCAACAGCGGCGAGCCGTCGAACAACAGCGGCCGGGCCGGCGCGCCATCGACGGCGACCACCGCAACCGTGTGCGAAGTGCCGAAATCTATGCCAACCGCCCGCATGGCCGTCACCCTATCGTCGGTTTCGGCCGGCATACTCCGTCGCGTGCATCCGTACCTTGACGCGCCCACGCCGCTCGCCTTCGCGCACCGGGGCGGCGCCGCCGACGGCGACGAGAACACCGTCGAGGCCTTCGCGCGCGCGGTGGATCTCGGCTACCGCTACGTCGAGACCGACGTACACGGCACGCGCGACGGCGTCGCGGTCGTCTTCCACGACTCGGACCTGCGCCGGCTGACCGGCCAACCGGGCAGGATCCGGGACCTGACGATCAAAGACCTCGACACGGTACGCATCGCGGGCGCGGCCGCCGTACCCCGGCTGGACGATGTCCTGGCCGCGTGGCCGCAGGTGCGGTTCAACATCGACGTGAAGGCGTCGCCGGGCATCGAACCGACCGTGCGGGCGGTCCGCGAGGGCAAGGCCGCCGACCGGGTCCTGCTGGCCAGCTTCAGCGACTCGCGCCTGGCCCGGGTCCGCGCCCTCGCCGGCCCGGAGGTCGCGACCTCGCTGGGCATGCGCGGCGTGACCCGGCTCTGGCTGGCCTCCCGCGGCACCCGGGCGGTCCGGGTCCACCCGTCGGTGGTCGCCGCCCAGGTGCCGGTCCGCTACGGGCGGCTCACCGTCACCGACGCCCGCTTCGTCGCGTACGCGCATCGGCTCGGTCTGCAGGTCCATGTCTGGACGATCGACGAACCCGACCCGATGCACCAGTTACTTGATCTCGGCGTGGATGGCATCATGACCGATCGCGTCGACGTGTTACGCGACGTCTATACCGCCCGCGGCCTTTGGCCCGCCTGACCAAAGGACGACCGATGGCCGAGGTCACCGCCGCCACCTCCGTCGCCGCCGCGCCGCCACCGAGCACGCGGCGCGAGCGGTCGGGCTGGTATTTCTACGACTGGGCCAACTCGGCCTTCCAGACCACGGTCATCACGGTCTTCCTCGGGCCGTTCCTGACCACGGTCACCGAACTCGCCGCCGGCTGCGCGCTGGGCGCCGACGAGTGCTCCGGCCGGGTCCATCCACTGGGGATCGGGATCGCGGCCGGCTCGTTCTACCCGTACCTCATCTCGCTGTCGGTCCTGCTCCAGGTTTTCGTGCTGCCGATCGTGGGCGCGATCGCCGACCGCACCCCCTACA
The DNA here is from genome assembly GCF_040676615.1 of Asanoa sp. NPDC049573. Taxonomy (NCBI): domain Bacteria; kingdom Bacillati; phylum Actinomycetota; class Actinomycetes; order Micromonosporales; family Micromonosporaceae; genus Asanoa; species Asanoa sp. NPDC049573. Next base: position 69,181 of record NZ_JBFAPI010000013.1, read on the forward strand.
AGAAGCGACTGTTGGGCGGCTTCGCGTTCGTCGGCTCGCTGGCGACGATCCTGTTCGCGTTCGTCACCGGCGAGCGCTACCTGCTCGGCGGGCTGCTCTTCCTGATCGCGAACATCGCGTTCGGCGCCGCGTTCGTGGTGAACAACTCGTTCCTGCCTCAACTGGCCGCGCCCGACGACCGCGACAAGGTGTCCAGCCGCGGCTGGGCCCTCGGTTATCTCGGCGGCGGCCTGTTGCTGCTGCTCAACCTGGTCGCGGTGATGCTGCTCAGCGAAGACGGCAACGACCAGCGCACCCTCGACCTGGCCCGCTGGTCGATCGTGTCGGCGGGCATCTGGTGGGCCGCGTTCACCGTGTTGCCGCTGTTGTGGCTGCGCGACCGGCCGATCGTCGTCGACGCGACGACGCCGCCGCCGCGCGGCAACGTCCTCACCGACGGGTTCCGGCAGCTCGGCGGCACGTTGCGGCACCTGAAGGCGTACCCGCTGACCCTGTTCTTCCTGCTCGCGTTCCTCGTGTTCAACGACGGCATCCAGACCGTGATCACGCTGGCCAGCCAATACGGCACCGAGGAGCTCAAACTCGAGCAGAACACCCTGATCGTGACGATCCTGATCGTGCAGTTCCTGGCATTCGGCGGCGCGCTCGCCCTCGGCCGGCTGGCGGAGCGGGTCGGGGCGTGGAAGACGGTGCTGCTCAGCCTGATCCTGTGGATCGCGGTGATCGTGGCGGCATTCTGGCTACCGGCGGAGGAGCCGCTGCCGTTCATGATCCTCGGCGCGTGCATCGGCATCGTGCTGGGCGGCAGCCAGGCGCTGAGCCGGTCGCTGTTCAGCCAGCTGATCCCAGCGGGCAAAGAGGGCGAATACTACGGCTTCTATGAAATCAGCGACAAGGGCACGAGCTGGCTCGGGCCGCTGGCCTTCGGATTGGTGTTCCAGCTCACCGATTCGTACCGCGTCGGGATCGTGTCGTTGGTCTTCTTCTTCGTCGTGGGCTTCTTCCTGCTGCTGGCGGTCCCGATCCGCCGGGCGATCGTGGCCGCCGGGAACACGCCGCCGCGCGTGCTGTGAGCGGTTCTCGCGTTTCCGGCGGTTAGGCTGCCGGATCGTGACCGACGACTCCGCACTGTCCGCGACCTGCCACGCCGCCGGCGACGGGCGACTGCGCCACGGCGCGGCGCTGAAGTTCTTCTGGGGTCCGATGGACTGCGGCAAGTCGACGATGGCGCTGCAGATGAACTACAACCACGCCCGGCAGGGGCGGCGCGGCCTGGTGCTGACCCGCATCGACCGCTCGCTCGGCCCGCGGGTCACCACCCGGATCGGGCTCGCGCACGATGCCGTCGAGGTGACGTCCGACCTGGATCTGGTCGAACTGGTGCGCTCGAAGTGGGCCGCCGGTGTCGGTGTCGACTATCTGATCTGCGACGAGGCCTGTTTCTACGAGGAGCGCCACATCGAGCAGATGGTCGAGCTGGTCGACTGCTACGACGTCGACGTGTTCGCGTTCGGTCTCGCCACCGACTTCCGGTCCGTGCTGTTTCCGGCCGCGCGGCGGCTGTTCGAACTGGCCGACACGGTGGAGCGGATCCAGGTCGAGGTGCTCTGCTGGTGCGGGCGCGAAGGGCAGCTCAACGCCCGGGTGGTCAACGGCGTGGTGGCCCGCTCGGGTGAGCAGGTCGTGATCGGTGACACGGCGGCCGACGCGGACGTGCGCTACCAGGTGCTGTGCCGGCGCCACTACATGGCCGGTGAGCTGGGTTCCGTCGTCCCGCAGCCGGCCCTGCCGGGCATGTGAGAAATTCTTCGGCCCGTCGCGAACCGGATCGGCCCTCCGATCCGATGAAGAGTATGTGAGACCACCACCCACCGACGCCGATCTGCTGGCCCACGTCGCCGGCGGCGACCGGGCCGCGTTCGAGGCGTTCTACCGGCGGCACGCGCCGTGGCTGTCGTTGCGGCTGCGCCACCGGTGCCCCGACGACGGGCTGGTCGACGAGGTGGTGCAGGAGACGTTCCTCGACGTGTGGCGGGGCGCCGCCCGGTTCCACGCGTCACCCGAGGCCGACGTCGCCGGCTGGCTGTGGCGGGTCGGTTCCCGGCGGCTGGTCGACGCCCTGCGCAAACGACATTCCCGCGACCGGCTCGGCCGGCTGCTGGCCCGGTTCCGGCGCCGCGACGAGCCGTCCGCCGAGGAGCAGGTGCTGGTCGGCGTCGAGCACGGCGACCTGGCTGGTGCCCTGGCCCGGCTGTCCCCAGAGCTGCGCGCGGTCATCCAGGCGACCGTCATCGACGGCCTGTCCACCGCCGAGGCCGCGGTCCTGCTCGGCATCCCGACCGGCACCGTCAAGTCCCGGGCGATGCGCGCCCGCCAACAGTTGCGTGCGGAGCTGACATGAGCACCTGGCACGTTCCCGACGACGACCTGCGTCGCTACGCCGGTCGCGGCCTCGCGCCACCGTTGCTGTGGTCGACCGAGACGCACCTGGCCGCGTGTCCCGGCTGCCGCTCCCGGGTGGCCGCCTTCGTGACCGTCGACGACGGTTGGGCCCGGCTCGACGCGGCCCTCGACGCGCCACGGCCCGGACCGGTCGAGCGGCTGCTGGTCGCGGTCGGGGTGCCCGACCACACCGCGCGCCTGCTCACGGCCACACCGGCGCTGCGGCTCTCGTGGCTGGCGGCGGTCGGGGTGACGCTGGTGCTGACCGCGCTGGTCGCACACGCCGTCAACCCCACCGTGTTTCTCGGCGTGGCGCCCCTGCTGCCGTTGCTCGGTGTGGCGGCGTCGTTCGGTCCGGGCATCGACCCGACCTACGAGATCACCGTGACGTCTCCGGTCCACGGGTTCCGGCTCCTGCTGTTGCGGTGCGTCACCGTGCTGGCCGCCAACATCATGCTGGGCGCGGTCGCCAGCGTCTTCCTGCCCGGCTTCACCGCCGGCTGGTTCCTGCCTTCGCTGGCCCTGACCGTCGCCACGCTGCTGCTGTCGTCGCGGGTCAGCCCCGTGTTCGCCGCGGTCGGCGTCGGCGCCGTGTGGGTGCTGGTGGTGTCGTGGGCGGGCCCGCTGCCGTTCTCGACCGCAGGGCAACTGTCGCTGCTCGCCGCCGTCGCGCTGTTCTCCGTGCTGCTGGCCCGCCGGGCCGCGGTCTTCGACGTGCTACCCACCCGGAGGTTCCGATGACCCTGAGCTCCGCGACCGACGTCGCGGTCCGCGCGGAGGGTGTGGTGCTGCGCTACGGGCGCACCACCGCGCTCGACGGGGTCTCCCTGTCGCTCGGCACCGGCGTGACCGGCCTGCTCGGCCCCAACGGCGCCGGCAAGACCACGCTGCTGCGGGTGGTGGCGACCGCGGTGCGTCCCGACGCCGGCAGCGTCGAGGCATTCGGCCACGACGCGCTCAGCGGCCCGGGCCGGCTGGCGCTGCGTCGCCGGCTCGGCTACCTGCCGCAGGACCCCGGCTTCCACCCGTCGTTCACCGCGTTCGAGTTCGTCGACTACGTCGCGATCCTCAAGGAGCTGACGGTGCGCTCCGCCCGTCACGCGGAAGTGCGCCGGGTGCTCGCCCTGGTCGGCCTCGACGCGCAGCGCGGCAAGCGGATGCGGGCGCTGTCCGGCGGCATGCGCCAGCGGGTAGCGCTGGCCGCGGCCCTGATCGGCGACCCGGCGCTGCTGATCCTCGACGAGCCGACCGTCGGCCTCGACCCCGAGCAACGGATGCGTTTCCGCGAACTGTTCGCCGACCTCGGCGAAGGCCGGGCGGTGCTGCTGTCGACGCACCAGACCGAAGACGTGATGTCGCTGTGCCGCACCGTCGTGGTCATCGACCAGGGCCGGGTCCGCTTCACCGGCGCGCCGGCCGACCTCGCGGGCCTGGCCGCCGGCCGGGTCTGGACCAGCGACAGTCGCGCACCCGGGGCCCTGGCGTCGTGGCGCACCGGCACGGGCGCCTACCGCCACGTCGGCGACCCACCATCCGGCGCACTGCTGCTGGAGCCGACGATCGAAGACGGCTACCTGACGCTGGTCGACCTGCGTGCCACCGAAGGCCAGTCGTGACCGGGCGCGTCGCCGGGCCGCAGGGGGCAGTGATGACGGCGCTCGTCGACGCCCTGCCGGCCGTGCCGGCGGCGCCGGCCGTGGCCACCCGCCGACGGGCCATGCTGGCGCTGGCCCGGGTCGAGGCCGTCCGGATGCTGCGCCACCCGGTGACCGTCGCCGCGGTCCTGCTCCATGTCGGCCCGTGGGTGTGGGTGCTGGCCCGACCCGGCGCCGACCACTACCCCGTCCTGCACGCCGACGTCGTCACGCTGCAGATGGCCGCGACGCTGCTGCTCGGCGGCTCGGCCCTGGTGGTGGCCAACCTGGCGACGCTGCGCGAGCGACGGCACCGCACCGACGCGGTGTCCGACCTGCTGGTCCTGCCCCCGCCGTGGCGCACGGCGGCGTTCCTGGTCGCGGTCCTCGCGCTCGCCGGCCTCGCGTTGCTGGTTTTCGCGGCGCAGGTCACGACCCTGGCGCTACTGCCCGGTCGCGCCGGCGTCCTCGACGTGTCCGACGTGGCGATACCGGCCGGCATCGTCGCCGTCCTCGGCGCCGCCGGTGTCCTGCTGGGCCGCCTGATCCGGTCGGCGGTCGTCGCCCCACTGGCCGCGGTGGCCATCGCGGCGGCGGGCTTCGTCTCGCTCGCCGCGGTCGCGACCGGCAGCACCGTCGGCCGGCTGCTCCCGATGCTGCCCGACGAACTGCCGTTCGCCCTGCCCGCGGCACTGGTCGACCGCCCGTCCGGCCGGCACCTGGCCTACCTGGCCGGCCTGGCCCTGGTGCTGGCGACGCTCGCGCTGCTGCGCTCCGGCGCCCGGGCCCGGCTGGCACTGCCGGCCCTGGCCGCGGCACTCGCCGTGACGGTGGCCGCCGGCGCCGCGCAGTTCGTCGGCGGCGCCGGCATGCGCGCGGCCCGGGCAGCGGCCACCGCTGACCCGTCGGCGCTGGAGACCTGCCAGGCTCGGGCCGGGGTCACCTACTGCGCGTTCGACGACTTCACCGCGTGGATACCGGCGTGGGAAGACGTGGTCGGCGACGTCACCGCCCTGGTTCCGCCGGCCGCATCGACCGCAGGGCCGCCGCTGGCCGTGCGGCAGCGGGTGTGGGCCGACGGTTATGTGGCAGCGGGCGTCTTCGGGCCGGCCGACGAGGAGGCCGTCGAGCGGGCCCAGCGCGACAGCGATGCGGCGGCCGGCCTGCCCGAGTCCGTCACGATCGGCACGACCTGGGGCAAGGCCGAGTCGGCGGCGGTGCTGGCCGCGGGCGTGGCCTACCGGTTCGTCACCGGCCGGGCGCCGGCCGGCAACGCGGTCGCGTGCGGCGCCCCGGGCGCACTGGTCGTCTGGCTGGCGGGCCAGGCGAGTTCGCGCACCGCCGAGGGTGTGCGCGTCCTCGACCGCAACAGCAGTGGGGCGCTGGCGAGCTCGGCGACCCGGCCTGGGCCGACGCCCACGACCGGTGGGCGGTCGCTCTGGTCATCGCCGCCGCGACAACGCTGGTCGCGGCGACGTGGCCCCCGGGCCGCCTGCGCCGGAGGGCACCGGGCCCGCTTGCGCCCTAGCCGTCGGGGTGGGTCCGTCGACTGGGCGTAGCCGTCGGGCGCATGGTCAGCGGTTGCCTGGTCGGGCCGGGCTGGCGTCGATTACCGTCGGGGCCAACCCGTTCCCGCCGCGAAGGAGCGCCCATGGCCCGGTTCGTGCAGCCGCTGCCGCCGCCGGAGGATCCCTACGCCGGCGATCGGTTCCTGCGGCTCTGGCTCGACCGGCAGCTCGGCGTGCCGGGGCACGCACTGGCGAAGGCGCGGCTGACCGACCTCGCCGCCGACGTGGTCGGGTCGTTGCGGGCCGCGCACGCCGACGCGGAGCAGCATCCGCCGGCCCTGGTCCGCTACGACCCGTGGGGTGCGCGGGTCGACCGGATCGACACCTCCGCGGGTTGGCAGGCGCAGCGGTCCGCTGCCGCCCGGCACGCCGTCGTGGCCCTGCCCTATCTGGACGGGGCCCGCGGCACCTGGGGCGCCGCGACCCGCAGCGTCCAACATGCCCTCCTGCACCTTTACGGCCCGGAGTCGGCGACGTTCTCCTGTCCGGTCGCGATGGCCGACGGCGCCGCCGCCCTGCTGTCCCGCGGCGATGTCGACCCCGATGTCCGTGACCGGTGGCTGCCGCGGCTGCTGTCCACCGACCCCGACACGGCGATCACCAGCGGGCAGTGGATGACCGAGTCGCAGGGCGGTTCCGACCTGGCCCGCTCGTCGACCGTGGCCCGCCGTGACGGCGACCGGTGGCTGCTCACCGGCGAGAAGTGGTTCTGCTCGGCCGCCGACTCGGCGATGGCGGTCGCCCTGGCGCGGCCCGAAGGTGCCCGACCGGGCAGCCGGGCGCTGGTGCCGTTCCTGATGCCCCGCTACGCCGGCGACGCTTCGTCGGGTGCGCCGGCCGCGGGCGTGACCGTGCACCGGCTCAAGGACAAGCTCGGCACCCGGGCCCTGCCGACCGCGGAGATCGGGCTCGCCGACGCCGCCGGCATCCCGCTCGGGGACCCGACGCAACCGGGCCTGGTCCGCGCGATGACGCTGGTGGTCATCACCCGCCTGCACAACGCCGCCGCGGCGGCCGGCGGGATGCGGCGCGGGCTCGACTACGCGATCGCGTTCGCGAAGGCCCGCCAGGTCGCCGGCGGCCTGCTCTTCGACTCGCCGCTGCACCGGGCCACCCTGGCCACCCTGGCCGTCGACGCGATCGGCGCGTTCGCCCTGGCGGGGCACGCGTTCGCGCTGCTGGGCCGGGTCGAGGTCGGCTCCGACCCGGCCGCCGCGGCCGAGTTGCGGCTGGTCGCGCCCCTGGCGAAGCTGGCCACCGGGCGGCTGGCGGTCTCGTCGGCCAGCGAATACGTCGAGTGTTTCGGCGGGGCCGGCTACGTCGAGGACACCGGCGTGCCGCGGCTGCTGCGCGACGCGCAGGTCCTGCCGATCTGGGAGGGCACCACCAACGTCCTCGCGCTCGACGCCCTGCGCGCGGTCGCCCGCGACGACGCCGCCACCCCGGTGGTGGCGCGGGTCGCGGCCGCCGCCGACCTCGCCCGTGGCCTGTCGCCGGCGGTGGCCGACACTCTCGCCGGTGTGGCCCGCGACCTCGGGTCCCGCTTCGCCGAGGTGGCGGCCGATCCGACCGCGGCACCGGTCGTCGCGGGCGCACGCGGTCTGGCGTTGCGCACAGCCCACGCGCTGGCCGCCGCGGTGCTGGTCGAGCAGGCGGCCGACCGCGACGAACTGGCCGAGGTCGCGGCACGGTTGTGGACCCGGCGCTGGCTTCGCGGCGACGACATCGCCGTCGACGCCGCGAACGACGCCGACGTCCTCTGCTGACACGGCCCGCTCAACCCGCGAGGCCGACCTTCAACGACCGCGGGGTCGAGGCGATGCCCGACGGGCCCGCAACGAGACGGTCCGACGAGCCTATGGCGTCCGCCGACCCCAGAACCGGGCGAGCGCCGACGTCGCGGGATCGTCGGAGCCCAACAGCGCGTCCCACCCGGCGCTGGGTGAGGTCGGATCAAGGCCGGCATACGACGCCAGCTCCGACACGTCGGGCACGTCCGTCGGCAGCGGGTCCGGGTCCGGCGGGGCCGTGCCCAAGGTGGACGGATCGGTCCACGGTGGTCCGTCGACCGGCGAGATGTCGCCGAGTTCCAGCGCGGCCGGGAACTCGTGAACCGGCCAGACCCCGCCGGTGTAGGCGGCCACGTCCGGGTCGACGGCGAACAGCCCCGAGTCGTGGACGGCGGAATCGTCACCGGCGTCATCGAGCCCGGCCGACCAGTCGTGGTGCTCGCTGACCAGCGCGTCCGGCGCGAACGGGTCGGGGGCGTCGAAGCCGCCGTCGTGCTCGTACCCGCCAAGGTCCTCGTGGTGAAGATCGGGCAGGTCGTCGTGTGACGGCGGGTCGGCGCCGAAGACGCCGTGGTCGTCGAGGCCGTCGGGCAGGTCGCTGCCGAACGGGTCCGGGTCGTCGTGGTGGTGGAGATCGTGGTCGTCCGGCGGCATGTCGTGGCCGGAATGCCCGTCGTCCCAGTTCCAGTCGTCGCTCATGACAGCTCCTGGTCGTCGGTGGTGGCGGCGGGTGCCAGGGTCCGGGCCCGGACCAGCACCGTGTCGACCTGTTTGATGCGGGAGCGGATCGCCTCGCGCTCGGCGGCTATCGCGGCGCGGCGGCGGGCCCGGTCGGCCTTGTCGTCGGCGAGCGCCTTGTCGATCTCGGCGATGTGCGCGTCGAGCTGCTGGAGCCGTTTCTCGATCGCGTCGTCGAGGGCCAGCGTCAGCGCGTACTGCAGGTCGGTGAACCGGTGGATGATCTCGTCGGAGAGGGCGGCCCGAGCCTCGCCGAGCACGTCGCGCAGCCACAGCCGGGCCTGGGCCCGGTCGCTCTGCGCCCGCCGCCGGTAGAGGATGAACGCCCCCGCGGCCAGCCCCAGACCCAGCCCGGCGACCGGCACCAGCAGGCCGCCGCCGAGCAGCGCACCGGCACCCAACGCCGACGCGCCGGCCATCGCGCCGCGGCCGGCCATGAACGCCATCCCGCCGGCCGACATCGCGATCATCATGTTGTCGGTGCCGGTGTCCCGCGGCGGGCGGCTGGTCAGCGCGTGCCGCAGCGTCGCGTTGAGCCGGGCCAGCACGAACTGGAGCTCGTCGGCGCCGAACACCTGGGCCAGGACCTTCTCGGCGACGGTACGGAACCGCGACTCGAGATCCTGCGACAAGCGCACCGACAGCGCCTGCAGCGCCGTGTCGAGCTCGCCCGGCAGCGCCTTGAGCTCCTCGCTCTTGGCCTTGTCGATCCGGGTGAGCTGCTCGTCCTGCAGCTGGGCCACATACGTCCGCAGCCTTCCGGTCGCTTCCACCCGGGCCCGCTGCGTCTCGGTGTTGAGCGTCAGCGACCACTGCCGCGACTCGGTCCGCTTGCGTGCCGCGAGGGCGTTGCGGTCGGCGCGGGCCTTGGCGACGTCGGCCGGGTCGGGGTCGCTGGCCGCCATCCGTTCGCCGGCCCGCAGGTCGAGCCGCACCAGCTCGCTGCGCACGGCGCGCAGCACGTTGGCCTGTCGCAGCAGGTGGCCCTTGCCGGCCAGCTCGATCAGCGCGTGCTGCAGCCCGGCGATCCGGGACTCGCGGACCAGCTCGGCGCCGGACTCGGCCGGCAGCGTCATCGACAGCTGCGCCAGCCGTGCCGACACCGGGAACCAGGGCGCCTGCGCGAACCGCGGCGCGTGTGTCTGCAGCTGCGCCCGGTCGTCGGCCAGGATGGTCCGCCACCCGGGGTAGGCGTCGGTCTTGGTCAGGGCGAACACCACCACGTTGACCCGCTTGCTGGCCTCGATGAGGAACTCCAGCTCCGGGCGGGTGAACGGCCCGGACGCGTCGACGACGAACAGCAGCGCGCCGGCCCGGGCCGCCGCGTCGAGGGCGATCTCGGCGTGCAGCGGGTCGAGGCCGCCGGTGCCCGGCGTGTCGACCAGGCTGAGGTATTGCAGCAGCGGCGCCGAGTGGGTCACCTCGACCCGCCTCGGTGGCCGCTCCCCGTCGGGCAACCGGCCCAGGGTGGTCGCCCAATCACGGAGCTGCGCCAGTTCCAGGGGTACGGGCTGCGCGCGATCGGGCAGCCACGCGCGCGCGCCGTGCGGGTTGCCGGGCACGAACTCCAGGTAGGTCGCGGTCGCGACGGCCGCGTCGACCGGTGACAGGTCGGGCACCCCGATCAGCGCGTTGACCAGCGAGCTCTTGCCCCGCTTGGTCTCGCCCACCACCACGATCGACGGCCGGGTGACGGTGCGGCGGCGGATCTCCTCGATGTCGGCGGCCGCGTCGGCGTCGGCCCGGCGCAGGAACGCCAGCGAACCCTCGACGGCCTCACCGAGCAGCGCACCCAGGTCGCTCATGCCCGCTCCTCGCTGCCCGGGGCCCGGCCCGAGACGCGGCCGTTCACGGGGCCACCCCCTCGCGGAGCCGCTGCGAGAGCAGGTGGAACCCGCGGTGCACGACCAGCGCGACCCGCGACTGGGCCGGGCTGGCGCCCGCGACCGCGAACACCCGCCAGCGGGCCGCGGCGTCGAGCGCGGCCTTGCGTAGCTCGTCGACCCCGGCGGTGGGCATGCTCAGGATCCACTGCGGATCGTGTGACAGGGCCAGCCGGGTCAGCTCCTGCTCCATCGGGGTCGGCAGCTCGACGGCACCGCCGCTGACCTGCTGCGCCACTTCGAGCAACCGCAGCCGGTGGTATTCGGGGCGTTGCAGCACCCGTTCGATCGCGTCGCGCAACACCTCCCGGTCGGCGATGCTGTCGGCGTGCCCGGCAGCCTTCTCCAGCGTGGACAGTGCCCAGCCGGCCTTGATCGCGTCGGTGCGCCAGCGGAACGCGTGGTCGAGCGTGTGCCGCAGCCGCGGGAACCCGGACGCCTGGTGGAGCATCCGCACCAGGTCACCGCTGCCCAGCGTCGGCCGTGCGGCCAGTTGGGCCAGCGAGAACCCGATGCCGTAGAGGTCGAGCAGCGTCAGCAGCCGTTCCCGGTGCTCGCCAGACACTGGTGCGGGCCGTGACACGAACAAATCAACAGATGCGAGCAGCAGCGTACGCTCGGCCACCGACATTCCCGCGAGCGCGCGCAGCGCCTCGCAGTCGGCCGCGGTCAGCCGCCCCGCCTCGGTCGTCTCGGCGAGCAGCCCGACGACCGGCACCACGCCCGACACCACCCGGCGCAGCGTCTGCGCCTGGTCGCCGGCCAGCCGCTCGGCGACCGGCCACGGGTCGGCGGGTGCCTCGACCAGCTTGTCGGCCTTGTTGAACAGCCCGACCGAGTTGATCGGGTTGCTGGCCAGCCGCGCCGACACGGACCGGAACGCCTCGAGCGCGGCCACGTCGTCGTCGCGGACGGCCTGGGTGAACACGTACACGATCGCTTCGGCGCCGGAGATCGCCCCCGCGGAGTCGGCGTCGAGCCCGTCGTCGATCGGCGCCGTCGCGTCCTGGAACAGGAACCGGCGGGCGCCGGCCGACACCGAGGCGTTGGTCGACGACAGGCCGGGCGTGTCGACGACGGTCAGGTCGCGCAGGTTGGCGCTGGTCAGGGCAACATCGACAAAGGCCACCTCGGCCGCGGGTACGCCGAGCCGCTGGGGAATCATCCCCGCTTCGTCGAGCGGCAGGCTCAGGCGGCTGCCGTCGCGGCGTACGACGTCGATCCGGTCCGAGGTCCCGTAGCGGAACTGGGTGACCACCCGGGTGCACTCGCCGACCTCGGTCGGCGCCACCCGGCGCCCGATGAGCGCGTTGACCAGCGTCGACTTGCCCGCTTTGAGCCGCCCGGCGATCGCGACCCGCAGGGGCTCGTCGAGCCGCTGCCGCACCCGCCGGACCTGGGTGCGCGCGGCGTCGGACGTGAGCCGCGGCCCGACCTCGTCGCACAGCCCGGCGACGAGCTGCCGTAGCGCTACCGGAGCCGTCACGCCCGGACACTCCCCTGCAAACCGCCCCAACCGGGCATGCCACCCCTGCTGGGCTCGTCAGGGCGCGGGCCGTCGGCGACAATAACGGTGGCCCGGCGGGGGTGCGCGGTCATTGTGGCGTGGTCCTCCTGGCTGGGTCGGCTCGACCAACACTACGAATATCCTGCCGGCGGCAGGATCCCATGTTCGTGCCACCGGGACATGTGTCGCCGGCGGCCCCGAGGGTCGGGAGGATGAGTGCCGCACGCACCGGGCACCGGCGTGGCCGACCGCGCCGCCGGCACGGCGCCCGACGACGCCGTCGCCCGCGCCCGCGCGTTGCTGGCCAGCCCCGGCCTGGTCGTGCTCACCGGAGCGCCCGGCGCCGGCCGCAGCACCGCGCTGCGCGACCTCGCGGCGTCCTTCCGCGGGCCCGTCTTCGCGGGCGGCGGTCTGGCGATGCTCCAGGACGTCCCGGCGTTGGCCCTGTCCCGCGCGGTCCGGGTCCGGTTGCCGGCCCACGACGTGCCGTTGCTCGCCGAGGCGGTCCGGTCCCGGGTCCGGTCGGGGCTGCTCGTCGTCGACGATCTCCAGTGGGCCGATCCGGCGACGCTCGCCGCTGTCGCCGCGCTGGGTGCGCATACCCGGGTGGTGGTGGCGCTGCGGACACCCCACCGGCTGCCGGCCGAGGCGGTCGCCGGGTTGCGCGCCGCTTCCGCGGGGTGGCTGGCGTTGCCACCGCTGTCCGCTCAGGCGGCCACCGAACTGGCGCGGCGGGTCGCGCCGGCGCTGGGTGACGCCGCGGTGGCCGAGGTCGTCCAGCGCGCCGGGGGGATTCCGCTGGCGGTGACGGCGCTGGCCCGGCACGCCGGGTCCGGCCGCCCGGCCGCCGGTGGTCGCGGGCCGGATGCCACCGACGCGTTCCCGGCTCTTGTCGGGGTGGATGTGCCCGAGGTCGACCAGGTCGCCTACGCGGTGGCCGAGGCCCTGGCCGATCTGACCCGGCCGGGCCGCACGGCGATGGCGGCGCTCGGGCTGCTCGGCCGACCGGCGAGTCCGGCCCTGCTCGGCGCCGGCGTCGAGGAACTCCGCGCCGCCGGCCTGATCGTCCCCGCCGGCGGGTTGGCGTCTGGGGTCGAGGGCGTCGGTGGCGACGCCGGTGCGGCGCAGGTTGATCCGCACCGCCGGCAGGATGTGTGGTTGGTCGTCCAGGATGCGGTCCAGGGCGGGCCGGGCGTCGAGGACGCTTCGGGTGGTGGCCTTCTCCGCGGCGTCCCGGTCGTGGTCGAGGGCCAGGATGCGGTGAAGGGTGGGCCGGGTGTCGAGGGGGCTTCGGATGGTGGCCTTCTCCGTGGCGGACCGGTGGCTGAGCCGGGTCGAGGTGTGGTCGGCACGGGACCCGCGAACGGCGGCCAGGTTGTCGCGGCCGTGGGAGCGGTCCACGATCGGCCCGGAACCGATCTTGTCGCGCCCGCCTCGCCGTACCTGGCTGAGGTCGCGGCCGGGATGCTCGACGCCGCTGCCCGTGCCGCCCTGCACCGGCGGTTGGCCGAGCTGACCCCGGACCGGGAGGCCGCGCGGCATCTGGCGGCGGCCGGCGACCACGCGGCCGCGGCCGCCCGGGCCGTCGACGCGGCGGAACGCGCTACCACCGCCGGCGAGCGGGCCGAGTTGCTCCTGCTCGCCTGCGATCTGCCCGGCGCCCGTCCCAGCGAAGCGACCCGGGTCGCCGCCGCCGCGGCGGCTCTCGACGCCGGCCGACCACGGGCCGCGGTGCGGGCGCTGGCCGACGGTGGCCCACACGGCGTCGACGCCGCGGTGCTGCGGGCGGAGGCGTTGCTGCAGGTCGGCGACCTGGTGGGGGCGCGGGCCGCAGCGGCACCCGTCCCCGATGACGCTCCCGCCGAGGTCCGTGCGGGTCGCGACCGGGTGCTGCTGATGGCTCGCCTGGCCACCGACCCGGCGGGCGCGCTGGCCGCCGCGGCCCGTCTCGGTGACGCGCCGGCCCACGCTGGGCTGCGGGCCGCGGTCGCCGCGGTCCGGGCGGCCGGGCGGGTGCCCGGCTGGGAGTACGGACTCGCATCCGCCGCGGAGGCCGCCGCCGCGGCCGGTGATCCGCTCGCGACCCGGTGGAGTGCCTGGCTGCTGGTCGAGACCCTGGCCGCCGACGGGCGGTTGACCGAGGCGGCCGAGACCGCGCAACGGGCGGCCGCGGCGTGTGCGGCGGACCTGGCCTACAGCTGGCAGGCGCGCTTCCTGGCCGCGGCCCTGTGGTGCGAGGCGCTGCGCGGCGACCCGGCCGGCACCCCCGCCGACGACGTGGTGCGCCGGGCCGCCGACCTCACCGACCGGACCGTGCCGGCGCTGGCCCGGGCCTACGCCGTGGCCGCGGCCAGCCTGGTCGAAGCCGACGGTGGCCTGCTCGCGCCGGCCCGCGCCCGGCTCGCGGCGGCGGCGCCCGCGCCGGCGGCCGCCGCGTTGCTCGACTGGGTCGGGCGTGAGGCGGCCTGGCTTGACGGGCAGCCCGACCTGGCCGCCCAACCCGACGCGGGTGCGGCCGCACCACCGCTCGTCGACGGGCTGCGCCGGATCACCGCGCGCTGGGCCGCCTACGACGGCGCCGCCGGCGACCGGGATCCCGCGGATCTCGACGCGACGGACGCGGCGTCCGCTGGGCTGCCCGCGGTCCGCGAGACCCTCGCGGCGTGGTCGGGTACGGGAGGCTTCGACCGGGCCGCGGCGGCGTGGCACGACCTGGTCGTCCGCGAAGAGGTGCGCTGCCTGCTGGCCGCCGGTGTGCACGAGACCGATCCGGAGCGCGCGGTGTCGGCGTTGCTGGCCGCCGAGCAGCTCGCGGAGGCCGCTGGCCTGGTGGTGCTGCTCGGCCGGGCACGGCGGGCGTTGCGGCGCCACTCGGTGCGGCGGGAGACGCGCGGGCCGCGATCGGGCTCGGAGCTGACGGAACGGGAGCGCGACGTGCTGCGCCTGGTCGCGCGCGGCGAACCGAGCCGGCGGATCGCGGGCCAGCTCGGCATCTCCGCCGAGACGGTGGAAACCCACATCCGCGCGGGGATGCGCAAGCTCGGCGCCCGCACCCGCACCGCGGCCGCCGCGATGGCGCTGGAACAGTTGCGATGACGGGAGTGTGGCGGTGACGGGAGTGTGGCGGTGAGCGACGAGCAGCCCCGCTATGTGCTGCCTAGCGCCGGTGATGCCACCGCGGTGCTGCGCCGGCTGTCTCGATCGGGCTGGGTGACCCGCGAAGGCTTCGCACTGACGGAGCAGGCGTGGGACCTGACCGGCAACCGGTTGCTGCTCTTCGGCCGGGTGCCCGACCGCGAGACCGTACGCCTGGTCGTGCTGGCCGCGGCGCGCGGCGCCGGCGTCGTCGCGATCACCGACACCGGGGGCGACATCGGCCGTGCCCTGCTCGCCGACCTGACCCGGCTCGGGCCCGTGCACCGCGACGCCGGTGGGACAGAACAGGCCCCGGACACGGCCGGCCCCGGCGAGCTGATCCCGGAGCAGCGGGCGCTGCTCGACCGCCTCGCCAACGGCGAGACCATCGCCGCCGCGGCGGCGGCCGAGTTCCTGTCGTTGCGCACGGCCAACCGCCGCATCGCCCAGGCCCGGGCCACGCTGGGTGTGCGGACCACCCGCGAGGCCGTCCTGGCCTACCTGAGCCAACGGCACACCTGAGGGCTCAGCGGCCGCTGACATGCGAACCGGCCGGCGTTGACTGGCTCGCGGGCCCCGCGACCAGGGCGGTGATCTTGCTCAGCAACGACTCGATCGTCTGACCGGCGACGAAGACCTCGGCGCGGTCGTCGATCTCGTTGGCCGACTCCCAGTCCCACTGGCCGTGGCCGAGCGACATCACGAACCACAGGTGACCGTTGTCGGGGTGGAGAAACAGCGCACAGCGCCACTGGTCGACCAGCAGGGTCATCGGCTGTGTGGGGCAGGTGATCAGGCAGGCACACCCGTTGGCGGTGTAGTCGGGGCGGCGGAAGCCCTGGTGGGTCGGGCAGTGGCAGTCGCAGAGCCGATCCTGCGGGCGGGTCATGGTCATCGGGCCTCCCGGTTGCGACGGCGCGTGCGCTCCGATCTGGAGCACGACCGACAATGCCGTTCCGTCGCGAGCGGTGGGGCCGCGATCTCGTCACCTGTGGATAAGTCGGACGCTGTGGATATCGGCTCTGCGGCAGTGGCAGCGGATTCTCGTGAGTAGAAGGGCGGAAATGCTGAGCCGAGGCCGCCGCGCACCTCCGGCGAATCACCACGCCGGACCCGAGACTTCGGGCAGCTCTGGGGGTCATCGGCCGGGATCACCCGGCCGCGAGGCAGGCCGTCCTCGGCGGCACCGGCGGTAACGGCGGGACGGAGCCGTGCGTCGACCGCGGCGGGGTAGCCGCGGTCGGGCCTTACCAGGTCCAGGCGGCGACGGCCGCGGTGCACAACGAGGCGTCGGCCGAGGCGGGACAGCCGCGATCAGGCTGCGTGGCGGACAACCGCGATCGGGCCCTGCCAGCGGCAGGGCGGCGATCGCCGTGGTGCACGACGAGCACAGGCGGCGACCGCCGTGGTGCAGGACGACCCGCCGGGCAGCGGTTGGCCGTGCGTCAGCCGCGGCGGCGGTAGCGGCGGGACAGGTCCGCGGGCCGTGTCTTGTCGACGAAGCGGGGAGCGTCGGGTTCGTCGGGGCGGATCGCGGCCAGGGTTTCGGTCAGGCCCTCGATGATGCGTTCCGTGGCGCGCTGCGCCGAGCCCGGGACGCCCGGGGTCAGGTCGGACAGGTCGATCGGTGCGCCGAAGCGGACCTTGATGATCGGGCGGCGGATCATCGCGCGGGCCGCGCCGCGGGCGATGCCCTTGAACGATGTCACGTAGGGGACCACCTCGTGGGAGCCCCACTGTGCGACCGGGACCACCGGGGCGCCGCTCGCGAACGCCAGGCGGGCCGCGCCGGTCTTGCCGCGTTCGGGCCACATGTTCGGGTCCAGGCCGATGCGGCCCTCCGGGTAGACCATCACCACCGAGCCCTCCTTCACCGCGTCGGCGGCCACCTGGAGGGCGTCGCCGACCGTCGCGGTGCGGCGGTCGACGCGGATGTGGCCCGCGGCGCGCATCGCCGGGCCGACAACCGGCGCCCGGAACAGGCCGCCCGTGGCCATGATGCGGGGGGCGATGCGGCGGACGCGGGTGGCGACCGTCAGCACGATCGGGTCGAAGGGGCTGATGTGGTTGGCGGCCAGGATCAGCGGGCCGTGGCGTAGCTCGGCCGGCACGTCGCCGCTGACCTGGACCCGCGCCAGGATCGGCATCAGGAAGCGGGCCAGCCATTGCAGGAACAGCCAGAAGCGTGGCGGCCGCCAAGTGGTGGCGGGCGCGGTCGGCTCGGTCTCGGCCCTCATCAGCAGATGATCATCTCACAGCGGGTGCGTCAGCGTTCGAAGAGCCGCACCGCCTCACCCGGGCGCCAGAACAGGATGATCATCTTGTCGGCCTGATCGTTGAGCCCCGTGTGGACGACCTCGGCCAGGTCGCAGCGGAACAGGTGCATCCCGGTCGGGTCGCCGTCGGGGCCGACCACCGAGCGGAATCGGTCGGGGTCGGTGACCGCCTCGACGCGCCCGGACACCTTGGCCTCGCCGGGCCAGCCGGCCGGGTCGGAACCCGGGTCGATCGTCGCCGAGTGCAGGGCGTAGCGCGGGTCGCGCAGCAGGTCCTGCGCCTTGCGGGCGTGCAGCATGCTGCCCAGCCACACGTCGTCGCCGGCGAAGATGGTCTCGGTGCCGCTGATCCTGGGCGCGCCGCCGCGGCGGAGGGTGGCCAGCGTCTTGTGCTTGTTGGCGTCGAACGCCGCCCGCACCCGCGCCGCCAGCTCCGGCGCCTCCGCCGCGAACACCGACCAGGACGCCATCTCAGCCGACGTCTCGCAGCTCGGCCAGCCGGGCCTCGATCTCGGCGAGCTCGGCCCGCAGCTTCTCGGCCTGCGACTCGGCCTCGGCCCGCTCCGACGACATGATCTGCTCGACCGCCTCGTGGACGCCGGGGACGTCGACCAGGGCGACCATCTTGAGCGCCTCGGCCGGCCGGATCACATAGGGCTTGGCCAGGCTCTTCGTGCCCTGCGCGGCCGCCACCGTCCACTCGCCGTCGGCGTAGGCCAGCGTCACCGTCAGGCCCGCCGGGCCCTTGGGCCTGGCCGTCTTCGCGGCGCGCTTGGCGGGGCGGGGCGCCTCCGTGGACTCCTCCACCGTGGACGTGGTCACCTTGGTCTCCTCACGTGGTGCCGGAACGGGGGCTGCGGGTGGAAGCAGGGCGGGGCCGGGCGGCGGCTCCGCGACCGGGGGCGCCTTGGCCGCGGTTGCCTTGGCCGCGGTCGTCTTCGCCGGAGCGGCGGCCCGGCCGGCGCCGCGCGGCGCGACGGCCAGGTCGGTGGGGGAGAACGGCAGCTCGTCGCGGCCGAAGCGGACCACCACGAACTCGTCGGAGACGTCTGGATCGGTCAGCTCGACCACCTGGCCGGTCTGCCCCTCGATCTGGCCGGCCGCGGCCGTGAACACCACCTTGGGCTTGCGCCCGGCGGCGAGACCGTCGCGGATCGACGATAGCTCGTCGGTGGACAGACCGCGGACAGCGGTGCGCGCGGCGGCCATCAGGGAACCCCTCTCGTCCGTACACCTGTTTGATTTTGTGCAGGCTTTTCTTACCAGGCGGCTACGACAAAACCGAAACCGGCGCGCCGAACGTCACGACCAGACCGCCGCGACCCGGGCCGCCTCGGTCGCCGCCTGGGCCCGCCCGGCCCGCGCCGACGGTGCCCGCGCGGCCGGGTCGAGCACGTTGCGCCCGATCGCGCGCCGTGCCGCCGGGTCGGGCGTGACCATCACCACCTGCGCACCGGCCCGGCGCAGCGACGCGAGCTGCCGGTCGAGCCGGTGGTGCCGGCCCAGCGAGCGGGCGACCGGCGCCAGCAGCACCACCCGGTCACAGCCGGCGGCCAGGTCCACGTTGGTCGCCGACCGGACACCGCCGTCGACGTAGCGCCGGCCGTCGATCGTCACCGGCGGCCACACGCCCGGAACCGCGCAGCTCGCGCCCACCGCGTCGACGATGCCGACACCCGACTCGCGGGTGAACACCGCCGTCTGGCCGCTGGTCGCGTCGACGGCCACGATCCGCAGATCACGTTCCGGCCAGTCGGCGGCCGGCAACCGCGCCTCGATCACCGCACGCCGCTTCTCCTCGGGCATCGTCGGCGCCCGCAACGCCATCGCACCGACCCGCGCCGCGGCCCGCACCGGGTCACGGGACCGCGCCGACGCCCACACCCACGACGCGATCGAGCCCAGGCCGAGCTTCGCCGTCGTGTCCGCCTCCGGCGGCAGGAGCTGAGAGGCATAAAGATCAGCCACGGGTACGCCGGCCGCGATCCCCGTGCCCACGAACGAACCCGCCGACGTGCCGATCAGCACGTCGGCGCTGGCCAGGTCGACGCCGGCCTCGGCCAGGCCGGCCAACATGCCGAACTCCCACGCGATACCGGTGACGCCGCCACCGCCACAGACCAGCGCTCTACCGCCCATGCGCACCTCCGCTGAAAGTGCCACACAGGCTACGGCCTAGGTGGCGGTGAGGACGACCGCCGGTTCGGTCGCGGCCGCCGGCGCGGAACTCGACCGTCGAGCGAGAAGCGGCGACGGGCCGGCCCCCACCAACCGGCCCGTCGTCGCATTTTCCGGTGAACCTTCGGGCGTCCGCGCGGTACCCATCTCCGTGAGACGCAGAAGCTGGGCCCACGCGCCCTCAGCCCGCGCTGGCCGCACCCCACCGGTCCAGGGCGGTGTAGGCGGGCACCCACTGGTTCCGATACGCCTGCCGGGCCGGCTCGGGCAGCGGCGCGAGCATCGTCGCGACGACGTGCTCGTCGGCGCCGTCGAGCAGCCACGGCAGGATCTGCGCCGCGTCCGGGCCGACCAGCCGGCCGTTGACCTGGCCGAAGTGCAGCCACTGCTGTTCGGTGACGATCTCCTGCATCAGCGGCAGCGCGTCGGCCTCCTCGTGCTTGAGGTGCCCGCTCAGGCCCGCGGCCAGTGCGTCGGTGAGCCCGCCGAGCCGTTCCGGTCCGGTCTCCGGGTCGGCCAGCGCGGCGTCGATCTCCTCCAGGAGCGGGTCGATGGCGTCGTGCTCGGCCTCCATCGCGTCCAGCAACGCCAGGTCGTCGGGGCGGTCGGCGGCGGTCGCGCGCATCTGCGGCCAGAGCGCCTCGTCCTCGGCGGCGTGGTGCAGGTGCAGGGCTTTCTTGAACACCGCCCAGCCGGCGGCGTTGCGCAGGATCCGCCGGGGGTCGTCGTCGACCCGGGCGGTGGTGCGGGCGATCAGTTCCAGGTCGCGGCGCAATGCCGCGTGCGCGGCATACATCGCGGTCATGTCGAGCTTGGGCACGGGTCTCTCCTTCGATCACGAGCCATAGGGGCCGAAGCGCCCCCAGGCGACGAGCACGGTCAGGGTGAGCAGCACGGCGGTGATGCCGACCGCGGCCGGTTCGCGGCGCCGCACATGCACGGCCGCCGCCAGCGCCATCAGCAACGCCAGCCCCGTCGCGGCGAGCGGTGCCAGCAGCGGCACCACGAGCCCGATCCCGCCGGCCACCTCCGGCACGCCGATGAGCCGCACCGTGCGGGCGGAGAAGTCCTCCACCCACGCATACCGGCCGGCGAGCTGCTCCTTCGACTGCACGAGCTTGGACAGGCCGGACGCGACGAACATCGCCGCCAGAACCGCCTGCACTACCCACAGGACGACGTTCACCCGGGCAGCACGCCGAGTTGGCGCAACTGGGCCAGCACGTCGACGACGCCCCAGATCTCGACGATCTTGCCGTCGGCAAACCGCACGATGAAGATCTCGCTGTACGTGACGTGTCGGCCGGTCGCCGGGACACCCCAGGCTTCGCCCTGGTGTGTGCCGGTGACCGTCTGCCGATACACCACCTTGTCGCCCTCGACGATGACGTCCTCGGTGGTGACGTGCACGTCCGGGTACGCGCGCAGCAGCACCGTCCAGACGCGCTTCATGGCTTCCTGCCCGGGCACCCCCATCGGCACCGGCGCGTGGAAGATCACGTTCGGGTCGACGACCTCGTCGATCGTCTTCGCGATCAGGTCGAAGTCGCCGCTGTTGACGGCCTCGTGGAAGCGGGCATACACCGCTGTGTTCTGTTCACTCATACCCAGGCGACGAACCGCGGCGGGCCGAGGGGACAGGCCCGGGTCAGAGATCTTCCAGGCGCCGGGTCAGGAACCGCCGCTCCGGCGTCGAGGTCGCCAGTTCCAGGGCCCGGGCGTACGCGGCCCGCGCCTCGCCGGCCCGGCCGAGCCGTCGCAGCAACTCGCCCCGGGTCGAGTGGAAGTAGAGATAACCGTCCAGGTCGAGGGCGTCGACGCCGCGCAGCGCGGCGGCCGGGTCGCCGGCCTGCGCGACCGCCACGGCCCGGTTGAGCGCGACCACGGGGGAGCCGGTGAGGGCGACCAGCCGCCCATACAGCGCCGCGACCCGCGCCCAGTCGATCCGCTCCCGGGTCTGCAGCGAGGCGATCAGCGCCTGCACGACGTAGGGGCCGCGCCCGCCGAGCGTGATCGCCCGGTCCAGGACGGCCCGGCCCGCCTCGATCTGATCGGTGTCCCACAGCGCGCGGTCCTGGTCCTCGAGCAGCACCAGGTCCTCGCCGGCGAACCGGGCCCGGCGCCGGGCGTGGTGGATCATCATCAGCGCCAGCAGCCCGTGCGCCTCGGGCTGGTCGGGCATCAGCGCGGCCAGCACCCGGCCCAGGCTGATCGCCTCGGCGCCGAGGTCGACCCGGCCCTGATAGCCCTCGTTGAAGATCAGGTAGAGCACGGCCAGCACCGCGTCGAGGCGGTCCGGCAGCAGGTGCGCGCCCGGCACCGCGAACGGGATCCCGGTCGCCTTGATCTTGGCCTTGGCCCGGGTCAGGCGCCGCTTCATCGTCTCCTCGGAGACCAGGAACGCCCGGGCGATCTCGGCGGTCTCCAACCCGCCCAACGCGCGCAGCGTCAGCGCCACCTGGCCCTCCAGCGGCAGCGCGGGGTGGCAGCAGGTGAAGATCAGCTCCAGCCGTTCGTCTTTGATCACGGTGTCGTCGAACTCCTCCGTGGTCGACTCGGGCACCGGCAGCAGGTGGATCTTCTCGGCGAGGGTGCGGTCCCGGCGGATCCGGTCGATCGCTCGGTTGCGGCCCGTCGTGACCAGCCACGCACCCGGGTTGTCCGGTATTCCGGACACGGGCCAGCGCTGGGCCGCGATGGCGAACGCCTCCTGCGCGGCGTCCTCGGCCCGGTCGAAGTCGCCGAGATACCCGACCAGGGAGGCCAGCACCCGGCCCCACTCGTCGCGGAAAACCTGCTCCAACACCGTCAGCGCCGTACCACCGGCCTGACCTCGACCACACCACCCATGCGGGCGGCCGGGATCCGGGCCGCCATCTCCAGCGCCTCGTCGAGGTTGTCGGCCTCGACCAGGCACAGACCGCCGAGCACCTCCTTGGTGTCGGCGAACGGTCCGTCGGTCATCAGCGTTCGCCCGCCGGCCACCCTGACGCTGGTCGCCATCTCCACCGTGTCGAGCTGGGCGGCGGCGACGCAGCGGGCGTCTTCGGTGAAGGCCTCATACTCGGCGACCAGCGCCGTGCGGTCGGCGTCCGACAGGGCCTCGCCATAGCCGCGCTCGGCGTAGATCAACAGGGCGTACTGCATCGCTTACCTCCGGAGATCGGGCAGGCTCTCTCCCACACGACGAACGCGCGGTGCCACGGGGGACAGCCTCACCCACACAATCTCAAGCCGACCGGCACCACGGCCACCGTTTTGATCATGACTGGGGCAGGGGAGGGCCTCGCTAGAGTAGATGGTCGTGGGAACAGAGGGAGCGGTGCGGGCCTGGCTGCGGGAGCGCGGCGCCGAGACGATCCCGCATCCGGGCGGCACGCTGTACGCCCACCTGTCGCGGGTATCCGAGCGGCTCGGCGCGTTGGGGCTCGATGCCGACGTGCGGTTGGCCGGGCTGGCGCACGCCGCCTACGGCACGGACGGGTTCGACGTGGTCCTGCTCGACCCGGCCGACCGCGGGCCGCTGCGCGATCTCGCCGGTACGGCCGTCGAGGAGCTGATCCACCTCTACGGCGGGTGTGACCGCGGGCGGACCTGGCGGCGCCTCGCCGAGACGGGCGAGGTGTGGAGCCGGTTCACCGGTCAGTGCGCCAGACCCGACCGGGAGACGCTACGGGCGTTCGCCGACCTGAGCATCGTCAACGAGCTCGACGTGGTCGAGCGGGACCCGACGGTCGCGGCCCGCTTCGGTGACTACTTCCGCGGCGTGTTCGACTCGTGGACGCCGATCGCGTCCACATCGGTGACCGCGGAGGCACGTCAGGTTCTGGCCGCCTGAGGAACCCTGGCGTCGGTGCGGTGCGGCCGGGGCGACATCCCCTCTGCGGACCGCGGCTCCGAGGGGGTCGTTGCGGCTCACGGAGCGGTGGTTCGGGACCGTGGGCTTCGGGCGGCAAGAGCCACAGCAGGGCCCAAGACGCTAGTACACGCGTTCGATTCTTCAGGACGGTCGGGCGAGGTATGCCGTCTTGGCGTCGGGTGAGAAGCCGCAGGCCCGATAGAAACCGTGTGTCGCCGGGTCGCGGGAGCCGGTCATCAGCATGACCTTGTAGCAGCCCGCGTCCCAGGCCGCCTGGAGGGTGCCGGCCATGATCCGGCGGCCCAGGCCGGTGCCGCGGTGGGAGGCGTCGACCACGACGTTCTCGATGACCGCGTAGGGCGACGCCGACCGGGTGAGGTTGGGGATCACGTTGAGGTAGGTCGTCGCGACGACCGTGCCGGAGACATCGAGCACGAACAAGCGCAACCAGGGCGACGCCAGGATCGTCCGGAACAGCGCCGCGTCGTGGACCGGCGGATCGGACGGGTGCAACTGCCGGTAGAGGGCCATGATCGGCCCGAAGTCGTCAGGGCCGGCCACACGGAACATGTCAGGACACCCCGGTGATCAGTGGTTGGTCGATAATGCACATTATGTAAACCTGCGTGCTGGTGGCACGGGAAGAGCTTCCCCCATGTCACAGCCGGATGGGGCTGTCTCGTCTCGGGTTTCGGAAGGATCGACCCGAGGAAGGTGAAGGACCATGCGAGTTTTCCTGGCGGGCGGCACCGGCGTCCTGGGACGGCGGCTCGTGCCCCAACTCGTGGCGCGCGGCCACCAGGTGACGGCCACGACGACGAACCCGGCCAAGCTCGGCGCGCTCGAGCAGCTCGGCGCCGAAGCCGTCGTGATGGACGCGCTCGACGCGGCCGCGGTCGGTGAGGCCGTCGCCAAGGCGCAGCCCGACGCCATCGTGCACCAGATGACCGGGCTCAGCCGTACCCATGCCGGAAAGCCCGACCTGAAGCATTTCGACCGCTGGTCCGCCCCGACCATCCGGCTGCGGACCGAGGGCACCGACCACCTGCTCGCCGCCGCCCAGGCGACCGGGGTTTCGCACGTCGTGGCACAGGGCTACGCCAACTGGAACGGGATCCGCACCGGCGGCTGGGTCAAGACCGAGGACGACCCGCTGGACCTGCACGAGGGTACGGCCGCCTACGGCGGGATGGCCGCGCTCAAGCACGTCGAGGACGCCGTAGTCGGAGCCGGCGGCGCGGTCATGCGGTACGGCGGGTTCTACGGGCCGGGTGCCACCGACGACCAGGTCGAGCTCGTACGCAAGCGGCAGTTCCCGCTCGTCGGCCAGGGCACCGGCTACGCCTCCTGGATCCACCTCGACGACGCCGCCGCGGCCACCGTCCTGGCCGTCGAGCAGCACGCCACCGGGGTGTTCAACATCGTCGACGACGAACCCGCTCCGGCCAACCAATGGCTGCCCTACCTCGCCGAGTGCGCGGGCGCCAAGGCGCCGATGCGGATCCCGGTCTGGCTGGCCCGCCTGCTGGCCGGCGAGGTCGTGGTGAGCATGATGACCGAGGGGCGCGGCTTCTCCAACGCCAAGGCCAAGCGGGAGCTGGGCTGGGAGCCCCACTACCGCAGCTGGCGGCAAGGGTTCAAAGAGGACCTGACGTGACGACCAGGACGGACGAGTTCGAGGAGCTGCGGCCCCTGCTGTTCTCGATCGCCTACCGGATCCTGGGCAGCGTCACCGAGGCCGAGGACGCCGTCCAGGAGGCCTGGCTGCGGTTCCAGGCCTACCCGGGTGAGCCCGCCGAGACCAAGGCGTTCCTGTCGGCCGTGGTCACCCGGATCTCGATCGACGTGCTGCGCTCGGCCCGGGTCCGGCGGGAGACCTACGTCGGCCGCTGGTTCCCCGAACCGTTGCTGTCCGACCCCTACGAGGACCCGGCCCGCGCGGCCGAGCTGGCCGACTCGCTCTCGACCGCGGCCCTGCTGCTGCTGGAGCGGCTCAGCCCGCTCGAACGGGCCGTCTTCGTGCTCCGCGAGGTCTTCGCCTTCGACTTCCCCACGATCGCCGACGCGGTCGAGCGGTCGGAGGCGGCGTGCCGGCAGCTCGCCGTCCGGGCCCGCCGGCACATGGACGAGGGTCGGCCGCGGTTCGCCGCCGACCGGGCCGAGCGCGCCGAACTGGCCGACCGGTTCTTCGAGGCGTTCCGCGACGGCGACGTCGACAGCTTGCGTGACCTGCTCGCCGCCGACGCACAACTGGTCGGCGACAGCGGCGGCAAGGCACCGCTGTGGGGCGACGGTGTCTTCGGCGCCGCGAAGGTGGCCCGGACGCTGGCCGCGCTGACGGCGCCGTTCGCGCGGATCGGCGGTGTCGTCGAGCGGCACGAGGTCAACGGGCAACCGGGAGCGATCTTCCGGGACCGCGCCGGCAAGGTGGTCAACACCTGGACGCTCGACATCGCCGACGGCCGGATCCAGACGATCCGCGCGGTGCTCAACCCCGACAAGCTCGGCCACGTCGGCCCGGTCGCCGACGCGTGGGCCGTGGTGCGGGAGACCAACAGGGCTAGGTCCGGGGGAGACCCACAGGGCTAGGTCCGCTCCCCCACCCCGTTGAACGCAAGATCGACAACCAGTGGCCGGTGGTCGGACACCGCCACCGCCGGGGTCGACGCCGTCGCCGCCCACGGGCGTTGGCCCCAGCCGCGCGGGTCGGCGAGCACGTGGTCGAGTTGCACCCGCGGCGCCGACGACGGGAACGTCGGCAGCCGGCCCAGCGGCCGCCACCCCGAGCCGACCGCCGCCGGCCCGGCGGGCAGGTTGAGGTCGCCGAGCAGCAGCCGCGGTGCCGGCATGGCGCGCATGACCCGCACCACCCGGCGGAGCTGCCACAGGTTCCAGCCGGGCACGAACGACAGGTGGGTGGCGCCGACCGTGACGTCACCCCAGGGCGTGACGAGCTGCGCGACGAGCAGCACCCGCGGCTCGTCGCGCAGCAGCATCGGGCGACCCCGGCCGCCGGGGCCGAGCGCGTAGATCGGGCCGGGCACCGGCGACGGCGAGAGCCGCACCGTCCGCCACGACCGCGCCGGGTAGCGGCTGACCAGGCCGATGCCGTAGTTGGGCTGGTCGGCGCCGTCGTCGTCGAAGGCCAGGGGCCGGTAGCTCTCCCCCGGCGTGCCGACCACCGCCGCCACGAACCGGTGCGCGGTCGCGCCGGCCGCCTCCGCGGCGAGCGCGGTCAGGTCGAGCGTGCCGGAACGCGGCTGGAGCCGGTCGACCTCCTGCAGCGCGAGCACGTCGGCGTCGATGGCCGCTACCGACGCGGCGAACCGCGCCTGGTCGACGATCCCGTCGTCGATGGACCGGCCGTGTAGGACGTTGAAGGTCGCCAACCGCACCTATGCACCCTACGGGGAATGTGACAAGGTGGCCCCGTGATCTTCAAGCTCTTCGTCTGCCTGGCGCTGGCGTTCATCCTGATCGGGATGGCCGGCCTCTACGTGCGCCGCTCCCGCGACCGCTGAGCGTCCGGGGTGGACGAAAATAGGTAAGGATTCCCTTAGTAGGCTTCTCGGCGTGAGCAGCGCGGAGGCTGAGCCCGACCCGTCGAGCACCTCGCGATGGCTCGCACGCCACCGCCCCGACCTGCATCCCGCCTACCTGCGGGAACTGCCCGGCGCGGGCGAAGAAATCCAGCGGCGGCTCACGGAGGCCATCGCCCGGGAAAACATCAGCGGGTACGCGGCCCACCAGCGCTTCACGGCCGAGCTCGAGAACAGCGTCGCCAACCTCGCCCTGGCCCGCGCCACCCAACCGCACCCCGACGGCGGCCCACCGGCCCTGACCCGCGCCACACCGCCGCACTGGGAGCAACTCGTCGTCGACGGCCACCCGCTGCACCCCGGCTGCCGCACCCGGACCGGCCTGACCACCGCCGACGTCCTCGCCTACGCCCCCGAGCACCGCACCACCGTCGACCTCGTCCGGGTGGCGGTACCCGCCGACCGCTGGCACACCACAGGCGCCGGCCTGCCCCCGCTGCTGCACCTGCACCCCTGGCAGGCCGCCCGCGTCCTCCCGGACCACCCGGACCTGCGCCCGGTCGGCACCCGCCGCGCCCGCCCGCTGATGTCGCTGCGCACCCTGGCCCCGCTCGACGACCCGAGCCTGCACCTCAAGACCGCCGTCGACGTGCAGATGACCAGCGCCGTGCGCACCGTCTCCCCGGCCGCCCTCGAAAACGGACCGACCCTGACCGCATTCCTGAGCAGCCTCACGCCCGCGCTGACCGTGCTCCGCGAGCACGCCGGCGGCGCGGTTCGCACCGACGGCAACGAGCCCGACCGCCGCCTCGCCGTCATCCACCGCCAGGCCCCGCCGGCACACGCGATCCCACTGGCCGCCCTGTCGGCACCCTCACCCGCCGACGGCGCACCGCTGGCCCGCGAGGCGATACGCCTGGGCTACCACGGTGACCCCCGCCCGTTCCTCGCCGACCTCACCCGGGTCCTGGTCACCGGCCCCGAGCAGCTCCTCGACCTCGGCATCGGCCTCGAGGCGCACGGCCAGAACACCCTCGTCACCCTCGCCGGCGGCAGACCGGACCGGCTCTACTACCGCGACGTCGGCGGCATCCGGATCGACCCCGACCGGGTGCGCCGCAAGGGCATCGCCCCGCCGCCGCTGCACGGCGACGTGACCGCCGCCGACCCCGACGAGCCGGCGACCACCCTGCACGCCGCCCTCGGCGTCGTGCTCGGCCAACTCGTCGCCACCCTCGCCACCGCCACCGGCACACCACCGGGCGAGCTGTGGGCCGCCTGCGCCCGCACCGCCGGCGAGCGCCTCACCGGCCGCGACACCCTCCCGATCAAGGCGACCACCACCATGCGCCTCGCCGCCGACCCGCTCGAACCCCGCTGGGCGTACGTGCCGAACCCGCTCGCGGGCCACCGGTGAGCCTCGACAGCGCCGCGCGGCACACCGCGGCACGCCTCAACCAGGTCGCGCCGACCCTCGTCGCCCCGTTCCGGGCCGCCCTGCCGCGCGCCGCCGCCACCGTCGCCCGCCGCCTCGCCGGCGCCCTCTACCGGGAGGACATCGGCGACGCCCGGGAACGGTTCGCCGGCATCGGCCGCCGGCACGGCTTCGACCGCGTCGAGATTGACAAGCTCGGCGACGAACCGCTCACCGACCTGCTCCCGCCCGGCGCCGACGGCCTCGCCGAGGAACTGACGAACGCGACCGTCAACCTCGCCCTCGCGTACGCCCGCCCCAAACCGGAGGATCCCGGCCCGGATCCCGACGCCCGCGCCCTCGCGTACGAGCGGATCGCGATCGACGGCCACAACCTGCACCCGTGCGGCCGCACGCGACTGGGCTGGGACACCGTCGACACCCTGCGCCACGACGTCGAGGCCGGCACCACCACCGTCGCGTTCGTGCAGGTCCGCCGCGACCTGCTGATCGGCGACGACCTGGGCGAGGCCCTCGGCCGCCACGACGACAGGGCCGTCATCCCGGTGCACCAGTGGCAGCGCGACACCGTCCTGCGCCGCCGCTACGCCGACCTCTACGCCAGCGGCGCGCTCAAAGACCTCGACGGCACCATCGAGGCCGCACCGACGGCCGCCGTCCGCACCCTGCTGCTGCCGAAGAGCGCGGACGGCCACCGCCGCTACCTCAAGCTCTCCCTCGACATCCAGGTCACCAGCACCCGGCGCAGCATCTCCACCGCCAGCACCCGCAACGGCCCCGCCATCTCCGCCCTGCTGCACCGGCTCCTCGCCGACGACCCCACCGTGATCCTGCTCGCCGAGACCGCCGGCAGCGCCCTGGCCGCCGGCGCCGGCCGCGACGGATCCGCGATCCTGCGCGACGGCCTCGACCGCCACCTGGCGCCCGGTGAGACCGCCATCCCCGGCGGCGGCCTGGCCGCCGGCGACACCCTCGACCACCTGGTAGAACCCGGACCGGGGAGTGCTCTCCGCTTCGTCGCCGACTACGCCCGGCTGCTGCTGCCACCGGTCGTCGGCCTCGCCGCCCGGCACGGCATCGCCCTCGAAGCGCACCTGCAGAACTGCCTGCCCACGTTCGTCGACGGCCGTCCGCACCGGATCGCGTTCCGCGACTTCGCCGGCCTGCGCCTGCACCTGCCCCGCCTCGCCGGCCCGCCGCCGCTGTGGCCGGGCTCCGTCATCGCCACCACCGACGCCGGCGTGATGCGGGCCAAGCTCGGCTACACCGCCCTGCAGGCCCACCTGGGCGAGATCGTCGTGCGGCTCACCCACTCGCACGACCTCGACGAGGACCGCGCCTGGCGGGCCGTCCGGGACGCCCTCGACGAGGCCTACGAGCCGCTGCTCGCCGACCCGACCTGCGCCGCCGCGGCCAAGGAGGACCACGCCGCCCTGACCGCGCGGACCGTCCCGCACAAGGCCCTCGTGCGGATGCGGCTGGCCGGCGCCGGCGACCACTACGTGCCCGTGCACAAT
The DNA here is from genome assembly GCF_040676615.1 of Asanoa sp. NPDC049573. Taxonomy (NCBI): domain Bacteria; kingdom Bacillati; phylum Actinomycetota; class Actinomycetes; order Micromonosporales; family Micromonosporaceae; genus Asanoa; species Asanoa sp. NPDC049573. Next base: position 98,682 of record NZ_JBFAPI010000013.1, read on the forward strand.
CCGCTCCATGGTCCCTGAGCCGGTCGCCGCCGCGCTGCGCCGCGCCAGCCGCCCCGTCTGCGCCTACGTCTACGACCCGCGGGTCGCCGTCGACCGGATCACCGCCATCCGCGCCGCCCTCCCCGCGGGCACCCGCGTCCTGTACGCCGTCAAGGCCAACGGCGACCCCGACCTGCTCCGCGCGATCGCCGCACACGCCGACGGCCTCGAGGTCGCCTCCGGCGGCGAACTCGACCTCGCCCTGGCCGCCGGCGCGAAGGAGATCGCGTTCGCCGGCCCGGCCAAGACCGACGACGAACTCACCGCCGCCGTCGACGCAACCGCGATGATCCACGTCGAGAGCGCCCACGAGGCTCGCCGCCTCGTCCACCTGGCCGCCGGAAGACCCGTCCGGGCCGCGCTGAGGGTCAACAGGGTCGCCGCGACACCCACGGGCAGCCACCGGATGACCGGCACACCGACCCCGTTCGGCATCGCCGAGGACGACCTCCACACGATCCCGCACGGCCTGAACCCCACCGGCTTCCACCTGCACGCCGTCTCCAACAACCTCGACGCCGCCGCACACGCCGCCTTCATCGACGACGCCGTCGCCTGGTCCGCCACCGCCGCCCACCGCCTGCGCATCCCGCTGCGCTACGTCAACGCCGGCGGCGGCTTCGGCATCGACTACACCGGCGACGCCCGCTTCGACCTCGACCAGCTCCAGATCAAAAAGCCACCCGCGGGGGTGACCCTGGCCGTCGAACCCGGACGGTACGTCGCCGCCGACGCCGGCTGGTACGCCACCGAGGTGATCGACCTCAAACACAACCACGGCCGCTGGTTCGCCGTCCTGCGCGGCGGCACCCACCACTTCCGGCTACCCGCCGCCTGGGGCTACAGCCACCCGTTCACCGTGCTGCCCGTCGACGACTGGCCCTACCCGTACACCCGTCCGGAGGTATCCGATGTTCCCGTCGACGCCACCGGCGAGCTGTGCACCCCACGCGACGTGCTCACCCGCGGCCAGCACGTCGACCGGATGCGGGTCGGCGACGTGCTCGTCTTCGCCCGCACCGGCGCCTACGGCTGGGACATCTCCCACCACGACTTCCTGCGCCACCCGCACCCGGAGGTGTTGACCGTCGGACCCGTGGGTTAGCGTCGGCCCGTGACGCCAACCATCCTGCGCGCCGGCCGCCGGGTCCACACCGGACGACGCCTCGGCCAGGTGATCGGCCGCAAACCGACCGGCGTCACCGCCGGCCAGTGGAACACCGCACACGCCGTCGTCCTCGACTACCTGGTCACCGACGCCGACACCGACCGGCCCGAGTTCGCGCTGCTGTTCACCGACGACACCGCCGCCGCCGGCGCGCGCGTCACCCGGATGACCACCGCCGTCTGCGACGCCGTCGGCCTGCCCCTGATCAGGATCGGCTCACCGACCCTGACCGCGACACACAACGGCAGCCAGATCCTCGGGTACGTCCTCGACGCGCGCGAGTTCGGCGCCGACGACGGGCTGGGCTACCGCGACATCGTCGGCCGCCTCCCCGACGGCCGCACCGGCTACGTCAACGACCTGTCCTCGGTCGCCCGCGCCGCCGCCGTCGACGCCTACGCCGCCCGCCAACTGTTCGACCCGATCATCCGCGGCATCCGGGTCCGCTGGGCCGGCGGGCCCGCCGAGGGCTGGGCCTGGCTCCAACTCCGCGAAGGCGGCTACGTGTTCGAACGCGTCCGCCTCGCCGAACACCGCACCACCTGCGGCGTCCCCGCCGACCGGCTCGCCGAGGACCTCGCCGGCGCCGCCATCGGCCAGCGCCTCAAGCTGCGCGACAGCGCCGAACCCGACCTCGTCGACCACGCACACATCGAGGCCGGGCTCCGCGACCTGTCCGCCCGCCGCGCCGAACTCGTCGACGGTTTCCCCTACGAGCACCTGCTCGCCGATCAGCCCGCCGCCCGGTAGGCGGTGCCCATCGGCGTCAGCGCGCCACTCTCCTTGTAGAGCCCGGTGTGGCTGTCCGACGTCGACGGCAGGCCGAACCAGGAATACCGCTCCACGTACGACAGGCCCTGCAGCATGTCCGTCGCACCGTTGATGAACGACACCTGCTGCGCGTCGGTCGGATAGTGCGCACCCGACCCGTCGAACCGGATCAGCGCGAACTCGGTCAGCCAGATCGGCAGCTTGTACTTCGCGTACACCTGCTGGATGTAGCCCTTGAGCTGCCCCACCGCCGCCGACGAGAAGTCGCCGCCATACCAGTGCAAGGTGATGAAGTCGACGCGGTAGCCCTTCTGCTTCGCGCCCTTCATGAACTCGTCGAGCCACCGCCCGGTGTCGGCCGCACCCCACGCCACCGCCGGGCTGCCCAGCCGCATCCCGGTCGCCTGCAGCTTCGGCCACAGCTCCAGCGCCTTCGCCGGCGTCATGTCGGCCTGCTCCGCCATGTCCGGCTCGTTGAACCCGAGCAGCGTGTCACCCTCGCGCTTGGCCTGCGCCAGCGTCGAGTCGGTCGCGTTGGTGGTTCCCCAGATCATCGGGACGAACTCGACACCCGAGGCCGGCATCCGGTCGTTGTTGGAGCCCCAGTTGTAGTACCAGGACGCGCCGACCGCCTTCAGGCCCGCGTTCACCGCCGGGAAGTCCCAGACCGCGGCACCCTTCTTCGCCGTCTTGCGGGTGGGCGGCAACGGGACCGCCGGCTTCGCCGCGGTCTTCTTCGGGGTCGGTTTCGCGGAAGCCGGCGGCGCCGTCGTCGCTGCCGGACCAGTCGGGGGTACGGGCGACGGCGCCCCGGAGGCGGCGGGAGGCAACACGGCCGCGGCGGGCACCGCCCCGTCGTCGCGCACGACCCCGAACGTGACCGCCGCCGCGGCCGCCACCGCGACCGTGGCCACCGCGGCCGCGATCGGCTTGCTGACCACGAACCCCTGCAGCAGCTTCGGCAACCAGGCCGCCTTGCCGGCGGTCGAGGCCGTCGTCCCGGTCGCGCTGTTCCAGGCCGCACCGGCGGCGGCACCCACGCCGGCGCCGGCCGACGCGCCACCGGCGGCCGTCACCATCGCCGCGGCCAGCCCGGCCGCGGGCGCGACCAGACCCACACCGGCCAGCAACCGCTCGGCGGCGACCAGGTGGGTCCAGCCCGTGCCGCAGTGGGGGCAGTCGCGGGTGTGCCGGGCCAGCCGCTTGCGCCACAGCGCGTCCGGGCGGCCCGACCAGCCGGCGACCAGCTCACCCAGGTCGGGGCAGCGGGGCCGGGCGTGCAGGGCCCGCACCAGCACCCGCGACGTGTCGAGGCGCTCCTTCATCCGCTGCACCCGCACGGCGGCGTGCTGGTTGGTCACACCCAGCGACTGCGCCAGCTCGTCGCGGGTCAGCTCGCCCGACGACTCCAGCCACCACAACGAAAGCAGCTCACGGTCGTCCGGGTCGAGCCAGCGGGTCGCCTCGGCCACCTCCCGCCGCTGGCCGGCCAGCTCCAGCCGCAGGATCGTCAGCTCGGCGAAGTCGGCGCCCGGGTCGGCGAGGGTCTGCTCGCTGCCCGGGTAGCCCAGGTGACCGGCCTGCCGTGCGCGGTAGGGGTCCGCCTGCCGGTCGCGACCAGCCAGGCCCGGAAGCTCGCCGGGTCGCGCAGCCCCCGCAGGCCGGTCACGCAGCGCAGCATCGTCTCCTGCACGACGTCGTCGACGTCGGCGTGCCCGTCGAGCGCACGACCGACCACGTTGTAGACCAGCGGCAGATACTCGGCGACCAGCCGGTCGACCGCCCGCGGATCACCGTCGCGAGCAGCGACGACCAACGCCTGCTCGTACCCTTCGCGCATCGCACCTCTCCTTGAAGCCGCCCCATCGTGGCGCACAGGAGACGACCGGCGCGACCGCCGGATAACAGTTTTAAGGTCCGCCTAGGACTTCCCGACCGGCCCGTAGCGCCATCGGCGCTGACTTGTCGTTGCGACTGGCGGCACTACCCGTAAGGCGTCCTAGGATGTTAGAAGTGCCGAGAGGAGGTCGGCGCGGGCCTCGTCGTCAGGAGCGGGGTGCCAGGGTGCGGCGATGTCCAGCGCGACAACCCGGCCGGTGGCCAGGACCCGGCGGACCGCACCGAGAACCGCGCCGGTGGACGGGCCGCCCGGAGCGGGAAAGCGCAGGCCGGGCAGCTCCGCGGGGTCGATCACGTCGACGTCGACGTGCAGCACGAGCGGGCCGGCGGGCAGCACCGCGTCGTCGATCTCGTCGACGGCGCACACGGCGGGACCGCCGGAGGCCAGGAACGCGGCCTCCGGCGGGTCCAGGTCGCGGGCGTCGACCAGCAGGACCCGGGCCGCGGCGAGCGGACGCAACCCGAGCGGCCCGGCCACCAGGTCGGGGTGGGCGCCCATCGCCAGCCGCAGGGCCAGACCGCCGAGGTAGCCGGAGGTCGTCGTCTCCAGCGTGTGCACGTCACCGTGCGCGTCGAACCAGACCACCGCGGGGTCGACACCGGCCCGCTGCACCCCGGCGAGCGTCCCGAGCGCGACCAGACAGTCACCGGAGACCACAGTGGGCGCTCCACCGGCACGGATCTCGGCGGCCACCCTGTCGGCGACCACGCCGTGCAGGGCCGCGAGCCGCTCCCAGACGGTGCCGGCCGGCAACACCGGTGCGACCGTCTCCCCCAACGGCGGAATGCTGTCGACCACCTCGTCCTGGTGGTAGGGCACGCGAACGATCACCGGTCAGGCCTCCCATGGTGGTGTGCGGCGGCGCAGGTAGGCGCGGGCCCGCGGCAGCGGGTCGTCCCAGTATCCGTGCGGCATCCGGTGAACGTGGCCCGCGCAGAACGCGGCGAGGCCGACGGTGATCGGGACGGCCTGGTCCGGCCGCTGCCACGAGACGCGCTGATCGGACCGTTCCAAGGGCGTGCGGCGGAACTCGCCCGCGGCCCGGATCAGCGACGCTTCCACGGCTCCGCGCGGATGGCCCGCAGGGCTTCGCGGCGGGTCTGGCCGCGCAACGTGTCGACGAACAGGCGGCCGGCCAGGTGGTCGGTCTCGTGCTGCAGCGCCCGGGCCAGGAAGCCGCTGCCGGACACCGTCAGCGGCTCGCCGTGCTGGTCGAAGCCGGTGACCGTGGCGTGCATGGCCCGCGGCGTCGGGAAGTACAGCTCCGGGATGGACAGGCAGCCCTCGTCGCCGTCCTGGGTCTGCTCGGACACCGTGATCGACGGGTTGACCACGTGGCCGCGCTGGCCCTCGGCGTCGTAGACGAACACCTGGGCGCTGACGCCGATCTGGTTGGCGGCCACGCCGGCCCGGCCGGGCTCGCCGAGCAGCGTGTCCATCAGGTCCGTGACCAGCGCCCGCAGCTCCGCGTCGAAGCTGCGCACCGGGTCGCACTCGGCGCGCAGCACCGCGTCGCCCAGGAGCCGGATGGGACGGATCGTCATGCGGCCGACCCTACCGCTCCCCCGCCGCAGTGTTGATCTATGGACCTCGGCACGCCCCCTACGGCGTCCTAGGATGATGATTCGGCCAGCGCGTCGGGCGAGGCTCCGGTTGGATGGACTCCATGGCGGAGATCGTCCTGGTCCGGCACGGGCAGACCGAGTGGAGCATGGCCGGGAACCACACCTCGTACACCGATATCGACCTGACCACCGACGGCGAGCGCCAGGCCCGGGAGATCGGCAACCTTCTCGCCGGACGGTCCTTCGCCGCCGTGATCAGCAGTCCGCGGCGGCGGGCGCTGCGCACCGCGGAACTCGCGGGCCTGCGGGTCACCGAGGTCGACGAGGACCTGACGGAATGGAACTACGGCCGCTACGAGGGGATCACCTCGGCCGAGATCCACCGGCGCGACGACCCGACCTGGTCGCTGTGGACCGACGGCGCGCCCGGCGGGGAGACGCCGGCGCAGGTCGGCGCGCGGGTCGACCGGGTGCTGGAGAAGGCGGCCAAGCTGCTCGACGACGGCGACGTGGCGCTGGTCGGCCACGGGCACTGCCTGCGGGTCGTGGGCGCCCGCTGGATCGGGCTGGGCACCGAGGGCGGCGGGCTGCTCAAGCTCGACACCGCCACGCTGTCCGTGCTCGGCTTCGAGCACGGCACCCGGGTCATCCAGCAGTGGAACTCGGGTCAGTGAGCGCCACCTTCGGCGACCGGCCCTCGTAGGGGGTCGACAGCACCACGGTGGTGCGGTGCGTGACGTTGGCCGCCGTACGGATCTCCTGCAGCACCCGCTCCAGGTCGGCCGGGCCGGCCACCCGCACCAGCAACAGGTAGAAGTCATCCCCGGCGACCGAGTAGCAGGACTCGATCTCCGGGATGTGTGCCAGCCGCTCGGGCGCGTCGTCGGGCTGCGACGGGTCGAACGGGCGGATCGCCACGAACGCGGCCAGCGGCAGGTCGACCGCGTCGTAGGCGATCCTGGCCGTGTAGCCGCGGATCACCCCGCGCTGCTCCAGCCGGCGGACCCGCTGGTGCACCGCCGACACCGACAGCCCCACGCGTTCGGCGAGGTCGGTGTAGGACAGCCGGCCGTCGGCGGTCAGGGCTGCGACGATGGCGCGGTCAATGTCCTCCACGCGCAAGAAACTACCGGCACGTTCCGTCCACGGCGATGTCGATCCCGCCACGGTGCCATTCGTCATCCCCATGACACTTCCGACGAGAGGCGAAACGATGCGGTACGTGATGATGATCTGCGGGCCCGAGTCCAACTGGGAGGGCCCGGAGGCCGAGGTCGTGATGGAGACGGTCAACTCCTGGTGGGAGAGGTGGCACGCGGCCGGGGTGATCCTCGACGGCGGCGCCGAGTTGCAGCCGGTCGCGACGGCCAGGACGGTGCGGCGGGGCGCCGACGGCAAGGCCGTGGTCACCGACGGGCCCTACATCGAGATCAAGGACGTGGTCGGCGGTTTCATGCTGCTGGAGGCCGACACGATCGACGACGCCATCGCCTGCGCGGCGACCTGGCCGGGCATCGAGGCGCTCGGTGACCAGGTCGAGGTCCGGCCGACGATCGAACGTTAGGTGGTACCCATGCGGTTCCTGATGCTGATCAGCGGAGACGAGGCTGCCTGGAGTGGCGACGACGCGGCCACGCGGGAGGTGATGGGGCAGATCCGCGACTGGTACGCCCGCTGGCTGCCCACCGGCAAGGTCCTGCCGGGCGGGGCGATGCTCGGCCCGGCCGCGGCGACCCGCACGATCGCCGCCGGCGAGGGCGGCCGGGTCGCGGTCACCGACGGCCCCTACGTGGAGCTCAAGGAGGTGATCGGCGGCATCGTGCCGCTGGACGTCACCGACGCCGACGAGGCGGTCGCGATCGCGGCCACCTGGCCGGGCATCGTCCCGTTCCGGGAGACGGTCGAGGTCCGGCCGGTCATGAACTGAGCGCCGCGAGGCGGCGGGCGAGCAGGTCCCGTTCGGCGTCGTTGGTGGCCAGCGCCAGCGCCCGGCGGGTCGCGTCCGCCGCCTCGGCCGTGCGACCCAGCCGGGCCAGCAGGTCGGCCCGGGTGGCGTGCCACATCCGGTAGCCGGCCAGCCGCTCGGCCAGCGCCTCGGTCTCGGCCAGCGCGGCCGCTGGGCCGTCGACGAAGCCGGTCGCCACGGCCCGGCTCAGCGCGACCACCGGCGAGGGGCGCAGGTCGAGGAGCCGGTCGTAGAGGCCGCGGACGGCGGCCCAGTCGGTCGCCGCGTAGGACGGCGCGAGCGCGTGCTGTGCCGCGATGGCGGCCTGGAGTTGGTAGGGCCCGGGCGGGCCGAGGGCGGCGGCGCGGCCGAGGCGGCGTACCCCCGAAGTGATCATGTCTCGGTCCCACCGCGACCGGTCCTGGTCGGCGAGCAGCACGAGCCGGCCGGCGGAGTCGACCCGCGTCGCGGCCCGGGCCTCGTGCAGGGTGAGCAGCGCGGCCAGCCCTTCGGCCTCGGCCGAGTCGGGCAGCAGGGCGGCGAGCTGGCAGGCCAGGTCGAGGCCCTCCCGGGCCAGGTCGCGGCGGACCGCGTCGTAGCCCTGGTTGAAGACCAGGTAGATGGTGGCGAGGACGGCGGGCAGCCGATCACCGGGCACGTCGAAGCGGGCGCCGCGCAGCGCCCGCTTGGCCCGGACCAGCCGCTGCGCCATCGTCGCCGTCGGCACCAGGTGGGCGGCGGCGATCTGCTCGGTGGACAGGCCGCTGACCGCCGAGAGGGTGAGCGCGACCTGGGACGCCTCGCTCAGCTCCGGGTGGCAGCAGGCGAAGATCATCGCGAGCCGGTCGTCGCCGGTCGGTTCGACGGGCGGCTCCAGGGCGAGCTGGGCTGCCTTCTCGCGGCCGGTCGCCTCCCGGCGCAGGCCGTCGAGGGCCTTGCGCCAGGCCGTGGTGACCAGCCAGCCCGCCGGCCGCTGCGGCACGCCCTCGGTCGGCCAGCGGCGCATTGCCTCGCCCACGGCGTCCTGGAGGGCCTCCTCGGCCCGGTCGAGGTCGCCGAGGCGGCGGGCGAGCACCGCCCGCATCCCGGCGGCGTCGGACCGCCAGACGGCCTCCAGGGCGCCGGTGGCATCGACCACGGTCGCGAGGCTATCCCCTGGCCAGCGAGCGGGAGATCACCACCCGCTGGATCTGGTTGGTGCCCTCGACGATCTGCAGCACCTTGGCCTCGCGCATGTAGCGCTCCACGGGGTGGTCGGCGACGTAGCCGTAGCCGCCCAGCACCTGCACCGCGTCGGTGGTCACCCGCATGGCCGTGTCGGTGGCGAACAGCTTGGCCTTGGCCGCCTCGGTCGAGTAGGGCCGGCCGTGGTCACGCAGCCGGGCCGCGGCCAGGGTCAGCGCGCGGGCGGCGGTGACCTGGGTGGCCATGTCGGCGAGCATGAACCCGACGCCCTGGAAGTCGACCAGCCGGGTGCCGAACTGCTCGCGCTCGCGGGCGTAGTCGACCGCGTAGTCGAGCGCCGCCTGGGCCAGCCCGACCGCACAGGAGGCGATGCCCAGCCGGCCCGAGTCGAGGGCGCGCATCGCGATGCCGAAGCCGGTGCCCTCGTCGCCGACCAGCCGGTCGGCGGGCACCCGGGCGCCGTCGAACGCGATCTGGGAGATCGGCGAGGCGTGCAGGCCCATGGTGCGCTCCGGCGCCTGCGGCACGATGCCCGGCGTGTTGGCGTCGGCCAGCAGGCAGGAGATGCCGCCCGGGCCCGGGCCGCCGGTGCGGGCGAAGATGTTGAAGAAGTCGGCGTCGTGGGCGTGGGTGATCCAGGCCTTGGTGCCGTCGACGACGTAGGCGTCGCCGTCGCGGACGGCCCGGGTGGTCAACGCGGCCGCGTCGGAGCCGCCCTGCGGCTCGGAGAGGCAGTAGGCGCCCAACAACTCGCCACCGAGCATGTCGGGCAGCAGCTTGCGCTGTTGCTCGCTGCCGACGGACGCCACCGGGTAGCAGGCCAGCGTGTGCACGCTGACCGCCTCGGCGGCCACCAGCCAGCGCGACGCGAGGATTTCCAGGACCTGGAGGTAGACCTCGTAGGGCTGGCCGCCGCCGCCGTATTCCTCCGGGTAGGGCAGGCCGAGCAGGCCCGCGCGACCCAGCAGGCGGATCGCCTCGCGCGGGAACGCGCGGCGGGCCTCGTGGTCGGCGGCGATCGGCGCCAGTTCCTGGTCGGCGATCTCCGTGGTGAGGGCGAGCAGGTCTCCGGCTTCCTCGGTGGGCAGGATGCGGTCGATGGTCATAGTTCGGCCAACTCCGTGGTCGTGGTGTTGAGGACGTCTGCTCCCCCGCCGGCGCAGACGACGATGTCTTCGATGCGGGCACCGGCGTGGCCCGCCAGATAGATGCCGGGCTCGATGGAGAACGCCATGCCGGGCTCCAGCGGCCGGTCGTTGCCGGCCACGATGTAGGGCTCCTCGTGCCCGTCGAGGCCGATGCCGTGACCGGTGCGGTGCAGGAACGCCGCTCCGAAGCCGGCGGCGGCGATCAGGTCACGGGCGGTCGCGTCGACCTGCTCGCAGGTGACCCCGGGGCGGACCGCGTCGACGGCGGCGCGCTGGGCGGCCCGCAGCACCGCGTAGAAGTCGACCACGTCGGCCGGCGGGCGGCCGACCACGTAGGTGCGGGTCGAGTCGGAGCAGTAGCCCGACGGCATCGTGCCGCCGATGTCGACCACCACCGGCTCGCCTTCGCGGATCACCCGGTCGGCGGTCTCGTGGTGCGGGCTGGCACCGTTGGGGCCCGAGGCGACGATGACGAAGTCGACGGTGGCGTGCCCGGCGGCCAGGATGGCCTCGGCGATGTCGACACCGACCTGCCGCTCGGTGCGGCCCGGCCGCAGCCACTCGCCCATCCGGGCGTGCACGGCGTCGATGGCGGCGCCGGCCTGGCGCAGCGCCTCGACCTCGGCCGGTGACTTGCGCATCCGCAACTCGGCAAGCACGTCGCCGGCGAGGCGCTGCTCGGTGCCGGGCAGCGCGGCCCGCAGGCCGAGCACGTGGGCCGCCCACATCCGGTCACCGAGCGCGACCACGCTGGGCGGGCCGTCGAGGGCGGCGACGACCAGCGGGTAGGGGTCCTGGCCGTCGCGGTGGTCGACGATCCGCAGGCCGCGGGTGGCGACCTCGGCGGCGGGCCGCTCCAGGGTCGGCACGATCAGGGTCGGCTCGCCCCGCGCGGGCACCACCAGGCAGGTCAGCCGCTCCAGCGCGTGCGCGTCGTAGCCGGTCAGGTAGCGCAGGTCGGAGCCGGGCGTGATGAGCAGCGCGTCGAGGCCGACGCCGGCCGTCGCACGCTGTGCGGCCTCGAGCCGCTCGGGTGGGTGGAGCTCCGCACTGAGCACACCGTCAGCTTAACGTTCGTTCGGGCCGCTCCGTGGCCCCTCGAAGCCACCCGCCGCCGCCCGGGCGCGTCCGACATGCGCCAGGACATCCGTGCTGTCGACGAACTGGTCGACGGCGCCGACCGGCGGCCGGTCGCGCAGCCCGGGATCGGTGATCGTGGCGGTCAGCGCGGCCGCGAACCGGGCGGCGCCGAGCACCGTGTAGGGCCGGTCGTGGAAGCGCACCGGGGTGGGGTCGACGGCGGTGCCGAGCACCTCGTTGGTGCGCTCGCCGGCCCGCACGGCCGCGGCGACCAGGTGCCGCTCGCGCTCGCGCCAGTCGGTGGCGGCCAGGGCGGCGGTCAGCGCGTCGTGCGGTGCGCCGGGCAGCCGGGCGAAGGCGGTGCCGAGCCATTTGGCGTACGGAGGGTAGCGGCGCTCCAGCAGCAGCCACAGCCGCATCAGGTCGCGGGCCAGCCGGGCGGCGACGATCCGGCTGCCCAGGTCGTCGCCGGCCTCGCCGCACCGCCCGACGAACGGCTCCTCCTGGTCGATCCGGGTCCACTGCGCGGCGAGCACGTAGCGCCAGACGTCGTCCGGGTAGCAGGCCAGCGCGGCGCGGGCCGCGGTCAGCCCGCCGAGGCCGTCGTGGAACACCGCGCCGCCGGTGAACTCGGCCAGCCGTTGGGTCGGCAGCGCGAGCCATTCCGTGGTGGTCGGTCGGGCCGGGTCGGCGAGTCCGAGGCTGTCGCGCAGGTAGTCGTCGAGGGCGTCGACGGTCACGCCGAGCCGCTCGCCGCCGTCGGCGGACGGCCGGGTCGGTAGGCCGTGGAAGGTCGCCGGCAGGGCCGCGTCGATGGCCGCGCGGGCGCCCGCCGCGGCGTTCCGGTCGGCGACGAAGACCTGCAGCCGTGGGCCCCAGTCGTGGTCCATCGACCGGGTGGTGTCGAAGCCGAGCACATCGGAGCCGGTGTCGACCCGGGCCGCGGCGTAGGGCCGTCCGCGCAGGGCCGGACCGACCACCTGGTCGTGCAGCCTTCGGCTGACCGCCAGCCCCGGTGTGAACGTCATGTCGTACCCCCGGGATAGGGTTGTTTGATCACTCACGGTGAGAGGACGAGAGACCATGGCTCATCCGGAGATCGTGCCCCGCGAGCAGTGGCAGGCAGCCCGCGACGCCCTGCTGGTCAAGGAGAAGGCGGCCACCCGGGCGCTGGACGCGCTGGCCGCCGAGCGGCGCCGGCTGCCGATGGTCCGGATGCGAGACGATTATGCGTTCACCGGTCGCGACGGCAAAGCGGGTTTGCGCGACCTGTTCGAGGGCCGCGACCAACTCGTCGTCTACCAGTTCATGGACAACGGCCCCGACGACATCTGCTCGGGCTGCGCCAGCTTCACCGACAACGTCGGCCGGCTCGAGCACCTGCACGCGCGCGGTGTCTCCTACGCGGTCGTCTCCGACATGCCGTTCGAGCAACTCGAGCAGGTGCGGCGCCGGATGGAATGGACGGTCCCGGTCTACTCGTCGCGCGGCACCACGTTCGCCGACGACCACGGTGCCGGCGGCGGGTTCGGGCTCAGCGTGTTCGTCACCGACGGCGTCGACGTGTTCCAGACCTACTACACCAACGCCCGCGGCGTCGACCGGCTGCGCTTCGACTTCAACATCCTCGACCTGACGCCCTACGGCCGGCAGGAGAACTGGGAGGACTCCCCCCTCGGCTGGCCGCAGACCGAGCCCTACAGCTGGTGGCGCCTGCACGACGAATACTGACTACGATCGGCACCGTCCACCCTCGACCGTCATCGGGAGGCGACCGTTGCTGCGCGTCTTCCAGATCGCCCTCAGCGCCGTCGCCACCCTGCTGGTCGTGCCGTTCGCGGTCAACATCAGCACCGGCGGCGACCCACCGGGCTGGATGCGGCCGTTCGTCGGCTGGCTCTGGCCGGTCGCCATCGGCTGCGTGGTGGCGGTCATCGTGCTGGAGGCGGTCGACCGGCTGGCTCCCGCCGCACACGACAAGGTGATCCGGCACCGGGTCGGCGACCCCCGCAACGTTCCGCTGGCCCTCGCCCAGGTGACCCGCTACGTGTCGGCGCGCCAGCAGGGCTCGCTGGCCGAGCGCGTGCGGATCGCGCTGGCCCTCGACGAGCGCCCCGCGGCCGTCCGCCAGCCGGCCCACCTGGTCGCCCGGGTCAGCGGCGACGTCTTCACCCTGTCACCCGACCTGGGCATCGGCGACGTCTTCGGGCAGCTCAACGAGTCGATGCTGATCCTCGGCGCACCGGGCGCGGGCAAGACCACCCAACTGCTCGACCTGGCGGCCGCCCTGGTCGACCAGGCGCACGCCGCCGGCGAACCGTTCGTACCCGTGCTCCTCGACCTGGCCGACTGGGTCCGGCCGCGGCGCCGGCGGTTCACGCTGCCGGGTTCCGCGGACGAGCGCCCGGCGCTCGACGACTGGATCGTCGAGGCGATGGCGCGCCGCTACCTGATCGGCCCGCAGATCGGCGCGGCGTGGCTGCACGACGACCGGATCGTGCTGCTGCTCGACGGCCTCGACGAGGTGACCGAGGAAGACCGGGCCCGGTGCGTCGCCGAGATCAACGCCCTGGGCGTCACCCGGGTCGCCGTCTGCTGCCGGGAGGCCGACTACGACCAGGTCGGCGCCCGGCTGCGGCTCCAGGGTGCGGTGACCATCCGGCCGTTGACCCGCGACCAGGTCCGCGCGTTCCTGACCGCCGCCGACCCGTCGCTGGCCGAGGTGATGGCCGGGCTCGACGCCGACGACGAACTGTGGGACGTGCTGACCACGCCGCTGATGCTCTCGATCACCGTGCTCGCCAATGCCGACCGGGCCGCGTTCGCCGGCTCGGCCGAACCGGCCGCGCGCCGCCGCCTGCTCTTCGACGCCTACGTGGTCGAGGTGCTCTCCCGGCGCCGGGCCGGCCGCGACGACGACCCCGCCCGCACGCTGGCGGCCCTGCGCAACCTGGCCGACGGCGCGACCCGCGGTGAGGCCGGCGTGCGGGTGGTCGCCTTCGACGGCGACAGCGCCTACCGGATCCTGCCCGACCGGGCCCTCAACCTCGTCCAGAGCGTGTTGCTGCCGATCTCCGCCGTCGCCGTCGCCGGCTGGTGCACGGTGATCATGGCAGCGCGCACCGGCCTGGCCGCGACGGTGCTGCCGGCGCTCTTCGGCCTGACCGTGGTCAGCGTCTTCGCCGCCGTGCCACCGGCCGTGCCGGTCCGCAACCGGGCCGTGCTGGCCGGCTACGCCGCCGCCGCGTTCGTCACCGTGGGCGTGGTCGCGTGCGGCCTGTTGGCCCTGGCCGGCCTGGTGCCGCCGGAGCCCGCGGGAGCCGCCGCCACGGCGCTCGGGGTCGCCCTGCTCAGCGCCGCCACCATGTGGTGGTTCGACCGCGCCGCGATGGACGTGACCTCCTGGGTCCTGGTCGCGGTCTGCACCGGCGCGGGCGTGCTCGCAGCGGCCGGCATCCTGCTGCTCGGCTACTCGCCGGTGGCCGGCGCCGGCTGGGCCGTCGGCGCCGTGACGACGGCCGGGTTCGCGACCCTGTCCGCGATCATCGGCACGATCCCGCAGGATCGCACGACGGAGGCGGAGTTCGGCCGCCGCGCGCTCGTCCTGCTGGCGGTGTTCGTGGCCGGCACCGCCGCCGCACTGGCGCTGACCGGTCTCGGCACGGGGTCGTTCTGGGCCGCGACCACCGGGTGGCTGGTCGGTATGACCAACGGCGTCGGCCTGGCGTTCGCCGTGATCGACGTGATTTCCCGCTGGGTTGCCCGGGTCGGAATGGCGGTCGATGGCGAACCGTCACCGTGGCGGCGGTCGTTCCTGCGGTTCGCCGCCGACCGCGGCCTGCTCACCTACACCGACGGCGAATACCGCTTCATCCACCTCCTGGTCCGCGACCACCTCGCGGCGGTGGACCCGCTCACCCTCGCCGCCCAGGTCGACCGCCGCAAGGCGGAACTGACCGCACCATCCATCCGCGAGCCGGTGGCGTAGCCATGCCGCCCGCGGCGCCGCGCAGCCGCGAGCCGGTGGCGTAACCGCTCGGCCTGCGACGCCGGCAGCCGCACCCGACCGCTCGCCCGGCGCGGCGCCCGCGGCCCGAAGCACGACCGCTCGGCCCGCGCGGCGCCCGCGGGCCGATAGGCGAGCGCTCGCCGCGGCGCCGTCACCCCGCGAGACGGTGGCGTAGCCGCTCCGCCTGCGGCGCCGGGAGGCCGCAGCCGACGGCGCGGCCGAGGGCCGCCGCCGCCTCGGGGCCGCGGTCGAGGCGGTGCAGCAGGTCGGCGCGGGAGGCGTGCCACCACGGATACCCGGACAGGCCGGCGATCGCGTCGACCAGCGCCAACCCGGCGGCCGGACCGTCGCGCTCGGCGACCGCGGCCGCCCGGTTGAGCCGCACCACCGGCTGGTCCGAGATGGACAGCAGCACGTCGTACCAGGAGACGACCGCGTCCCACGGCGTCGCCCGGTAGCTCGGCGCCAGGTCGTGGCAGGCGGCGATCGCGGCCTGCACGACGTAGGGGTCCGGCCGGTCGCCGGTGCGGCGCAACGCGGCGCCGACCAGTTCGACCCCCTCGCGGATCGTGGCGGCGTCCCAGCGGGACCGGTCCTGGTCGGCCAGCAGCACCGGCAGGCCGGCACCGTCGACCCGGGCCGGGCGGCGGGCGTCGTGCAGCAGCAGCAACGCCAGCAGGCCGACCGCGGTGGCCTCGTCGGGCATCAGCTCGACCAGCAGCCGGGCCAACCGGACCGCCTCGCCGGTCAGGCCCGTGCGCAGGACGTCGGCGCCGCTGCCGGCGGCGTACCCCTCGTTGAAGATCAGATAGATCGTGGCCGCGACGGCCCGCAGGCGCGCCGGGAGCTGTTCCGCCGCGGGCACCCGGTAGGGGATCCGCGCCTGCGCGATCTTCTGCTTGGCCCGGGTCAGCCGTTTCGCCATCGTCGCCTCGGGCACCAGCAGCGCCCGGCCGACCTCGGCCGTCGTGAAGCCGCCGAGGGTACGCAGGGCGAGCGCGACCTGCGCCGGCTCGCTCAGCGCCGGGTGGCAGCAGGTGAAGATCAGCCGGAGCAGGTCGTCGCGGACCACGTCGGGCGGTTCGCCGCCGGGATCGGCCAGCATCGTCGCGGCCGCCTCCTTCCCGGAGCGGCGCGCCTCGCGGCGGATCAGGTCCACCGCGCGGCGCTTCGCCGTCACCACGAGCCAGCCGCGCGGGCTCGCCGGGACGCCGTCGACCGGCCAGCGTTCCAGCGCCCGCACGACCGCGTCCTGCACCGCGTCTTCGGCCAGGTCGACGTCGCCGGTGACGCGGACCATGGTGGCCAGCACCCGGGCGCGCTCGTCCCGGACGAGGCGGGCCAGCTCGTCCAGCTCAGTTCCCGAAGTCGATGACCGGACGCACCTCGACCGCGCCGGCCCAGGCGGCCGGGATCCGCGCCGCGAGCTGCACCGCTTCGTCGAGGTCGGCGCACTCCATCAGGTAGAAGCCGGTCAGGGCCTCCTTGGTCTCCGCGTACGGGCCGTCGCTGACCACCACGTCGCCGCCCTTGCCGCCGGTGACCCGCACGGTCGTGGCCGTGGCGGTCGGATACAGGGCCTTGCCCCCGCGCAGCACGGCCTGGGCGGCCGCGCCGAACTCGTTGTATTCCTTCATCTCGGCGGCGAACTCGGGCCGGGTCCAGTCAACGTCCGCGGTGTAGGTCAACGCTGCGTACAGTGGCATGCTCGTGCTCCTCGCTGTGCCGGGCCGGCGCCTCTCACCGGCCTCCACGATAAGGACGATCGGCCGACCGGCGTGCAGGACAGCGCCGCGGAGAAATTCTGCTGTGCCGGAGTGGCACCAGGTCAGGGCGCGAAACGGTAACCCATCCCCGGTTCGGTGAGCAGGTGCCGCGGGTGGCCGGGATCGGCCTCCAGCTTGCGGCGCAACTGCGCCATGTACTGCCGCAGGTAGTTGGTCTCCGTCTGGTACTGCGGCCCCCACACGTCCTGCAGCAGTTGCCGCTGGCTGACCAGCTTGCCGGGGTTGCGCAGCAGGATCTCCAGCAGGTGCCACTCGGTCGGGGTGAGCCGCACCTCGGCGCCGCCGTCCGGCGGCTCCACCAGGCGCGCCGACAGGTCGACGGTGAACGCGCCGACCTTGACCGTCGGGGTGGCATCGGTGGTGCCGCCCATCCGGCGGGTGACCGCGCGGATCCGGGCCAGCAGTTCGTCGACCCCGAACGGCTTGGTCACGTAGTCGTCGGCGCCGGCGTCCAGCGCCGCCACCTTGTCGGCGCTGTCGGCCCGGCCGGAGAGCACGATGATCGGCACCGTCGTCCAGCCGCGCAGCCCGCGGATCACCTCGGTGCCCTCCATGTCGGGCAGTCCCAGGTCGAGCACGACCAGGTCCGGCGGCCGGGCCGCCGCCGACTTCAGCGCGGTGCCGCCGTCGGGCGCCACGTCGACGTCGTAGCCGCGGGCGCGCAGGTTGATCCGCATCGCCCGCAGGATCTGCGGTTCGTCGTCGACCACCAGGATCCGGGTCACCGCTTGTCGTCCTCGTTCTCGTCGTCGGGTCGCACGTGCACCGGCTCCGGCACGGGCCCGCGCTCGGGGCGCGCCGGCTCCTCCACCGGCAGGTCGGGCGGGGCGGCCGAGCCCAGCCGCGACGACAGTTGGGCGTCGCGCGGCCAGCGCCGCAGCCGCTCCCGGATCGCCTGGTCGGCCAGTTCGGTCGCGCGGGTCTCGGTCGGCTCCACGTCGGCCTCGTCCGAGGGCAGCGTCAGCACCATCGTCAGGCCGCCGCCGGGGGTCGTCTCCGGCGCGAGCGAGCCGCCCATCGCCTCCGCGAGCCCGCGCGACAGGGCCAGCCCGAGCCCGACACCCTCGTGGTTGGTGTGGTCGCCGAGCCGCTGGAACGGCTGGAACACCCGGTCGCGGGCCGCGGTCGGGATCCCGGGGCCGTGGTCGATCACCCGCAGTGCGACCTGCCCGGCGTGCTCGTCCGCGGTGATCTTCGGCGGGCGGTCGTCGGGGCTGAACCGGATCGCGTTGCCGATCACGTTGACCAGGATCCGCTCCAGCAGACCCGGGTCGGCGCGCACCAGCGGCAGGTCGTCGGGCATCCGCAGGACCACCGGCCGGGCCACCTCGCCCAGCTCGTCGAGGGCGCGCGGCACCGCCTCCTCCAGGCCCAGCGACGCCGGCACCACACCGAGGGCGCCGGCCTGCAGGCGGCTCATGTCGAGCAGGTTGGCCACCAGCCGGCCCAGCTTGTCGAGCGACTCGTCGGCGGTGGCCAGCAGTTCGTCGCGGTCGTCGGGGGAGAACTCCACCTCGTCGCTGCGCAGGCTGGTCACCGCCGCCTTCGCGGACGCGAGGGGGGTACGCAGGTCGTGGCTGACCGCGGCCAGCAGCGCGGTGCGCATCCGGTCGGCCTCGGCCAGCGGCAGCGCCTCGGCGGCCTGCTCGGTGAGCCGTTCCTGGCGCAGCGCGACCGCCGCCTGGGCCGCGAACGCCTCCAGGATCCGCCGGTCGCTGGCCGCAAGGGTGCTCCCCCGCAACACCAGGGCCAGGTCGTCGCCGATCGGGACGTCGCCGGTGCCCTCGGCCGGGCTGTGGCTCGGTGGCGTGCCGTCCACGGCCGCGACCCGCCACGCGGTCGGGTCGCGGCGCCGGTCCGGCACGTCGACCGCACCCGGTGCCCGCTCCAGCAGGGTCACGGACTCCAGCCCGAACATCTCGCGGAGCTGGCGCAGCAGCGCTTCGAGGGGCCGGGCGCCGCGCAGCACGCTGCCTGCCACGGTTGCCAGGGTCTGTGCGTCGGCACTGGCACCCGCGGCTTCCCGGGTCCGGGTCGCGGCGGTGTCCACCACGGCACTGACCGCCACCGCGACCACCACGAACACCGCCAGCGCGAGCAGATTCTCCGTCTGGTTGACGGTGAACTTGTGCAGCGGTGGCGTGAAGAAATAGTTGAGCAGCAGGAAGCCGACCACCGCCGCCGCGATCGCCGGCCAGCGCCCGCCGACGAGCGCGACCACGACGACCGCGAGCAGGAACAGCATCATGTCGCTGGCCAGCGACAGGTTGTCGGTGAACGGCACCAGGATCGCGGTCAGCGCCGGCAGCCAGATCAGCGCGACCAGAAACCCGGCGATCCGCCGGCTACGGGACAGCGCCGCTCCCCCGGCCCGCCAGCGTCGCCGGCCCCGGCCGATCTCCTCGTGGGTGACCAGGTGCACGTCGATCGGCCCGGACTGCGCCGTCGTGGTGACACCGACGCCGGCCGAGAAGAGCTGGGCGATCCGGCCGCGCCGGCTGCCGCCGAGCACGAGTTGGGTGGCGTTGACGCCGCGGGCGAAGTCGAGCAGCGCCCGGGACACGTCGGCGCCGACCACCTGGTGGTAGGTGCCGCCGAGGCTCTCCACCAGCAGCCGCTGCCGCCCGAGCAGGGTCGGGTCGGCATCGACCAGGCCGTCGCTGCGCGCCACGTGCACGGCCAGCAGGTCGGCGCCCTTGCTCCGGGCGGCGATCCGGGCCGCCCGGCGGATCAGGGTGGCACCCTCCCGGCCGCCGGTCAGCGCGACCACCACCCGCTCGCGCGCCTCCCAGGTGGTGCCGATGCCGTGTTCTTCGCGGTAGCGGTCGAGCTGCTCGTCGACCTTGTCGGCCAGCCAGAGCAGCGCCAGTTCGCGCAGCGCGGTCAGGTTGCCGACCCGGAAGTAGTTGCCCAGCGCCGCGTCGACCTTCTCCGGCGGGTAGACGTTGCCGTGCACCATCCGCCGGCGCAGCGCCTCGGGCGTCATGTCGGCCAGCTCGACCTGGTCGGCGCCGCGCACGACACTGTCCGGCACCGTCTCCCGCTGCACGACGCCGGTGATCTGCTCGACCACGTCGTTGAGCGACTCCAGATGCTGGATGTTGACCGTGGAGAGCACGGTGATGCCGGCGTCCAGCAGTTCCTGGATGTCCTGCCAGCGCTTCTCGTTGCGGGAGCCGGGCACGTTGGTGTGCGCGAGCTCGTCGACGACGGCGACCTGGGGGTTGCGGTTCAGGATCGCGTCGACATCCATCTCGGTGAACCGGGCGCCCCGGTAGCTCATCTCCTTGCGCGGCATGACCTCGAGGTCGTCGAGCATCTCGGCGGTGTGCGGCCGCCCGTGCGTCTCGACGAAGCCGATCACCAGGTCGGTGCCGCGCCCGGCCCGCCGCTGGGCCTCTTCGAGCATGGCGAAGGTCTTCCCGACGCCTGGTGCCGCACCGAGATAGATCCGCAACTGTCCACGAGCCATCGCGTTCCATACTCCCGCGCCGCACCCGTCCGCCGGGCCGATCTTGACACGATCGCTACAGCGTTATGGCGCACCGAACGCGAACCGTGCCGCCGTGTGCCACGAGTCCGGTTCCGGCGCGCCGACCATCAGCCAGACCTCACGCGGCTCGGCCCGCAGCGGCAGCCGCGCGGTCACCGCGGCGGCCGCGCCGCGCAACGCGTCGACCGGCACGTCGTGCCCGATCGTCAGATGGGGTACGACGTCGACGAACGTACCGCCGTAGGGCGGGTGGTCGGGGAACCGCGCCCAGAGCGCCTCGGTGAGTGCCCGGAACGGCGCGTCGGGCCGCGGTGCCAGCCAGGCGACCTGCTCGCCGAACCAGCGGACCTCGGTGAACTCGACGCTGAACCGCGGGGTGGCCGCCACCGTCGCCCGCACCGCGTCGAGCACCTCGGGAGTGAGCGCGTCGGGCGCTACGAACGGGTACAGCGCCGTCACGTGCGCCGGCACCCCCCACCGCGCGGCCGAGTCGAACCGCGCGCGGTAGGCGCCGACGGCATCCTCCGCCTCCGGCACCGGCACGATGAGCGCGGTCTCGATCCCTTCCACGCCGTCAGTGTCGGTGCCCGGAGGCTCTAGATCAAGAACCGGGCACACCCTCTAAGGCATCCTAGGACGTTAGCCTCGGGCGGCGCCCCAGCCGAGCAGGGCGGCGATGCCCAGGGCGCTGCGCGGGGCGTACGCGCATCGCCATAACCCGCCGTGCGCCGCGTACTCGGCCTCCTCGTGCCAGACGTGCGCGGCGGGCCGGGGCGGGTTGCGCAGGTCGTGCACCAGCAGGGCGGCCATCAGGGTGTTGCTGGTCGCCGGCTCGAACACTTCGACACCGAAGCGATGGGCACCCGCGTACGCCGCCGCCAGCGCCCGGTTCTTGACCACCGAGCGCGTCCGCGTCGGCGGCGCGACGTTCATGCTCACGGTCGCACCCTCGGCCCGGGCCACCGTCGCCCGCCACCGGTGCACGCGCTTGGCCAGGGCGTAGTTGGGCCCCTGCTGCGCGACCAGCGAGTCGCAGATGCCGGGGTCGTCGCCCGGCGCGTAGTTGCGCCGCAGCATCCGCCCGCCGGACAGCAACCGCAGCGGCCGCCGCAGCCGGCCCACCCCTTCCGGCGCGGCGTAGGCCCGCTCGGCGTGCGCGACCGCGGCGCCCGGCACGGCGAACACGTCGGTCGGCGTGGCCAGGAACGCCAGCGCGGTGTCGGGTCTGCTCTGCCGCAGGTGCCCGGTGAGGGCGTCGACCGCGGTGCTCAGCCGGACGTTGATGGCGCCGTCGGCGTAGACGTAGTTCCCGAGCACCAGCCCGCTGTCGAACCCGTCGAGCCACCCGGCCACGGCACCGATGCCGTGCAGCAGGTCGGCACCCGCCCGGTCGGCGAGGTCGCCGTCGCCCTTGGTCACCGGCAGGTGCAGCCGCCCGCCGTAGCGGCCCGCGGTCTCGAGGAGCCGCGCCCACAGCGCCGGCCGGGCCAGGTCGACGGCGACGACCGGGTTGCCCCAGCGCAGCAACGACGGCACGGGCCCCATCTCGGCACCGGCACCCAGCGCGACGACGGTGGTGCCGCCCAGGTCGAGCCAGTCGGGATTGGCCTGCACCGCACGGATCGCCTCCGCGCAGGACGGCTCGATCACGCCCGCCCCGATCCAGGCGTCCAGCCGCCGCTTGATCGCGTCACCGCGCAGCCGTTCGCCCCGGAACGGCAGGCTGAACTCCTTGTCGACCTGCCCATGACCGCCGGCGGTCGCGGTGGCGATCGGCTCGACCGGCCCGGTGAACGCGCTGGCCAGCGGCTCCACGGCGCCCGCCTCGGTGCGGAAGCGCATCCGTTCGGCCAGCGACGCCAGCCCGTCGCGGGCGATCCGGCGGGCGGCGTCGCCGTCGCCGAGGCCGGCCTCGACCAGCCGGCGGAAGTGCACGAGGTAGCCGCGCCGCCAGTCGGTCTCGCGCTGGGCCGCGGCCGCGCCGATCGGATCGACGCCGCGCAGGGCGTCGGCCACCACCGCCCGCCCCAGCGACGAGGTGACGCCGGTACCGCTCGCGGTGGGCGGAAAGATCACGCCGCTCGGTTCGGTCATCGGCACATCATCGCCTGCCCGGCCGACCCGCGCATCGGCCGGCTTTGCTCTGCACCCCTGTGGGAAGCGCCCGCTGCCGGTGCGCGCTTCCTACAGGGGTGCAGAGCAAAGCCAGGCGCGGAGCCAAAGCCAGGCGCGGAGCCAAAGCCAGGCGCGGAGCCAAAGCCAGGCGCGGAGCCAAACCCGGGCGCGAAGCCAAACCCGGGCGCGAAGCCAAACCCGGGCGCGGAGCCAAACCCGGGCGCGGAGCCAAACCCGGGCGCGGAGAGCGGGCGCTACGGTCGCACCGCCGGCGTGCGACCGTAGCGCCCGGCGTCAGGCGGCGGCCGAGAGCACCGAGTTCGCCCGGCTCAACACGGTCTCGAGGACGCGCCCCGCGACCGCCAGGTCCTCGGTGGGCAGGTCGCCCCACAGCGTCCGGGTGATCGGGCCGACGGCGGCACGCACGCTCCCCCAGCGCGCCGCACCCTCCTCGGTTGCCTCGAACCCGCCGTCGGCCGTCGGGCGCACCAGCCCGGCCGCGCCCAACTCAGCGAGCCGCGAGCGCGCCGTGGACTCCGGGACCCGCAGGGCCTCGGAAACCCGCGCCACCACCCCGGATCCGCCGCCGGTCACGGTCAGCGTGAGCGCGACCCACTGCGGTTCGGTGATGCCGATGTCCGTCAACTGGCGCGCGAGGATGGCGTTCAGCGCCTTCTCCGTGCGGCCGATCAGCTGTGCGTTGAACTCGGTCATGACAGCTCCCCCTAATCGTTGGTAACACTAACGATAGGTTCGTTAGTCGCACTAACGCAACTGCTACGATGGCCGTGTGATCGACGAGACCCCGGAGCGCCTGCGGAGCCTGCACAGCCGGCTGCTGGGCCTGGCCGCCATGCACTCCGACCGGGTGGTCAACGAGGCACTGGCCGGCGCCGGGGCGCGCAAGTGGCACTACGCCGTGCTCGCCACCCTGGCCGAGTTCGGGGCGGCCAGCCAGGCTCAGCTCAGCGACCGCACCGGCATCTACCGCAGCGACATCGTCGCTGTCGTCAACGAACTCGCCGCCGCCGGCCAGGTGGAGCGCTCGCCCAACCCCGGCGACCGGCGGCAGAACATCATCACCATCACCACCACCGGGCGCCGCCAGCTCAGCAGGCTCGACAGACTCCTCAGGGCGGCGCAGGACGAGGTGCTGGAGCCCCTCACCCGACCCGAACGCGACGAACTCGGCCGGCTGCTGCGCAAGCTGGTGAGTGGGCGGTCCGCCTGAGCGGACCGCCCACCCCGGTCACACCACCGCGCAGGAGGCGCCGTTCACCGTGAAGGTGGCCGGTTCGCCCGTACCCCCGGTGTGGGTGCCGTTGAAACCGATCGTCGTGGAGCCGCCCGGTGCGAGCGTCGCGTTCCACGACAGCGGCGCCGCGGTCACCGCCTGGCCCGACTGCGTCCAGGTCGCCGACCAGCCCGGCGGGGTGATCTGCTGGCCGCTCGGCAGCGTGAAGGCCAGCGTCCACGCCGACAGCGCGGACGTGCCGGTGTTGGTCAGCACGACGCCCGCCGTGAAGCCCGGCGAGCCACCCCACGGGCTGATCGTGTACGCGACCCGGCACGCACCAGGCCCCGGCCCACCGCCGCCCGCGATCGTGGTCACCGTGACGGCCGGCGACAACGCCGACGTGTTTCCGGCCGCGTCCCGGGCCCGCACCTGATAACGGTAGGTCGTCGAGGCCGCCAACCCACTGTCCACGAAGGACGGTGACGGCGCCGTGCCGACCACCGCGAAAGCGCCGGCGCCCAGAGCACGCAACACGTCATACCCGGTGACGCCGACCGCGTCCGTGGAGGCGGTCCACGACAGCGACACACCAGAGGCCGTCACCCCCGAGGCGACCGGTGTGCCGGGGACCGACGGCGGCGTCGTGTCCGGCCCCGGCGACGATCCGTCGTCGAGCGCGTCGTGCACCGCCGTGTACGCCGGCTTGGCCACATAGCTCGCGTCCCACGGCAGCGCCGCGCCCTCACCGGAGAACACGTCCGGCACCCAGGAGTACTTGTCGGTGAAGCCCCAGATCGTGATGCCGGCACAGGCGGGGACGGCCAGACAGGCGGTCACCACATTGCGGTAGTAGGTCGCCTGCGTGGCGTCTTTCGTGGAGTCCCGCGGCAGCTGCATGCGCACGTCGAGTTCGGTCACCCGCACCTGCACACCGAGCGCCGCGAACCGCTCCATGTTCTCGCGCACCTGCGACGGGAACCCGTACTGGATCGCGAGGTGGCCCTGGAACCCGACGCAGTCGACCGGCACGCCGTCGGCCCGCAGTTGCCGGACGAGGTTGTACATCGCGGTGCTCTTCGCGTTGATGCCCTCGACGTTGTAGTCGTTGATGCACAGCCGCGCGTTGCCGTCGGCCGCGCGGGCCAGGCGGAACGCGTCGGCGATGTAGGACGAGCCGAGCGTGTTGAGCCAGAAACTCGTCCGCAGGTTGCCGTTGTCGTCGAACACCTCGTTGACCACGTCCCACGACACCACGGCCGGGTTGTCGGCATAGCGGCCGACGACGGTCGCGATGTGGTCCTGCATGGCGGTGCGCATCGCCGCGGCCGACAGGCCCTGCACCCAGCCCGGTGTCTGGCTGTGCCAGACCAGCGTGTGTCCGTGCACCTGCTGGTTGTTGGCGGTGGCGAACGCGACCACCTGGTCGGCGCCGGCGAACGTGTAGGTGCCGTCGGACGGCTCGGTCGACTCCCATTTCAGCGCGTTCTCGGGCGTGACCTGGTTGAACTCCGCCGCTGCGATCGAGCGGTAGGCGGCCTCGTTGGCCAGCGGCCCGGTGTTGGCCGCGTAGCCGATGAACTTGCCACGCGCGGCGGCGTGCACGCGCAGGGGCGCGTCGGCCGCGGCGGGTGGCGCCACGACCAGCGGGACCGCGAGCGCCGCGGCGACGGCGATCACGGCCGTCCGCGCCAGGCGGGCGCCGCGGGCAGGGATGATCATGGGGACGGTTCCTCCTCGCTCAGGGTGTACGTGCGGCAGCGCCACGCGACGACCGCCGGTGCCCTGCTCGCCCGCGTCCGCCCGGAGGACACGAACCCGGCACGCCCATCCGTGGAGCGATGTCGATGGAAGCGCTCCCATAGTCGGGCGCCCCAAGACCAGCGTCAAGTGCTTTCGATACTCAGCTGTGATTCGGATTAAACCCGATACGCCCGATTTAATCGTGACTTATCCGAGAAGCGTTCGTACGGTGGACTGGATGTTCAGGGTCGACGCGGCATCGACTCCCTGGTCCCCCGGGGTCGGTGAGGTCGTTCAGGGGTCTGCCCGCGCGCGGCCGCTGCTGTTCGCCTACAGCGTGGTCGTGGTGGCGCTGGCCGCCCTCGGCCTGGGCCTCGCCTTCGCCAACGGCCAGTTCAGCACCGGCACCAGCCATCCCGAGTGCTGGCTGCTCGCGGGCCTGGCCGTGCTGGCCGACGCCCGCGCGTTCATCGCCACCGGGCGCGGCGGGCGGCCCGTGATCGTCTGCCCCTCACTGTGCTTCTCGTTCGCGATCCTGCTGCACTGGGGGCTGGGTCCGGCGATCGTGGTGCAACTGGCCGCGGCCGCGGTGGTGGCCTGGCGGATGCGCTATCCACCGCTGCGGGCCGCGCTGATGGCCGCGCAGTTCGCCGTCGCGTCGACGGCGGCCTTCGGCGTGCTGTCCATCGGCAGCGGCGAACTGCTGCAGACGATCAACGCGGGCGACGCCCTGCGCGACGTGATCTCCGTGGTCGGCGCCGCGGCGGTCTGGCTGATCACTTACCAGGTGCTGCGCTCGGTCGCCGGCCTGGCCTCCCGGGGCGGCCCGCGCTTCCAGGTGCTGCGCCCGGCGCCCACCTACGAGCTGCTCTTCATCGCGGCGCTGCTGCTGCTCGCCCCGGTGCTCGCGGTCACCGCGTGGATGAGCGCGGCCTTCGTGCCGCTGGTGTTCGTGCCGCTCTACGCGGTCGAGCGGATGGCCCGCCTGGCCGCCGAACGCGACCTGCTGGCCCGCCGCGACCCGCTCACCGACCTGAGCAACCGCACCGGGCTGCGGGCGGCGTTCGCCCGGCTCCGGCCGACCGATGACGACCCGGCCCACGACCCGCCGCTGGCCATGCTGCTGCTCGACCTCAACCGCTTCAAGTACGTCAACGACGCGCTCGGCCACGAGGTCGGCGACCGGCTGCTGGTGGCCGTCGGGCAGCGGCTGCGCTCCGCGGTGCCCGCGGCGGCGACGGCGGCCCGGCTGGGCGGCGACGAGTTCGCGGTCGTGGCGCCGGTCACCGGCGAGACCGAGGCATGCGGGCTCGCGGAGGCCATCACCGACGCGATGTCGACACCGGTCATGCTCGACGGCCTCCAGGTCGACATCACCGGTTCGATCGGGGTCGCCCTCGCGCCGCGCGACGGCGAAGACTTCGCGACCGTGATGCGGCACGCCGACGTCGCCATGTATCTCGCCAAGCAGCGCGGCTGGCCGGTGCAGGTCTACCGGGCCGAGGACGACCACAACAACCCGGAGCGGCTCGCGTTGCTCAGCGACTTCCGGCGCGCCCTGGAGACCGGCGGCCCGGGCGAGGTCGCGCTGCACTACCAGCCGCAGGTCGACATCGCGACGGACCGGGTCGTCGGCTTCGAGGCGCTGCTGCGCTGGCAGCACCCGACGCTCGGGTCGATCCCGCCCGCCGAACTGCTGCGGATCGCCGAGCACACCCCGGTGATGCGGATGATCACACAGCGGGTGGTGGACGAGGTGGTCGCGCAGCAGGCGAACTGGCTGGCTGCCGGGCTCACGCTGCGGACCTCGCTGAACGTCTCCATCCGGGACCTGCACGGCGACGAGATCGTCACCCAGCTGAGCCGGCGGTTGACCGAGCACGGCGTGCCGCCGTCGCTGATCCAGGTCGAGGTCACCGAGAGCGCGCTGACGGCCGACCTGGCCCAGCTGCGGGCGACGATCGAGCGCCTCGCGGCGGCGGGTGTCGCCATCTCGCTCGACGACTTCGGCACGGGCTATTCGTCGCTGCAGCACCTCCGGCGGCTGCCGCTCGGAGAGATCAAGATCGACCGGTCGTTCGTCGCCGGCATCGCGCACAACGCCGACGACGCCGTGATCGTGCGGTCGACCGTCGACCTCGCCCGGGCGCTGGGCCTGCGGGTGGTGGCCGAGGGCGTCGAGAACCGCTACACCGCCCGCCTGCTGGGCGAGGCGGGCTGCGACGTGGGCCAGGGCTACCTCTACGCGCCGGCGATGCCCGGCGACGCCGTGCTCCCCTGGCTCGAACGGCAGCAGACACCCGCCTGACCTGCGGAAACACCGGCGCGGCGCGCGAATTCGAGGCTGCTCGGCAGCGAGGCTGGTGTTGCGGGTGGGGCGAAACCTCGTACGCAGCCATTGTCATCGATCTTACACCGAGTTAACGTGCGTGCACTCGTCGTTACCCGGCGGTAACTCGTGCACCCTTGGGAGGTCGCGCGTGAGTCCTACCAAATCCCCCCACCGCCGGCTGTTCGCGCTGCTCGCCTCGTCCGCGCTCGTCGCGGGCGCCGGGCTGTTCGCGGTCAGCTCGCCCGCCCAGGCCGACCCTGGGCCGCCGCCCTCGTCGATGGCCAGCATGGGTGACTCGATCACCCGCGGCTTCAACGCCTGCGGCTTCTACTTCGACTGCACGTCGCGGTCGTTCAGCACCGGGAGCGATTCCGGCATCAACAGCCACTACCTGCGGATCCGTGCGAAGAACAGCGCGATCAACGGGAAGAACTACAATCAGGCCGCGTCCGGCGCCAAGGCCGACGACATGCCCGGCCAGGCGACCACGACCGTGTCGCGCAACCCGCAGTACGTCACGATCCTGATCGGTGCCAACGACGCCTGCACCAGCTCCGAGTCGTCGATGACCGCGGTCGGCACGTTCCGCGGCTACCTCGACACCGCTCTCAACACCCTCAAGAGCGGGCTGCCCAACGCCAAGGTGGCCGTGATCAGCATCCCGGACATCAAGCGGCTCTGGGAGGTCGGCCGGACCAGCGGCACCGCCCGCACGGCCTGGTCGCTGTTCGGCATCTGCAAGTCGATGCTGGCCAACCCGACCTCGACCTCGGCCGCCGACAACGCCCGGCGCGACCGGGTACGCCAGCGGGTCGTCGATTTCAACGCGCAACTGGCCCAGGCCTGCGCGGCCTACGGCCCGAACTGCGACTTCGACGACAACGCCGTGTTCAACTACCCGTTCAGCTTCAACCAGGTCTCCGGGTGGGACTACTTCCACCCCAACGCGGCCGGCCAGGCCGCGCTCGCACAGGCCAGCTACGCGGCCGGCTTCAACTGGTGAACGAGGGTGGGGCCCTGCGAAGGGCCCCACCTGGTCACGCCGGACGCAGCCAGAGCGCGCCGAGCGGCGGCACCCGCAGCCGGGCCGACGCCGGCATGCCGTGCCAGTGCACGTCTTCGGTCCGCACCACGCCCAGGTTGCCGACCCCCGAGCCGCCGTAGTCGGCCGCGTCGGTGTTGAGCACCTCGGACCACGCGCCGGCGCGGGGCAGCCCTATCCGGTAGTTCTCGTGCGGGACGGCCGCGAAGTTGACCACGCAGACCAGCGGCGAGCCGTCCGGCGCCAGCCTGATGAACGCGAGCGTGTTGTTGGCCGCATCGTCGGAGACGATCCAGCGGAATCCGGCCGGCGTGGTGTCCTGCGTCCACAACTCGGGCGCGCTCTTGTAGACGGCGTTCAGGTCGCGGACCATCCGCTGCAGGCCGGAGCGTTGCGGGTCGGAGGGCAGCGACCAGTTGAGCCCGCGCTCCTCGTTCCATTCCTCGTCGTCGCCCAGTTCGCAGCCCATGAACAGCAGTTGCTTGCCCGGGTGGGCCCACATGAAGGCGAGCAGCGCGCGCACGTTGGCCAGCCGCTGCCAGAGGTCGCCCGGCATCTTGGAAAGAAGAGACCGCTTCCCGTGTACGACCTCGTCGTGCGAGATGGGCAGCACGTAGTTCTCGCTCCACGCGTACACCATCGAGAAGGTCACCTGGTTGTGGTGGTATTGCCGGTGGACGGGCTCCTTCGACGCGTAGAGGAGCGTGTCGTGCATCCAGCCCATGTTCCACTTGAAGCCGAACCCGAGGCCGCCGCCGGAGGTGGGCCAGGTGACGCCGGGATAGGCGGTCGACTCCTCCGCGATCATCACGACGCCGGGGTGGTGCTTGTAGACGGTCGCGTTGGTCTCCTGCAGGAAGCCGATCGCGTCGAGGTTCTCCCGGCCGCCGTACTGGTTGGGCTCCCACTGCCCGTCCTGGCGCGAATAGTCGAGATAGAGCATCGACGCGACGGCGTCGACCCGCAGACCGTCCACATGGAACTCGGCACACCAGTAGAGCGCGTTGGCGACGAGGAAGTTGCGCACCTCGCGCCGCCCGTAGTCGAAGATGTACGTACCCCAGTCGGGGTGTTCGCCCCTGCGCCAGTCGCCGTGCTCGTAGAGCGGCGTGCCGTCGAACCGGGCCAGGGCCCACTCGTCGCGCGGGAAGTGCGCCGGCACCCAGTCGAGCAGCACCCCGACGCCCGACTGGTGCAGCCGGTCGACCAGGTAGCGGAAGTCGTCGGGGTCACCGAACCGCGCGGTCGGCGCGTAGTAGCCGGTGACCTGGTAGCCCCACGAACCACCGAACGGATGCTCCATCACCGGCAGGAACTCGACGTGGGTGAAGCCCATCTCGACCACGTAGTCGGTGAGCTGGTCGGCCAGGTCGCGATAGCCGAGGCCGGGCCGCCACGAGCCGAGGTGCACCTCGTAGATGCTCATGGCCTCCTGGTGCGGTTTGGTCGCCGCCCGGCGGGTCATCCACTCGCCGTCTTTCCAGTCGTAGGACGACTCGTCGACGACCGACGCCGTGCGCGGCGGGATCTCGGTGCGCCGGGCCAGCGGGTCGGCCTTCTCCCGCCAGACGCCGTCGCGGCCGAGGATCCGGTATTTGTAGCGGTTGCCCACGCCGGCGCCGGGCACGAAGACCTCCCAGACGCCGCTGCTGCCCATCGAGCGCATCGGCCAGCCGTCGTGCGGGCCCCAGCCGGTGAAGTCGCCGACCACCCGTACGCCCTGCGCGCTCGGTGCCCACACGGTGAACGAGACGCCACCGTCGCGGGCGTGCGAGCCGAGCGCGTCCCAGAGCTTCTCGTGCCGGCCCTCGTTGATCAGGTGCAGGTCGATCTCGCCGATCGTCGGGCCGTGCCGGTAAGGGTCGTCGTGCACCCGCCCGTCGGCCTCGATCCGATAGTCGAAGACCTCGCCCGGGACGGTGACCTCGAAGATCCCTTCCGGGTGTACGCGGGTCGCCGGGTGCCTCTCGTCGCCCACCACGACGGAGACCGAGTCGGCGCCGCGGCGCAACGTCCGGATGGTGGTCCGCCCGTCGCGCGGATGCGCGCCGAGTGTCGCGTGCGGGTCGTGCACCGCACCGGAGATCAACTCGTCCATCAGGTCAGTCCCTACCTCACCCCGCGCCGGCCGGCGCGGTCCATCGCCCTCACCGACGCGGTCGCACCGAGAGGATGTGCGCCGGCTCGAGGAACGGGTCGAGCCGGACCGCGTTGCGCTGGCCCCAGTCGTACGTGGCCCCGGTGAGCTGGTCGGTCGCCACGAACCGTTCGTGCCAGTCCAGGCCCAGCGCCGGCATGTCCAGTGTGGTGTTTCCCCACTGCGTCCCGCTCGAATCGAACGAGCAGATGACCAGAACGGTGTTGTCGACCCGCGGGTCGCGTTTCGACCAGCACAGCAGCGCCGGGTTGTCGATGTCGTGGAACCGCAGGTTGCGCAGCCAGTGCAGGGCCTGGTTGTCGCGGCGGATGGCGTTGAGCCGGCCCAGGAACCCGGCCAGCGAGCGGCCCGCGGCCTCGGCGCCCGCCCAGTCGCGCGGGCGCAACTCGAACTTCTCGTTGTCGAGGTATTCCTCGGCGCCCGGCCGGGCCACGTGCTCGAACAGCTCGTAGCCGGCGTAGACACCCCACGACGGCATCAACATGCTGGCCAGCACCGCGCGGATCTTGAACATCGGCGGGCCGCCGTGCTGCAGCGTCTCGTGCAGGATGTCGGGCGTGTTGGGCCAGAAGTTCGGCCGCATGTGGTCGGCCGCCGCGACCAGTTGCTCGCAGTACTCCCGCATCTCCCAGGCCGACGTACGCCAGGTGAAGTAGGTGTAGGACTGGCTGAAGCCGATCTTGCCGAGCCCGTTCATCATCGCTGGCCGGGTGAACGCCTCGGCGAGGAACAGCACGTCGGGTTCGACGGCCTTGACCTCCGCGATCAGCCAGTGCCAGAAGTTGACCGGCTTGGTGTGCGGATTGTCCACTCTGAAGATCTTGACGCCTTGCCCGACCCAGTACAGGACGACCCGCCGGATCTCCTGGCGGATCCCCTCCGGATCGTTGTCGAAGTTCAACGGGTAGATGTCCTGGTATTTCTTCGGCGGGTTCTCCGCGTAGGCGATCGTCCCGTCGGCCCGCGTGGTGAACCACTCGGGGTGCTCGGTGACCCAGGGGTGATCCGGCGCGCACTGCAGAGCGAGATCCATCGCGACCTCGAGCCCGTGCTCGGCGGCCTTGGCGATGAAGCCCCGGAACTCGTCGAGCGTGCCCAGCCGCGGGTGGATGGCGTCGTGCCCGCCCTCCTCGGCCCCGATCGCCCACGGCGAGCCGACGTCACCGTCCTCGGCCACGAGGGCGTTGTTCTTTCCCTTGCGGTTGACCCGGCCGATCGGATGGATCGGCGGCAGGTAGAGCACGTCGAAGCCCATCCTGGCCACGCCCGGAATCCGCGCCTGCGCGGTCTCGAAGGTGCCCTGCCGGCTGTGCCCGTCGCCGACCACGGCGCCCTCGGAGCGCGGGAAGAACTCGTACCAGGCCGAGAACAGGGCCTTCTTACGATCGACCCAGACGGGGTACGTGTCGCCGCGGCTCACGAGTTCCCGCACCGGGTGGTCCCAGAGCAGGTCGGCCAGCCCGAGCGCCGGCGAGACCCTGATGCCGAGCGCGAGGTCCTCGGCGCGCAGCGCCTCGGCCGCCTTGGTCACCCGCGCCCGCTGGTCGTCGGGCACGCCGTCGGCCGCGCGGTCGAGGAGAGCGGCACCCTCGACCAGGTCGTTGGCCAGGTCGGTGACATCCTGCCCGGCGGCGATCTTCTTCTCGACGGCGTCGCGCCAGGTCAGGTAAGGGTCGCTGAACGCCTCCACCGCGAAGCCGCCCTCGCCGACCGCGGTCGGGGTGAAGGTGGCGTGCCAGCGGTCGGTGCCGGGCGCGCCGGGGTTCATCCGGGTGAACGGCCCCTCGGTCCCGTCGGCGTCCCGCCAGACCACGTTGCACCCGACCGCGTCGTGCCCCTCGCGGAAGACGGTGGCCGAGACCGGGATGATCTCGCCGACGACCGCCTTGGCCGGGTACTTGCCGCCGCTCACCACCGGCCGGACATCGTCGATCGGGATCCGCCCGTCGGCCGGGTCGGGCTCGACCGGCACCTGGCGTCCGGTAGGCGGCGCCGGCGCCGTGGCCGGCTCGGCAACGACCGGCTTTTCGTCTGCCACCGCCACCGGCTCCGCCGGCGCAGACTTGGCACCGTCTTCCGGAGCGGGTTCCGCGGACGCGGTCGAGGTCGCGGCGGGTGCTGGCGTCGGTTCCGCGCGGCCGGCCGCGCTTGGCCGCGGCGTTTCCGGCACGGACGCGGCCGCGCTCGGCTGCGGCGTTTCCGTTACGGACGCGGCCGCGCCTGGCTGCGGCGTTTCCGGCACGGACGCGGCCTCGCTCGGCTGCGGCGTTTCCGGCACGGACGCGGCCGCGCCTGGCTGCGGCGTTACCGGCACGGACTCGGCTGCGGCGGGGGCGGGCTTTTCGGGCGCCAAAGGGGGCTGGTCCGGGCACGCGGAACCCGCCTTGGCCACGGGAGGCGTCGGGGCCGGGTTGACCGGTGCTTTCGCCGCGGCGGCGGCCGCCGCGGGGTCTGGTCCCGGCTGCGCCGGGCCGGCCTTGGCCACCGGCGGGGTCGGCACCGGGTTGACCGGGGCCGGCGCCGGGCTTTCGGCCGCCGTGGGATCCGGTTCCGGCGTCGCGGCAGCCGCGAAAGCGGTCGGCTCAGGCTTCGCGGGAGGCGCCGCCGACGTACCTCCAGGCTTCGCGGCAAGAGCCGACGGGCTGGGCTCCGCCTTCGCGGTTGGCGCTGCCGGCGCCGCTCCAAGCTTCGCCGCAAGAAGCGCCGGGGTCGCCTCAAGCTTCCCGGTCGTCGCCGCCGCGCTCGGCTCGGGCTCCACGGCCCGCGACGACGCGGTCGACTCCGGGCCTGCGGCCGGCGCTGCGGCGCTAAGGCCGGGCTGTGCCGCAAGGGGCGCCGGGATGGGTTGGGGCTTGGCGGGCGGGGGCTTGGGGACGGCTCGCCCACCGGGTGGGCCGGGCTTGGCCGGGGTTCGGCCGGCGTTCGCGGCCGGCGGCGGGGGCGCCTCGGCGGGGGCGGTCTTGGGCGGCACGGGATCGACCTCAGCCATGATCTCCACCGTAGTCGGCTCTCCCCCGCGCCGTCGCGTCGAGGACGAGGATTGTTCGCCGTTGTCGGGTTCGGTCAGGCGTCGACCCGCTGGCCCTTGCCGATCACCACGATGCCGTTGTCGGAGACCGTGAAACGGCGGCGGTCGCGCTCCAGGTCGACGCCGATCTCGGCGCCCTCCGGGACGACCACGTTCTTGTCGAGGATCGCGTTGCGGACCACCGCGTGGCGGCCGATGTCGACGCCCTCCATCAGCACCGAACCGGACACGTGTGACCACGAGTGGACCTTGACGTTGGGCGAGACCACCGAGTTCTCCACCAGCGACCCGGAGATCACCGCGCCGGGCGAGACCATCGAGCCGACCGCCCGGCCGACCCGCTCCTGCCAGCCGTGCACGAACTTGGCCGGCGGCCACGGGTTGTAGTCGGTGTAGATCGGCCACTCGAAGTTGTAGAGGTTGAACACCGGGTGGATCGCGATCAGGTCCATGTGCGCCTCGTAGAACGAGTCGAGGGTCCCCACGTCGCGCCAGTAGCCGCGGTCGCGCTCGGTGCTGCCGGGCACCACGTTGTCGGCGAAGTCGTACACGTTGGCGCTCTGCTTCTCGACCAGCATCGGGATGATGTTGCCGCCCATGTCGTGCTTGCTCGACGGGTTCTGCGCGTCGCGGGTCACGGCGTCGATCAGCGCGTCGGTCCGGAACACGTAGTTGCCCATCGAGGCGAAGATCTCCTCGGGCGAGTCCGGCAGCCCGCGGGCGTCGGTCGGCTTCTCGCGGAACGCCTGGATCCGGCGGCCGTCGCCGGCCACCTCGATGACGCCGAACTGGTCGGCCATCGAGATCGGCTGCCGAATGCCGGCGACCGTCACGTCGGCGCCCGACTCGATGTGCTGGGCGACCATCTGGGCCGGGTCCATCCGGTAGATGTGGTCGGCGCCGAACACGATCACGTACTCGGGCTTCTCGTCGTGGATCAGGTTGAGGCTCTGGTAGATGGCGTCGGCCGAGCCGGCGAACCAACGGGGAC
Organism: Asanoa sp. NPDC049573; assembly: GCF_040676615.1. Taxonomy (NCBI): domain Bacteria; kingdom Bacillati; phylum Actinomycetota; class Actinomycetes; order Micromonosporales; family Micromonosporaceae; genus Asanoa; species Asanoa sp. NPDC049573. The sequence continues at coordinate 133,415 of NZ_JBFAPI010000013.1, forward strand.
CGAGCCGCTGCTGCGCCGGCACCGGGGCCACGTAGTTGCCCAGCAGGTTGGACATCCGCCAGGTCTTGGTGATGTGCCGGTCGAGCGAATGCGACTTGTACTGGGTCAGCACGACCATCTTCAGATAACCGGCGTTCGCCAGATTGGAGAGGACGAAGTCGATCATCCGGTAGATGCCGCCGAACGGGACGCCCGGTTTGGCCCGGTCTGCGGTGAGCGGCATCAGGCGCTTGCCCTCGCCACCGGCGAGAACCATCGCGAGGACTTTGGGTGCCATGAGCAGACGCTAGCCACCCTCGGCTCCGGGCACCAGCGGAGGGGCACCCCGTCCCAACGCAGTTTCCGTTGCTGCCGCCTATGGTTTCCGGTGTGGACAGGATTCGAGTCGATCTCCTCACCCGGGAGTACCCGCCCGAGGTTTACGGCGGCGCCGGCGTACACCTGGAATATCTGGCCCGTGACCTGCGGCGACTCGCCGACGTCCGGGTGCACGCGTTCGGCGCGCCGCGCGCCGAGCCGGGGGTGACCGCCTATCCCGACCCGCCGGGGCTCAAAGACGCCAACCCGGCGCTGCGTACGCTCGGCGTCGACCTCGAGATGGCGGCCGGCACCGCGGGCACCGACGTCGTGCACAGCCACACCTGGTACGCCAACCTGGCCGGCCACGTCGCGAAGCTACTGCACGGCGTGCCGCACGTGGTCACCACGCACAGCCTCGAACCCCTGCGCCCGTGGAAGGCCGAGCAGCTCGGCGGCGGCTATCGCCTGTCCTCGTGGGCCGAGCGCACCGCGATCGAGGCCGCCGACGCGGTCATCGCGGTCTCCGAGGGAATGCGCCGCGACGTGCTCACCGCCTACCCCGGCGTGCATCCCGACCGGGTACGCGTGGTCCACAACGGCATCGACACGGTGCAGTACCGGCCCGACCCGCAGACCGGCGTCTGGGCCCGGATCGGCGCCGACCCGGCCCGCCCGACAGCGATCTTCGTCGGCCGGATCACCCGCCAGAAGGGCCTGCCCTACCTGCTCCGCGCGGCCCGCGAGCTGCCGGCCGACGCGCAGCTCGTGCTGCTGGCCGGCGCGCCCGACACCCCGGAGATCGCCGCCGAGGTCCGCGACCTGGTCGACGAGCTGCGGCAGCGGCACGAGGGCATCTTCTGGGTGCCGGAGATGCTGCCCAAGCCCGACGTCATCCAGCTGCTCACGCACAGCACGGTGTTCGTCTGCCCGTCGATCTACGAGCCGATGGGCATCGTCAACCTGGAGGCGATGGCCTGCGAGACGGCGGTCGTCGCGACCGCGACCGGCGGCATCCCCGAGGTGGTCGACGACGGCGTGACCGGGCTGCTGGTGCCGATCGACCAGGCCGGCGACGGCACCGGCACGCCGCTGGATCCCGATCGGTTCGTCGCCGACCTGGCCGCCGCGATCAACGCCGCACTCGGCGACCGGGAAAGGGCCCACCGCATGGGCGCGGCCGGCCGCGAGCGGGCGGTGACGACGTTCTCCTGGGCGTCGATCGCCGAGCGGACGATGGCCGTCTACCAGGAGGTGCTCGCCTAGGGCAGCAGCACCGCGACGCCGTCGACCCGGTCCGCGGCCAGGTCGGCCAGCGCGGTGCCGGCCTCCGCCAACGGATAGCGCCGCACGTGCACCTTCGGCGGCCGGGCCAGCGCCTCGGCCAGGAACGCCCGGCCGTCGGCGCGGGTGTTGGCGGTGACGCTGCGCAGCGTGCGCTCCTCGAACAGGTGCCGCTCGTAGTTGAGCGTCGGGATGTCGCTGAGGTGGATGCCGGCGACGGCCAGCGTGCCACCGCGGTCGAGCGCGGCCAGGGCGACCGGCACCAGCGTGCCGACCGGCGCGAACAGGATCGCCGCGGCCAGCTTCTCCGGCGGCCGATCCTGGTCGAAGCCGGCCGACGCCGCACCGAGTTCGAGGGCCAGCCGCTGCGCGGCCGGAGACCGGGTCATCACGTGTACGGTCGCACCCTGCGCGATGGCCACCTGCGCGATCAGGTGTGCCGAGCCACCGAAGCCGTAGATGCCCAGCGCGCCGCCGGCCGGCAGGTCCGCGCGCAGCAGCGCGCGATAGCCGATGATGCCGGCGCAGAGCAGCGGGGCCAGTTCCACCGGGTCGCGGTCGCCGGGCAGCGGGTAGACGTAGTCCTCGGGCGCGGCCGCGTACTCGGCATAGCCACCGTCGGCGTCCCACCCGGTGTAACGCGAGGCCGGACACAGGTTCTCGGTGCCGCGCCGGCAGTAGACGCAGGTGGTGTCGGTGTGCCGGAGCCAGGGCACGCCGACCCGGTCGCCGATCTCGAAGGCCGTCGCCGCCGAGCCCCGCGCGACCACCTTCCCGACGATCTCGTGCCCGGGCACCACCGGGCTGCGGTGCGGCGGCAGGTCACCCTCGGCGACGTGCAGGTCGGTGCGACAGACCGCGCACGCCTCGACCTTGAGCAGCACCTCACCGGGCTCCGGCACGGGCACGGGCAGTTCGGCCTGACGCAACGGGTGGCTGGCGATCGGACCCGGGTCGACCACCTGCCAGGCGGTCATCGTCTGCGGTAGGTCGGTCACCCACCCATCTTGACCGCTTGGAGGGTGTAGGTGAGCGGAACCCGCGCGCGACCCTCGGGCAACCGCCATTCCAGGTCGTCGCCGCGCACCATCCGGCCCGGCAGGCCCTCCCAGGGCGCGCTGTCGTGCTCCACCAGCATGGTCAGCCGCAACCCGTGGGCCAGCAACGCGGTGACGATCTCGCCGAGGCCGTGGTTCCAGCTGTGCGTCTCGTTCTCCGCGAAGACGGCGTCGGTCTCGACGTAGGTGCCGCCCTCGACGTAGACGAGCGGGTCGGCGGTCTCGAAGTAGGGATGGCGGATGACCAGGTCGTCGCCGTCGTCGCGGGCGTCGTCGATCGACCAGAGCACCGGGTGCCCCTCGCGGATGAACAGCCGGCCGCCGGGCCGGAGCAACCGGGCCACCACCGCCGCCCACCGGTCGACCGACGGCAGCCAGCAGAGCGCGCCGATCCCGGTGAAGACCAGATCGAAGGACCCTTCCGGGAGTACGTCGGCCGCGGAGTAGACGTCGGCCTCGACGAACTCGGTCGGGTCACCCAGCTTGGCCGCGAGCGTGCGGGCCTCGGCCACCGACGCCGGTGAGAAGTCGAGGCCGGTCATCCGGGCGCCGAGCCGCGACAGCGAGATCGTGTCGGTGCCGATGTGGCACTGCAGGTGGACCCCGCGCAGCCCGCGCACGTCACCGAGGCGGGGCAGGTCGAAGCGCACGTCGCGGCTGAGGAACGCCGGGTCGGCCGCGAACGCCTCCAGCGCGTAGTCGGGCGAGGCGGCGTGGGCCGGCGCCCGCTCGTCCCAGTTGGCCCGGTTGACGATGCGGTAGTCGGTCACGCGCGAGGAAGCTACCAGATGTAGCCCAGGTAGAGATCGGTGCCGGCGGCGCCGCTGCACCGGTAGGCGTCAGCCTCGCTGGTGCGGACCGCCGCGGTGCCGGCCGCGACGCACTCGGCGTTGCTGGCGTAGGTGCCCTGGCGCTGCCAGGTGTAGATGCCGGCCTGCGAGGGCGCGGCGGCGATCCCGGTGACGGCGGCGGCGACCGCACCGACAATGGCGACCCGGACGGCGTTGGCGCGCAGCGACATGGTGGAGCCCTCCCCCGTGGAAGATTCAACGTCGGGAATGGACGCTAGCCAGGTGGTCGCGGACCAGTCAAGCCCTTCGATGCGGCGACACGCTGGCGGCGCAGTTCGTACCCGATGATCGCGATCGTGTAGAACACCGCGTCGGCGGCCAGCTTTCCGGCGACGACGCCGGCCGTCGCGGTGCCCAGGGCCCGGGTCGCGAGATACATCGCGGCCGGGCGGACCAGCAGGGTGTCGAGCACCTCGGCCGCGCCGAACTCGACGGCCAGGTCGCGGACCACCGCGGCCGGCCGGCCGCCGGCGCGCAGGTCGCGCACGAGGATCGTGGCGTAGAACCCGACCGTCTCGCCCACCGTCCCGGCGACGGCGGCCGCCTCGGGCGAGTCGACGGCGGCCGCGGCGAGCAGCGCGCCGGTGATGCCGGCGGCCTCGGCCGGGGCATAGCGGGCCAGCCAGTCGCGCACCCGACCCATGTCTCACCCACCCGCTCACAGTCCACACAGGACCGAGTGGGCCCGCTCGGCTGGACAACGACGGGCCGGGCCGGCGGTGGCGTTCCCGAACGGGCGTCACCCGTCAGCGGCGCAGGTCGCGCCGGGAGGTGATGCGCAACTTGGCGAAGATCTTGTGGAGGTGCCATTCGACGGTACGCGGGCTCAGGAACAGCCGTTCGCCGATCTCCGCGTTGGACAGCCCCTCCCGGGCCAGCCGTGCGATCTGCGCCTCCTGGGCGGTGAGCCGCCCGCCGGGCGCCGCCGCGCCGCGGCGCGCGGTTTCGCCGGTGGTCGCCAGCTCACCGGCGGCCCGCTCGGCGAAGCCCCCCATGCCCCGGTCGGCGAACTCCGCGTGCGCGACCCGGAGCTGCTCGCGGGCGTCGGCCCGGCGCCCGACCCGGCGCAGCCACTCGCCGTAGAGCAGGTGGGCCCGGGCCTGCTCGCCGCGCAGCGGGGTGTCGCCCAGCAGGTCGATCGCGGCGCGGTAGTGCTCCTCGGCGGCCGGGCCATCGACGGTCAGCGCCCGGCTGCGCTCCTCGATGCCGCGGGCCCATGCGGTGCCGGCGGCCGTGGTGGCCGTCGCCAGTCGCTCCAGCGCGGCCGCCGCACGCTCCGGCCGGCCGGCCCGGGTCGCCGCCTCGACGAGCTCGGCCAGGATGCCCCAGGGCGGGAAGCCGAGCACCGGCGGATCGTGGTCCTCGCTCGCGGCGGCGTCGGCCGCGGCCGCGTACTCGCCGCGACCGTTGTGCAGCACTGCGCGGGCCCAGCCGACGGCGACCAGCCCGGCGCCCTCGCCGCGGCCGCGTGCGTCGGCGATCGTCGCCTCGGCGAGCGCCTCCGTCTCGGCGGCGGCACCGCGCCACGCGGCCAGCAACAGCTCACCGAGCGGCGCGAACGGGCGGGCCGTGGTCGCGTCGGTCGCCGCCCGCAACTGGTCGAGCAGCTCCGCGGCGGCGGTCAGGTCGCCGGCGAGCACGTGTGCGGCCATCCGCGCGTTGAGCGCCACCGGGAGGGTGGCCAGCGCGCCGTTCTCCCGGGTCAGCCGGACGAACCTGCCGGCCAGCCGCTGCCAGCTGGCGAAGTCCCAGACCTGGGCGGAGGTGGTGCAGGCCAGCCAGAGCCAGCGCGCCGCCTCGGGGCCGACCGACGGCCCGTCGCGGAACGCCACCACCGCGCTGCGCAAGAGCGGCAGCGCGGCCGGGTAGCCCTCGGTGAACCGCAGCGCCAGGCCGTCCAGCAGCAGGTCGGCCGCGCGCGGCGGGTCCGGGGCCGGCGGGCCGGCGCGGGCGGCCAGGGCGGCCTCGCGCAACTGGTCACCGCCAAGCGTGCCGGCGAACATGGCCGCCGAGACGGATTCCAGGTAGGTGATCCGGGCCAGCTCCGGGTCGATCTCCTCCAGGTCGGCGGCGGCGGCCCGCAGCAGCGGTGAGGCCGCCGCGTCACGGTTGCGGACGAACGCCACCCTGGCCCGCAGCAGCGCCGCCTGGGCCCGCCGGACCTTGTCCGGCGCGCCGGCCTCGGCCAATGCGATCAAGGCCAGGGCGCTGTCCGGCGAGCCGGCCTCGAGGCTGCATTTGGCGGCCTTCAAGGTGCGGCCGGCCTGGCGTGCCGGATCACCGGTCAGCTCGGCCGACCGGCGCAGGAAGCTGGCGGCGGCCGCCAGCCCGCCGCGCGCCATCGCCTGGCCGGCCGAGCGCTCCAGTCGCTCGGCGATCTCGTCGTCGGGGCCTTCGACGGCCTGCCCGCAGTGCCACGCGAACCGGTCCGGGTCCTGCTCCCGGTCGGTCGCCTCGGCCAGCGCGGCGTGCGCCCGCTGCCGGTCGACGCCGGGTGCGGCGGCGTAGATGGCCGACCGGACCAGCGGATGCCGGAAGCGCACCCGCGGACCGATCTCGATCAGTCCGGCCGCCGCCGCCGGCGCCAGCACGCTCGCCGGGATCATCAACCGCTCGGCGGCCCGCCAGAGCAGCACCGGGTTGCCGGTCGGGTCGGCGGCCGCGACGAGCACGAGCAGCCGGGTGTGCGCGCCGAACGCGGCGAGCCGGCGGCGGTAGTGCTCCTCCATCCGCGCCGGCAGGGGTGCCTCGCCGGGAGTGTCCGGCGCGGGCGCGAGTTCCAGCAGGGCCAGCGGGTTGCCCCGGGCCTCGGCGATGATCCGGTCGCGGACCGGTTCGTCGACCGGCCCGAGCAGCACCGTGCCCAGCAGGGCGCGGGCGTCCTCGTCGGCCAGGCCCGTGACATCGAGGGTGGGCAGGCCGGTCAGCTCGGCGGGCTCCGGCTCACGGGTGGCGAACACCAGCGCGACCGACTCGTTGCGCAGCCGGCGGGCCGCGAACGCGAGCGCCTGCAGCGAGGCCCGGTCGACCCACAGGGCGTCGTCGACGGCGCAGACCAGCGGCGCCTCGGTGGCCACCTCGGCGAGCAGGTTGAGCACCGCGAGGCCCACCCGGAACCGGTCCGGCGGCGGACCCTCCCGCGTGCCCATGGCGATTTCCAGGGCGGCCCGCTGCGGGTCGGGGAGGCCGCCGAGACGGTCGGTGAAGGGCAGGCACAGCTGGTGCAGGCCGGCGAAGGCGAGTTCCATCTCCGACTGGACGCCGGCGGCGGTGAGCACCCGGCAGCCGGCCGCCCGCATGGTCACGTGGTCGAGCAACGCGGACTTGCCGATGCCCGGCTCGCCCCGGACGACCAGCGCCCGGCTCTCGCCCGACCGGACCGCGTCCAACAGTTCGTCGAACACGGCGCGCTCGCGGCGCCTCCCTAGCAACATCCCGGCTCCTCACGGCCACGATAGGCGCAGCGGGCGCCCAGCCGTGGGCGGACGGGGTTTTCGCACTCGCAGTGCAGTATTGACACCCGTCAGCCGGCCTGCCTACCGTCGACTCCCCAACCCCTCGGGGAGGAGCGCGACGATGCGCCGTACCCTCCTGTTCCGCGTCCTGGTGTCCATGGTCGCCGCCGTCACCGCGGCGACCGCCCTGCCCGCGGCGGCGGCGGCCGCCGGAGGCACACCGGGCGACCAACCGCTTCCCGGCTACACGATCGTCAACCCGCCGCTGGCGCCGGCCACCGCGGGCGGCCAGGCGACCACCGTCAAGCAGGGCACCCACGCGCACGCCGCCTACATCATCGAGGTACCCGCCCGCTGGAACGGCGACCTGGTGATGTGGGCACACGGCTACCGCGGCCAGGGCACCGTGCTGACCGTCGACCCGCCCGCTTTCGGGCTGCGGCAACGACTTCTCGACCAGGGGTACGCGTGGGCGGCGTCCTCCTACAGCGGCAACGGCTTCGACATCCGCGCCGGCGTGCTCAGCACCAAGGACCTGACCGACCACTTCAGCCGGACGGTCCGCCGGCCACACCGCACCTACATCGCGGGTGTCTCGATGGGCGGCTACATCATCGGCCGCGCCCTGGAGGAATACCCGAGCCTGTACGACGGCGCACTGCCGATGTGCGGCGTCATGGGCGACCAGCGCCTGATCGACTACTTCCTCGACTTCCAACTCACCGCCGGGGCGCTCAGCGGCGTGAAGACCTACCCGGCGGGCGCCGACTACCTGACCAGCGTGGTGCCGGCGGCGCAGCAGCGACTCGGCATCGCGACGATCAACCCGCTCGCGCCGGAGCCGGCCAACGCGCTGGGCCGGCAGTTCCGCGACATCGTCGTCAACCTGACCGGCGGCCCGCGCCCGGCGGCGGCGGCGTCGTTCGCGTACTGGAAGGACTTCGTGTTCGGGCTGGGCGCGCCGAGCGCCGCGACGGACACGCCGGCGCAGGACCCGGGTCTGATCGCGACCAACCTGTTCACGCGCTACTCGCCCAACGCGCCGGTCGACGTCAACCGCGAGGTCCAGCGGGTCGCGCCGGAAGACCTCTACCAGCGGCTGTCCGGCCGGCTCACCCAGGTGCCCAAGATCGAGGGCCGGCCGCGGGTGCCGGTGCTGTCGCTGCACACGATCGGCGACATGTTCGTGCCGTTCGTCAACGAGCAGCAGTACAAGGCCGACGTGGACCGCAACGGCCGTGGCCGGCTGCTGGTGCAGCGGGCGGTCCGGGCCACCGAGCACTGCGAGTTCAGCCCGGGCGAGGCCGGCGCCGCCTGGGACGACCTGGTCGGCTGGGTCCGGCACAACCGCAGGCCGGCGGGCGACCGGGTCGACCCGAGGTCCCTCGCCGCACCCGACTTCGGCTGCCGCTTCAGCGACAAGGCGGCCTACACGACCGGCACCCGCCGGCTGTTCTCCCCCTGCCCCTGACGGTCGTCAGGTTCGCCCGCCCGTCCCGGGCGGGCGAACCCGCCGTTTCACGCGGTCAGTGCGTTCAACGCGTTCTTGAGACCCTTCGGTGACGCGGCGACATCGAGCTCTGCATACATGCACTCGTTCTCGATGTAGGTGTGCACGGTCAGCGCCTCGACGATCTGCTTGACCAGCTCGCGGGTACCCCACCACAACCGACGCGAACTCCCGCTCGCACTGCGGGTGGACGACCGCGGCGTGATACTTGTCGCGCGACAAGTGACGTTGGTTGGGGGTGTCCAGATGTCCGCTCCGGGTTGCACGTCCGTGCCGGACGGCTCGTTGGACGGGGTGGCACGGCGCTACCAGGAGTCCGGTGGCCGGGACCGGGACGAGTTCGTCACCGCGCTCGTGCCCTTCGCCGACCGGCTGGCCGGCCGCTACCGGGGGCGCGGCGTGCCCGACGACGACCTGCGCCAGGTCGCCCGGCTCGCGCTGCTCAACGCCGTCGACCGGATCGACCCCGAGCGAGGCTCGTTCACCGCGTACGCCGTGGTGACGGTCCGTGGCGCGCTCCGGCGGCACTTCCGCGACCTGAGCTGGCACGCCCACGTGCCCCGGCCGGTGCAGGAGCTGACCCTGCGGCTGTGGGCGGCGACCGACGACCTGACCACCGAGCTGAGCCGGCCGCCGACCCGCGCCGAGGTCGCGGCCCGGCTCGGGGTCTCCACCGTGGAGCTGACGACGGCGCTGCTGGCCAGCGATGCGAAGGTGGCCCGGTCGCTCGACGCCCCGGTCGCCGTCGGCGCCTGCGACCTCGGCGACCTGATCGGCGCGCCGGACCGCGAACTCGACCTGGTCGACGACCGGCTGACCGTCCGCGACCTGCTCGCCCGGGTGCCGGCCCGCGAGCGGCGGATCCTGACGCTGCGCTTCTACGGCGACCGCACGCAGGCCGAGATAGCGGCGGAAACCGGCCTGTCCCAGATGCACGTGTCGCGGCTGCTCTCCCGCACGCTGGGCTGGCTGCGCGAGGCGATGCTGAGCGACACGCCGCCGCCGTGGCCGGGCTCCGACGAGAGCGACCTGGCGATCGAGGTCGCCCCGGCGGGTGGCGTCACGGTGGTGGCCCCGCGCGGCGAGGTCGACGCCGACAACGCCGAACGGCTGCGGGCCGCGTTGACGCACTGTTGCCGGCACGCCCGCACGGGCGTACGGGTCGACCTGCGCCGGGTGCCGCTGCTGGACGCCGCGGGCGCGGCCGCGCTGGGTCGCGCGTACACCGTGGCGCGGTCTCGTGGTGTGTCCTTCGCCCTGGTCGGGCCGAGCCCGACGGTCGCCCGGACGCTGCGGGCCACGGGGCTCGGCGCGCTGGTCCAACGGGGTGCCCCGCCCGGTCGATAGGATGCCGTCGCTTGCCGACGAGGGGATGGGCGATGTCCGAGAACCTGCGGTTCCTCTCCGGGCTCATCGTGGTGTCGGCGGAGCCGGATCGCCTGGTCCACTTCTACCGCGACCTGCTCGGCGTGCCGCTGGTCGAGGAGCGACACGGCGACTCCGCGCCGCACTGGGGTTGCGAGCTGGGCGACGTGCACTTCGCGATCCACCCGGCCGACGACTATCCCGGCGAGCCGACCGGCGGCGGCGGTGTCAAGCTCGCGTTCCTGGTGTTCGACCTGGACGCGCTGGTCACCCGGTTGACCGCGCAGGGTGTCGAGCTGCGCTACCCACCGGTCGAGTTCGGCACCGAGTCGTGGATCACGGCAGTCCACGACCCGGACGGCAACCTCGTCGAGCTCACCCAGCTGGGCCCGTCGTGGCTCGACCACCTGCGGGAACACCGCGCCGCGGGCGGCGAACTCGTCGCACACTGGAGCGCCCGTCGTTAGCTCTGACTGCTATGCCTGGCGCTACCGCTGCGCGTTGATGATGTCGCGGTGGCGCCCGTAGCGGTGCTCCTGGTAGGCGCCGTGCGCAACGATCAGCACGGCGCCCGTGGCGGCGCCGGTCCCGATCGCGATGCCGATACTCCTCGTCGGTTGGTAGACGAGCAGCGAGACGCCCGAACCGGCGACGATCGAGTTGATGACGGCGATCGCCGATGAGATCGTGAAGAATACGCCGCGCCGGTAGCCGCGCTGGCCGATATCGATCATCTCGTTGGGCGCACGTTCGGCGGTGGGCACCGGGAAGTAGCGGTCCGCGCCGGGCAGCAGTGTGCCGTAGTAGCGACGGATCCGCTGTATCGACACCAGCGCCGCGACGTCCTCGAGCGACGTTTCCACGAGCCGCTCGTACGTGAACACGCCCAGGATGAAGACGACCGGGATGATGACGGCGAGGAAGTACAGCGCGAAGTGGGTCGAGGCGAGGAACCCGAACGCGACCAGCGAACTGGACAGCGTCATCAGGTAGAGCGACGCGCGACTGCTCGACTCGTTGACGGTGATCCCCCGCGCCGACTCCAGGACGAAGTGCTCGGTCAGCAGGGCGTTGAAGAACGCGAGCGGGCGGTCCGCGAGCGCGTCGACGGACTCGTCGGCCGGCGGCACGCGCCGCGGTTGAGGGTCCACAGTCTCCACATTGCACCACAGAACACCCGGACGGGCGCTCCACATTTGACAGCGCCACCAGCTAACCGTTAGCTATAGGGGCTAACGGTTAGAGGGGGTGCGATGCAGCAGGAAGTGTTGCTGGCCATGCTGGCCAAGGAGCCGTCGCACGGCTACGAGCTGCGGGCCCGGCTCCGCGACGCGCTCGGCCCGCTCGGCGACGCGCTCAACGCCGGGCACGTCTACGTCACGCTGACCCGGCTGGAGAAGGCCGGCCTGCTGGCGGCCGAGGGCGCCGACCGCGACCGCAAGGTGTACGCGCTCACGGCTGCGGGCCAGCAGCGGGTCGCCGAGTGGATCGCCGAGGTCAGCTGGCCCAAACCCGATCTCGCCGAGTTCCACCTCAAGCTGGTCGCGGCCGCCGCGGCCGGGATCGCCGACCCGTTGACCATCGTCGACACCCAGCGCCGCGAGTTGCTCCGCCGGCTGCGCGAGGCGCAGCGGGCCGCGATGGCCGAGCCGCCCGGCTCGAACGCGGCCCTGCTGCTGGAGGGCGTCGTCCTGCGCCTGCAGGCCGACCTGCGCTGGCTCGAAGCGTGCGAGCGGACCTGGACACACCGAAGGAGTGGATCGTGACCATGCTGCGGGCCCGGGGGCTGCACAAGGAGCACGGCAAGGGCACCGGTCTGGTACGCGCGGTCGACGGCATCGACCTCGACGTGGCCGCCGGCGAGACGGTGGCCGTGATGGGGCCCAGCGGCTGCGGCAAGTCGACGCTGCTGCACCTGCTCGGCGGCCTCGACCGGCCCTCGGGCGGCGAGGTCTGGCTCGACGGCGCCCGCATCGACGAGCTGGGCGAGAAGGCCCTGGCCCGGGTCCGGCGCACCGCCGTCGGCTTCGTCTTCCAGGCCTTCCACCTGATGGAAGAGCTCACCGCGGTGGAGAACGTCGAGTTGGCGGCGCTGCTGGCCGGCAGCTCACCGCGCGCCGCCCGGCGGCGGGCCGTGGAGTTGCTGGACCGCGTCGGGCTCGCCGACCGGGCCCGTTTCCTGCCCTCGGCGCTCTCCGGCGGCCAGCGCCAGCGGGTCGCGGTCGCCCGTGCGTTGATCAACGAGCCCACGGTCGTGCTCGCCGACGAGCCGACCGGCAGTCTCGACAGCGCCGCCACCCTCGACGTGCTGCAGCTCTTCGAGAGCCTGCACGAGGCCGGCCAGACGCTGGTCGTCGTCACACACGACGCCCGCATCGCGGCCACCGCCGACCGGCTGATCTCGATGCGCGACGGCGCGTTCGTCGACGAGACCCGGCTGACCGGCGGCAGCACCGGCCACCTCGGCACCCTCGTCGGGCTGGACGGCTGACGGCGATGGGCAGGATCCTGCTCGTCAGCCGCCTCGCCGTGCGCGACCTGCGGCGCCGCCGCGGCGAGGCCGCGCTGCTGCTGCTCGCCGTGCTGGCGGCCACCACGACGCTGACGCTCGGCCTGGTGCTCCGCGACTCGGCGAGCGACCCGTTCCAGGAGACCAGGGTCGCGACCAACGGCCCCGACCTGGTCGCCAGCTCGGCGACGCCGACCGACCTCGACCGCCTGACCGGCGCGGCCGGTGTCATCGACCACAGTGGACCGTTCCCGATCGCACCGGCGAGCTTCCAGAGGTCGGACGTGCAGGCGATCGGGCGCGACGCCGCACCCGCCTCCGTCGACCAGCCGTCGGTGGTCCGGGGTGGCTGGGTCCGGGAGGGCGGCGTCGTCGTCGAGGCGGCGTTCGCCGACTCCCTCGGTGTGCGGGTCGGCGATCCGGTCACGGTGGACGGCCGCTCGTTCGTGGTCGCCGGGTTCGCGGTCACGGCCGCGGTGGCGCCCTACCCGGGCGGTTCGTGTGTCGTCCTCGTCCCCTGCGCACACGGCTCACCGACCGACGACCTGCCGCCGGACGTGTTGCGCAACCCCGGCCTGATCTGGCTCACCCGGGCCGACCTGCTCAGCCTGCACCCGGATTCGCTGGCCTACACGGTCAACCTCAAGCTGGCCGACCCGGCCGCGGCGGCGGCGTTCGGGGCCACAGACCCCGGACTGCGCCTCCAGCCCTGGCAGGACGTCCTCGCCGACGCGACCGAACTGGCCGGCGACGCCCGGATCCTGCTGCTGATCGGCGCGTGGCTGCTCGGCCTGCTCGCGGTGGCCAGCCTCGCGGTGCTCGTCGGCGGCCGGATGGCCGACCAGACGCGCCGGGTCGGCCTGCTCAAGGCGGTCGGCGGCACGCCGGGCCTGGTCGCCGCCGTGCTGCTCGCCGAATACGTGCTGATCGCCCTCGTCGCGGCCGCCGCCGGCCTGGCCCTCGGCGCGCTGACCGCGCCGCTGCTCACCCGGGCCGGCCCGGGCCTGCTCGGCGGCGCCGGCACGCCGTCGCTCACCTGGCCCACGATCGCCCTGGTGACCGCGGTGGCGCTCGGGGTCGCCGTGGTCGCCACCGCCGCCCCGGCGCTGCGGGCCGCCCGCACCAGCACGGTCAGCGCGCTGGCCGACGCGGCCCGCCCGCCCCGCCGCACCGGTTGGCTGATCGCCGCGTCCACCCGGTTGCCGGTGCCGCTGCTGCTCGCCCTGCGGGTCGCGGGCCGCCGGCCGCGCCGGGTCGTGCTCGGCGTGCTCAGCATCGCGATCACGGTCAGCGGCACGTTCGTGATCCTGATGCTCGACACCTACCTGCGCGACAACCCGTTCGTCGGCGGCTACGACCGGGCACAGACCGACTCGCTGCGCCAGGTACTCCTGGTCGTCATGGTCGTCCTGCTCTCCCTGGCCGCGGTCAACGCCGTCTTCGTCACCTGGGCGACCGTGCTCGACAACCGGCACGCCTCGGCCCTGGCCCGCGCCCTCGGCGCGACGCCGCGCCAGGTGACCCTGGCCCTGGCCGCCGCACAGGTGTTCCCGGCCCTGGCCGGTGCCGTCCTGGGCATATTCCCAGGCGGCTGGGGCCTGTTCGACGCCATCATCGCGATCACCGGCGGCGAGAGTGACCGGGCCACCTTCCCGTCGGCCTGGCAACTGCTGGCGCTGGTCGCGGCGACGGTGTTGGTGGTGGCCGCCCTGACCGCGCTGCCCGCACGCCTCGGCGGCCGCCGGCCGGTGACGGAAAGCCTCCAGGCCGAACACGCCTGATTCAGCCGCGGCGTTCCTTGCGCCAGACCAGCTTGAGCCCGGACCAGTCGTGGTCGACGGCGGCGACCTTCACGTCGACCAGGCCGCGCGGCAGGGCCGCGTCGCGGATGGCGTTCTCGGTGACCTCGCTGGCGTGGCCGGCGGCCTTCCGCGGCCAGGCCACCCAGAGCGCCCCGGCCGGAAAGATCCGCCCCTCGTGCGCCGACACCACCGAAGCGACGTCGGCCAGGTCACGGGCGAAGGCGAGAACGACATCGGCCGCCGCGGCCGAACGATCCCCGGCAGCGGGCTGCTCCTGGAAACGCCAGTCGCCGTCAGCACCGACCACGTCCCAGCGAACGCCAGGACGGATCCCGAGCTTGGCCAGTTGCCCGGCCCCGGCGATCGCCATCGCCACATGCTAGGCCAGCGCGACCCGCGGCCGGTCGTAGGTCACCTCACTCGAGGCCCTCGCGCGAGATCGGCGGCCCGACCCGGAAGTTGCGGAACGTGGCCCGCAGCCCGGCCCGCTCCGGCGAGCAGCACATGACGCCGACGTCGACCGTCGCGGGCAGGTCGAGGTGACCGAGGCGGAGCAACTGCCACCCTCCGTCGCCACCGCGGCAGTGCACGGCCAGCGCCTCGCCGAAGCGCGTCACCCGCATCGCGACCTCGCCGGTCGACGGTGTGACCGGCGCGATGGACAGGTCGGAGAACCCGCGGGTGAACACGGTGCTGACCTGCACCGCGCCCGAGGTCACCTCCAGGCCGCTCTTGAGCCAGTTGCGCTCGTCGGCCCGCACCATCATGCCGGCCTGGTCGAAGAGCGTCGTGTGCTCGGCCGACACGACCGCCTCGGCCGTGAAGTCGCCGGTCACCGACTGCTTGAAGAAGTGCCCGTTGTCGTTGACGAAACCGTAGAACGTCTCCCGCCAGAAGTCCGTCCTGAGCTCCGTAACGGCGGAGAGCACAGCGCCGTCCAGCGACCACTCGGCGGGCTCGTTCAACCACGACATCTGCTCGATCATGGCGGCCAGGCTAGGCCCACCTGCGGGTGGCCACAATGGAAGGCGGCGTCGACCGTGCGAGCGTCGACGGGTGCGGCGGACCGTGTTGATCGTCGACGACCACCGGGAGTTCCGCGCGTCCGCCGTCACGTCCGCTCGTAGCGGCCGACGGGCACGACGCATGTCCGGCCGTCAGGCGGGTAGGCGCTGGTGACACGAACCGAGGAGGACCACCGTGAGCGAGCCGGAAGAAAGTCACGAGAAGACCTCGAAGACCGACGCGGTCCTGCTGAAGCCGATCCTCAAGGACCTCAACCACCTCAAGGACGACGAAGACCTCGACCCGCCGACGGGTCGCCGCCGCCGCCCCGCCGGCAAACCGGACGGCACTGACAAGAACGGTTAGAACGCTCAGGGCCGGTCGTCGAGCTCGTCCTCCCAGACGCGCCGCAGCACGGCGGGCACGTCGCCGCGCAGCGCCTCGCGGACCAGGTCCAGCTCGGCCGCCGTCAGCGGCAGGGCCGGGAACGCCCGGCCGACCGCCTCGGCGAACGCCGACCCCCGCCGGGCCAGCGCCGGCGCGGTCGCGACGTAGTCCGCGACGTACGGCGCGACCAGATCCCGCTGCGACAGCGACCACAGGCCGGCGCCCAGCGCGCGGAACCTGCTGACCGGGATGTCGGGCTCCGAGGTCATCGCCGCCCACGCCGCCGACTTCGCCTCGGCCGTCGGGCGGGCGGCCAGGGCGGTGGCCGCGCCCAGGTCGGCCGACGTGGTGCCGTCCCGCAGCCGCTCGGCCTCGATCTCCCCGGCGTCCAGGCCACCGAGTTCGGCCAGCCGGCGCACCGCGGCCCAGCGCAGCCCCGGGTCGAGCGCCAGCCCCTGGCCGGTGGCGTCGGCCGCCAGCCAGCCCCGCAACAGCGCGGTGTCGCTGGTGCTCCAGGCCAGCCCGCGCGCCAGCGCGACCGCCCGCTGCTCGTCCGGCTCGGCCTCGACGGCGCACGCCGCGGCGACGGTCGCGAGCGCCGCGGACGCGTCGGTGGGCACGCCGCGCAGCAGCCGCAGGGTGCGGTCGAGGGCCGCGCTCACCAGCGTCGGCACGGGCTCCCGGGGCAGGTGCCGGGCCAGCAGGTCGAGGTGGGCCGCGGGCGGCGCCTGGTCGAGCACCGTGGCCCAGAGCACCGCCCGCACCAACGGGTCCGCCACGTCGGTCAGGCCGCGCGACACGGCGTCGTGCGAGAACGGGTCGAGGTCGATCCGGGCGAACGTCTCGCCGTGGGCGTTGGGCACCACGACCAGCCCGGCCCAATCCGGCAGGTCCACCGGCTCGTCGTCCAGGTCGACCAGCCGGGCGCCGACCTGCTCGAGCGCCGGCGTGAACGCGGCCACGGTGAACCGGTGCGGGCGGACGCCGTCCCGGCGAAGCACGGGCACCTCGCCCCGGCGCTCGACCCGGATGGTGTCGTGGCCCGACTGCCGCAGCCACAGCCGGGCCCAACCGCGCACGTCGCGCGGCGAGGCGGCGTCTAGCGCGGCCAGCAGGTCTTCGAGGGTGGCGTTGCCGAACCGGTGCCGGGTCAGGTGAGCGTTGACCCCGGCCAGGAAGTCGGCCTCGCCGAGCCAGGTCACCAACTGCCGGAGGACCGCGTTGCCCTTCCCGTACGAGATGTGGTCGAAAATGGTCGTCCCGGTGTCGACATCGGGCACGTCCTCGGCGTTCGGCGCGACGGGATGGGTGGACCGGCGCCGGTCGGCCAGGTAGGCGCGCGGCTTGTAGGCCGCCTCGAACGACACCCGGGTGCCGGCGTAGCCGGCCACGGTCTCGGCCACCTCGAAGCCCATGAAGTCGGCGAACGACTCGTTGAGCCACATGTCCTCCCACCACACCGGGGAGACCAGGTCGCCGAACCACATGTGTGCCATCTCGTGCGCGATCACCTCGGCCCGGTGCCGGCGGTCGTCGTCGGTGACCCGCGCCCGCGGCAGCATGTCCTCGGCGAACGTCACGCAGCCGGGGCACTCCATCGCGCCCCAGTTGAGCTCGGGCACGAAGACCTGGTCGTAGGAGTCGAACGGGAACGGCTCGGTGAAGATCCGCGCGTAGTGGTCGAAGCAGACCTCGGTCACCCGCCGCAGCTCTGCGGCGTCGCGGTCGAGTTCGGCGGCCAGCGAGCGGCGGGCGTGCCAGCCCATCGGCAGGCCGCGGTGCTCCCAGGTGACCGAGTGCAGCGGCCCGGCCACGACGGCGAAGATGTCGCACGGGATCGGCTGGGTGGTGGCGAACGTGAACCGGCCACCATCGGCTCCCGTCCGCCGCCCGTTGGACAGGACCGTCCACGTCGGATCGGCGTACACCGTCAGTGTGATCGGGGCCTTCAGGTCGAGTTGGTCGAAGCAGGCGAACAGGCGCTGGGTGATGTCGACGCCCAGATACCCGCCGACGTAACGCTCGCCGTCGACCGGGTCGGTGAAGGTGTGCATCCCCTCACCGTCGGTGACGTAGCGCAGCCGCGCGTCGACGACCACCTCGTGCGAGCCCGGCGCCAGGCCGTCGAGTGGGATCCGGCGCCCGTCGTAGCCGGGCGCGACGATCGACCCGTCCAGGGTCACCTCGAGCGACTCGGCCCGGTGCAGCTCGAGGAACGTGTCGCCGCCGGTGGTGTGGAACCGCACGGCGACCCGGCTCCGGAACGTGTCCGGAGCCGTGACGTCGAACTCGAGGTCGTAGCGGACGTCGGAGAGCATGGCGGCCCGGGCCCGGGCCTCGTTCAAGGTCAGCGACACCCCGACAGGCTAGGCCTTGACGGGCTGCTCGCGGCGACCGCGGCCCCACGGCAGGACCAGCGAGGCCAGCACCGCCACGAGGCCCGCGGCGGCGCAGACCCAGAAACCGTAGGTGAACGCGTCGTCGGTGGGCAGGCCCGCAGGGGTGCTGTGCGAGGTGATGACGGCCGCGACGACAGCGGTGCCGATGCTGCTGCCGATGGTCCGGGCGATCGTGTTGACGCTGGTCGCCTCCCCGGTCTGCGCGGCCGGAACGCTCTCGATGATGGCGTTGGACATCGCGGCGAACGCCAGGCCGATGCCGGCGCCGGTGAGCACACCGGAGAGCAGCATCTGCCAGACCGCGCCGTGGCCGATCGCGGGCAGGGCGAACGACACCACGACCAGGCTGACGCCGAGGAACATCGGAAGCTTGGGGCCGAAGCGGCGGTCGAGCAGGCCGGCCAGCGGGCCGAAGACCACCATCGTGGCCACGGTGGGCAGCAGGAACAGCCCCGACTCGGAGACCGACTTGCCGAAGCCGTAGCCGGTCGCCGCGGGCAGTTGCAGCAGCGTCGGGATGAGCAGGAAGGTGCCGAACATCGCGAAGCCGAGGCCCAGGGCGACGACGTCGGTCGCCCAGACACCGCGGCGCTTCATCAGGCGCATGTCGACGAGAGGCTCGCGGACCCGCGACTCGACCAGGACGAAGACGACCAGGGCGACCAGGCCCAGCACCATCAGGCCCACGGTGGAGGTGGCACCCCAGCCCCAGCTCTGGCCCTTGCTGATCGCGAGGAGCAGCGACACCAGGGCCACGGACAGGATCCCGGCACCGAGCACGTCGAGGCGGCCGGGCTTGCGGACCGGCGACTCCGGGATGCCGAAGATCGCTCCTACCAGGGCGATGACCACGACCGCCAGCGGCAGCCAGAACAGCCAGTGCCACGACAGGTGCTCGACGATCGGGCCGGCGGCGACGATGCCGACACCGGCGCCGACGCCGAAGATCGCCGAGAGCAGGCCGACGGTGACGCCGACCTTCTCGCGCGGCAGTTCGTCACGGACGATGCCGATCGACAGCGGCAGGATCGCGCCGGCGGCGCCCTGCAGGGCGCGGGCCACGATCAGCACGACCAGGTTGGGCGCCAGCGCGGCCAGCAACGTGCCGAGCAGCAGCACCATCAGCACCACGATCAGCACCCGGCGCTTGCCGATCATGTCGCCCAGGCGGCCCAGGATCGGCGTCAGGACCGACGCCGACAGCAGGTAGGCGGTCAGGATCCAGCTCACGTCGGCCGTCGAGGCGCCCAGGTCCCGCCCGATCGTCGACAACGCGGGTGCGACCAGCGACTGCAGCACCGCGAACGCGAGGCCGCCCAGCGAGAGGAACAGCACCACCAGCGTGCTGTTCGGGCGGTGGCCGGCCGCGCGGCCGGCGGCGGCCTGGCGCCGCCGCTCGATGATCTCTGTCATGGAATCCCCGAAGCGCGTTGTAAACAACTGCTGACTTGTCAAGTATCCGCACGTCAGGTGCTAAGTCAACGATGGTTTACATCACATTCGGCGCGCTTGTACGCTGGCCGGGTGACGGCAGGCGAACAGCGGCGCCGGGACGCCGCCAGCACCCGACGGTTGCTGCTGCGTGCCGCCCGGCGCCGGTTCGCGCAGCACGGCTACGCGGCCACCACCGTGCGCGACATCGCCGACGAGGCCGGCGTCAACGTGGCCCTGATCAGCCGCTACTTCGCGTCCAAGGAAGGCCTGTTCGAGGCGTGCCTGCGGGGGGTCGGCGACGAACTCGGCGACACCGTCCGCTCCGACGTCGGGCTCGACCAGGTGCCCCGCACCATCGCCCGGCAGCTGTCCGGCCAGCACGCCGGCGAACACCCCGACCAACTGCTGCTCCTGCTCCGCTCGTCGGGCGACGAGCGGGCCGAGCAGATCCGGCTCGGCATCCTGCGGTCGTTCGCCGAACGGATGGCGGCCGCGGCCGGTGGACCCGCCGGCGACGACGCGCACCTGCTGCGGGCCCAGATCGCGCTGTCGGCCGCGCTCGGCCTCGCCCTGCTCCGGTCGAACACCACAATGGAACCGCTGGCCTCGGCGCGGGAAGACGACCTGCTCGGCCCGATCGAAGACCTCTTCCACGCATTGCTGCCCGGCGGCTGAGGAAAACCGGTTGCCGGGCCGGACGCGCCCCGCCGATCCTGGCCCGGTGGACCTCGACAGCGCGGTGCGAGCCTGGCAGACCGACGGTTTCGTGATCCTGCCCGGGTTCATCCCGGCCGAAGACCTCGAGGCCGATCTCGAACCGATGTTCCCCTCGGCGGAGGGCTTCCACAGCGGCACCGACCCGCGCCGCGACCGCTTCGTCGGCGACGAGTTCGCCGGCATCGACACGTTCCCGTTCGCCAGCACCGACCTCAGCCTGCTCGCCGTGCACGACAAGGTGCTGACGCTGGCCGCGGCCCTGCTCGACGACGACGACATCCTGATGTACGGCGCCGAGGCGTGGGCCAAATACACCGGCGCCTGCGACTACGACCAGGACCTGCACCGCGACTATCTCAACCACACCATCCTGGTGCCCAGCACCACCCCCGGCTGCCGGCAGGTCGAGATGTTCGTCTTCCTGCACGACGTCCCGGAAGAACTCGGGCCGCCGCACCTGGTCCCGCGCCGGCACACCGCACACCTGCCGGCGGTGCCCAACTGGTACCTGCGGCCCGGCCGGCCGGCCGGGTTCCGCTACGACGACGGCAGCGGCAGCCCCGACCTCTACGCGGCCGAGGTCTCCGGCGCCGGTCCGGCCGGCACCGTCATCGCCTTCGAGCCGGGCACCTTCCATCGCGGCACGCAGCTGACCGCGCCGGGCGGCGCCCGCTACAGCATGCAACTGTGCTTCCGCCCGGCCAGCGTCCACTGGGGACAGCGGGTGGGCTGGGCCGTCCGCAGCTTCCTCGATCCCTGGGTCGACTTCGTCGCCCGGGCCACCCCGCGCCAGTTGGGCGCCCTGGGCTTCCCGCCGCCCGGACACCCCTACTGGGCAGCGGAGACCCTGGCCGGCATGGCCCTGCGTTATCCCGGGCTCGACCTCACCCCCTATCGCGTCTGACCTGCTCGGGTCGTCTTCGTGTTGAATGGGCAGGTCGGCCCAGCAGGCAGGAGCGCCAGGATGCAGCAGGTTCAGGGAGTGGTGGCCCGCGAGAAGGGCGCACCGGTCGAGATCGTCACGATCAACGTGCCCGACCCCGGCCCGGGTGAGGCCGTGGTCGAGGTGCGGTCCTGCGGGGTCTGCCACACCGACCTGCACTATCGCGAGGGTGGGATCAACGACGACTTCCCGTTCCTGCTCGGCCACGAGGCCGCGGGCGTCGTCGAGTCCGTCGGCCCCGGCGTGACGGGCGTGGCGCCCGGCGACTTCGTGGTGCTCAACTGGCGCGCCGTCTGCGGCCAGTGCCGGGCCTGCAAGCGCGGCGACCTGCAGTACTGCTTCGCGACCCACAACGCCAAGCAGAAGATGACCCTCGAAGACGGCACCGAGCTCTCCCCCGCCCTCGGCATCGGCTCGCTGGCCGAGAAGACCCTGGTCGCCGCCGGCCAGTGCACGAAGGTCGACCCGGCGGCCCGGCCGGCCGCCGTCGGCCTGCTCGGCTGCGGCGTGATGGCCGGCATCGGCGCCGCGATCCACACCGGCGGGATCACCCGCGGCCGGAGCATTGCCGTGATCGGCTGCGGCGGCGTCGGGGTGGCCGCCATCGCCGGCGCGGCGCTGGCCGGCGCGAGCCCGATCATCGCCGTCGACATCGACGCCAAGAAGCTGGCGAAGGCCAAGGACCTCGGCGCCACCCACACCGTCGACTCGTCGCAGGCCGACCCGGTGGAAGAGATCAAACGCATCTGCGCCGAGGTGTACGAGGGTGCCGACGGCGCCGACGTCGTGGTCGAGGCGGTCGGCCGGCCGGAGACCTGGAAGCAGGCGTTCTACGCCCGCGACCTGGCCGGCACGCTGGTCCTGGTCGGCGTGCCGACCCCCGACATGAAGGTTCCCGACCTGCCGCTGATCGACATGTTCGGCCGCGGCGGCGCGCTCAAGTCCAGCTGGTACGGCGACTGCCTGCCCAGCCGCGACTTCCCGATGCTGGTCGACCTCTACCGCCAGGGCCGCCTCGACCTCGACGCCTTCGTCACCGAGGAGATCGCCCTGACCGATGTGGAGGCGGCCTTCGACACCATGCGCCGCGGCGACGCCCTGCGGTCGGTGGTCATCTTCTGACCGGGCGGTCGGACCTATCGACCACGATCATCGCCGTGGAAGAATCGGCGCATGACCATCTCGGATTCCGACCTGACCGCCCAGCTTCGGCCGGAGATCCCGCACGCCGCCCGCATCTGGAACTACTGGATGGGCGGAGTCGACAACTACCCCGCCGACCGGGCGGCGGGCGACGCCGTCGCGGGCGTCTACCCGGAGATCCGGCTGATGGCCCGCGACTCGCGCCGGTTCCTGACCCGCGCGGTGCGGTTCCTGGCCGCCGAACGCGGCATCCGGCAGTTCCTCGACATCGGCACCGGCCTGCCGGCGATGCAGAACACCCACGAGATCGCCCGGGAGATCGCGCCGGAGAGCCGCACCGTCTACGTCGACAAGGACCCGCTCGTGCTGGTGCACGCCCGGGCGCTGCTGGGCGCGGCCGGCTCCGACGAGCACGTCACCTACCTGCAGGCCGACTACTACGAGCCGGAGAAGATCCTCGAACAGGCCGCGCGGACGCTCGACTTCGGAAAGCCGGTCGCGGTGATGTTCATGGGCGTGATGGGCTACGAGCCTGACCTGGGCGTGGTGAGGTCGATCATCGACCGGGTCGTGGCCGCCACCGCCTCCGGCAGCTACCTCGTGTTCTGGGACAGCACCGACACGACCCCGAGCGTGGTCGAAGGAGCCAAGCGCCTGGTCGAGAGCGGCGGCGACGAATACCACCTGCGCAGCCAGGCCGACCTCGCCTCGGTCTTCACCGGTCTGGAACTCGTCGAGCCGGGCCTGGCCCAGATCACCGCCTGGCACGCCGACGCCGACGCCGAGCCCGAGCAGACCGACGCCTTCGGCGGTGTCGCCCGCAAACCGTGAGCGCTGTTCAGCGTCTGTTCAGACGCGCTACCTACGCTCGCGTCCATGAAGCCGACCATTGTCCTCGTCCACGGTGCGTGGGCAGACGCCTCGAGCTGGAACGCCGTCGCGACGGCCCTGCGGGAGCAGGGCTTCTCCGTCCTCACGCCACCCAACCTGCTGCGCGGGCTGTCGCACGACGCCTCCTACCTCGCGTCCTTCGTCGCCCAGCGCACGAGCGGCCCGGTCGTGCTGGTCGGCCACTCCTACGGCGGGTTCGTCATCACCAACGCCGCCACCGCCGGTGACGTGCGCGCGCTGGTCTACGTCGACGCGTTCATCCCCGACGAGGGCGAGACCGTCTTCCAGATCCTCGGCGGCTCCGGCTCGGCGCTGGCCGTGCCCGATCCGACCACCGTGCTCGACATCGCCGGCTACCCGGGCGCGCCCGAGGGCGACGCCGAGGCGTTCCTCAAGCACGACACGGTGTTCGACTCGTTCGCGCAGGACCTGCCGGAGGCCGACCGCTGGCTCATCCTCGAAGGCCAGCGGCCGATCACGCTGAGCGCCAACCAGACACCGTCCGGCGCACCCGGCTGGCGCGACCGGCCGAGCTGGGCCGTCGTCGGCACCGAGGACCGGGTCATCCCGCCCGACGTCCAGCGCAAGATGGCCGAGCGGGCCGGAGCCACGATCAGCGAGGTCGCCGGCTCGCACGTGTCGATGGTCTCGCATCCACAAGCGACGATCGACGCGATCCTGGCCGCCGCCGCGGGCTGAACCCGCTGGAGGTCACCCTCCGTGCCGCTGCACTATTAGGGCATGGAGATCGTTGGGCGCGACGACGAGGTCGCCGCGCTCGAAGCCCTGCTCGCCAACGCCGCCGGTGGGCAGGGCGCCGTTCTCGTGCTGCGCGGTGAGGCCGGCATCGGTAAGTCGGCGCTGCTCGAGCAGACCGTCGAAACCGCACACCAGCGCGGTGTACGTGTCCTGAGCGTGACGGGCGTGCAGGTGGAGGTGCAGGTTCCGTACGCCGCCCTGGAGCACCTGCTCCGGCCGCTGCGCCCCGCCCCGATGGCCGACCGCTCCCCCTACCGGGTCGCGGTCGAGGTGCTGGAACTGCTCGGCGACCTCGGTGAGCCGGTCCTGCTCGCGGTCGAGGACGCACACTGGCTCGACGGCGCCAGCTGGGAGACGTTGACGTTCCTGTGCCGCCGCATCGGCGCCGACCGGATCGCCGTCGTGATGGCCGTCCGCGAGGGCGACGACATCGACCGCCGGTTGGCCGCGGCCGGCCTCGCCCAGTTGCGGCTGGAGCCACTGTCCACAACAGACGCCGGCGCCCTCCTCGACCGGGTGGCGCCCGATCTGGCGCGCACCCTGCGGGCGCGGGTGCTCGACGAGGCGGCCGGCAACCCGCTCGGCCTGGTCGAGCTCGGCGCCGCCGCCGCGCGCTCCGGTGGCTCGGCGCTGCTGCCGTCGTCGGTCCCGTTGAGCACCCGGATCGAACAGACCTTCGGCGGCCTGGTCGCCGAGCTGCCGCCGCCGACCCGCGACCTGCTGCTGATCGCCGCGTTGCACGACGGCGGCAACCTCGACGAGATCCTGGCCGCCGCGGGCATCCTGACGGGCGTCCCGGTGCCGGCCGACACGGTCCAGCCGGCGGTGACCGCGCGCCTGGTGAGCGTCGACGAGCAGTACGAGCTGCGGTTCCGGCACCCGCTGCTGCGGTCGGCGCTGCGCCAGCAGGCCGCGCCGGGAGACCGCCGCCGGGTGCATGCCGCGCTCGCCGAGGTCCTCGCCGCCAGCCCGGAACGCGGTCTGTGGCACCGGGCCTCGGCCGTGCCGGGTCCCGACGAGGCGCTGGCCCGGCAGCTGACGGACGCCGCGGCCGGCGCCGCGGAGCGGCACGCGGCCGCGTTCGCGCTCGCCGCGGTCAGCCGGGCGGTCCAGCTCAGCGAGGACCCGGGCGCGCGCGCCCGGCGGCAGTTCGTGGCCGCCCAACTGGCGTACGAACAGGGCGACGCGCACGGCGTCCGGCGCCTGCTGGGCGAGGTCGACCCGAGCGCCCTGCGACCGGCCGACCAGGCCCGGCTGCACTGGCTGCGCGAGGCGGTGTTCGAGACCCCCTGGACCGGGCACGAACGGCTGCTGGCCTACGCGGACGCCGTGGAGACGATGCACCGCGACGGCGAGACCGAGGCCGCCGCCGGCGCGATGATCGAACTCGGGTTGCGGATCTACTACTCCAGCGTGCCGGCCGCCGTCCGCGACCGGTTCACCGAGGTCACCCTGGCGCTCGGTCTCCCAGACGACGATCCGCGGCTGACCGTGCTCCTGCTGCTGATCGACCCGGTCGCGCACGGTGCCGCCGGGCTGGAAAGGCTCCGCGCCCTCGTGCACCGGATCGACCTGGCCCCCGCGATGCGCTTCGACCTGGCGGTGGCCACCTTCGCCATCGGTGCGTTCGACATCGGCCGCTCGCTGGCCCTGTCCGGTGTGGTCGAACTGCGCACGCAGGGCTGGATCGGCACACTGACCCGGGCCCTCAACTCCGCCGCGTCCTCGTGCGTCGGCCTGGGCGACGCCCGCGCCGCGCTGCCGCTGGCCGCCGAGTGCGTGGCCCTGGCCGAGGAGACGCACCAGTCGACCTGGCTGCTCGGCAGCAAGCTCCTGCTGGCGCACGCCGAGGCGTTGCGCGGCGACGGCGCGGCCGCCCGCCGCCTCGCCGACGCCGTCGAGCCGGTGCTGGTCGCCGCCCGCCGGCTGCCCCTGCTGGCGTTGGTGCAGCGCGCGCGGGGCGTCGCCGCGCTCGCCGAGGGCCACGCCGACGACGCGTTCCGCCAGCTGTTCCGGATCTTCGATCCGGCCGACAGCGCCTACTTCCCGAACTACCACCTGCACGCCCTGGCCGACCTGGCCGAGGCGGCCGTCCTCGGCGGCTTCCACGAGCGACTGGGCGCCGTGGTCACCGAGCTGGAACCCGTCGCCGAGCGGAGCCAGTCGCCCTCGCTGCGGGTCGGGCTCGGCTATGCCCGCGCGGTGCTCAGCGGCGACTTCGCCGCCGCGCTGGCCGACGACCTGAGCGGCTGGCCGTTCGAGCGGGCCCGGCTCCAGCTCACCTACGGCGCCGCGCTGCGCCGGGCCTTCCGGATCACCGAGAGCCGGCCGCTGCTGCGGGCCGCGGCGACGACGTTCGACGGGCTCGGCACCACGCCGTGGGCCGACCGGGCGCGGGCCGAACTGCGGGCGACCGGCGAGACCCGGCGCAAGCCGCTGGACGCGCTGGCCACCTTGACGCCGCAGGAGCAGCAGATCACCCGGCTGGCGGCGGAGGGGCTGAGCAACCGGGAGATCGGCGAGCGGTTGTTCCTGTCGCCGCGGACCGTCAGCACCCATCTCTACCGGATCTACCCGAAGATCCAGGTGAGCTCGCGCGCCGAACTGGCCCGGAAGATTACGTCATCCGACGTAGCCTGACCGGCCGGTCCGCTGCCTACCGTCAGGCACATGACCGTGCGCCTCGAGATCCTGGGCCCGTTGCGGGTCCGCCGGGCCGGCACCGACGTGGACACCGGGCCGCCGCAGCAACGGTGCCTACTCGCGCTCCTGCTGGCGCGGGAGGGCCGGCCGGTCAGCACGGGCGAGCTGATCGATGCGCTGTGGGGCGAGGGCGCACCGCCGACCGCGACCAACATCATCCAGAAGTACGTCGGCGCGGTGCGCCGCCTGCTCGAGCCGGGCCTGCCGTCGCGGACGCCCGGCCGCTACGTCGTACGCCATGGCGACGGTTACCGGTTCACCGCCGGGCCGGACACCCTCGACCTGGTCCGGTTCCGGCGGCTGGCCGCCGAGGCGAAGCGCCAGGCGGAGGGCGACCGCGCACTCGACCTGTACGCCGAGGCGCTGCGACTCGGGCACGGCCCGGCCGGCGAGGGCGTCGGTGACACGCCGGCGGCCCGGGCCGTGTTCGCCGGCGTCGACGGCGAGTTCCTCGACGCGGCGCTGGCCGCCGCCCGCCTGGCCGTCCCGCTCGGCCGTTCGTCGCTGCTCATCGCGCCGGTGCGCCGAGCGGCCGAGATGGACCCGCTCCACGAACCCGTCCAGGCGGCCCTGGTCACCGTGCTGGCCACGGCCGGCCGCCGGGCCGAGGCGCTGGCCGCCTACCGCGCGATCCGCCGCAGGCTCGCCGACGACCTGGGCATCAGCCCGGGGCCGGAGTTGCGCGACGCCTACCGCCAGGTGCTCGTCCATCGCGACCTGACCGGCGAGGCCGTGGGCCGCAAGCTCTTCGCGGAGGTCATCGAGTTGTGCGAGCGGCTGCCGCCGGCGCTCGCCCGGTTGGCCGCGCATCTCGACGCCGCCTACGACTCGTAGAGTTCCGTCTCGTCGAGAACCGGGGCTCCGCCGTCCTCGCGTCCCAGCCGGGCGGCCGAGCCGAACATCGGTCCGCGCGCCCGCCGCAGCCCGGCGAACTGCCCGAAGCCGAGCGGCTTGGGCACGTCGTCGTACACGGCTTCCATTCCGCCCTTGACCGAATAGGTCTCGTGCCAGAAGCCGGTGCCGCCGGAGTCCTTCAGGAAGCTCATCCACCACTCGCGGTGTTCCGCTGTCCGGGCGTACTCCAGCAGCGACGGCAGGTCCCGCCAGTACTGCCGCATCCCCATGTTCATCGGAAAGATCGAGTAGTAGACCGGCTCGTGCAGCAACAGGCCGTCCGGCTTGCCCGCCACTGACTGGCTGATCTTGCGGCCGAAGCTGAAGAACGTGCGGATCCCGTAGAAGTGGTTCACCCGCATGCCCAGATACATGACGATCAGGTCAGGGTACGCGGACAGGTCGACCGTCTGACGGTTCACTCGAGTGGGCATGTCCAGGCTCCCTGGTCTCAGGCCGCGGCGCGCTTGATGAGGTCGAACGTGGCGGCGGGCTGCGAGATCATCGCGACGTGCGAGGCGCCCACCTCGCGGACCTGTGCGCCGGCCCGCCGCGCCATGAACCGCTGCGCCGCCGGCGGGATCACCTTGTCGTCCCGGGCGACCAGATACCAGGAGGGAATGGTGGCCCACCCCGGCGGGGCCGAGGGCTCCTGCAGTGCGCGCACGTCGGCCGGCCGCTGCGCCGCCCACATCAGCTCGGTCGTCGACCGCCGCAGGTCGCCGGCGAAGACGTCGTGGAACACCTCCTGCCTGATGTAGGCGTCGACCCCCTCCGGATACGGCCGGAACTCGAGCGCCGCCTCGCTCAGTTGGCTGCCGGGGAACCGGCTCTGCATGCCGACCAGCGTCTCGTCCCGCGCCGGTGCGAACGCGGCCACGTAGACCAGGGCCTTGACCGCCGGGTTGCCGGTCGCCGCGTTGGTGATGACGATCCCGCCATAGGAGTGCGCGGCGAGCACCACCGGGCCGCTGACCGTGGCCAGGATGCTGGCCAGGTAGGCGGAGTCGGCGGCGACGCCGCGCAACGGGTTGGCCGGCGCGAGGACCGGATAGCCGTCGCGGATCAGCCGTCCGGCCACGTCGTTCCAGCCGGACGCGTCGGCGAACGCGCCGTGCACGAGCACGACCGTCGGTTTGGGCCCGTGCGCTCCGCGGCCGCGGGCCTGGGCGGCGGGCGCACCGAGCAGGGCGCCCGCCGCGACGGCGGCGGATCCGGCCAGGACGGTGCGGCGGGTGGTGGTTGTCATCGTCGTACGCCCCTCGGGTTCAGCGACATCTGCGGACTCGACGCTACGAAGGCGCACTTGACGTCGACTGAACGCGCACCTGCTCGAAGCGGAACTCGCGGATGAAGCAGTCGCGCGGTTGCCCGACCGCGAACAGCACGCAGTCGACGACCGACGCGGCGGTGAGCTCGCCGCCGGCGGCCCGCGGGCCGTCCTGCACGAAGTCGGGCGGGAACAGCGAGACCACCCGGATGCCCTCCGGCCGCAGCCGGTGGGAGAGGATCTCGGCGAGCCCGGCGTGCGCGTGCTTGGCCGCGTAGAAGGCCGGATGCGCGCCGGACCGGTGGTGTCCCACCTCGCCGCAGGCCGAGACCAGGTTGACGATGTCCGGCCGCGACGAGGCCCGCAACAACGGAAGAAGGTGCCGGGTGAGGAGCATCGTGCCGGTCGCACCGGCGGCCATCACGGTCTGGATGGTCTCGTCCGACGCGTCGGTCAGGTCGGCGCCGTCGACGTAGACGGCACCGTTGTTGACCAGCACGTCGAGGTGCCCCGTCCGCCCGGCCACGAACGCGGCGAACCCCCGCACCGACTCGGGCACCGCCAGGTCGCACGGGAACGCCTCGGCCCGACCCGGGCCGCGCTCGTTGACCAGGGCGGCGACCCGCTCGGCGGCCGCCCGTTCGCGGGCGGAGACGAAGACATGTGCGCCCCGGTCGGCGAACGCGGTGGCCAGCAGCCGCCCGGTGTCCCGCCCGGCACCGGTGACGGCGACCCGCAGGCCCGTGAGATCCATGGCCGACAGCCAAGCACCTCAACCCGGGTTGAGCTCAACCACCCGCCGGGACCGCAGCGGCTAGCGGCCCTCGGTAAATGGCTGGACACGGTCGGTGCGCTGCTTCATGGTCGGCCGATGGGGTTCCCTGGGGTACGGGCCGAGTTCGAGCGCAGCCTGGCCAGCGGCGACGACGTGGGCGCTTCGTTCTGCGTCACCGTCGGCGGCGAGACCGTGGTCGACCTCTGGGGCGGGTTCGCCGACGAGGGTCGCACGCGGCCGTGGGGCGCCGACACGATCGTCGGCGTCTACTCGACGACCAAGACCATGACCGCGCTCACCGCCCTGCTGGTCGCCGACCGCGGCGACCTCGACTTCGCGGCGCCGGTGGCCCGCTACTGGCCGGAGTTCGCGGCCGGCGGCAAGCAGGACGTGACGGTCGCCCATCTGATGAGCCACTCGGCCGGGTTGTGCGGCTGGCGGGAGCCGGTCACGCCGGACGACCTCTACGACTCGGAGAAGGTGACCGCGTTGCTGGCCGCCCAGGAGCCCTACTGGGCTCCCGGGACGCGGTCGGGCTACCACGGGATGACCCAGGGCTTCCTGGTCGGCGAGGTCGTGCGGCGGGTCACCGGCCGCTCGCTGGGCACGGTGTTCCGCGAGGAGATCGCCGAACCGCTGGGCGCCGACTTCCACATCGGCCTGCCCGCGTCGCAGGACGCGCGGGTCGCCGACCTGATCCCGCCGCCGGCACCGCCCGCGGTGGGCGACAGCGAGTTGCAGGCGAACGTGGCCGACAACCCGCGGTTGGCGGTCGACATCACCCGGACCAGGGCCTGGCGCGGCGCGGAGATCCCGGCCGTCGGCGGCATCGGCAACGCCCGCGCCATCGCCGGGATCCACGCGATCCTGGCCAACGGCGGCATGGCCCGGGGCCGGCGCTTCCTGTCCGAGGCCGGCTGCCGGCGGGCGCTCGAGGCACAGGTCGAGGGCACGGACCTGATCCTGGGGGTGCCGATCAGGTGGGGTCTGGGATTCGCCCTCAACACGGGCTTCATGCCCAACCCGAACACCCTCTACTGGGGCGGCTACGGCGGCTCGCTGGCCATCATCGACCTGGACGCACACACCACCATCGCGTACGCCATGAACAGGATGTCCGGCACCACGACCGGCGACCTCCGCGCCTTCGCCCTGGCCATGGCCTTCTGGGACGCCGGCTAGCCGCGCACCCTCACCGGGGCCGAGGTGGCCCCGGGTTCAGGCCTGCGCGCAGGCGGCGGTCAGCTCCGCGATGGCGGCTTCCAGGTTCTTCCGGCTCGGCTTGGCGTCGGCCGACCTGCCGGTCGCCTCGCTCAGCTTCATCATCTCCGCCTGCACCTTGTCGGCGGCGGCGCTGACGGTTTCCTTGGCGCCGATCGAGTGCGCGATGACGATGGCCGATCCGGCCGCCCACTGTGCGCTGACCGCGGTGTAGCCGGCCGGCGGGCCGATCTTCTCGGCCTTGGCCACCTTGTCGGCGTTGTCCTTGATGTCCTTCTTGAGGTCGGTGCAGGCCTTCTCGGTGACCGTGTCGATGGGCGGGATGGTGGCCGCGCTGGTGGCCGGGGCGGCGCTGGTGCCAGCGGGGTGCGGCGAGCTCGATCCATCCGATGTGGACTGTGGGTCGCATCCCGCGAGCGCGATCACCGCCGCGAGGGCGGCGGCCCCCAGGACAAGCCGGGACCGATGCATTGCTGCCTCCCCCATGATCGTCATGTCGACGTGGCACGCTACCAGCGCGGGTCAAGGCGTGCGTCGGTCACACCCATCTCCGGTCCGGGTCCGACCAGGTCGGCAGCCACACCTTCTCGTCCGCCGTGCTCACCCGTCGCTGACCGAGATGTTCACGGAGCGTGGCGAGCCCAGGATGCGGGTTGTCGACACGCCAGATCAGCGATATCGGATAGATCGGTGCCGGGTCGCGTACCGGAATGCGCCGCAGGTCATAGCTGTCCGGCCACAGATATCGGGTACGTTCGCCGGCCAGCGTCGCCAGTTCCGCCGAGTCGGCGATCTCGGCCAGTAGCGCCTCGTTGCCGAAGGCCGGCCCGACCAGGTCGATGGTGAGCCCGAACGCGGCGGCGAGTTCGTCGTAATAGCTCGCCCATTCGGTGCCGGGGGCCAGGCCGGGCATCCAGATGCGGTGGTCGGCGAGTCGCGCGGGCGTGACGGCATCGGCGTCGGCCAGCGGGTGGCGCGGCCCGACCAGGATCTCGTGGTGCTCGTCGATCACGCGGGCCGTCCGGACCGCGCCGGGCAGGTCGCGCGCGGAGACCGGGACGGCGTGGAAGGTGGCGTCGACCGTGCCCGCCTCGACGGCGGCGGTCGCGCCACGCGCGTCGGCGTCGAGGGTGACGACATCCAGGTCGATCCGGGGGTACGCGCGATGGAACTCCTGCAACAGCACCGCCGGCGCGGTCCGTCGGCTGTGGACGTCGATGCGCAGGGCGCGCCGGCCGGGCCGCACCGACGCGTCGGCCCGCGCCGCCACCCGGAGCAGTTCCCGGGCGTGCGGCAGGAACGTCTGGCCGTCGATGGTGAGTCGCACGCCGCGGGCCGTGCGCGTGAACAGCCGCACACCGAGATCCTTCTCGAGCGCCGCGACCCGCTTGGACACGGCCTGCTGGGTGACGGACAGCGCCACGGCGGCATCCTGGAACTGACCGGCATCCGCGGCGGCGACGAACGTGCGCACAGCGTCGAGATCCACGCGTCGGATCGTAGGCGGTTAGGCTCCGGCGATGCGCCTGAGCACCGACGTGGTCACGGCATTGACGTTCTGGCCCGACTACCGGCCGCGCCCGCACGAGCCGGTCGACCTGACGGTGCTGCCGCCCTTCTTCACCGACCTGCTGGGCGACCTGCCCTGGTGGAACCCAGCGTGGCGGATCACCGAGGTCCGGCCGGCCCGGCCGTGCTTCGCGAGGGTCGCGCCGTCGGACTTCTCCGAGGTCGCCGTGCCCGGGTCGGCCGCCGCCGACGACGCCGGTCCGCTCCCGTTCGCCGCCCGGGTCCGGTTCCAGGACACCGAGTTGCTGTGGTTCCAGGCCAAGATCGGCAATACGGTGATCGGCCCCGGCACCACGCCCCCGGGCGAGCCGGAACCGGACCCGGCGGCGGCCGTGATCCGCGCGGTGATGGACGTGCGCCGGGTCTCGACCCGGGCGCTGGCCCGGCAGTGCTTCCTGTCGGAGTCGACGATCCGCGCCCTCCGTCACGGCTGGAGCCCGGATCCGACCGTCGTCGAGCGGCTCGCCGCCGCCCTCGACATCCCGTTGGAGTACCTGCGCCACCACCGCTCCTGATCCGGTTCGCGGCACCCAGGCTCAGTTCCAGGGCAGCATGACCACCTTGCCGGCCGCCTGGTTCGTCTCCATGTATCCGTGTGCCTCGGCGATCTCGGCCAGCCCGACGACCCGGTCGACGTTGGGGCGGTAATCCCCGGCCTCGACGTCGCGGACCACCCGTTCGAGCACGGCCGCGCCCGCGCCGCCCTTCGCGTCGTCGCTGTGGAAGGCCGTGAGGCGGGTTCCGGAGGGGATCATCGCGATCGGCTCGAAGTCGGAAATCGACCATCCGCTGAGGGAGCCGGCCACGCAGACGGTGCCGCCGCGGCGGACCAGCCGCAGCGAGTCGGCGACCGTGCGGGCACCGACCAGATCCAGGACGTGGCCCGGCCCGTCGGGCCAGGGCAGGCGCAGCGGGCCGCCGTCATCGATCAGCGCGTGGTCGACCCCGGCCCTGGTCAACGTGCCGGCCTTCGCCGGCTGGCGGGTGGTGGCCGCGATCTCGACGCCGGCGGCGTGCGCGATCGACGCGGCCGCCAGGCCGACGGACGAGGTGCCGCCACGGATCAGGAGGCGCTCGCCCGGCCCGGTCCCCAGCGCGTCGAGTGCGCCCCGCGCGGTCAGGTAGGTCTCCGGCAGCGCGGCCAGCACCTCCCACGGGAGCGTGGTGCTCACCGGCATGAGCAGCGGGTTCGGGAGCAGCGCGTACTGGGCGTAGCCGCCGTCGAACTGCCGGCCCATCTCGCCCATCACCGCCGCGACCGTCGCGCCCTCCGGCAGCGTGGGATCGGTCGACGCGGCCAACACGCCGACGCACTCGATCCCGAGCACGCGCGGGAACCGCACGCCGGGTGAGTGCCCCTGCCGGGTACGCAACTCCGACCGGTTGAGGCCCGCGCCCATCACCCGCACCAGGCTCCAACCGTCGCGCACCGCCGGCACCGGCAGTTCGCGGATTTCCAGGACCTCCGGGCCACCCGCCCGCACACACACGGCCGCTCGCATCGTCGTCATGCCCTGAACTGTCGTCGCGCGAGCGTCCGGCCGGCTACCGATAGAATGCCGAGTTATGCCCGCAGCCCGCCAATCCCGGATCTGGCCCTCCGGTGGCGTGCACTTCTGGCCGTCCGGCGGCAGCAGCGTGGACCACGCCCACCCGCGCGGCCACCTCGTCTACGCGGTCAGCGGCGTTCTCTCGGTCCACACGGAGCGGGGCACCTATGTCGTCCCGGCCAACCGGGTCGCCTGGATCCCGGCCGGTTCCACGCATCACCACCGCGCGCACGGCGAGACCGACATGCGCATCGTCTTCCTGCCGCCGTCGCTGGCCCGGCTGGCACCCGCCCACCCGACCGTGCTGCTCGCCTCCGGCCTCGCCCGCGAGCTCCTGCTCACCCTCACCGGCACCCGGCAGCTCGACCCGGGCGCCCGCGCCCGCCTGCACCGGGTGCTGGTCGACGAACTCCGCGAGGCGGCCGAGCAGCCGATCCACCTGCCCGAGCCGCGTGACGACCGGTTGCGGGCCGTCGCCCGCATCCTCGACGACAACCCCGCCGACGACAGCCCGCTGGCCGCGCTCGGCCGACAGGTCGGTGCCGGCGCCCGCACGCTGAGCCGCCTCTTCCACGACGAACTCGGCATGACGTTCTACGAGTGGCGCACCCAACTGCGCATCTGCCACGCGCTCGTGCTGCTGGCCGAGGGCCACGACACGACCCGCGTCGCGCACGCCTGCGGCTGGTCCAACCCGAGCAGCTTCATCGCCGCCTTCGCCGCGATCGTCGGCACGACTCCGGGGCGCCACCGCGCCACCCGCCAGCTCCCGCCGCGCAGCTGACGTGCGAGCACCGCCGGGCGGTGGTAGGAAGCCACCAGCGACCCACACCCCGCCGCCCCACGACAAAGCCACCAGCGACCCACACCCCGCCGCCCCACGACAAAGCCACCAGCGAGCCTGACCCCGCCGCCCCACGACGAAGCCACCAGCGACCCAGACCCGGCCACCCGCAAGGAAGCCAGCAGCGGGCTTGACCCGGCCGCGCGCGAGGAGGAACGAGCATGGCCGACCTGTTCGACTACGACGCCGAACTGAGGCCACACAACGCCCGGTTGCGCGCCGCCGCCGGGGTCGGACCGGGCGACCGGGTGCTCGACATCGGCTGCGGCACCGGGCAGACCACCCGCGAGGCCGCACAGGCGGCCGTCGGTGGCCACGCGCTCGGCGTCGACATCTCCGCGCCGATGCTCGAACGGGCCCGAAAGCTGAGCGCGGGGCTCGACAACGTCAGCTTCGAACAGGCCGACGCCCAGACGCATCCGTTTCCACCGGGGCGCTTCGACGTGTGCCTCAGCCGCTTCGGCACGATGTTCTTCGCCGACCCGGTCGCCGCGTTCGGCAACATCGGGCGCGCCCTGCGCCCGAAGGGTCGCCTCGTGCTGCTCGTCTGGCAACCCGCCGACCGCAACGAGTGGACGACGATGTTCGGCCAAGCCGCCACGACCAACGGCCCGAACGCGTTCGCCCTCGCCGACCCGGCCGTCACCGAGCGCATCCTGACGGCCGCCGGCTTCGCCGAGGTCAGCTTCACCGACGTGCACGAGCCGGCCTACTACGGCCGGGACACCGCGGCCGCCTGCGACAACGTGCTCCGGCTGTGGAAGCCTGACGACGAGCGGGCACGCGACCGGTTGCGGGACGTCATCGCGGCGCACGACACCGGCGACGGCGTCTACTTCGACTCGCGCGCCTGGTTGGTCACCGCCCGCACCGCGGGCTGATTCATACGGTCGCGCGCATCACCCACCGCCATTTCGCGATCTTGCGGACCCGGGTGAAGCCGTAGCGGGTGTAGAGCTCCTCCGGGCCGGTGTGCAGAAAGGCACCACGCTGCGGCGGGCGCTGCTCGGTCTGCTCCGGATAGGCCTCGACGACGCCGCCACCGGCCGCCTTGATCTCGTCGAGGGCCGCCGCGACGGCCGCGGCCGCGACGCCCTTGCCGCGATCCTTGGAGTTGGTGAAGACACAGCCGATCCGCCACGACGGCGGTTCGTCGGCCCCCCGCTCGTACGCCCGCAGATTTTTGATGTTGGGCAGTTCCGGCGGCGACCCGAACTGGCACCAACCGACGCAGCGGTCGCCGTCGTAGACCAGCACCTGGTGGACCGTGCCCCGGGCGACATGGTCGCGCTTCGCCTGGCGGTTCCCCGCCGCCGTGTGCCCGGCGCCGACCCCCTCGGGGTGGAAACCCATGCACCAGCAACCACCCCACACGCCGTTGTTGGCCTCGACCAACGCGGCGAAGTCGTCCCACGTCTCCGGCGTGAGCATTCGGGTCGTCAACGTCATGCCAGCAGTGTGGCCCAGGGGTCTGACACAAGCCGGCCGTGGCAGGATCGGCCGCGTGAAGATCAAGATCCTCGGACCCTTGGAGGTACGCACCGACGACGGCGCCCTGGCCGACGTGCCCGGCGCCCGTCTGCGTGCGCTCCTGGTCGCCCTCGCCCTCGAGCCGGGCCACCTGGTGTCGAACGCGACGCTCGTCGACTGGATCTGGGGCGAGCAGCCACCCGCCGACGCGCCCAGCGCCCTGCACCGCCTGGTCTCCCGCCTGCGCAAGGTGTTGCCGGACGGCTCGGTCGAGGCGCAGGCGGGCGGCTACCGGCTCGCGGTGGCGCCCGACGCCGTCGACGCCGTGCGCTTCGAGCGCCTCGTCGGCCAGGCGCGCGAGACCGGGGACCCGGTGCCGCTGCGCGCGGCGCTCGCACTGTGGCGCGGCGCACCGATGCAGGACGTCGGCCTGCCGGACAGTACGGCCCTCGGCGCGGCCGTGACCCGGCTCGAACGGCTGCACCTGACCGCCGTCGAGGACCGGTTCGACACCGAGACCGGCGCTGACCTGGTCGCCGAACTGAGCGACCTGGTGGCCGCACATCCGCTGCGCGAACGGCTCGTAGCCGCGTTGATGCGGGCCCTGGTCGCTGCCGGCCGCGGCAGCGAGGCCCTGCTGGCCTACGAGCGCGCGAAGGAAGCCTTGGCCGAGACCCTCGGCGTCGACCCGTCGCCGGACCTGTCCGCCCTGCACGTCGCGCTGTTGCGGGGCGAACTCGCGCCCCGCGAGCAGGCCCGCGGTACCAACCTGCGGGCCGAGCTGACCAGCTTCGTCGGCCGCACCGCCGACGTCACCGCGGTCCGCGAACTGGTCGCCGACCACCGCCTCACGACCCTGATCGGGCCGGGCGGCTCCGGTAAGACCAGACTTGCCAACGAGACCGCGCGTACGCTGCTGCGCGACCTGCCCGACGGCACCTGGCTGGTGGAGCTGGCGGCGATCGGCTCCGACGGTGACGTGGCACAGGCGACGCTGGCCGGGCTCGGCCAGCGCGACGCACTGCTCGGCGAGGCGCCCGGCGCGGACCCGACCGACCGCGTCGTCGCCGCGATCCGCGACCGCGAGATGCTGCTGGTCCTCGACAACTGCGAGCACGTCATCGAGTCGGCGGCGGCCTTCGCCCACCGGGTGCTCGGCGAGTGCCGCCGGCTGCGCATCCTCGCGACGAGCCGCGAGCCGCTGGGCATCACCGGCGAAGCGCTCTGGCTCGTCCCGCCGCTGCCGCTGCCCGACGGCGACGCCGGCCCGGTCGAGATCGAGGCGGCCCCGGCCGTGCAGCTGCTGCGCGACCGGGCCGGCGCGGTGCGCAAGGACCTCGGGACCGACGCCGGCACGTCGGCGACCATGGCCCGGATCTGCCGGGCGCTGGACGGGATGCCGCTGGCGATCGAGCTCGCGGCGGCCCGGTTGCGCACGATGTCGGTCAACCAGCTCGCCAACCGCCTCGACGACCGGTTCCGCCTGCTCACCGGCGGCAGCCGCACCGCGCTCCCCCGCCACCGGACGCTGCGCGCGGTGATCGACTGGAGCTGGGAGCTGCTCACCGACGCCGAGCGGCTGGTGCTGCGCCGGCTCTCCGTCTTCGCCGCCGGCGCCAGCCTGGAAGCGGCCGAGCGGGTCTGCGCGGGCGACGGGATCGACGTGCTCGAGCTGCTCACCGCGCTGACCGAGAAGTCGCTGGTGCTGGCCGAGGGCGGGCGCACGCCGCGTTACCGGATGTTGGGCACCATCAGAGAGTACGCGCAACAGCGGCTCGCCGAGGCCGCCGAGTCGGACCACGCCCGGCGCGCCCACCTCGCCTACTTCACCGAGCTCGTCGAAACCGCGGAGCCGCACCTCTACCGCGCCGAGCAGCTCGACTGGCTCGCCCGGCTCGAGGTCGAGCACGACAACATCGGTGGCGCGATGCGGGCCGCCCTGGCGGCCGGCGACGCCGCCGGTGCGATGCGCCTCGCGGCCGCCGCCGGCTGGTACTGGTGGCTCGGCGGGCACAAGGCCGAGGGCAACGAGCTGATCACCGCGGCCACGGCCCTGCCGGGCGAGGTGGCCGACGAGAGCCGGGCCGTGGTCTACGCGCGCGCGGTGCACGCCGGCGTACACGCGGGTCGGTCTGTTCGTGATCTCGCTGCCTGGGGGCCGGGCGACCAGCAGCAGGCCGACGAGTGGATCCGCAAGGCCTACGAGATCAGCCAGCGCGTCCCGCGGCAGCACCGGGCGCTGCGGTTCGTCGCGGCGCTGGAACGCCTGCTGCACGCGCCGGAGTCGGCCGCGCCCGCTTTCGAGGCGCTGCTCACCGACGAGGATCCGTGGCTGGCCGCGCTGGCCCGGCTGCACCTCGGCCGGTTGCGCATCATGCTCGGCCACGACGGCCGCGACGCGGACACCTACCTCGAGACGGCGCTCGCCGAGTTCCGCACGCTCGGCGACCGGTGGGGCACGTCGTTCGCCCTGACCGAGCTGGCGAACCGGATCGCGACGCGCGGCGAGTTCGCGGCCGCCTGCGACCACTACGAGCAGGCGATCGCGGTCGTCGCCGAGGTCGGCGCCGGTGAAGACCTCGTGTCGATGCGCTCGCGGCAGGCCCAGCTGCACTGGCTGGCCGGCGACCCCGGCTCGAGCACGGCGGCGATGGCCGAGGCGCAGCGTTACGCCGAGCGGGTCTCCTGGCCCAACGCGCTGGCCGAACTGGCCCTGGCGAAGGCGGAACTGGCGCGCTGGTGCGGCGACGCCGAGCAGGCCCGCCGGCAGCTCGACGTCGCGACCGCGATGCTGGGTGAGGACGCCGAACGCACGTACGTGCGCGCGGTGGCCCACGATCTGCTCGGTTACCTCGCCGATGACCTCGACGAGTCCCGTGACCACCGCGACGCCGCCTTCCGCACGGCGACCGAGACCGGATACGCGCCGCTGATCGCCCAGGTGCTCGGCGGGATCGCCGACCTCGCGCTGCGCCGCGACCAGCCCGAGCAGGCCGCCCGGCTGCTCGCGGCGAGCGCCACCGTGCGCGGCCTGCCGGACCGTTCCCACCCGGACGTGACCCGGATCGAGCGGACCGCCCGGGACCGGCTCGGCGAGGAGGCGTTCGACGCGGCGGCGCGCGAGGGAGCGCGGGCGAGATGGTGCGACCTGGTCGCGGTCACGCTCGCGTCGTGAACCTCACAGCCGGGCCAGCGCGGCCCGGAGAAACCCGTCGCGGCGGGGGGTGTGCTCAGGCGGGTCGCACGCGGTCGGGGTGTTCAGCGCGGCCACCGCGTCCCAGTAGGCCACGTCGGAGGCGCGGGTGCCGCTGGTTCGCTCCCAGCCGTCGAGCACGAACCGCGGGGCGTCCGGGCCGTTGACGTAGGCGACCTGCTTGCGCAACTCCCCGAGGTCGACGCCGGGGCTGCCGACGCCGGCGGTCTTCCAGTCGACCAACGCCTGGCATTCCGCACCGCTCCACAGCATGTTGCCCGGCCACACGTCACCGTGGACGAACACCGGCGCCGTCGGCTGGATATCGGCGATCAACTCGGCTGCGCGGTCCAGCAACGGCGTCGTGGCCATCCGGCCCAGCCGCCGCTCGCGCGCGAAGTCGTCGACGGCGATCGGCCGGGGACGCGCCGGCAGCGCATCCGACGGCGCGAGCGGTATCCGATGGATCCGCGCGAGGGCCGCTCCGGCCGCGCGGAGCCGGTCGGCGTCGAGCCGGGCCGGCCAGTGGCTGGACCCCGGCACGACCGTCTCGACACTCGCCGGCACGCCGGCGACCCGGCCGGAGAGGTCGCTGCCGAGCAGCCGCGGGGCAGGCACGGAATGCCGGTCGGCGGCGAGAAGTGCGGCGACGTTGGTGGCGATCATGTCGCCGTCGATCCGCGGCGTCGGCGCCCTCAGCACGACCTCGGCGGACTCCAGCCGCACCAACCAGGGGCCGTCGCCGGCGTGCAGGGCCCGCACGCCCCGGACCCGACCGCCGGCGCAGGCCGCGGCCCAGGCGAACAACTGTCGGTTACCCATCCCGCACAGTGAGCCACGGTGTCAGACGCGGCGGGAAACGTCAACGGCCGCGCTGGTAGACGGCCAGGTTGACGTCGGTCGCCGCGAACAGCGGCGCGGCGACGCCGAGCGCCTTGGCGCGGCGCACCAGGTCGCTGATGATCGGGTCGTTCTCGACCCGCCGGCCCTGCCGCAGGTCACGATAAACCGACGAGGTCGTCGACGCGCCCACCTCGGTCACCGTGCCCAGCAGCCGCCGGTTGGCCTCGGGGCGCGGCGGAAAGCCGGCCGCGGCGGCGATCCGGCTCCCCTCGTCGACGACCGCGGTCGCGAACTCCTTGCCGCCCGGCACCGCGTTCACCTCGCCGACCGTCCCGCGGCCCAGGCACGTCACCGCCGTCACCGAGGCCAGGAAGATCCACTTCTCCCACATGTCGGCCTCGATGGTGCCGGACAGCTCGGAGCTGAACCCGGCGCCCGCGAGCGCCTCGTGCACCCGCTCGCCGCCGGCACCGTCGCCGGTGGGCAGCGGACCGTAGCGCAGTTCCACCAGCCCACCCAGGCGCACGATCTCACCGTCGTCGGTGAGGGTGGTGGCGACGTAGCAGACCCCGCCGTAGACGCGCCCGGCGCCGAACGCGGCCACGAGCCGGTCGATGTGCGCGATGCCGTTGAGGAACGGCACGATCGTGGTCGCGGGGCCAACGGCCGGCGCGATGTCGCGGATCGCGTTGTCGAGCGCGTAGCCCTTGACGGCCAGCAGCACCAGGTCGAACGGCTCGGCGAGCCGGTCCTGGACGACCGTCCGCACGTCGACGCGGTCGACCCGCTCATCGGGCTCCCGCACGCGCAGGCCCTGGTCGGCCAGTTGCGCGGCCCGGCCGGGCCGGACCAGGAAGGTCACGTCGCGGCCCGCCTGGGCCAGCCGGGCGCCGAAGTAGCCGCCGGTGGCGCCGGCACCGACCACGAGGATCCGAGCGGTCACCTGAACGAGCCTAGCGGCTGGTCCGCACGCGGCCACCCGTTCGTCGGAGAACCTCGTGCGGGTATGGGCTGCTAGCCGGACCGGCCCGGCAGGCGCTCCGTCCGGATCCACCCGGACCAGCCGCGTTCCCGCATCAGCTCGACCATCCGCTGGCTGCGCGGGTCGGACTCGGCGGCGAACGCGTCCAGGAGGTCGAACGACATGTCGTCGTAGGCGATCCCACCGCCGTCGAGCTCACCCGCGGCGTAGGCCTCGTCGGCCATGCCGGCCATCAGGTCGGCGGCCTCCACCACGCGCGGGTCGTCTCCGTCGGCGTCGCTGTCGAAGAGCTCCGACAGGAGGCGGTAGAGCCGGACGATGCGCGGGTCCTCGAGCGAGGCGAGCTTGCTGGGCATCATCGCGCGGATCTGATCGGGCCAGCGGACCGCGATCAGGATCCAGGCGTCGCGTTCGGCCTCGACCATCGCCTCTGACGCTCCGATGTCGCGGAGCCGGTCGAGATAGAAGGTCACCTCCGACGGGAGCGCCAGGCTGTCTCCGGTCGACAGCTGCGCGATCTGTTTGCGGCTGGTCTCCAGGCGGGCGATCTCGTCGCTCAACTGGCGGTCGATCCGGTGGACGGTCTCCGCGAAGGTCGTCGCGTCGGCCTCGAGCAGGTCGCCGATCTCGGACAGCGGCACGCCGGCGTTGGCCAGGGTGCGGATCTTGATCAGCGCCACCACCGCTTTCGCGCCGTAGCGGCGGTAACCCGACGCGTCCCGCTCCGGCTCGGGCAGCAGCCCGATCTGGTGGTAGTGCCGCACCGTCCGCGCCGTGACGCCGGCGTACGCCGCCAGTTGTCCGATCGTCAGCATCGTTCAATCCTGCCCTCCCGGTCGTCAGGAGACCTTGCGCCGGTAGGTGATGTTGGCGAACACATACGCGACGACCAGGATGCCGACGCACCAGCCGAGGGCCACCCAGATGTCGCCGCCCACCGGTCGCTCGGTGAACAGGGCCCGGATCGTGTTGACGATCGAGGTCACCGGCTGGTTCTCGGCGAACGCGCGGACCGGGCCGGGCATGGTGGCGGTGGGCACGAACGCCGAACTGATGAAGGGCAGGAAGATCAGCGGGTACGAGAACGCGCTCGCGCCGTCGACGGTCTTCGCGGTCAGCCCGGGGATCACGGCCAGCCAGGTCAGCGCCAGGGTGAACAGGATCACGATGCCGGCGACCGCGAGCCAGGCCAGCACGCCGGCGCCCGAGCGGAAGCCCATCACGAGGGCGACGAGCACGACCAGCACCACCGAGATAACGTTGGCGACCAGCGACGTCAGGACGTGCGCCCACAGCACGCCCGACCGGGCGATCGGCATCGACTGGAACCGGTCGAGGATGCCGCCCCGCATGTCGGTGAAGAGCCGGAACGCCGTGTAGGCGACGCCCGAGGCGATCGTGATGAGCAGGATGCCGGGCAGCATGTAGTCCACATAGGACACGGATCCGGTGTCGATCGCGCCGCCGAACACGTACACGAACAGCAGCATCATCGCGATCGGGGTGATCGCGGTCGTGATGATCGTGTCCAGGCTGCGGGTGACGTGCCGCATGGTGCGGCCGGTGAGTGCGGCGGTGTCGGCGAAGAAAGCCGTGGTCATTGTCGTTTCCTCTACTTCTTGTCGCCGATGACCGCGAAGAACACGTCTTCGAGGGAGGGCTGCTTCTCGACGTACTCGACCTCGGCCGGCGGCAGCAGCGCCTTGAGCTCGGCCAGCGTGCCGTTCACGATGATCCGTCCTTCGTGGAGGATCGCGATCCGGTCGGCGAGCTCCTCGGCCTCGTTGAGGTA
The DNA here is from genome assembly GCF_040676615.1 of Asanoa sp. NPDC049573. Lineage (NCBI taxonomy): Bacteria > Bacillati > Actinomycetota > Actinomycetes > Micromonosporales > Micromonosporaceae > Asanoa > Asanoa sp. NPDC049573. Next base: position 176,330 of record NZ_JBFAPI010000013.1, read on the forward strand.
CTGCGTCGTGAGCAGCACGGTCGTGCCGCCCGCGGCGAGTTCCCTGACGGCCTGCCACACCTCGACCCGCGCTTCCGGGTCGAGGCCGGTCGTCGGCTCGTCGAGGAAGATCACCGGCGGGCTGCCGATCAGGCTCATCGCGATGTCGAGCCGGCGTCGCATGCCGCCGGAGTAGGTGGCCACCCGCCGCCCGCCCGCCTCGGTGAGGGAGAACCGCCGCAGCAGGTCGTCGGCGATCGCGCCGTGGTCCTTGAGGTGCCGCAGCTTGGCGATCAGGACCAGGTTCTCCCGGCCGGTGAGGATCTCGTCGACCGCCGCGAACTGCCCGGTCAGGCTGATCGACTCGCGCACCCGGGCGGCCTGGCCCGCGACGTCGAAACCGTTGACCCGGGCACTGCCGGCGTCGGCCTTGAGCAGCGTCGCCAGGATCCGCACCGCGGTGGTCTTGCCGGCGCCGTTGGAGCCGAGCAGGGCGAAGATGCTGCCCCGCGCCACGTCGAAGTCGACGCCGCGTAGCACGCGCACCTCTTTGTAGGACTTCTCCAGGCCACGCACCTGGATCGCAGGCGCTTGCGCCTGACCGGTTGTCGAAGGGACGCTCATGGCACCCAGCATGGAGGGTTGACGCTGCGTCAAGGTCAAGCCGAATCAGTCAGGTTCGCCGAGTGCGAACGCCAGCCGGTTCCGCACCTCCTCGACGGTGAAGCCCCATCCGGTCAGCGTCGGCCCGCTCCAGTTGATGCCCACGCGGTAATCGTCCGCGGCGAGGTCCGGCAACGCGCGCTCCCGCCAGTGGGCCGGCGGCGACGAAATGCTTGGCATCGTCGACTTCTCGATCTGCCCACACCTGGCCCCCGACGGCATGCCGGGCAACTCGATGGCCGAGGCCGAGAAATGGGCCGAGGCCCTGGGCACGCCCTGTTACGCGGTCGACGACGAGACCGCCTTCGTGGTCGAGGTGGTCTCCGAGGGGCGGTGGCGGCTCTCCAACCGCTGACCGGGCGGTGATACCACCGCCCGGTCAGCCGGCCCGCGCGACCCCGTGGTTCGGGCGGGCCCGCGGTGTCACTCGCAGAAGACCTTGACCTTGGCGTCGGGCTGGTCGACGTCGATGGTGACCTCGTCGAGGTGCTCGATGAGCTCCTCGATGTGTTGGGGCTTGAGCTGGGTGAGGTCGATCGGCACCCCGGCCTTGCTCAACTCGGCGTTGGCCTGGGTCAGCGCCTGCGGTGGGATGAGGGCGGTGAGCCGCACCCCGGCACGCAGCAGCTGAAGCGGGACCCGGACGTTGATCCGGCCCTTCCCGTCGCCGCCGAAGTTGTCGTCGGACATCACCAGGACGCGCAGGTATTTCGGTCGTGCCTTGGGCCGCGACGGCGACGCCTCGGCCTCCTCGCCCGAGAGGGCGTCTATCAGGCGCTCGGCCTCGTCCGCGGTGATCTTGCCTTCGGCCAGCATCTGCAGCACCTGGCGGCGTTGCTCGTTCATGACTCGTTCCTCCCCGTTGACTTATCTGAGGCTGACCAGCACGGCCGTGTGGCCCTGCTCGATCTCGATCCGGGTGCCACGCAGCGCGGACAGCAGGTGCCCGATGCCGCGCAGCGCGCCGAACACGCTCACCCGGAAGATGAGGCACGCGACCGCGCCCGCCAGCACGGCGAGCAGCAGCAGCGGCGACAGGATCAACAGCACCGGCAGGACGGGGATGAACAGCCGCAGCGGACGGCGCCCGCCCGGGCGGTTCATGCGCAGGGTCACCAGTTGCGGGATCATCGCGACCCCTCCAGTTCGGTCAGCGCCTCCTGGACGCTGATCTCCCCCCGCCGCAGCCGCTCGACGACGTCGCCGCCGGCGGGTGCCGGCTCGGTGTCGACGAAGTCGAGGAGTTCGGCGATCCGGTTGAGCCGGGCCTTGATCGTCGGGTAGCTCACCCCGAAGATCCGCTCCATCTCCTTGATCGAACCGTGCGAACGCACGAACGCCGCGACGAACACCTGGTCGTCGATGCCGAGCTGGGCCAACTGCGGCGGCTCGAACTGCCCCTCGATCACCACGCCGCTGCCGGCCAGCCGGACCCGCTCGACCGCGAACGGCTGCCCGCGGGTCAGGTCGGTCAGCTCCTGCCAGTCCATCTCTTCCGCCCCCTGGTCCCATCCGCTTACCTGGATTGATTTGTACCTTCATTTTTTTAAGGCGTCAACCGCTGATAGTTAATTTTCTTGATGTAGCCCGACGGGGTTGCGAAGATCATCGATCGACCGCGACACTCCTCCCCGACCGTCATCACCACCATGGGGGGACTCGTGCAGCCGTCGGATCCGGCACCAACCACCGGGCGCTCGATCTGGATGTGGGCCGGCGGCCTGGTGGGCCTCGTGCTCGCGGTCTCGATGTTCGTCAACAACAGCACCAGCCCGCCGCCACCAGCCGTACCCGACATCGCGGCACTCCTGGCGAGCCCGGGCCCGAGCAGCGTCATGCTCGCCGGCACGGTGATCCTCGGCAACAGCGCGTCCTTCACCCGCGACCCCGACGGCGGCTGCGCCGGCACCGGCGCACACGCCGACATCGTCGAGGGCGCCCTGGTGGTCGTCATGACCGACGACGGCCGGGCGTCCGGGATCCTGACCGACCCGCGGTCGCCCGACGCCGGCACGTGCCGGTTCTCGTTCCGCCTCGCCGGCCTGCCCACCGGCCAGGACCGTTACGTGGTCACGGTCGCCGACCATGACCCCCGCGAATACGCGGAACCCGACCTCGCCGCCGCGCTGGCCGACCTGCGCGTCGACTGAGAGTGGGACGGTCGCGGCTCTGGTACGACGACCGCGGCCGGTCGCTGATCACCGTCCAGTTCCAGCCCGGCGCCTACGTCAGCAACGTGGCGATCAGGCGCGTGCTCGACCTGCGCGACCAGTTCGTGATTCACCAGCGGCCGCGGTGGACGACCTCGTCGAAGGGGCGGCGGTTGGGCCTGCGGATGGGGCGCAGGGGCCGGTCGGCCGGGTAGCCGACGCCGAGCATGTAGGCCACGTCGTGGGTTTCCGGCACGCCCAGGATCGCCCGGGCCTTGGCGTGGTCGCCTACCGACGAGTGGCCCGTGCCGATCCCGAGGTCGGCCGCGGCCAGCATCATCGCGTACGTGGCCTGGCCCAGGTCGTACAGGTCGAGCGGCGCGCTCGGCTCCGGGAGCACCAGCGCGATGGCCGCCGCCGCGCCGGCGATGTGGCCCGCCGCCTGCCACGTGCTCGCCAGGTCGACCAGTTGGGCCCGGTCGGTGACCACCACGAAGTCCCAGTGCTGCCGGTTGGACGCCGACGGCGAGCGCCAGCCGGCCTCGACGATCCGGGTCAGGTCCGCATCGGACACCGGCTGGTCGGTGTAGGCGCGGACGTTGCGTCGTGCGCGGATCGCGTCCCAGGTTTCCATGCCTACCGCCCCGGTCTGATGTTGTGGTTGATGCGGAACATGTTGCCCGGGTCGTACTCGCGCTTGACCTCGACGAGCCGGTGGAAGATGTCCGGCTCGTAGGCGCGGGCGACCGCTTCCGGCGACGTGTCGTACCCGGTGAGGAAGTTGGCCTGTTTTCCGCCTGTCGCCCATGGTGCCATCGCGTCGGAGAGCGCGGTCAGCGGCGCGCGGAACCGCTCACCCATACCGGTCCCACCGAACGCGCCGGCGAAGAGCTGGAAGCCGGCGTCGCGGTTGCCGACGGCGCTCGGCAGGCTGGGCTCGCGGGCGAGCTCGCCGCCCAACTGGCGCAGCTCGATCATCGCGATCGGCAGGTCGACCCGCGGGCCGGCGGCGGCGACCAGCGCGTCGGCCGCCTCCGCCGGAAAATCGCCGAGCAACGACGACATCTCGTACGTGGGTGCCGCGTCGACCGGATCGGCGTGGATGGAGGCGAAACCGGTGTAGGGCATCTCGGCGACCGTGTCGACCAGCGCCGGCGCGGCGGTGCGCAGGTCGGCGATCATCCGCTCGCCCTCGGCCGCCGGGCCCAGGTAGGAGATCCGCACGTGCAAGGTGAAGCGGTCGCGCAGCGGTTCCGGGACGGCCGGCGCGTCCGGCAACCGCATGAACGCGAACGACAGCGTCATCTCCCGCGGAGCCGAGGCGAGCAGCCGGCGGAACGCCGCCAGCACCGGCTCGACGTCGTCCCCGGCGAAGTAGAGGCCGCCGCCGTAGAGCTGTGTCATCGGCACCAGGTCCATCGTGAGCGAGGTGACCACGCCGAAGTTGCCCTTGCCGCCCCGGATCGCCCAGAAGAGGTCGGGTTCCTGGTCCGGCTCGACGTGGCGGAACTCGCCGTCGGCGGTGACGACGTCGGCGGAGCGCACGTGGTCGGCGGCCCAGCCGTAGCTGCGGCCGAGGGTCGCGCTGAGCCCGCCGCCGAGGGCGTAGCCGACGACCCCGACGTTGGGCGACGAGCCGGCCAGCGGGGCCAAGCCCTCCCGCGCCGCCGCGTCGACCAGTGGCTGGGCCCGCACGGCGGCACCGATGGTCGCCGTGCGCGCGTCGGCGTCGATACTGATGTCGTCGAGGCGCCGAAGGTTGATCATGACGGCGCCGTCGCTGGCCATCGGCGCGCCATGGCCGGTGGCGACGGGGTCGACCGGCAGGTCGTGCGCGGCGGCGAACCGGATGGCGGCCCGCACGTCGTCGGCGGAGGTGGCGCCGACCACGACCGCCGGATGCTCCACCAGCGACTGGTTCCAGATGGCGGTCTCCGGATCGTATCCGTCGTCGCCGGGAGCCAGCACCGGTCCGGCCACCTCGCCGGCCAGCCGCCGCAGGTCGAGCCGATCGATCACGTACGTCATGCCTCGCCCCTCTGGTATCGCCAGTCTCTCGCCAGCACTTCCAGCCGGGGGGCCTCGCCATCGACGCTATCGTCCGTCCGCCGCAGCGCCCAGCATCTGCCGCAGCCGGGCCCGTGATAGTCATCATTTGTGACAGTCAAGAACTTGTACTAGTTTTGCACGGGTCCGGCGAGGAATCGAGGAGCTATGACGACCGTCGAGTTGACCCGTTTTCGCGTGCCCGAGGCACGCGCCGATGCGCTGCTGGCCGCGCGACCGGCCATGCTGCGTGACTTCGAGAGCCACCGCGCCGGCTTCCGCGGCGCGCGGCTGATCCGGTTGGGCCCGGACGAGTGGCTGGACCTGGTGTTCTGGCGCTCGCCCGACGACTTCGCCGAGTCCCGGCGCCGGGGCGCCGACCGGCCCGGCATCGCGGACTTCTTCGCGCTGATCGACGAGTTGATCAGCACGGAGCAGGGCACCACCGCCGACGAACCGGTCGGTGCCTGATGCGGGCCGCCTGGTATGACAAGCAGGGTCCGGCGCACAAGGTGCTCAAGGTCGGCGAACTGCCCGATCCGCGCCCCGGCGACGGCGAGGTCCGGGTGCGGGTGTCGGTGTCCGGCATCCACGTCGGCGACCTGGGCAAGCGGCAGGGCTGGTGGGGATCCACCATGCCCTACCCGCGGGTCGTCCCGCACGGCGACGGCGCCGGCACGATCGACGCCGTCGGGCCGGGCGTCGACCCGTCCCGCGTCGGCGAGCGGGTCTGGGTCTACCTGGCGCAGTCCTACCGGCCGTTCGGCACCGCCGCCGAATACACCGTGGTGCCGGCACGGCACGCGGTCAAGCTGCCGAAGAAGGTGCCGTGGGAGCAGGCGGCCGGGCTCGGGATCCCGGGAATCACCGGCCACCGGGCGATCTTCGCCAGCGGGCCGGTGAAGGGCCAGCGGGTGGTCGTGACCGGCGCCCTCGGTGCGGTCGGCCGGGCCGCGATGGCGGTGGCCCGGCGCGGCGGTGCGACCGTGATCGGCACCGTGCACAACCCGGACCAGGTCGAGGCCGCGCTGGCCGCCGGCGCCCATCACGTGGTCGACACCCAGGGCGGCGACGTGGCCGCCCGCATTCTCGACGCGACCGGCGGGGAACCGATCGACCGGGTGGCGAGTTGGCATTCGACACGAACATGGCCACGAACCAGGAGATCCTCGGGTACGGCGGTGTGATCGCCACCTACGCCACCGGTTCGGCCGAGCCGACCGTCCCGTACTGGGACCTGGCCTTCAAGAACATCACCGTCCAGTTCCTCAGCAACGACGACTTCCCGGAGGCGGCCAACCAGGCCGCCGCGCACGACCTGACGGCCGCCCTGGTCGCCGGCGACCTGGTCTACCCGATCGCGGGCTGGTTCCCGCTGGAGGAGATCGCCCAGGCACAGGACCTCGCCGAACACAGCGCGGGCACGGGCCGCGTGGTCTTGGACATCCAGAAGTAGGCGGGCGCCGCCGAGCCGTTAGGCTGGTCCTGACCACGCAGTGCGGCACCCGGGAGAAACTCATGTCCGACGAAGAGAACACCACGACGGACGAGACGCCCGAAGAGGCGGCCGACGAGACACCGACCTACGCCAACCGGGCCGAGCGCCGCGCCAAGGGCAAGACCAAGGGCGCCCAGTCGCACCAGCACGGCAGCAGCGGCGGCTTCACCGGCAAGGGCGGCACCTTCCAGCCCCCGCGCAACTACGGCAGCCGCCGCAGCGGCTGACCCGCCACCTCAGCGCTCGACGACGATATCGGCGCCGCCGCGCCTCACCTGATCGGCGGTCCGGCGCCAGGACGCCCGGCAGTCGCGGCGCAGAGCGGCCGGGTCGCGGTGGCTCGCGGCGCAGCGGGCCGCGTCGAGCACCCGCGCCGGGCCGGCGCCGAGCAGCATCCAGGTGGGCAGGGCCTCGGCCAGGGTGATCTCGAACCGGCCGGGTGCCACCTCGGTGACCGTGAAGCGCGCCAGCACCCCGTCGCGGGTGTCGGCGGAGAAGCCCTGGCCCGAGACGTGGTTGCCGAGGCCGTAGGCGACCCACTTCGACCCGATCCGTTCGAACGGCTGCACGACGTGGGCGTGGTGGCCGAGGACCAGGTCGACGTCGGGCGAGCGGAGCACCTGCCGGGCCACCTGACGCTGCTGGGTGTTCGGGTCGTGGGCGTACTCCGTTCCCCAGTGGATGGACGCGACGACGAACTCGGCGCCGGCCGCCCGGGCCTCGTGCGCCTGCCGCAGCAGCGCGGCCACGTCGAGTTCGTTGGCCAGCCAGGGCTTGTCCCCCGGCTCGCGCAGACCGTTGAGGCCGAACGTGAACGACACGTGCCCGACGCGTACGCCGTCGATCTCGTAGATGGCCGGCCGGGCCGCCTCCGCCGCGCTGCGGGCGGTTCCGGTGTGCCGGATACCCGCCGCGTCGAGCGCGTCGAGGGTGCGGTCGACACCGGCGGCCCCACCGTCGATGCTGTGGTTCGACGCCGTGGAGCAGGCGTCGTAGCCGGTGCTCTTCAGCGCCGGCGCGATTCGCGGCGGCACCAAGAAGATCGGGTAGCCCGAGAACGGACCGCCCGGCCGCCCGACCGGCGTCTCCAGGTGGCAGATGGCCAGGTCGGCGGCCGATACCACCGGCGCGACATCCTTGAGCAGCGCCCGGAAATCGTCGTGCCACAGTCCAGAGTGGAGCAGGACGTCGCCGCTGCCGACGACGGTGAACGTGCGGGGAACCCAGGCCGGCGCCGACAGCGCCGGCGGCCAGGCCGCGAACTGCGTGGCCGAACCCGCGCTGCCGCCCTGCGGCACCGGATCAGGTGCCGCGGTAGCCGAATCGGGGCTGGCGCCGGCCAGGAGGACCGGGCCGAACACCGACAGGAACGCGGCGCCGACGAGGACCGCGCGACGGAACGGCATCCGTGCAGAGTGCCGGACCCGTACGCGCGAATCCAGAGTTTCGTTCGTTTTCGGTGACACCGCCGACGCGGCGGCCCCGCCGCCCCCGACCGCGCGTGCGCGGGTGAGCGGATCATTCTGCGACACTCACCTCGGCCCCACCTGGGGACAATGAGCCGGCGCGGCCCGCGCGGGCCCGACGCCGAGGAGGCTTTGAATGATCTTCATTACCGCCAAGTTCCGGGTCAAGCCCGAACACGCCGAGCAGTGGCCGGCGATCTCCCGCGCCTTCACCGAGGCGACCCGGGCCGAGCCCGGCTGCCTCTGGTTCGACTGGTACCGCAGCCTCGACGAACCGACCGAGTACGCGCTGGTCGAGGCGTTCCGCGACGGCGACGCCGGCGCCGCGCACGTCGGGTCGGAGCACTTCGCCGAGGCGCGACGGACGCTGCCGGGTTATCTCGTCGCCACCCCGAAGATCGTCAACGCCACGATCCCGCAGGACGACTGGTCGCTGCTCGGCGAACTCGCCGTGCCGGAGTGAGGCAGCACACGGGCTAATCGAAGCTGAGCGGGCCGGTCAGCGCGCCGCCGTCGACCGGCAGCACGATGCCGGTGATCCAGGAGGCGTCGTCGGAGGCCAGGAACGCGACGGCAGCGGCGATGTCTTCCGGCTCGCCGACCCGGCCGGCCGGATAGAGCCGGTCGAGCCGGTCGAGCCGGGCCATCCGTTCGGGGCCGCCGTCGGTCCAGGCCGGCGTGCGGATCGTGCCCGGCGCGACGAGATTGAACCGGATGCCGCGCGACGACGAGCCCCGCGCCGCCAGTTCGCGCCGCGAGTAGAGGACGGCGAGGTTCTGGTTGAGACTCTGCAGGCCGGCCTTGGCGGCGGAGTAGACCAGGTCGCCGAACGCGGCCAGGCCGTTGATCGACCCGATCGTCACCACCGCGCCGCCGACCGGAGACGCGAGCAGGTGCGGGAGCGCGGCCTGGACGCAGCGGACCGCGCCGTGCAGCGTCGGCCCGGCCTGCTCGCGCCAGGCGGCGTCGTCGATCTCCTCGAACGCCGTACCCGATGAAACGCCCACGTTGTTGACCAGCACGTCGAGCCGGCCGTGCCGGGCGATGACCGCCGACACGGCCGCGTCGACGGAGGCGCGATCGACCACATCGCACGCCAGTGGCATCGCACCGGCACCGATCGCGGCGGCCGCGGCGACGACACCGTCTTCGTCGCGGTCGGCGAGGGCCACCGCCGCGCCCTCCTCGGCCAGCCGCACGGCGATGGCCCGGCCGATCCCCCGCGCCGCCCCGGTCACCAACGCCACCCGTCCTTCGAACCGTCGCATGGTCAGATCCTGAGGGGTCGCGCCGAATCCGGCCACCCCGAAACAAATCAGCCCGCCGGCCCGGTCGTCGGGGCGCGTGGGAAAGGGATGACTCACAGCGAACTGCCAGCGAGCGGCCGGTGCGTGCACAGGCCGCGGTCGGGCATGCTGCACGTGAATGCCCGGTCCACTGTTGCCGCGGGAGGGATGTGCCGACGATGACCGGGTCCATCCCGCTCCGGCTCAAGCTCGTCGCGGCGGTCCTCACGCTGGTCACCGCGGCGCTGCTGATCATCGGCGCGAGCAGCGCCTACTTCCTGCGCACCTACCTGGTCGGGCGGATCGACGACGAACTCGTCCGCTATCTCGGCCGGTTCGAGCAGTCGATGCCCTCGGGCACCTCCGGCGGCCTGCCCTCCGACTACCTGGTCGCCGCCACGGATCCCACCCGGGCCACGGTGGAGGTCCTCCGGGACGAGCGGTTCACCAAGGCCGACCTGCCCGGCGCGATCGACAGCCGGGCGTTCTACGCGGAGCACGCCGGCGCCGAGCCGTTCACCGCGGGCTCGGGCAGCAAGGCGGTGCGCTGGCGGGTCGTCGTGGGCGAGCTGGGCGACGACCGCTACGTGGCGGTCGGCCAGGATCTGTCCGATGTGGACTATGCCGTGGCCAGGCTGATCTGGATCGACGCCCTCGCCGGCGGCACGGTGCTGATCCTGCTGGCGATGGCGGGCGCCGGCATCGTCCGCAGCAGCCTGCGCCCGCTCAACGAGATCGAGCAGACCGCCGGCGCGATCGCGGCCGGCGACCTGTCCCGGCGGATCCCCGACCCGGAACCCGGCGTCGCCCGGCCCCGCTCCGAGCTGGGCCGCCTGTCCCGGGCGCTCAACGCGATGCTCGCCCAGATCGAGGCGGCGTTCACGGCCCGGGCCCGGTCGGAGGCAACCGCGCGCGACGCCGCCGCGGCGGCACAGGCGTCCGAGACCCGGGCCCGTCGTTCCGAGGAGCGGATGCGGCAGTTCATCGCCGACGCGTCACACGAGCTGCGTACCCCACTGACGACGATCCGCGGCTTCGCCGAGCTCTACCGCCAGGGCGCCGTCGCCACGACCGCCGACACGGCCAAGCTGGTCCGCCGGATCGAGGACGAGGCCGCCCGGATGGGCCTGCTCGTCGAAGACCTGCTCCTGCTGGCCCGGCTCGACCAGGAACGACCGGTCATCCTGGCGCCGGTCGACCTGCGGGTGCTGGTCGCCGACGCGATGCTCGCCGCCCGGGCGAGCGCGCCGGAACGCGAGATCACCATGGAGACCGCCGCGGGCGCCGGCCCGCTGATCGTCGACGGCGACGACCGCCGGTTGCGCCAGGTGCTGAGCAACCTGCTCAGCAACGCCGTCACGCACACACCACCGGCGGCCACGATCACGATCGCGCTGCGGGCGGAGGACGGGTTCGCGGTCATCGACGTACACGACACCGGTCCGGGGCTGTCACCCGAGCAGGCCGATCGCGTCTTCGAACGCTTCTACCGCGTCGACGACGCCCGCACCCGGCGCGACGGTTCGACCAGCACCGGCCTGGGCCTGGCCATCGTCGCCGCGCTGGTCGCGGCACACGGCGGCACGGTCCGCGTGCACAGCGAGCCCGGCGCGGGCACCACGTTCACCCTCCGGCTCCCGTTCGCCGGTGGCGACCTGGCGGCGGATCAGCGGGTCGGACGCGCCCAGTGACCGCGCCCCGCGGGTAGTCTCGGTCGGTGTTCTCGCCACAGGGCCCGTCGCTGCGCGAACTGACCGTCCAGGCGCTGTCCTCGGTCGAGCGCGGCTACGACCTGCTGGCGCCGAAGTTCGACCACACGCCGTTCCGCACGCCCGACAGCATCCTCGGCGCGACCACCCGCACCCTTTCCGAACGCGGCCCCTTCACCGACGGCCTCGACGTCTGCTGCGGCAGCGGGGCCGGCATGGCGGTCGTGCGGGCGCTGTGCCCGGGCCGCACGACCGGCGTCGACTTCAGCACCGGAATGCTCGCCCAGGCCAGAAGCGCACACCCCACGGCGACGTGGGTACGCGCCGACGCGCGGGCCCTGCCCTTCGCCGCCGGTTTCGACCTCGCGGTCAGCTTCGGCGCGCTCGGCCACTTCCTGCCCACCGAACTGCCGTCGCTCTTCGAGGGCGTCTTCCGCGCCCTGCGACCCGGCGGCGTGTTCGCCTTCCCGATCGGCACGCTGCCACCGCGCACCGCGGTCTCGCACTGGGTCACGCTGGGCTTCGACCTGACCATGCGCGTCCGCAACGCCGTCTGGCGCCCGCCGTTCGTCATGTACTACCGCACCAACCCGCTGCGGGCCGTGCTCGCCGGGCTGGCCGGGGCGGGGTTCGCCGCGGAGGCGGTCGCCCTGACCGAGTTGGGCCAGCACGGCGACGGCAGCCCCCGCTGCCAACTCGTTCTCGCCCGCCGGCGACCCGGCGCGGGCTGATCCTCAGGGGTGTGGCCCGGCGGCACGACGCCCCGCGACCACGTCCGAGGTCGCGGCCACCAGAGCGATCACCATGAAGCCGATGGTCACGTAGAGGCCGCTGCGGAAGGCCTCCGCGTACCGGCCCCCGGTGGACGCCAACTGGTCGAAGAAGACCGCGCCGATCGCCGCGATGCCGATCGCGGAACCGATCCGCTGCCCGGTCTGCAGCACACCGCCGGCGCTGCCCGCCTCGACCACCGGCACCTGGCTCAGCGTGAGGTTCTGGTTGGGGCTGATCACCAACCCGCTGCCGATGCCGGCGCACAGCAGCGGCAGCGCGGTCGCGAAACCCGCGCCGCGGCCGGTCACGACATGCAGCGCGAGCAGGACCAGGGCCAGCCCGCCGATCACCATGCACAGGCCGGTGACGACCAGCGCGCGGCCGAAGCGGTTGACGATCCGGCCGCCGAGCAGCGCGCCCGACGCCGAGCCGAGCGCGAACGGCGTCACCGTCAGGCCCGCCTCGAGCGGGGAGTAGCGCAGGCCGTTCTGCAGGAACAGGGTGAAGATGAAGAACGTCGTGGTGAACCCGGCGAAGTAGGTCAGGGCGACCAACGAACCCAGTGCGAACGAACGGCGGCGGAACAGCCGGAGGTCGACCAGCGGGGACCCGTCGCGCCGCAGTTGCCGCGACTCCCACCCGACGAAGAGCCCGAGGACGGCCAGCCCGGCCAGGATGAGGATCCAGGTGATCGGGCCGTGCCACTGCTGTTGCTGCACCAGCGGCAACAACACCAGCGCGACGCCGGTGCCGAGCAGCACGACACCGGCCGGGTCGACACCGCGGCGCCGGCGTTGCTCGCTCGGGTGGCCGGGGATCCAGCGCGAGCCGAGGGTGATCGCGACGACGCCCACCGGGATGTTGATGAAGAAGATCCAGCGCCAGCCCGACTCGGCACCGGCGATCGCGATGATCACCCCGCCCAGCAACGGCCCGAGCGCGGTCGAGACCCCGATGGTCGCGCCCAGTGCGCCGAACGGCCGGCCGCGCTCGGCCGGTGTGAACATCTGCTGGACGAGCCCGGACACCTGCGGGTTGACCACGCCGGCGGACGCGCCCTGCACCAGGCGGGCACAGATCAGCCACACCTCGCTCTGCGCGAAGCCCGCGGCCGCGCTGGCGACGGTGAACCCGGCGAGCCCGAGCACGAACAACCGGCGCCGCCCGTGCGCGTCACCGAACCGCCCCGCAGGCACCAGCACCAGGCCGAACGCGACGGCGTAGCCGGACAGGATCCACTGCAGACCGCCGGAGCTCAGGTGCAGGTCGGCCTGGATCGACGGCAACGCGACGTTGACGATGCTGACGTCGAGCAGGGTCATGAACGCGGCGATCAACGCGACCGTCATCGCCCGCCAGCGCGCGTCCACCCGTCACCCCCGCCCGTCCGTTCCGGACATTACGGCACCCGACGCCGGCCACCGAACAGGGTGACCCTCCGTTCAGGGTCGGAAGGTCGGTCGTTGTCTCTCCATAGAGAGCAGCCCCCAATCGAGGAGTGTCCCTTGTTGAAACAAGCGTTGGGCGGCCTGGTCGCCGCCCTGCGGTCGCGGGCGGCATCGTCGCCGTGTCGGCCGGCCCGGCAGCCGCGGCACCGCCGTCGCGGTGCGCCACGACCACGGTGGAGAACACCCGCGGTTGGACCACCGCCGCGGGCGGCACGGTCCGCGTCGTGCCGGACGGCGCGCAGGTGGCGACCCCGGACCAGGACTCGGAGGTGCAGTACCGCTACACCCTGCCGACGCGGGTACGCCTGTCCGAGGTCTCCACGCTGAGCTATGAACTGACCAAGTTGGACGGTACGACCGTCGGCGGCACCGCGATCCCGGCGGGCAACGACGCCGCGCTGCCGGCCTACCGGTTGTTCCTCGACCTGACCAACAACGGTTCCGTGGACGGCGCGATCGTCTACGAGCCCTACTACCAGATCGAGGGCAACCCGGCCCGCGGCCAGACGACGAACTGGGACGTCGACGCCGGCACGTTCTGGACCGGTGCCACGATCCCCGGCATGGTCGCCGAGGGCGGCGGCTCGTACGCCAACAACAAGACCCTGGCCCAGATCCGGTCGGCGAACCCGGCGGCGCGGGTGGTCGCGATCTCGGTCGCCAGGGCACCTACAACAACGGCACGGTCGCCCGGGTCAACCACGTCCGCTTCGACGGCGGCCGGGTGTGCCAGGTCGTCGACTGGAGGGCGGCCCCCGTTCCGTCGTGGCGCCTGTCGTTCACCCTGGCGCGCTGCGGCGACCGCTCGAGCACGGTGACCGTGCTCAACACCGGTCGGACCATCATCACGGTCCGCTTCAACAACGAGCGGACGCAGACCGTGCGCCCGGGCAGGGCGGCGGTGGAACGCTTCCGGTCGGGCCGGGTCTCGGTGTTCGTGAACGGGCGCAAGGCCGGCGAGTTCCGCTACCAGCAGGTGGCCTGCCACGCCGACAGCCGGCACTGACGGCCGGTACGGTCCGGGCGGAGCGCGCCGCCCGGACCGTATCCTCTTCGGATGGCCCTGCGGTTCGAGACGCGCGCGTCCGACTCACCCTGGGTCGACACCGTCTGGACCTGCACGAGCGGCGACGTGACGTCGATGACCTCGGTCGCCACGGTGTGCTGGGGCCTGGTGTTCTGGCAACAGGACGGCATCGCGTACGCCAGCATCTCCGGCCCCGAGACCAGGACCGGCACCGCGCCGGTGCCCGAGGGCGCGACCTTCGTCGGCATCGAGTTCGCGGTGGGCACGTCGCTGCGGGCCGTGCGCACCCCGGCACTGGTCGACCGCGGCGCCGAACTGCCGGACGTGACCCACCGCGCGTTCTGGCTCGACGGCAGCCGCTGGGAGACGCCGGGCCCCGACGACGCCGAGGCCCTGGTCGCCCGTCTCGTCCGGGCCGGGGCGGTGGTGCGCGACCCGCTCGTCACCGACGTCCGCCGCGGGCACCGTCCCGCGCTCTCCGCCCGCACCGTCGAACGCCGGTTCCAGGCCGCGACCGGCCTCACCCAGGGCGCCGTGCGCCAGATCGAACGCGCCCGCGCGGCCTCGGCGCTGCTGGCCGCCGGCAACCCGGTCACCGACGTCGTCGCCAAGTTCGACTATTTCGACGAGCCGCACCTGGGCCGGGCGCTGCGCCGCTACGTCGGCCGCACGGCCGGGCAACTCCGGGCGGGCGCCGGCGGCGCCATCGCCCTGGCGCTGGATCAGCCGACCACGTCGTAGACCAGCTTCACGACGCCATTGGAATAGGCGGCGGACTCGCGCAGCTTGAGCGCCCGCTTGTCCTGGCCGGCCGCGCTGAACAGGCCCTTGCCGGCGCCCAGCAGCACCGGGAAGACCAGCAGGTTGTAGCGGTCGATCAGACCCGCGTCGCCGAGCCGCCGGGCCAGTTCCGCGCTGCCGTGTATGAAGATCCCGCCACCCTCGGTCTTCTTGAGCGCGGCGACGTCCTCGGTCGAGCGCAGGATCGTCGTCGGGCCCCAGCCGTCGACGAGCGCGTCGTCACCGAGCGTGCCGGAGACCACGTACTTCGGCAGGTCCCGGTAGACGGCGTGGTCGTCGGAGTCAGGCCAGACCGGCGCGAACAACTCGTAGCTGCGGCGGCCGAACATCAGCGCCGTCGTGTCGGCGAGTTCCTCGCCCTTGAGCGAGAACGCCTCGGGCACGAACTCGACGTCGCCGACCCACCCCTTGCCGCGGTGCTCCTCCCCCGGACCGCCGCCGGGCGAGTCCAGGACACCGTCCAGCGACATGAAGCCCGTGTAAACCAGTTCACGCATCTGCTGTTCTCTCCCCGATCGTCAGGCGATGTGGCACCAGCGTAGTGACCCGCGCGCCCGACCGTCTTGTACGGAAACGACAAGGGCTAGGCTCCGGCCGTGGCCAGGTACTTCGACATGCACCCGGAGAACCCGGCGCCGCGCGCGGTCGGGCAGGTCGTCGACCTGCTCAACGGCGGCGGGCTGATCGCCTATCCGACCGACTCCCTCTACGCCTTCGGCTGCCGGCTCGGCAACGTCGAGGGCGTCGAGCGGATCCGTCGCATCCGGCACCTGGACAGCGCCCACCACTTCACGCTCGTCTGCCGCGACTTCAGCCAACTCGGCCAGTTCGTACAGATCAACAACACCCGATTCCGGGCGGTCCGGGCCGCGACGCCGGGCAGCTACACGTTCATCCTGCCGGCGACCAGAGAGGTGCCGCGCCGGTTGCAGCACCCGCGCAAACGCACCGTCGGGGTGCGCATCCCCGACCACGTCGTCACGCAGACGCTGCTCGCGGCGCTGGGCGAGCCGCTGGTGTCGAGTTCGCTGCTGCTGCCCGGCGACGACGAGCCGATGACCCAGGGTTGGGAGATCAAGGAGCGCCTCGACCACGCCCTGGACGCGGTCGTCGACTCCGGAGACTGCGGCACGACGCCGACCACGGTGATCGACTGGAGCGACGACGAACCGGTCATCCTCCGCCGCGGCGCGGGTGACCCGGCACGCTTCGAGTAGCCGGCGCCCCTCACCGCGCGACCGTGATCTCCTCGTCCGGAGCGCCGGCCGGCGTCGGGTCGAGCGGGCGGACACTGGCGCTGATCAGTGCGGCCATCCCGAGCAGCACCGCGACCACGGCCAGGGCCCGCAGCACCGTGACGTGGCGGCCGAGGAACCCGATGATCGGCGGGCCGGCCAGGAACGCGCAGTAGCCGATCGACGCGATGACACTGACCCGGGCCGCGGCGCGGTGCGGGTCGTCGCCGCCGGCGCTCATGCCGACCGGGAAGCCCAGCGCGGTGCCGACGCCCCAGAGCAGGGTGCCGGCGAACGCGTACGCCGGTGACGGGCCGAAGACGAACAGCGCGACGCCGGCGATGCCCACCAGCGAGAGCAGGCGGACCACCGGCACCCGGCCGTAGCGGTCGAGCAGCCCCGGCCCGAACCAGCGGCCGACCGTCATGGCGGTCAGGAACGCGGCGAACGCGAGGGTGCCGACCGCGGCCGGGACGCCGTGGCCGTCGATCGCGGCGACGCTGATCCAGTCGTTGCCGACCCCCTCGGCGAACGCGAACGCGAGGACGAAGACCCCGACGAGCAGCGTGCGCGGCTCGCGCCAGGCGGCCCAGGCCCCGCCACGCGGTTGGTCGCCCTCCGCGGCGGGCCCGGCCTGGTCGTGGTCGGCCACGAAGCGCCGGGCGAACGCCGGAACGAGCACGCCGACGACCACGGCGACCGTGGTGAGGTGGGCGGCGACCGGCACGTGCAGCGCGACCATCCCCGCGCCGATGAGGGCACCGGTGACCGTGCCCATGCTCCAGCCGGCGTGGAACCGCGACATGATCGACCGGCCGAGATGGCGTTCGACGACCGTGCCCTGCACGTTCATGGCGACGTCCCAGGCCCCGTTGGCGAAGCCGAGCAGGAACAGCCCGATCACCACCGGCACCACGCCGACGTGCGAGCCGACGGCGGCGGTGGTCACGCCGACCGCGAGCAGCGCGGCCATGGCCTGGACGGTGCGGGCCGAGCCGATCCGGGTGACGACCGGGCCCGACAGCGGCAGCGCGAGCAGCGAACCGGCGGCGATCGCGAGCAGCACCAGCCCGAGCGCAGCGGGGTCGAGGTCGAGGCGGTCGCGCACCTGCGGAATCCGGGCGGCCCAACTCGCGAACGCGAACCCCGAGCCGAAGAAAGCGGCATAGGTCGCCGCGGTGGCGGCGCGGACGGCGGCGGGCGGCGGGGCGGCCGGTGCGCTGGGCACGGTCATCGAGGGTCCTTCGGGTCGCGGTGCAGCGAGCCTACCGATGAGCGACGGCTACGCCGGGCCCGCCCGGGCGCGGGCGGCCTGCCGGACCAGGTGGTCGCGCTCGGCGATGTCGGTGGCCAGGCGGGCGGCCCGCGCGTACGCCTCGGCGGCGGCCGGCCGGTCGCCGGCCAGTTCGTGCAGGTGGCCGCGGACCGCGTGCCAGCGGTGGCGGTCGCCGAGCACCTCGCGCAGCCGGTCGGTCTCCCTGAGCCCCGCGGCGGGGCCGAGCACGTGGCCGACCGCGACCGCCCGGGCCAGCACCGCGGCGGGGTCCTCGCGCACCGGGTCGTCGGTGAGGGCGACCAGGTCGTCGTACCACTCGAGGATCTGGGGCCAGTCGGTCTCCCCGGCGCTCGCCGCGTCGTCGTGCAGGGCGGCGATCGCGGCCTCGACCTGGTAGCGGCCACGGCGGTCGCCGGCCAGGGCCGACTGCAGGACGCGTACCCCCTCGGCGATCTCCCGGGTGTCCCACAACGCGCGGTCCTGGCGGTCGAGCGTGACGATCCGGCCAGCCGCGTCGAACCGGGCGCGGTGCCGGGCGTGGTTGAGCAGCATCAGCGCCAGCAGGCCGCGCGCTTCCGGTTCCTCGGTGGCCAGGGTGAGTTGGCGGGCGAGGCGGATCGCCTCGGCGGCCAGGTCGACGCGGCCCGCGTGGCCGGCCGTGTAGACGAGGTAGAGCACCCGCAGGACGACCGCGAGGTCGCCCGGCTGGTCCAGGGTGCGGCCGCGCAGGGTCCGCTTGGCCCGGCTGATCCGCTGCGCCATCGTCGCCTCGGGCACGTAGAACGCGTCGGCGATCTCCCGGGTGGTGAGGCCGCCGACGGCGCGCAGCGTGAGAGCCACCTGCGAGGCCGGCGCCAGGTCGGGGTGGCAGCAGCAGAAGAGCAGGAAGAGGGTGTCGTCGCCGGCCTCGGTGGCGACCGGGCGCGGCTCGGCGTAGGTCGCCTCCTCGCGGCGCAGCCGGGCCGCCTCGCTGCGCCGGGCGTCGACGAGCCGGCGGGTCGCGACCGCGGCCAGCCACGCTCGCGGGTCGCGCGGCGGGTTGTCGGGCCAGGCCCGCAGCGCGTCGAGGAGCGCCTCCTGCAGCGCGTCCTCGGCGGCGTCGAAATCCTCACCCCGGCGGACCAGGGTCGCGAGGACCCGCGGGACGAGGGCGCGCAGGGCGCCCTCGTCGAGGGGTGGTGTCGGGTCGTCGGGCACGCCGGCTCAGTCGGCCGCCGGTGCGTCGGACATGACCTCGCGGATGTCGATCCACTCGTACATCGGCTCGCCGCCGGGCCCGGGCTCGGAGGAGACGTACGCCGCGAGTTCGACCGCCCGCTCGTGCGACTCGACGTCGATCATGTACCAGCCGGCGACCAGGTCGCTGGTCTCGGGCAGCGGACCGTCGCTGGTGACCGGCGCGGCGCCCGGGCCGCCGTAGCGCACCCAGGTCTGGGTGGGTGTCAACGCCTGCGCGTCGACGAACTCCCCGTTCTTCTCCAGCAACTCGCCCACGTGCCGCAGGAAGGCCATGTGCGCCTCCACGTCTTCCGGGGCCCACTGGTCCATCGGGGGCACCGGGCGGTGCGCCTCGGGGCCGCCGCGGTAGTGCTTGAGGAGAAGGTACTTCGGCATGGTGATCTCTCCCGGTGTCGTCGGGCCCGCCTGTCGTGGCCCTCACCGGTGGAGCGGAGCCGGCCCGGGCTTCTCGACATGAAATCACCGATCATTTTCGAGGACCTAGCGATAACCCCGTTTGAGCAGGTATTTCGCGCCCGCGTCGAAGCCCTCGGGGCTGAGCACGGCGAATCCGAAGGCGTCGGCCAGCCGATCGGTGATGTTGAACGCGGCGCATACCGCCAGCGCGTCCTCGACCTGCTGACGCGTCGCGCCGGCGGTCAGCACCTCGCGCATGTCGGCGGCGCTCACCTCGCCGGAGCGGGTCAGCTTGCCGAGCATCCGCAGCGTGGCCCGCAGCGGCTCCTCGATCGGCGCCGACTCCGGGTCGGTCAGCACCGCCGCCACCCGGGTCGGATTCCCGGACGCGCGGTTCGCCGTCGCGGTGTGGGCGCCGACGCAGAACGCGGTCCGGTTCACCTTCGACACGTACGCCGCCATCAGTTCCCGGTCCGCGACCGACCATGCCGACGGGCCACGCATCGCCTCGTGGGTGAACTCCTTCGCCGCGTTGCCGTAGAACTCGGGCCGGTAGAAGACCAGCTTGGCCGCGTCCGGCACCGGCTGCCGGGTGAACAGCCGGATCATCGCGAAGAGCAGCCTGGTCGCGGGGCGGTAGCCGCTGTTGAGGATCTCAGGCCGCATCGTCGGCCACCGCCTCGGCCAGCGCGGCCAGGCCCGCCTCGTACTGCCGGGTGGCCTCGCCGACCGCGGCACAGACCACCAACTCGAAGATCTCGTCCTCGCTGACGCCGGCCGCCGTCGCCGCGGCGAAGTCGACCTCGGCCGGCCGGGTGACGACCGTGCCGATCAGCGCGTCCAGCGGCGGTGGCAGCCCCTCGTTGGCGAAGGCCCGGGCCCGCTGTTCCGCGGTCGCCCGGCCCGCTCCGGTCAGGACGCTGTCGACCAGCACGCGGTGCGCTGTCTGCTTCTTGTCCATCACGACTACTCTGCATACAGCACGTGGGGAGGGCGGTGTCAAATGAACACGGCCACCGTGGTGTTCCTGGTCCTCGGCGGATCCGGCGCGTTGGTGCTCGCCCTCTCGCTGATCGGCGCCGAAATCCTCCACTTCGGACATATGGGCCTGCCTGACTTCTTCTCGGTCGAGGCGGTGGCGGGCTTCCTCGGCGCGCTCGGCTTCGGCGGCGCGATCACCAACGAGTTGAGCGGTTCGGTCGCCCTCTCGGCGGTCGTCGGGATGCTCGCCGCGCTGCCCACGGCCTACCTCGCCGTCCGGCTGTCCCGCGCCGCGCGGGACATGCGCACCGACGGCACGCCCACCCGGGCCGACCTGGTCGGCACGCTCGGCGTCGTCGTCACACCGATCACCACCACCGGGTACGGCGAAGTCCGGATCCGGCTCGGCGGACAGCCGATCAAGCTCTACGCGAAAGCCGACCGGCCACTCCCGGCGGGCGCGGAGATTTTCGTCATCGAGGCCGCGAGTGAGACGAGCGTCGTCGTCGAGGCGGTCCACCCCGTCACCTGAAGGGCTCTCAGATGCCACTGCTCATCGGGCTCGGCGGCGCCGCGCTGCTGATCCTCCTCCTGGTCATGTTCGTGCTCTCCCGGATCAAGGTGGCCGGGCCCAACGAAGCGTTCGTGGTGACCGGCCGCAAGGGGCGGGCCACCGTGTCGTCCGACGGGAGCCGGCAGACCGACCTCTCCGGGCAGAAGGTCGTGATGGGTGCCTCGGTCTTCGTCGTGCCGGTCGTCCAGAAGATCCAGTCGCTCGACCTGTCCAGCCGGCGCATCCACGTCGAGATCACCGGCGCCGTCACCAAACTCGGCATCCGGGCCACCCTGCAGGGCGTCGCGATCGTCAAGGTCGGCGGCACCGAAGACTCGGTCCGCGCCGCGGCACAGCGGTTCCTGCGCCAGCAGGGCGAAATCGAGCAGTTCACCCGCGAGGTGCTGGCCGGCTCGCTGCGCTCCATCGTCGGCCGGCTCACGGTGGAGGAGATCATCCGCGACCGGGCCGCGTTCGCGTCGGCGGTCGCCGAAGAGGCCGAGCACTCGATGACCAACCAGGGCCTGGTGCTCGACACGTTCCAGTTGCAGGACATCCTGGCCGAGGGTTCCTACCTCCAGGACCTGGGCCGGCCCGAGGCCGCCCGGGTGCTCAAGGAGGCCGCCATCGCCGAGGCCCGGGCCCGGCAGGCGGCCGAGCAGGAGCGCCTGCTGGCCGAGGAGGCGATCGCGGAGGCGCAGCGCAACCTGTCGCTCAAGCAGGCCAGCATCCAGGCCGAGGTCGACGCGGCCAAGGCCCGCACAGCCGCCGCCGGCCCGCTCGCCCAGGCCGAGCGCGACCAGGCGATCCTTGCCGAGCAGCAGAAGGTCGCCGAGCGCAACGCCGAACTCAAGCAACGGCAACTCGACACCGAGGTACGCAAGCCGGCCGACGCGGCCCGCTACAAGGTGGAGCAGGAGGCCGAGGCGGCCCGCAACGCGACCGTCCTCAAGGCCGACGCCGCCCGGCAGGCGACCATCGCGGCCGCACAGGCCGAGGCCGAGCAGTCACGCCTGACCGGTGAGGGCGAGCGGGCCCGGCGGGCCGCCCTGGCCGAGGCCAACGCGATCGAGGGCGCCAAGGAGGGCGAGGCCGAGCAGCGCCGGCGCACGGCGATCGCCGACGCGATCGAGCGCGAGGGCTCCGCGGAGGCGGCCGCGATCCTGGCCAAGGGCAATGCCGAGGCGGAGGCGATGGCGCGCAAGGCCGACGCGTTCGCCACCTACGGCGAGGCCGCGGTGCTCGACCTGCTCGTCCGGATGCTGCCCCAGGTGGTCGAGGCCGCGAGCCGGCCGATGAGCGCGATCGACAAGATGACGGTCATCTCCACCGACGGCGCGTCGTCGATCGCCAAGTCGGTGGCCGGCAACGTCGCGCAGGGCCTGCAACTCGGCTCCGACCTGACCGGCGTCGACCTGCAGAGCCTGCTCGCCCGCCTCGGCAACGTGGTCGAGACCGGCAACGGCGAGAAGCCGCCGGCCACCAAGGGCAAGGCCATCGAACCCAACCGCTGAGGCCGCGGCGGCGCCGTCAGGCCGGCGCCGCCACCCGCAGGACCTTGAGGAACTCGCGCATCCAGGCCGGGTGGTCGGGCCAGGCGCGACCGGAGACGATGGCGCCGTCGATGTGGGCCTCGCTGTCGACCCAGGTCGCGCCGGCCGCCTTCACGTCGGGCGCGCAGGCCGGGTAGGCGCTGATCGACCGTCCGGTGAGGACACCGGCGGCGGCCAGCACCAGCGGGCCGTGGCACAGCGCGGCGATCGGCTTGCCGGCGTCGGCGAAGTGCCGCACGATCCGCAGGCACTCTTCGTCGGTGCGGATGTATTCCGGTGCCCGGCCGCC
Source organism: Asanoa sp. NPDC049573 (assembly GCF_040676615.1). Taxonomy (NCBI): domain Bacteria; kingdom Bacillati; phylum Actinomycetota; class Actinomycetes; order Micromonosporales; family Micromonosporaceae; genus Asanoa; species Asanoa sp. NPDC049573. Next base: position 198,699 of record NZ_JBFAPI010000013.1, read on the forward strand.
GGGCACCACCAGCGCCGCGTAGGCCGACGGGTCGACGTCGGCGAACGCCACGTCGGCCGCCCAGGTGTGGCCGGCCTTCTCGGTGTAGGTGTCGAAGCCGTCGACGAAGTCGTGCACCACGAACTGGAGCTTCTTGGCCGCGGGCGCAGCCATGTCGACCTCGTAGCCCTCTTCCAGCAGCCGCTGGTAGGGATACATCACCTCAAGGTCCTCGGCGGCATCCCCGGTAACGACGAGCACTCTGGTCATGGTCCACCTCCCGCAGGGGTCCTGCTCCGCACCCCTACAGGAAGCACTTCACCTCCGCAGCCGCTTCCCGCTTCCCGCAAGGGTGCAGAGCAGGACGACGGATTCGAGCCGACACCTCGATCGTCATCCCGCACGGCCGCGGGGTCAAGGCCAGGCCCCCCGCCGCCGTCCCGCCACCGGCGAGGGGCCTGGTCGTCAGAGCCGGCGCACCCCGTTCTGGGTAGCGGCGGCCCGGCCGGCAGAGCCGGCGCACCCCGTTCTGGGTGGCGGCGGCCCGGCCGGCAGAGCCGGCGCACCCCGTTCTGGGTGGCGGCGGCCCGGCCGGCAGAGCCGGCGGGCCGCGTCCTGGGTGGCCGGGGCCCTGCGGTTAGAGCCGGCGGGCGCCGTTCTGGGCCGCGGCCGGTGGCTCCGGCTCGGCGACGCCGTCGATCGCGGCCGCCGCCGTGGTGATCGCCTGCTCGGTGTCGGCCAGGTCGAGGCTGGTGCGCAGGGTGACCGGGCGGAGCAGGAGGGCGGCGATCACGCCGACCACCGCGATCGCGGCCGAGATCAGGAAGATGTGGCCGGTCGCGTCGCCGTAGGCGGCCCGCACGATGTGCTGGAACGCGTCGGGCAGGGCGTCGAGGTTGAGCGCGCTGGTGCCGCCCGAACCGGCGTCGGCCGGGACGCCCGCCGCGGCCAGGTCGTGGGTGATCTGGGTGGTCACCCGGTGGGCCAGCACCGCGCCGAGGATCGAGACGCCCATCGCGCCGCCGAGCGAGCGGAAGAACGCCACCGAGGAGCTCGCCGCACCGATGTCCTTGAGGGCCACCGTGTTCTGCACCGCGAGCACCAGGTTCTGCATCGTCATACCGACGCCGATGCCGACCAGCAGCATGCCCGCGCCGACGAAGACCAGCGACGTGGTGTGGTCGATGGTGCCGAGCATGCCGAAACCGGCGACCAGGACGACGGCACCGACCACGATGTACGGCTTGATCTTCCCGGACCGGGAGATCAACCGGCCGGCGATGATCGAGGAGAGCAGCACGCCGGCCATCATCGGGATGGTCAGCAGGCCGGCCTCGGTCGGCGAGTAGCCACGGCCGATCTGGAAGTACTGGCCGAGGAAGACCGCGCCGCCGAACATGGCCATGCCGACCGCCAGGCTGCCGAGAATGGAGAGCGCCGTGGTCCGCTGGGTGACGATGCCCAGCGGCACCACCGGTTCGGCCGCCCGCTTCTCCACCAGCACCGCGAGCAGCAGCAGCACGACCGCGGCGCCCACCATCGCGAACGTCTGCCAGGAGACCCAGGGGAACGTGCCGTCGACGAACGAGATCCAGATCAGCAGCACGCTGACGCCGGCGGCGATCAGGGTGGCGCCCAGATAGTCGATCTTCACGTTGTCGCGCCGGATGGTCGGCAGCCGCAGGGTGGCCTGGAGCAGCACCAGCGCGATGATCGCGATCGGCACCCCGACGAAGAAGCACCAGCGCCAGCCGAGCCAGGAGGTGTCGACGATCAGGCCGCCGAGCAGCGGGCCGCCGACCGTGGCCAGCGCCATCACGCCACCGAGGTAGCCGTTGTAGCGGCCGCGCTCGCGGGGCGGGATCATCGCCGCGATCGCGACCTGGACCAGCGCCTGCAGGCCGCCGACGCCGATGCCCTGGAACGCCCGGGCGGCGATCAACTGGCCCGCGTTCTGGCTCAGACCGGCGATCGCCGAGCCGAGCACGAAGATCACGATAGAGATCTGGATCAGCTGTTTCTTGTTGAACAGGTCGGCCAGCTTGCCCCAGATGGGCGTGGTCGCCGTCGCGGTGAGCAGGGTCGCGGTGACCACCCAGGTGTACTGGGTCTGCGAACCGTTGAGTTCACCGATGATGCGGGGCAGCGCGGTCGACACGACCGTGCTGCTGACCAGCGCGACGAAGAGCACGAGGAGCAGACCGCTGAGCGCCTCCAGGGTCTGCCGGTGGCTCATCTGGCCCGGTTGGCCGGTCGGCCGCGCGGTCGTGGTGGTGGCACTCATTTCGGGGGATCCTCCGGAACGTCGTCGATCTCCCCCAGCATCCTCTCAATCTTGCGCTTTGGGCAAGTTTTCCCACTGAGAAACGAGTCACGTCGATTACCGGGAGGTCAACTGCTCGGGGTCGATCCCCCGGTCGACCAGCCACTCACCGAGTTCCCAGAGGTCGCGCGGGTTCCGCAGCGGTGCATGCGCGACCCGCTGGCCGGTGCGGCGGAAGACGCTCACCGCGCCCGTGTCGCGCACCTCGATCCGCCACCGCATGCCTTGCCGGTCCGCCGGCGTGTTCCAGACCTGCACACCTGACTTTTCCCGCAAATAAGGCAAATCCTCAACGCGTACGCGCATCGATAGGATCTTGTCGTGCATGACGACCGGACCGTTGTCGAAGATCGTCTCTCCCGCCTCCTCGCGGAGCGGCTCCGGCCGGCGGTGCACCGCGTGGTCGCCGGCCTCGATGTGGCCGCCTGGCCCGTGCCCGGCGAACCGGTGCCGCCGGCGGTCGCCCTGGCCGCGGGAACGTTCGCACCGTTCCCGGTCGGCGGCGCCTGGGGCCCGCCGTGGAGCACCACCTGGTTCCACCTCACCGGCACGGTCCCCGACCTGCCCGCCGGCACCCGGGTCGAGGCGGTCGTCGACCTCGGCTGGAACTCCTCCTCGCCCGGCTTCCAGGCCGAGGGCCTCGCCTACCGGCCGGACGGCTCTGTCCACAAGGGACTGCACCCGCGCAACGACTGGGTCCCGATCGATGGGTCGACGGTGGACCTGTTCGTCGAGGCCGCCGCCAACCCCACCGTGCTCGACGGTTTCCGGCCGACCGACCTCGGCGACCTGGCCACCGCCGGCGACGCACCGCTCTACCGGCTGGCCCGCGCCGACCTCACCGTGCGCGACGAGACGCTGGCCGACCTCGTCCACGACCTGACGGTGCTCGCCGAACTGCGGGCCGAACTGCCGGCCGGCGAGCCGCGCGGCCACCAGATCCTGCGCGCGCTGTCGCGGGCGATGGACACGCTCGACCCGGCCGACCTGTCCGGCACCGCCGCGGCGGCCCGCGCCGAACTGGCCGGCCTGCTGGCCCGCCCGGCACACGCCAGCGCGCACCGGATCAGCGCCGTCGGCCACGCGCACATCGACACTGCCTGGCTCTGGCCGCAGCGAGAGACGGTGCGCAAGGTCGCGCGCACCGCGGCCAACGTCACGGACCTGCTCGACACCCATCCCGACCTGGTGTACGCGATGTCGTCCGCACAGCAGTTCGCCTGGTTGGAGGAGCACCGACCCGAGGTGTTCGCCCGGGTCGCCGAGCACGTCCGTGCGGGCCGGTTCGTGCCGGTGGGCGGGATGTGGGTCGAGTCCGACACCAACCTGCCCGGCGGCGAGGCGATGGCCCGCCAGTTCATCCACGGCAAGCGCTGGTTCCTCGAGAAGTTCGGCATCGAGACGCGGGAGGCGTGGCTGCCCGACTCGTTCGGCTACTCGGCCGCGCTCCCCCAGATCGTCAAGCTCAGCGGCACCCGGTGGTTCCTCACCCAGAAGATCTCGTGGAACCAGACCAACCGGTTCCCGCACCACACGTTCTGGTGGGAGGGCATCGACGGCACGCGGGTGTTCACCCACTTCCCGCCGGCCGACACCTACAACGGCGAGCTGACCGGCGCCGAGGTCGCGCACGCGGTGCGCAACTTCCGCGACAAGGGCGGGGCCACCCGTTCGTTGCTGCCGTTCGGCCACGGCGACGGCGGCGGCGGGCCGACCCGGGAGATGCTCGCCCGGGCCCGCCGCCTGGCCGACCTGGAAGGCTCGCCGCGGGTCACGGTCGAGGCGCCGGCGAACTTCTTCGCGGCCGCGGAGGCCGAGTACGGCGCGCGGGCCCCCGTCTGGGTCGGCGAGCTCTACCTGGAGTTGCACCGGGCCACCTACACCTCGCAGGCGGCGACCAAGCAGGGCAACCGGCGGGCCGAGCACCTGCTGCGCGAGGCGGAACTGTGGTGCACGACCGCGACGGTCCGCGACGGCGTCGACTATCCCTACGAGGCGCTCGACCGGATCTGGAAAACGGTGCTGCTGCACCAGTTCCACGACATCCTGCCCGGGTCGTCGATCGCCTGGGTGCATCGCGAGGCGCGGGAGACGTACGCCCGGATCGCCGGTGATCTGGAAGGTCTGATCGCCGCAGCCATCGGACGGCCCGGCGACGACGTGGTCTTCAACGCGGCGCCGTTCGAGCGCGACGGCGTCCCCGCGCTCGGTGCGGGCCCCCGCACGCCGGCCGCCGGTTCGACGCGGGCCGAGACGCACGACGGCGGCTGGGTGCTCGACAACGGCGTGCTGCGGGTCGCCGTCGACGGGCGCGGGCTGGTCACCTCGGTGGTCGACCTGGCCGCCGGGCGCGAGGTGCTGGCCGGGCCGGCCAACCTGTTGCAGCTGCACCGCGACGAACCCAACCGGTGGGACGCCTGGGACGTCGACCCGTTCTACCGTGACCTGGTGACCGATGTGGACAGTGTCACGTCGCTGGCGGTGTCGGACGACACGGTGCGGGTCTCGCGGTCGTTCGGCGCGTCCACCGTGACCCAGGAGATCACACTGGCCCCCGGCGCGCGGCGGGTCGACTTCCGGGTCGAGGTCGACTGGCACGAGCGGGAGAAGTTCCTCAAGGTGGCCTTCCCGATCGACGTGCACACCGACAAGGCGCAGTTCGAGACGCAGTACGGGCACCTGACTAGGGCGACGCACGAGAACACCTCGTGGGACGCGGCCCGGTTCGAGGTGTGCGCACACCGCTGGGTGCGGGTGGCCGAGCCCGGCTACGGGGTGGCGGTGGTCAACGACTCGACCTACGGGCACGACGTGCGGCGGGTGGCGCGGGAGGGCGGCGGCACGGCCAGCGTCGTGCGGTTGTCGCTGTTGCGGGCGCCGCGCTTCCCCGACCCGGAGACCGACCAGGGCCGGCACGCCATGCGCTACGCGCTGGTGCCGGGCGCCGCTGAGGCGGCCGCGGTGCGGGCCGGGTACGAGATCAACCTGCCATTGCGGGGTGCGCTGGGTCCGGCTTCCGCTCCGCTGGTGCGGGTGACGTCGACGCCCGCCGACGCGGTGGTGGTCGAGGCGGTCAAGCTGGCCGACGACCGCAGCGGCGACGTGGTGGTCCGGGTCTACGAGGCGCTCGGCGGCCGGGCCACGGCGACGATCTCGCCTGACTTCGCGGTGGCCGGCGCCGTCGAGACCGACCTGCTCGAGCGCGAACTGGAACCGGACGCGCTGGCCGAGGGGTTGACCCTGCGGCTGCGTCCGTTCCAGATCGCGACCATCCGGTTGCGCCGCTAGCCCAGCGTCGCCAGGTCCGCGGCGATCGTGTCGGCGATCGGCGTGGTCGGACGGCCGATCAGCCGGGCAAGGTCGCCCGGGGTGCCGGCCAGGGCGCCCTTGTTGATCGCGTCATCGACCTCGACGAGCACGTCGGCGAACGCGTCGGGCAGACCGGCGCCGACGAGGATCGCCTTGAGCTCGGCCGGGGCGACGGTGACGTGCGAAACCGGCCTGCCGCTCTGCCGGCTCACCTCGGCGGCGAACTCACCGAACGACCACGCGCTGTCACCGCTGAGCTCGTACGCCCGGTTGAGATGCCCCTCGCCGGTGAGCACGGCCGCCGCCGCCGCGGCGAAGTCGGCCCGGGAGGCGGTGGCGATGCGGCTTTCCGCCGCGACGGCGTTGGTCACCGCGCCGCGGGCCACGATCCCGGCCACGTCGCCGGTGTAGATCTCCGAGTACCAGTTGTTGCGCAGGAACGTGTAGGGCAGGCCGGAGGCGAGGATCAGGTCCTCGGTCTCGCGGTGGTCGTCGGCGAGGCGGAACCAGGCCCTCGGGCCACCGAACGCGCCGGTGTAGGCGAGCTGGGCGACCCCGGCGCCCGCCGCGGCGTCGATCACGGCCTTGTGCTGCGGGCCGCGCCGGCCCGGCTCGCTGCCGGAGATCAGCAGCACCCGGTCGCCGGCGGCGAACGCACCGCTGAAGCTGTCGGGCCGGTCGTAGTCGGCGACGTGCAGCCGCACACCCTGGCCGGCCAGTTCGGCACCCTTCTCGACGCTGCGGACGACCCCGATGATCCGGTCCGCCGGCACACCGCGGGCGATCAGGTCGGCGACGGCCAGGCGACCGAGATGCCCGTTGGCCCCGGTGATGACGATGCTCATGCTTGTTCCTTTTGTCCGAGTAGCCTGTTTCGACTAACGCTACGTCGCATACCCCTCTCGTCGAAAGTACCCACCTTGAAGTAAGGTACCGGCATGACCGTAAGTGAGGCGCCCAACGTCAACCGGGCCGACTGCCCGTCCCGCGGGGTGCTCGAGCACGTCACCAGCCGCTGGGGCGTGCTGGTCCTGGCCGCGTTGCTGGATCGACCGCACCGGTTCAGCGAGCTGCGCCGCGAGGTCGGCGGGGTGAGCGAGAAGATGCTCGCCCAGACGCTCCAGACGCTGGAACGCGACGGCTTCGTCGACCGCGACGCCAAGCCGGTCATCCCGCCACGGGTCGACTACTCGCTGACCCCCGTGGGCCGCGAGGTGGCCGAGCAGGTCTGGACGCTGACCCGGTGGGTCGAGAGCAAGCTCGACGACGTGTTCGCCGCGCGTTCCGCCTACGACTCGGCGCGCGCGGTCTAGGCGACACCGCGCGGTCTAGGCGGCGCGGCGGGCGAGCCAACGCCGTGCGGGCCAGGCAACGCCGTGCGGGCCAGGCAACGCCGTGCGGGCCAGGCAACGCCGTGCGGGCCTGGCAACGCCGTGCGGGCTAAGGAACGACGACCACGGGCCAGTGCGCGAGGCGGACCAGGCGGGTGGCGATCGAGCCGACGAACTTGTGGCCGGCCTGCGCGGAGGCGCCGACGAAGACGAAGTCGGCCTTGATCTGGTCGGCGACGGCGGCGAGTTCGGAGAAGGCGTCGCCGCGGCGGGTGACCAGGGTGATCGGCACGCCGTACTCCTCGGCGGCCCGGTGCGCCTCGGCCCGCAACTCGGCGGCGACCTCGTCGAAGGCCTCCTGCTGTGCGTAGCCGACCTGCGGGGCGAGCGAGGCCAGCAGCCCGGGTGCCGCCACGAAGACCATGGTGAGCCCGCAGCCCTGGCGCCGGGCGACCCCGAACGCCGACGCGGCCGCGCGCAACGAGGTGTCGGTGCCGTCGACGCCGACCATGACCACGCGCGGGCCGTCGGTACCGCGCTCGAACTTCATCGGGCGTACGGCCGGACCGTAGTGTTCCTCGTCCGGGTGCCGCGCCACCGAGGTGCCCATCCGCGCCTGATCCTTTCGGGTCACCAGAGGCCTGCGAGGTGTCGGCGCTCCGCACCACCATCCTTGTCGGCAACCCGTCGGGCCGCCAGACGAACGCGAGCGCAGCGCGCGTCCAGCTTGCCATCAGATTTCTCGATGCGCAAAGTTGCCCATTGAGCAATGCTTCCCTGGGCGCGATATCGTCCTAAGCGTGGAGACGGCGACGGCGGAGGCGCAGACCCTTCGCGAGCGCAAGAAGGCGGCGACCGCCGACGCTCTCCATCGCGCGGCGATGGAGTTGGCGATCGAGCGGGGCCTCCCCGAGGTGACGGTCGAGGCGATCGTCGACGCGGCCGAGGTGTCGCGCCGCACGTTCTCGAACTACTTCGCCAACAAGGAGGACGCCCTCCTGCACGGCGAGCGCGAACGCCTGGACCGCATACTGCAGGCGCTCCGCGCCCGCCCGGCGGCCGAGCCGGCCTGGGCCGCGATCCGCGCCAGCACCCGGGCCCTGTTCGACGAGGAGGGCGAGCCCGACCCGGAGTGGGTGGCCCAGAGCCGCCTGATCCGCCGGCACCCGTCGCTGATCGGCGAGCAGTTGGCCCGCCACGCGGCGTTCGAGAACGACATCGCCGAAGAGCTCACCCGCCGCGTCGGCGACCCGATGCGCGCCCGCCTGCTGGCGGCGGCCTTCACGGCCAGCGTCCGCCTGGGCGCCGACGTCTGGCTGGAACGCCGCGGCGAAGCCACGCTGACCGACGAGATCGACCGCATCCTGGCCGCCATGGGCGAACGCTTCGACTGACGGTCAGCGTTCGACGTCTCCCGGGCGGACGGTCAACAGCGCGACGGTTTCCCCCGTCGCCGGGTCCGACACTTCGACCTCGAACTCCCCGTCGGCAAACTTCTCGACGACGTAGCCGCGCATGCCGGCGACGACGCCGTCACCCTCGAACCGGGACGTGACGATGCGCACCTGGTCGTAAAGCTGGATCTCGGTCATCTGGCGAACCCCGTGAACGGCGTGTTGAGCGTGATGGATCCATCCGGCCGAATCATCCAACCAGTCTTGACGGTCGTCGAGCGCCCGGCGGCGTCGCCGCGCCCCACGAGGTCGACCGGAATCGTGATCCGTTGGCCGTGGTGGTCAGCGCGACCCAGCGTGAAATCGCCAGCCGCGTAGCGGGCGTTGCCTTGCCGGGTGAACTCGGCGGCCAACTGCTCGCTGTGCTCGCGGTCGTAACCGTACGACCGGAACACCTTGTCCTTTCCATGCGCGGCACCGGGTTTGAAGACGTAGTCACTGAACTTCCGGACGGTTTCCGGCGAAGCGACAGCCACTCGGGTCGGCCGCGGTGACCCAGCGGCCCGCGGCCGGTGCCGTCGACGCTTCTGGGCCTTCCGCAGATAACGAAGCGCCGCCCGGATCAAACGGCCGCCGCCATCGCCCCGCCGACCAGCCATGGCAGATCTCCACCGACCCTTCGCCGCACCGTGTCGGGAATTCTCTGCGCTCCGCTCGCGGCGGAAGCGGACCCGACGTGCGCGAGGGCGGGTCGAATCAGCCGGGTTGGTTGGGCTGTTCGATGATGTTTGGTGAGGTGGCCTGCCAGGCCGCGGCGTCGAGGATCTGGGAGCGGGTCGTGAGGCGGCGCAGGGCCTCGATTGTCGGGTCGCGCAGTTCCGGGCCGCTGTATCCGATGTAGAACACCACGCCCGGTTCTAATTCCCAGGCCACCGTGGCGTTGCCGCCGCCTACCCGCGACAGCACGGCTGGATGGCCGTCGACGGGGCCCATCTCGGCGACGTCCCCGGCGAACAGGCGGTCTTCGAAGCCGCCGCCGCTGGTCACCGCGCTGTAGACCAAGGCGCCGCTGAGCACCTCGCGTTCGCCCACCGCCTCGGCGTCGTAGCGCCGTTCGCGCAGGCTCGGTGGCCGGTACGGTCCGCTGGCCACCACCCGCAACCCGGGCGGCGGCGAGACGGTCGGGCGGTCGTCGACCACCGTGGTTCCAGCGGCGACCGCCAGCAGGTCGGCCTGGCTCAGGTCGCCGCGCACCCGCGCGTGCGCGCCGGCGACCGGCCAGGTGATCAGCCGATCCGCCGCCGTGCCGCGCACCCGGCCGACCATGACGGCGCGCCCGGGCGCCGGCGGATCCACCGGGAACGTGACGACCGCGCCGCGGCGGCCCAGCGAGCCGTCCGGCCGGCGCAGGACCACCGTCCACGGTCCGTCGAGCGCGGTGCGGTCGCAGCTTTCCGAGGACGAGCCGCCGTCGGCCAGGCTGAGGCCGGCCACCGGCGCGGTGGGCGCCGGGCGTTGCCCGCCGCCGACGGGCGCGCAGGGCGGAACGGGCCTCGGGTCGGTGGTCGACGGGGAAGGCGCCGGTGCCGCCTGCCGATCGTCGTCGCCGCGGAAGGCCACGAACGCGACGAACGCGACGGCCGCGGCGACGACCACGACGAGCGCCGCCACGATCAGCCGCCGTGGTGGCCGGCGGGGGCCGTCGGAGCCGAAGCTGATCTCGTCGCCCATGGTGTCCATTGTGCGCGGTCGATCAGTCGGCCGGCCGGTCCTGCCGGGCGATCAGAAACGCCCCGAGGCCCGGCTCGGCCTCCTGGCGGCGGTAGAACTCCTTGGCCGACGTGCGCAACAACAGCAGCGACGCCACCGCGACGGTGAGGAGCTCGCCGGTGATCAGCAGGCTCCTGGTGTTCGCGTACCAGCCGGGCAGCAGCACCGACCAGGCCTGCGCGATCACCGGGCTGGAACCGTCGGGCGGGCTGAAGTTCTCCGGGCTGTTCGCCAGCCCGACGCCGAACACGAACGCGGCCAGCACCGCCCCCACCCAGACGGCCGCCCGGGCCGCGTTCGACCGGCGCCGCACCAGCACGGCCAGTACGGCGAAGACAACGATCGCGCCGGCCGCCACCGCGACGCTGTAGTTCAGGGCGCCCTTGGCCCGGTCGATCCAGTCCGGCGCGTCTTCGACCGCCAGCGCCGTCATCGCCTGCAGGAAGGTCGGCGCCGCGTCGTCGACCCGGCCGGCGGCGGCCCAGGTCGCGGCGACGTCGAGTGCGGCGACGACGGCCGTTCCGGTCAGGAGCAACGACGCGGCGGTGACCGACCGAGGTGGGCGGACATCGGAACTGATGGCCACGCTGACAACCCCTTCACCGATGATCAAGGAATCGGCAGCCTATACCCGGCGCGGGCTACCGGGTGGCCGGCGGGAACGAATCGACCACACACGTGGGGCCCGGAGCGGCGTAGAACGTTCTCGCGAACGTCATGCCCTCGAGCGGGATCAGCACGAGCACGGCGTCCTTGGGAATGCTGGCCCGCCCGATGCGCACCGGATTCTCGTTCGCCGGTGTGCGGATGGCCTCGCTGATGGGCCGCGCCGTGTCGAACTCGGCGTCCAGCAGCACGCCCCGATCGGCGACGGGACAGTCGTCCGGGGCGGATGGCTGGATGATGAAAACGCGTTCGTCGAGTTGACGCAGCGCGCGATTGGCCGCGCCCGGGTCCGCCACCCGGTTGACCGTCACGGTGATCGTGCCGTCCGGGCCGGTGGTCACCGCGTAGGCGGGCGTGCCGTTGGTCCGGATCGCGGTGGTCGCGGCGACCACGACGGCGACGGCCGCCACCGACGAGGCCAGCACCAGCCGCCGCCGTAGGCGGTTCCGGCGAGGGCGGGCGCGGTGCGCTTCGTCGGTCACGATTCTCGACACGAGGTCACCCCGTCGCTCGGGGATGTCGAGCTCCGGCGGCCGCGCGCGGGCAAGGAGATCAAGAACGTCGGTGTGTCGGCTCATCGGACAGACTCCTTCGGGACGAGCGTGGTGGGTGCGGGTCGGGTTGCGATCGGTTCGCCGCCGGAGGCCAGAGCACTCTCCAGGCGGCGCCGGGCGCGATGGATGCGGACGAAGTAGGTCGCCGTGGTGCAGCCCAGCACCTGGGCCGCCTGCGCCGGGCTCAACCCGAACCAGGCGACCAGGATCAACACCTCGCGGTCTCCTTCCGACAACCGGGACAGAGCCGCGAGTACGGCCACCCGCTCGGCGACGTCGTCGGCCACATCGGAGGTCAGCAACCCGTCGTCGCCGACCCAGGTCAGCATCTCGTGACCGTCGCGGCCCGGCGGCGATGCGCGCGCGCGACCAGGGCCCACGCCTCCCCCTGCCACGCCCGGTATCTCCCGGGCAGGCAGCGGGCGCACGGGCGGTAGCCGGCGGCGATCGCGGTGGCCTCGTCGGCGAAGAACACCCGGTGCCGCACGTAGTCGCCGCGGGCGATGGCCCGCAGGGCGGAGGGGCAGTCCAACCGCCCGTAGATTCTGCCAACCCGGTGGCCGCCCCAGAGTCCCTTGGTCGCAGAGAGGTAGGGACGGCCGTCGGCGTCGATCAGGGTCGTCACGCGGCGTCGTGGAAGACCAGGGCGAGGGTGTGCCGCTCGCCGGAGCGGATGGCCGAGACGCCGTGCCGCACGGGGGCGGCGGACCAGCCCCGCGCGGACCGGACCGGCCGGTCGCGGGTGGTGAACAGGTAGCCCTGCCCGTGCGGCAGCAGCGTCGCCGTGCCGCGGGACTGGGCCCGCGGCCGCTGTTCCAGCAGCAGGAACTCGCCGCCGGTGTGGTCGACGCCGGGCTCGTTGAGGTTGACGACGACCTGGAGCGGGAACACCAGGTCGCCGTAGAGGTCGCGATGGAGCGCGTTCCAGTCCTTTTCGCCGTACCTCAGAAGGATGGCCGTTGATTTGGTCTGGCCCGCGCCGTGGCACTGATCGAGCCACTCGTCGAGCGTGTCCGGCCAGGGTGCGGGCCGGCCGAGCTTGGACCACCAGTCGCGGGCGATCGGCAGCAGGCGCGGGTAGAGGGCCTGCTTGAGTCGTTCGATCGGCTCCGGGTAGGGCGCGTGGAAATACCGGTACTCCCCCTCGCCGAAGCGGTGCCGGCCCATGTCGACCGTGCTGCGGAAGAACTCGTCGCGTCGGTAGAGCCCGCGGATTTCGGACGTCTCGGCCGGGGTCAGCAGCGTGGGCAGCAGAGCGCCGCCGTATTCGTCGACCTCGGCGGTGATCGCCGCCCAGTCGCCGCCGTCGACGCGCTCGCGCCACGGGTCGGGGTTCATGCCGCGGCCTCCAGTTTCAACAGGGCGGTCTTGGCTGCCAGGCCGCCGATGTAGCCGCCGACGGTGCCGTCGGCGCGCAGGACGCGGTGGCAGGGAATGACCACGGGCAGCGGGTTGGTCGCGCACGCGGTGCCGACGGCGCGGACGGCCTTCGGGTTGCCGACGAGCTCGGCGACCTGCCGATAGGTGCGGGTCTGCCCGTAGCCGATCTCGGGCAGGTGGGTCTGCACGAGTTGGCGGAACCCGTGCGAGAGCGAAAGATCCAGGGCCAGATCGAAGGTGGTACGGCGCTTCGCGAAGTATTCGTCGAGCTCGCGTGCGGTGTCGTCCAGCCGCCGGGGGGCACGCAGGATCCGCGGGCTCAGCTTGCGGCCGAGCGTCTCGAGCACCTGGTCGTGGTCTTCGCTGGCGTACGCCACCCGCACCAGGCCCTTGGCGGTGGCCGCCAGCAGCAGCGCGCCGAGCGGCGAGTCGACGGTGGTGTAGGCGACGTCGACGAGCCCCGCCGTGTCGGCTTCCCGTTCCAGCCGCCGGTGCAGCCGATCGAGTGTGCCGGTGTCCACGGGCGCCGACAGCAGGGTGGTCAGATCGTCGTTCATCGCGGTGCTCCTTTCGCGTGTGCGCCCGGATAGCTCTTTCTGAGGTTCTTGATCCCGTCGGCGGCGGCCCGGCGTGCCGCGTCGGCGGTGCCGCCGAGAATCCCGGCGATCTCGGCGTGCGTCAGGCCGGCCACGTAGTGGTAGGCGACGGCCTGGCGTTGCTTGTCGGGAAGATGGCGTACGGCGGCCCAGAGGTCTGGATCGCCGGCGTCCGGCGTGCCCAGGCCGGTAGCGGAATCAGGAACCTCCTCGACCGGCAGGGGGCCGCGTTTGGCCGCGCGCAGCACGTCGATCGCCTTACGGTGCGCGATCGTCACCAGCCAGGCCTGCACGTTCGCGGTCTCGGGCAGGTCTGGGTAGGCCCGCAGCGCGGCCAGGAACGCCTCCGACCAGGCATCCTCGGCGTCATGCGGCCCGAGCAGGACGCGGCAGACGCGCAGCACCGTTGCGCCGTGCTGCGCGACCACCCTCTCGAACGGCAGTTTCATGCTCATCTCATTGAAGACGTCTGCGGCGCGGAAATCGTGAGATCCGGGATCAGAACAGTCGCCCGGCGCCGACCTCGGCCGGTTCTTCGAGCTCCAGCAGCGCCCGCTTGCGCTTCAGGCCGCCGGCATAGCCGGTCAGCGAACCGTCGGCACCGAGTACGCGGTGGCAGGGCACGAGAACGCACAGCGGATTCGCGCCGACGGCCTGACCGACGCGATACGCCAGGGCCCGGTCACCGAGCTCTTCGGCGATCCGCCCGTACGTCGTCGTCCCGCCGAACGGAACCTCGTCGACGATCTTCCACACCGCCTGCTGGAACGCGTCGCCGCCGGCCGCGAGCGGCAGGTCGAACTCGCGCCGCCCGCCGGCGAGATACTCGAGCAGTTGCCGGGCGGCCTCGTCGAGCAGTTCGTCCGTCGTCGCCTCGGGCCCGAACGTCTCCCGCGCCGGCCGGCGAACGTGCTGCCGGAAGTAGACCCCGGTAACAGCTGCGCCCCGCGCGACGATCGTGATCGGCCCGAGGTCGCTGTCGACCACGACGTGCCTTGTGTCCATCTCTGCGCTCCCCCTTCTCCTCTGCCTGGTAGACGTTCGCGGGGCAGCGGACGTGAGACTGTCGCGGGACATTTCTAACCGCGGCGCTGCCGGATGGGTTCGCCGAGAAGGTCGTGCAGATCCGCCTCGATCAGGCCGAGCAGATCGGCGCCGAACACGCACAGCGACAGCTCCCACGGGTGGCCGAAGGTGCCGAACCGGAAGTCGTCGGCCAGGTAGATGAAGTAGTCGCCGTCGGGATAGGGCGACAGCGGCCAGCCCGGCCTGCCCGGCGGTTCGAGGGTGTCGGGGCCGATGCGGTTCGGCCAGACCTCGTAGCAGGGATGCTGCCAGTCCAGCGCCAGGATCGGGCCGTCGCCGGCCAACGCCGCCAGACCGCCTTGGACGACCTCGACGAGCCGATCGAGCCGCACGTAGCCGGGGTCGTCGTCGAGCCGCCCGAGCGACCAGGTGGCCGACGGCGCCGGCTCCTTGATCCCCGGGAACCGGTTCATGCTGGGACGGAAGTCGAACTCGGCGTAGAAGCGGTCACACACGGCATCCCTGCCGTGGCTCAGTTCGCGGTAAGCCGTCGTCGCCATCCGCGGACACTATCCGCTCGCCGCGGCTCGGTGCGCGAGGACGGCGGCCGCGACCCGGTGGACCCGGTCGGGATCGCGAATGCCGTAAATCTCGACGATCCTGGTGTCCACGACCACGAAGGCCATTATCGAGAACGGGCGCCCGCTGAGCGTGACCACGGTGCCGACGGTCCCGTTGACCAGGGCCGGGTGAAGGCGCGCAGTGAGCGGCGCGCGGGCGAGTTCGGCCACACCCGGCACGCCGCGGACGACGCTGAGCCCGCGGCCGCCGACGTCGGCGCGGAGCACGACGTCGGGGGCGAGGACCTCGACGAGCGCGTCGAAGTTACCCGAACGGGCCGCCGCGAAGAAGGCGCCGACCACCTGTCGCTGACGCGCCAGATCCGGCGGCGGTGGCGGGATCCCGGCGCCGTCCACCCGGCGCCGGGCTCGGCTGGCGAGTTGCCGCGTGGCGGTAGGGCTGCGCCCCACGATGGTGGCGATCTCCTCGAAGGGGACCTCGAACATGTCGTGGAGCACGAACGCCAGCCGTTCGGTGGGCGTGAGCCGATCGAGCACGACGAGCAGGGCCAGGCCGACCGAGTCGGTCAGCATCGCCTTCTGTTCGGGGTCGAGGTCGCCGTCCGGAATGACGACCGGGTCGGGCAGCCGCAGCGCGGAGAGGTCTTCCCGGCGCCGTCGCCGCGAGCGCAGCACGTGCAGGCACTCGCGGGCGACGACGGTGGTCAGCCATCCGCCGAGGTTGTCGATCCGCTGCGGGTCGCGTCCGCTGAGCCGCATCCAGGTGTCCTGGACGGCGTCGTCGGCCTCGGCCAGCGAACCGAGCATCCGGTAGGCGACCGCCCGCAGCCGCGGGCGGTGTCGCTCGAAACGTTCGGCGAGCGCGATGCTGTCGTCCATCGCTCAGAAGAGCCGGTAGGTGCCGACGACGGTGAGGGGCTCCGACGCCGCCGGCTCCGCGAGCCAACTCCTCAGGTTCTCCTGGAACGCCCTCGCCTCCGGCAGCGCCGAGAGCGGGTTCGCGACGCCGTCCTGGAGTCCCAGGATGTTCAGGTAGGTCACGCCGTCGGAAAGCCGGCACGACGCGTAGCGGATGCCGTGCGGCTGCTCCCGCTCGAGCGCGGAAAACAGCGTGCGCCCCGCGGCTTCGATCTCGTCGATGCTGTCGTCCCTGACCCGGGCCCGCACCATGATCAGTCTCATCAGGAAACTCCTCCACCCTCGCCGCCGGACTTCGTGTCATCCAGATGAGCCCGCGCGACGTCGAGATGTGACAGCGCCCGGTCGGCTGGTCAACCTCGACAAAGCCGGTCGGCTGTCTCAGGATGAGACGGGAGACGACGCCGACAGGCGGTGTGATGCGGAGATGGAGCCCACGACGTTCGGGCAGGTCGCCGAGTTGGTGGCCGGCCTCGGCGCGCTCGGCGTCCTGACCGCCACGCTCAATCTCTTCGCCCTGCGGGTCGTGCGGATCGACGAGATACCGGGCTGTGTGCAGACCCGCATCCGGTGGTGGAGCGCGCACAACCCGGCGTTCCTGCTCGCCAGCGCGGCGGTGACCGCGGCCGGCCTGGTCATGATGGCCCTCTAGCCCAGAAACGTGTCCCAGAGCAGGAACAGGTTCAGGGCGATGATCAGAGCCGCGATCGTCCCCGCCACCGTGTTGGTCACCCGGTTGTTCACGAACGTGCCCATGATGTCGCGGCGGCGGGTCAGCATCAGCAGTGGCACCAGCGCGAACGGGATGCCGAAGGACAGCACCACCTGGGAGATCACCAGGCTGTCCGTCGCCGGGAGGCCCAGGCCGAGCACCACCAGGGCCGGGGCCATGGTCACCGCGCGGCGCACGAACAACGGGATCTGGCGGCGGATGAAACCCTGCATGACGACCTGACCGGCGTACGTGCCGACGCTCGACGACGACAGCCCGGAGGCCAGCAGCGCCACCGCGAAGGCCAGCGCCGCGCCGCCGCCGACCAACTCACCCAGGCCCGCGTGGGCCGCCTCGATCGAGTCGACGCCGGAGTGGCCGCGGCCGTTGAACAGCGACGCCGCGATCACCAGCATGGACAGGTTGATCAGGCCGGCGGCGCCGAGGCCGACCACCACGTCGAGGCGCTGGAAGCGGAGCAACTCGCGGCGTTCCGCGTCGTCGCGGCAGGCGACCCGCGACTTGGTCAGCGCCGAGTGCAGGTAGACCACGTGCGGCATGACCGTCGCGCCGATGATCCCGCAGACCAGCAGCAGGCTGTCGCCACCGGTCAGGTGCGGCACCAGGCCGGCCGCGAACGAAGCGGGGTGCGCGCCGACCACGATCAGGTCGTAGAGGAAGCCCAGGAAGACGATGCCGAGCAGGGCGACGATCGCCAACTCGAAGCGGCGGTAGCCCCGCTGCTCCAGCGCCAGGATCGCGAAGGCGACGACCGCGGTGATGAGGCCGGCGGCGAACAGCGGCACACCGAAGAGGAGATAGAGACCGACCGCGGCGCCGACGAACTCGGCCAGGTCGGTGGCCATCGCGATGATCTCGGCCTGCACCCACAGGCCGCGGGAGACCGGCCTGGGCAGGTGTTCGCGGCAGAGTTCGGGCAGGTCGCGGCCGGTGGCCACGCCGGCCTTGGCCGACAGGTACTGCACCAGCATCGCCATCAGGTTGGCGACCACGATGACCCAGACCAGGGTGTAGCCGAACGTCGCTCCGGCGGTGAAGTTGGTCGCGAAGTTGCCCGGGTCGACGTACGCGACGGCGGCGACGAACGCCGGGCCGAACAGCGCGATCACACCCCGCAGCCGGCCCCGCGACCGCAACTGGCGCAGCGCCGACTCCGCGTCGGGAACAGGAGAGACGGAAGGCACGGCGGTCGTCGCGGGAGCCGGGGCGACCGGGGCGACCGGGGCGACGGTGGGGGGAGCCACACCGTCGCCCTTGACCGGTCCCATAGGAAGGACCTAGCCGACCGACGGGCCGAGGCCCAGCGACTGCGGCGTGCTCGAGTCCGGTGACGGTTGCCGCAACCCTTCGTCAAGGGGGCCGAACTCGGTCATCAGCGCCGCGCTGCCGCCCCACGGCGTCTGCTCCTCGGCGACGAGGGTGTTCGTGGTCAGCAGCAGCCCGGCGACGGACGCGCCGTTCTGCAGCGCCGACCGGGCCACCCGCAGCGGGTCGACGATGCCCATCTCGACCATGTTGCCGAACCGGCCCTCGAGCGCGTCGAACCCGTCGTCCGGGCCGAGTTGCGAGATCCGGGCGACGACCTCCTGGCCGGAGTAGCCGGCGTTGGCCGCGATCAGGAACGCCGGCTCGGTCAGCGCCCGCCGCACGATCTCGACACCGGTCGCGTAGTCGTCCTTGACGTCGAGGTCGTCGAGCGCGCCCTCGGCGTGCAGCAGCGCGGCGCCGCCACCCGCGACGATGCCCTCGGCCATCGCGGCCCGGGTCGCCGACAGCGCGTCCTCCACCCGGTGCTGGAGTTCCTTGAGCTCGGCATTGGTCGGCGCGCCGACTTTGATCACGGCGACCTTGCCGGACAGTGCCCCGATCCGCTCGGTCAGCACGTCCTCGTCAGCGCCGAACGTCGCCCGCTCGAGTTCTGCCCGCATCTGGGTCAGCCGGAACTCGACCGCCTCCGACGAGCCGCCGCCGTCGACGATCGCCGTGCGCTCGGCGTTCACCCGGACCTGCGCGGCCCGGCCGAGCTGGTCGATCGTCATCGTCTCCAGCGTGAACCCGGAATGCCGGCTGTAGACCGCGCCGCCGGTGATGGCCGCGATGTCTTCGAGCTTGTGCAGGCGGCGGTCGCCGAAACCGGGCGCCCGCACGGCGACGCACTGGAACACGCCGTTGACGTGGTTGTGCGCCAGCATGGACAGGGCCGTGCCCTCGACGTTCTCCGCGACGATGACCAGCGGCCTCGGCGCCCGCATGATCTTGTCGAGGATCGGCATCAGCTGCTGGACCTTGGTGATTTTCTCACTGCACAGCAGGATATATGGGTCGTTGACGATCGCCTCCAGACTCGCCGGGTTAGTCACCATATAGGGCGAAATGTAGCCGTTGTCGAACTCGAAACCCTCGACGAAGTCGACGCTCATGCCGTGCCGCGGCGCCTCCTCCACGGTGACGATGCCGCCGTCGCCGACGGTGTGCAGCGCGGCCGCGATGACCGAGCCGACCGCGTCGTCGTCGTTGGCGGAGATGGCCGCGACCCTGGCCAGCTCCTCCTGTGTGGAGACCGGCCGGCTGACGCCGCGCAGGTGCTCGACGAGCCGCTCCACGGCCAGATCGACACCCCGCTTCACGAGTACGGGGTTCGCGCCCGCCCCGATCGCCGTCATGCCCTCGTGCACGATCGCCTGGGCCAACACCGTGGCGGTGGTCGTACCGTCGCCGACGATGTCATTGGTCTTGATCGCGGCTTCCTTGACCAGTTGCGCGCCCATGTTCTCGAACTGGTCCTTGAGGTGGATCTCCCGCGCGATGGTCACGCCGTCGTTGGTGACGACCGGGGAACCGGTGATCTTCTCCAGGATCACGTTGCGGCCCTTGGGGCCCAGCGTCGACTTGACCGCCTCGGCCAACTTGTCGACGCCGTTCAGCAGGAGGGTGCGCGCGTCAGCGCCGAAGCGCAGTTCCTTGGCCATCGGGGATCTCCTTCACGGCACGAGAATGGCGCGGCCGCGGACCCGGCCGGCGTCGAGGTCCTGGATCGCGTCGACCGCGGCGTCCAGCGGGTAGGTGCGGGTGTGCAGGGTGACGCGGCCGGCCTGGGCGAGCACCATCAGTTCGGCGAGGTCGTTGTAGGTGCCGACGATGTTGCCGACGATGTTGCGTTCGGTGGAGATGATGTCGAGGGTCGGGATGTGGACGGTGCCGCCGTACCCGATGACGAAGTAGGAACCGGCCCGCGCGGTCATCGCGAACGCGTCGGCCTCGGCGCCCTGCTCGGCGACGAAGTCGAGAACCACGTCGGCGCCGCGGCCGCCGGTCAGGTCCTGCACGGCCTGCACGTGCGAGCCGCCCGCGACGACGGTCTCGTGTGCGCCGATCTGTTCGGCGAGCTTGAGCGCGTCGGGGTTGCGGTCGACGACGATGATCTTGGTAGCGGTCAGGGCCGCGAGGCATTGGATGCCGATGTGGCCGAGCCCGCCGGCGCCGATGACCGCGGCCGTCGTGCCCGGGTAGAGCAGCGGCACCGCTTTGCGGACGGCGTGGTAGGCGGTGATGCCGGCATCGGCGAGGGCGGCGACGTCCTGCGGCCGCGTGGCCGGGTCGAGCTTCACGCAGGCGCGCTCGGAGGTGAGTAGAAGTTCGGCCATCCCACCGTCGCCGGAGAGGCCGGGGAAGGAGCTGTTGACGCAGTGCATGTCGTCGCCGGCCCGGCAGGCCCGGCACAGGCCGCAGGTCGGCGTCGGGTGCAGGATCACGGTGTCGCCGACGGCGACGCTGGAGACCGCCGAGCCGACCTCGTGCACCCACCCGGCGTTCTCGTGGCCGAGCGTGTAGGGCAGCGCGACGCCCATCGCCGCCGACCACTGCTCTTCGATGATGTGCAGGTCGGTCCGGCAGACGCCGGCGCCGCCGATCCGCACGAGCACGTCGAACGGGCCCTTGACGGTCGGTTCCGGGACGTCCTCGACCACCGGGAACTGGTGGTACGCGTGCAGCCGTACGGCTTTCATGTCTCCTCCACTCCGTAGCGGTGCCGCAGCATCCCGCGGCAGATGCCGGTGTTGGCGTCGAGGCTGGTGCGGGTCAGCCGGGCCTTGCGCAGGTGCAGCGGCACCGCCGCGTCGCCGACCGCCGCTCCGGAGGCCGGGTCGACGAGCAGCGGTGCCGCGTCGCCGGCGGGCAGGCCGAGCTCGGCGCGCCGCCGGCGCAGCCGGTGCAGGGCCGGCGACCGCGGCACCTCGCCCAGCGTCAGCGCCGCCAGGTCGGCGGGCGTCCTCCCCGCGTCGACAAGTGGCCGGCACACCAGATCGGTGCCGGCCAGGACGGCTTTGCGCAGGAAGTTGACCCGCAGCGAGTCGAGCTCGTCGACCGCCTCCCCGGTGAAGGAGGCGACGAAGCCCGCACGCGCCGCCACCCCCTCATTGATCGCACCGGCCGCGAAGTGGTCGTCGAGCACCACCTCCACCCGGCGCACTCCGACCACGGCGGACACCGCGTCGTAGGCGTCGGCCACCATCAGGTAGGCGAAGTTCGGCGCGCAGAAATACGTGGGCAGGCGCAGGTGCACGGCCGCGTCGCCGTCCGGGGACAGCGACGCGGACGCGACGAACCCGAGCACGGTGATCGGCTCATCGAGCTCAGGGTCGCGCACCCCCTCGAGGGCGTCGAGGAGGCTGCGCGACCCTGAGCCGGCCATGGCCGCGTGGCCATTCATGCCAACGATGCCGCGGGCGAGTCCGGCGAGACGCCGACCGAGTCGTCACGGGCGCCGGGCGTGCCGGCGTCGGACGGCAGCTGGAACTCCGCCGGCACCTCGATGCCGTAGAGCTTCGCGGCGTTGAGCCCGAGGATCTTCTTCTTGGTCGCGGTGGTGACCCGCGGGTAGTCGGAGAACTCGTCGCTCGGGTAGTCCCAGTCGACGAACCCCTCGATCTGCCACTTCGGCTCCCAGATGCCGTAGTCACTGCCGAAGGTCATCTTGTCCTCGCCGACCCAGAACAGCAGCTCGCCCATCACCTTCGCGAAAAACTTCGGCCGGGCGTGCATGAGACCGCCGATGACGACCGACAGGCCCGCGTACACGTTGGGCTCCTGGGTCGCCATGAAACAGAAGTCCTCGATCCGCGGCAGTCCCACGTGCTCGACGATGAAGTTCAGCTCCGGGAAGTCGGTCGCGGCATGGTCCACATCGGACACATCGAACGCGTCCTTGTCCAACGGCCAGAT
>NZ_JBFAPI010000014.1:0-204100 GCF_040676615.1 Asanoa sp. NPDC049573
TGCCCGTTTCCCGCGACGGGTGTGGTTAACGAGGCCATTGGGCAAATCGTTACGCGCGAATTGGAGCTTGTCGGCGCCGGCGCGACGTTCCACCCGCGCGCGGGCCGCCGGGTCGAGCCGCCCGGACTCGACGAAGCCGGCGTACTCCAGCAGCCGGATGACGCCGTGCGACTCGTGTCCGACGCGCTGGGCGTCGACGAGCGCGCCGGCGACCACGGCTGCCAGGTCCGGCGGAGTGCCGAGGGCCTGCAACAGGCGCTCGGAAGCGGCGAGAAGCTCGGCCACGTCAACCTGTCTGGTCATCCAGCGCTCCGTTGGTCGTCACGGGTTCTTCGTGGAATTCGGGGAGATCGACCCCTAGCTCGGCGGCCAGGTCGCGGACGCCGCTCCGTACGCCGGACGGCACCGGGATGCCCGCCGCGGCGCGCTCGAGCCGGGTGCGTGTCTCCACCTCGCCCGGCAACAGCACGGCCTCGTCGGGGGAGGCCGCGGCCGCGTGCAGCAGCCCGGCGAACTGGCGCGACACGGCCGCGACCGCGTCGAGGTCCACGAACCGGGCGACATCCAGGGCCAGAAAGACGGTGCCGTTGCCGTAACCGCTGTCGGTGATGGCGGCGGGCAGCGTGCCGGACAGCATGCCGGCCGCCATCTCGATCAGCACGGACAGCCCTGAGCCCTTGTGCCCGCCGAACGCTCGCAGCGCGCCGCCGGCCGCGAGGTCGCTGGCGTGGGTGGTCGGCCGGCCCTCGTGGTCAAGGAGGGCGCCGTCGGGAACGGCGTCACCGCTCATGGCCGCCAGCACGACCTTGCCCGCGGCCACGACGGCCGTCGAGAAGTCGAGGACGAGGTGGTCACCGTCCGGCCCCGGCATCGACCAGGCGTACGGATTCGTGCCGAGCACCCGCTTGGTCCCACCGTACGGCGCGACCACGGCGCCGCCGGTGTTGCAGAACGCGATGCCCATCAGCCCGGCAGAGGCCATCGTCTCGACCCACTCACCCAGGCGGCCCACGTGGTTGCCGCGGGTGAGGACCACCGACGCCACCCCGTGTTCGCGGGCGTTCTCGATGATCTGCGCGGTGGCCAGCGTCGCCGCGTCCTGCCCCCAGCCCCAGTGCCCGTCGACCATGGCCGTCCCGCCGTCGCTCCATGCCAGGTTGGCGCGAGCGTCCGGGACCAGATGGCCGCCCCGGACCCAGCCTGCGTACTCGAGCACGCGGATGAACCCGTGCGAGTCGTGGCCGACAAGGTTGGAGCCGACCAGCGATCCACCGACGAGGCGGGCGAGGTCCGTCGGCGCGCCGAGCCCCTCGAGCACCCGGGCGGTGACGTCGACGAGGACGTCGGCGGGGTAGCGCGTCGGCTCAGGCAAAGCGGGCCTCCACAAGACCGAGCGGGCCGAAGTCGGCGCTGACGACGTCGCCTCGGGCGACGAAACAGTGCGCGGTGCAGGTGCCGGTGCTGACGACGTCGCCGGCCGCGACGTCCCGCCCGCGTTCGCGAGCCCAGTTGACCATCCAGGTGAGGCTGGTGATCGGGTTGCCCATCGCCTCGGCGCCGACGCCCGACTTCACGTAGGAGTCGTTGACGTAGAGATCGATGATGGCGGTGGGCAGATCGACGGACCGCCAATCGGTATGGCGGCGGCCCCGCACCAGGGCGGCGCCGCCGCCGTTGTCGTACATGCCGCCGAAGTAGCCGCTGAGCGTGTACCAATCCTCGAACACCGAGTCGCCGATCTCGATCACCGGGATCAGCGACTCGATTCCGGCCCGCAGGTCAGCCTCGGTGTACGGCTCGTCGCGCGCAGGAAAGTCTGCGCCGAGCGCGAAGGCGAACTCCGTCTCGCAGAGCCGGTAGTTGACGAAGTACTCCGGGCCGATCTGGGCGGGGCTGTCGAAGATCGAGTGGGCGAAGAGGTGGCCGGGGGAGGGGCTCGGTATGTTCTCCGCACGCCGCACGGCCATGCTCGCGGCGCCGACCTTCCACCCGGCCGTCGTCCAACCCAGCGCCTTGTCGAGGCGCAGCAGCACGTCTTCGACGGACTTCCAGGATCGGGCCCGCAACCGGTCGGGCAGCGTCACCGCCGTTCCCTCGAGGCGGCCGCGGACGATCAGCTTGGTGATCTCGTCGACCTCGGCGGGCGTCAGGTCCGTGTCCCGGTCGCACGGCGTCGAGCCGCCGGGCGCGGTGGGACCGTGGATGAGCCGCCCGCGGTCGGTGAGGTAGGGCGATCGGGGCCGGCCCCGGCCCGCGCGCAACTCCGCGAGGCGGCCGGCGTCTGACGGGGGTATGACGGTCGCAGCCACGCGCCCTCCTCGGGCTTGCCAACTGTATTTTGTTAACAGTACTCTACTGAGGACCTGCTGGATCGCACAACAGTGCGCGAGGAGGCAGCATGACCGGGGCGGTCGACGAGATCGAAGGTTTGTTGCTGGCCGACGGGTTCCTGACCGACCCGTACCCCGCGCTGGCCCAACTGCGCGATCGCGAACCCATGCACTGGAGTCCCTCCGTCGGCGCTTGGATTCTCACGCGCTACGACGACATCAAGGCTTCGTTCAAGAACACCGCCGACTTCTCCAACGAGGACCGGCTGGGCCGCGCGGCCGCGTACCTGCCAGACGAGGACCGCCGTGCGCTGCGGCCGTTCGAGGACCACTACCGCACCAAGGGCCTGCTGCACGCGGATCCGCCCGACCACACCCGGCTGCGCCGGCTAGTGCTGCGGGCGTTCTCGCCGAAGGTCATCGAGTCGATGCGTACCCGGATCCAGGCCATCGTCGACGAACTCATCGACCGGGTCGCCCCAAACGGCCGGATGGAGGTCATCGACGACCTCGCCTTCGCCTTGCCCGTCACCGTGCTCGCCGAACTGCTCGGTGTGCCGGTCGCCCACGGCCACCGGTTCGGCGCCTGGGCCGACCGCCTGCTCGCGTTCCAAGGCGTCAACCGACCCGAACGCGCCGTTCTGCTCGCCGCGCAGGAGGCGCTGCTGGAGGCGCGCGCCTACCTCGCCGACCTGATCGTCCAACGCCGCCGCGAGCCGGGCGACGACCTGATCACCCAGCTGACGCTGACCAGCCCGGATGGCGAGACCCTCACCGACGACGAGATCATCAACACCGGCATCACGCTGCTCACCGCGGGCCACGAGACCACGACGTCGCTGATCGGCAACGGCCTGCTGACCCTTCTCCGCCATCCGGACCAATGGGACCGCCTGCAAGCCGACCGGTCGCTGCTGAAGAGCGCGATCGAAGAGACGCTGCGGTACGAGAGCCCGGTGTCCCGTCAGCCCCGACGGCTCACGCGCGACGTCGAGCTGCACGGGAAGACGATGCACGCCGACGACATGGTCTTCCAGATGCTCGGTTCGGCCAACCGCGACCCGGCGATCTTCGACGACCCGGATTCCTTCGACATCGGCCGCCAGCCCAACCGGCACATAGCCTTCGGCCAGGGCATCCACTTCTGCATCGGCGCGCCTCTCTCCCGCACCGAAGGGGAGATCGTCTTCACCACCATCCTCGACCGGTTGCCGGGGATCGCGCTGGTGGACGCCGAACCCCGCTGGGACACCAGCAAACGCAACTCCCGAGTGCTGACCACCCTTCCGGTCACCTTCTGACCACCCCCACACCAGAAAGGTCGACGATGCTGGACCGTGGCGTCATCTCGGTCGTCCGCACCACCTCGGCGCGCACCGCGCTCACCCTCGCGCGCGGCGTCGCCCGCACGGGCGTCGTCGGCGTCGAGGTGACGATGACCGTGCCGGACGCGGTCCACGTGATCGCCACCCTCGTGGACGAGGGCGTGGATCGGGTCGGCGCCGGCACCGTGCGGACCCTGGCGCAAATGCACGCGTGCATCGACGCCGGCGCGACCTTCATCGTCTCGCCACACCTGGACGCGGACCTGGTCAAGGTCGCGGTCGCGAGAGGCGTCCCGGTTGTGCCCGGCTGCCTCACCCCGAGCGAGATCGCCCAGGCGATGGCACTCGGAGCGTCGGCGGTGAAGCTGTTCCCGGTCTCGTCGGTGGGCGGCGTCGCCTTCGTACGCGCCGTACTGGAGCCGATGCCGGAGGCCCGGTTCGTCGTCTCGGGCGAGGTGACACTGCCCGAAGTGGACGACTATCTGGCGGTGGGCGCATGGGCGGCGTGCATCGGACCCGGACTGTGGCGCCCGGACGACGTCGAAAGCGGCGACGTCGAATCGGTGGCCGCATACGCGGCCGAGATGCTGACCCGGCCGCGACCCATCCGTTGAACCGGGCTGAGGCCGCATACTCAGGCCAGGGGGACGCCCCTGCTTACCCCTACTGCCAGGCGGACAGGCGAGCTCCATCAGCGTCGCTCGGCTGCGCTCGTGAGGTGGCTGGGGCTGGGCGTGTCCTGCCGACCATGGGAGCCGGATGATAATGGCGATCAGGAGCAGGCCGCCCCGTTAGATCGCGGCGCGTTTGGCGAAGCGGGTGGCCAGGTCACCGCCATTGCTTGCGCCAGTTGAAGCAGCGTTCCAAGACGTTCGATAGGTCAGGTCACCGTCGTCTTGGTCGACGACGCGGCGGCAGTGGTGGCAGATCATCGGAGCTGCCGGTTCACTGGGAAACAGGGACCACCAGCCAAAGTCCGCCGTTGAGGTTGAGGTTGTTGCCGTTGGCCTGGCCGGGGGCCGAATCGCCAACGTACGTGTAGAGCGGATGCCCGTTGTACGTGAGCTGCTCGGAGCCGTCGGTTCGCATGATGGTCCCGACCTGACCTGGCAAGCCCGCGCCGGCCGCGGCGGTGCCGGTCACCGGGGGCCAGTAGGCAGCGCAGGTTCCGTAACATTTCGACGTGGTTGGGGTGTCGGGGGCGAACGAGTAGAGCGTGAAGCCCTTCGCGTTGGTCAGTGCCGTCGTCCCGGCGATCGTCGCGGTCCTCAGGCTAGTGGTCGTGGCTGCGGTGGCCGGAGAACTGGCCCCGACAACCACCAACCCAAACAGCACAAGCGCCGCAGCCGTCAGGCCCACGGCGCCGATTCCGCCCGCCCTGGCGGTCTTCGGCGGGATCCGGGTGGGGAATCTGGCTGGGGCCGCTGGCTCTCGGTCCGCTGCGGCCCGGGCCGGCGCGGGGGCGAGTGCGAGCGCGGCCAGTGCTACGAAGGCGGCCACCTCCAGCAGGCCGGCGGCGATGCCGGCGCTTGTTCGGACCTCCTTGAACCCGAACAGCCCAATCCAAACCGACAGGAGGTAGCCACCCAGGGTGGCGAGGGCGAAGCCGGCTCCGGCCGCGGCCGCCAAGCGGCTCGGGATGACGAACCGGTTGGGGATGGCCAGCACTGCCAGCCCGAGGCCGAAGGCTGTGATCACCTGCAGCAAGAACAGCCACCCGATCGTCGGGATCGTCCGGTACCCGGTCAGGTACAGGTCGAGATGGATCGCTGCGATGGCGATCAGCAGACCCGAACCCACCACGCGCAGAATGACTTTGGGCCAGCCGGGTGTCGGCCGTTCGGCGTGCTCCCTCGTACTCACTCGTTGGTCCTTACCGTTCCCAGCCTTGTCATGCCTTGCCGCCGTGTCTTTTGTCAGCCGTGCACGTCCGTGCGGCGCGGAGCCGCCGTTGGGCCGCTGCTTGTACCCGTCGAAAGTGGCAAGTGTTGCGCTGATCGTCCCGAATGTGGCATGTGCCATCGCGATGACTGGACCTTGACTTCCCGACCGGTCGAGAACGACGCCGGTTGACCGGAGGTAGGGTGGAAACGGTTTGACGAGGGCCCCAATGGCGATGGCGGCGGCGCGTGTCCGACCCGGAGCCCAAGCGGCTTTCACAGGCGCGTAAGTGACGGAGTAAGGGACCGACCGCGCGTGACGCACAAATGTAAGCGGCCTTAACAGACGTCACCACCCGAGGTAGGACTGCGATGACCGGATCACCCAAGGTCCCGCCCGCAGCCGACGGCGACTTGGTTGCCGCGGACGACATGAAAGCCGCCCTGACCGCTGGCACTCTGGTCTTCGAGGACGGCTCGACACAGACGTTCAGCACCGACGGCCGAACGACCTACATCGAAAACGACAGGCCGACCGAAGGAGAATGGTCGGTGGTGGAGAACGGCAAATTCTCGTCGTTCTGGCCGCCCAGCTACCGTGCGACCTACAGCCTCCGCTGGATCATCGAGGGCGACAACCCTGTGGGACTCCGCTTCACCGACGACGCGCAAGGCCGCCGTTTCGACGGGCGTTACCGATAGCCGCCGGGGGAGCTCCGCCTGGACGCCACCCGATCTGGCTACAGGTCGTACAGATTGTTGATTTCGGCGGTGGTGAGCGTGCGCTGATAGAGCCGCAGATCGTCAAGACCGCCGATGAAGTTGCCCGCTTGCGCCACGCCGATGTGCAGCGATCCGGTCTCCGGTGCCCGCCAGGATGAGGTCGTCGGGCCCGTGCCTTCCAGCACGCCATTGACGTACAGCTGAGCGCGTCCCCAGCCCTTGTTCCAGACGACAGCAAGGTGCGTCCATGCTCCGCCGGTGACAGCCGATGCCGACGTGGTGATCGTCTGTGCGGCGCCACCGGCATCCGTGGTCGGCATGGTGAACTGCCAGCGGTCGGTCGTCTGGCTGCTGCCCCGTTTCAGCTTCAGGTAGAACGGGCTGACGCTGGCGCCGTCCGCGGCAAGCACAACCTGGTCGCCGGCGCCGTCGGCACGCCCGTCGCCGTTAGCGTCGGCGGGTTTGACCCAGACGGAAATACTGTACGAGCGATCGGTGTAGAGCGGCTGCCCGCCTCGGGTGTCGAGCAGTTGCACGCCGCTCAGGTTGATGGCCCGGTCAGCGTTGCCATGCCGATCCGTGGTCCACGACAGCGGCTCGTCACCCCGCGCCCAAGCGTCACGATGGAACCAGGATGTGTCACCGGTGTGCCCATCGAAGGTCCACTCGCCTACGGTCGGCGTGGCCAACGTCGCGATCTCGGCATCCGGTGCCACCCGCTGGTACACCCGCAGGTCGCTGATGGACCCGGCGAATCCGCGTCCCTCGGGGCCCTTTCCGATAAGAACTGGCCTGTCGATGCCCAGGAATCGGCGCCGTTGTTCCACAGCGCGCTGCCACTGTCTCGGACACCGTTGAGGAACAACTGCGCGTGGCTCCAACCGTTGTTCCAGACGACCGCCAGATGCGTCCACTGACCCGCGGCGACCGCAGCAGTAGACACGAGGGTTTGGTCGATCCCGGAGGGCGAGTCCGTGGTGGGGATGGTGAAGTAGTATCTGCCGCTGCGCTGGCCCAGCGTGAACGCCTGCCGGTACACCCCGCGCTGAGTGGCGATGACCTGGTCGGCGGTTGAGCTGGCCGGATTGATCCAGGCGGTGATCGTGTACGAAACGTCTGTCCTGATAGCGCTGCCGCACGAACGGCCGGCAGGGTCCTCACAGGTCTTGGCTCCGGCGTTGACACCGTTGCCCTTGAAGGCCTTCAAGTACGGCGCGCGGCTCTCGTTGCCAAGAACCCCCGCGTCGGCCTTGGCCAGATGCTGCGGGGATGAGCTCGTCGCGTCCGCTGCGACATCGCCGGATGCCTCGTCCAGGCGCCAAGCCGCGACCGGGCCAGCAGCCGGCCGACCGAGGGACAGGAGTTGAAGCACACGCTGGTAGGCGGGCTTGGGAGCGTACCGTTCATCGAGCAGCGTCGCGGCGCCCCACTTCGGATACTGGCTCGGGATCCATGAGTGCTCGTCGGTGAATCCCCACGTGGTGACGGAGACACAGCGGGGCACCGCAAGGCAGGCTTCAGTCGCCCAGCCGTACACGTTGGCCTGGCGTTCAAGCTTCGCCGCGTCGACCGGAAGCGGTACGCGGACGTCGAGTTCGGTGATCGCGACTTCGAGACCGAGAGCGGTGAATCGGCGCATCACGTCGGCGAGCCCGGACAGTCGCGTGGTTTCGAGCTTGTGGGTCTGGAACCCGATTCCGTGGATCGGGACGCCCCGGTCGAGCAGGTCGCGCACGAGGTTGTAGAGACCCCGCGCCTTGGCCGAGTCCGCTTCGATCCCGTACTCGTTCAGATACAGCTTCGCCTGCGGGTCGGCCGCGTGCGCCCAGGAGAACGCGTCGGCGATGTAGGACGCGCTGAGTTGATCGCCCCAGAAGCCGTTCTGGCCGGCGCCCGTTCGCAGTCCGCCGTTGTCGTTGAGCGGCTCGTTGACCACGTCCCAGGCATCTACGCGGCCGCGGTAGTGCCCGACGATGCTGGTGACGTGGTGTTGCAGGGCGTCCCTGAGCGCGGTGCCGCTCAACTGACCCACCCAGTCCGGCAGATCGCTGTGCCAGACCAGAGTGTGACCCCGGACCTCCTGGTCATTGGCCTCGGCGAACTCGACCACCCGGTCGGTGTCGTCCCAATAGAATGATCCTTGACCGGGTTCGATGTACTTCCATTTCGCGTCGTTCTCCGTAGTGACCGAGCTCAGTTCGGCGCCCGCCCATTGCCGGTAGGCATCCTCACCCGCGGCGGGGTCGAGCCGCTTCCCCGAGACTGCCGATCCGATCTTCACACCGGCGGTGTCCGCGGCAGCCCGCAACGTCGATTGGGTGCCAGAGGCCGGCGCGTTGCCCATGACGACCATCAAAGCGCCCAGCACAGCTGTTGAAGCGACGGCTCCGAACCGTTTTATCCGCATGTTCCTCGTCTCTCTTTGAGCCGGCCCGACGCGTCGACCAGCGGAGGGCCCGGGCCCAGGGAACTTCTGGTCGACGTGGAGCTGCGGGTCAGGGTGGCGAGACCAGCGCGTCTCGGTCCCATTGACGTGATCCGACGCTCCCTCGGGGACGGTAACGAGCAGCGGTGCGGTGCCGGTTCAGCGGACGTACCGCTCTGACGGGTCGTCACACATCGGGGTCAGGTCACGGCCGCTGACATTAAGGGCCATCGCGCCGCTCGCGCAACCACTCATGCCGCTGCCGTCGTACGAATGGCGACGCAGGGAAAGACCAGAGGGCTGTGCGAGACGATGGCGGATTCAATGAATTCGTTCGAGGCGGCGGTCACCGCCTTGTGCAGTCCTATTCGCCGGCTGCGGCGTTGTCCTGCCACGTCCCCTTCTCGCAATCCTCGTCGTCGCGATCCTTGCCGCCCCAGGCCTTCTTGCCGCCCGCCGCAAACCCTCACCCTCCGTCGCTGATCAACCAGCGACTGCCGGGCGCCACGTAACCGCTAACTTCGTTGGGTGGGCACCGCGGCAGGGCGCCATATGGCCCGGCGTCAACCTGGATCGCGAAGTCATCCAGGACTGGGACCCGACGGGCCTAATCGCGCCCGGCGCGTCGATGCGCGTTTCAAGGGGTCGAGGTGGGGATCGAACCTGCGCGCCCGCCGAGCCTGGCACCCGGAGACCACGTCCTTGGTCTGCTAAGAATTAGACATGAGTGAGTCAGGCCGCGCGGGCGGAGCTGATCTACGCGGTGCACGAGGGACTGCGGTCCAGCAAGGCGGTCACGGGAAAAGGTTGGCCTGCCCGCCTTCTAGCATCAACCGGCGTCCGGGTCGGGGTCGGTGGCGTCGCGCGCCCTCCTCGTCGTCCGGCAGGGCGCCGAGTACGTCCATCTTGGCGTGGGTTGCCAGCCCTCGCGGTGCACCACGGTGAAGCGTGAGAGCGCGCAGCCATCGCCGAGACAGATGATGAGGCTCTGATGAACTTCCAGATTCGGCGATCCCAGCGGGGTGCCGAGGCCGAATTCGTAAGGGGGCTGGAGTGGCTTTTCAACCCACCCGGCAGCCGACCCCCGGATTGGGACCGCGACCGCGCCGTCGAGCGAACCGCACAGGTCCTCGCCCACGAGAACGTCGCGCTGTTCGAAGCCCGCTCCCATCAGGATCAATTGGTGGGCGTGGCCAGCGTCTACCTGGACATTCTGTCGGTGCGTTTCGGTCGTCGGGCTTCGATCGAGGATCTCGCTGTGCACCCCGAATGGCGCTCCCGAGGCGTCGGCGCCAGCCTGCTGACGACCGCCAGGGCGTGGGCGCACGAGCAGGGTGCCGACTACGTCTTCTTAGAGTCCGGCCTGGCCAGAACCGAGGCACATCGCTTCTACCTCCGCGAAGGTGCGACCCACGCGGCCGCGGCATTCAGGTGGACCATCCAACACACCCGCTGACGGACCCCGCGTCAGTTCGGCGGTCGTTAGCTGACTTTGCCGCCACCCTGTGCGATCCCACCGGCGCCCGTTCCTCGTCCCGCCAGCACAGCTATCCCTGCCTGGGCCCGGGATGCGAACTGTGCGAAGAGCGGCGCGGGACCACGCCGCGGATTCCGGACGTCACCGCGGCCTGCTGTCCCGCAGCACGTCAGTTAGGAGCGACCATGAGGCGTTGCTACCGGACAGGAGAACACCTACCGGGCCATCGGCCCGCCCATCTGCCACATCTGCCTTCACCCCGGCGACCGCGATAGCGCCGGCCGGTTCGACGATCAACCGCAGGTCGCGTGCCACATCTGCCATTGCGGCCAGGG
This sequence comes from Asanoa sp. NPDC049573, assembly GCF_040676615.1. Lineage (NCBI taxonomy): Bacteria > Bacillati > Actinomycetota > Actinomycetes > Micromonosporales > Micromonosporaceae > Asanoa > Asanoa sp. NPDC049573. The sequence continues at coordinate 10,496 of NZ_JBFAPI010000014.1, forward strand.
TCGCCTCGTCGGTGACCGTTCTGATCCCGGGGCTGGCCGAGCTGATGATCCGAAGGTTGAGTTCACCTGGCATCGGGGCCGTCAGTGCGTCCACGATCGTGCCGGTGCCGCGATGGCTGACGGGCCTACCCGCCTCGAGAGAGGCGGCCAGCGTCGCCGTACCGAGAGGCTGCACGGCTACCAGTTCGACGTGTCCGGCGATGGCCCGCGTGGCGATGGCAGCGCCGGCCAGCAATCCGCCTCCGGAGCACGGGACGTACAGCCGGGTGATATCGGGGCATTCGGCCAGGAGCTCAAGGGTCGCGGTGGCGGCGCCCGCGACGACCATCGGATCGTCGAAGGGATGTATGAACGTCAGACCCCGCTCGGCGACGAGCCGCCGCGCGAGCGCGAACGCGGCGGCCGCGTCGCGGACGCCTTCGGTGACGACGGTCGCGCCGAGTGCGGCCGCGGCCGCCCGCTTCTCGCGTACGGCCGACTCGGCCATGACCACTGTCAAGGCACAGCCGTGAAGCTGGGCCGCATAGGCAGCACCGAGCGCGGCGTTACCGGCGCTCACGGTTATCAGCCCGCGGTCCCGCTCGGCCTGGTCGAGGGTGCGGATCCGATTGAGCGCCCCGCGCACCTTGAAACTTCCGGTTATCTGTAACGACTCGGCCTTTGCGCGAACCGACACCCCCAGGCGGGCATCGAGGTCGCGAGACCCGAGAACGGGCGTGCGCACGATATGGGGCGCCAACGCCGTGGCCGCTTCGTAGGCATCTTCCAGGCTCGGCTCAGATGGTGGCGGAGGCACGATAAACCAGCTTTCCGGCCCATGGTTCGCGGGCCCTGAGGGTGAAGGTTATCGGTACCCGGCCGGCGCCGAGCTCGACGATTGTGCCGCGGGGATCCGCCAGGCTAGGAGAGCCTCGCGTTCCCGAGGTACACCCACGCGCACCACCGTGCCCAGCTCGCCGACTACCAAGCCAACGACGAAACCGCGCGCCTGCAGAAGCTCGTGGACGGCTGCGACACGAAGATCGGCCGATACCGAACGACGCTCGACGCAGAGGCGAACCGTTGCTGGACCCGGGAAACGGCAGCGATCCGGACCGCCACGCTTGCCAGGACCGGCGTCGCCGAGGGACCGCCGCAACGACTCAATGCCGTGGAGGGGCTCGGCGGCTACTCGCGATCGTTATGTCCCTGGCCCAGAAACGATCAAGGCCGAAGTCGTCTCCAACGACTTCGGCCGTGTGCCGTCTGCGTGTCCGAGGGGCGACACGAACCAAATCCCAACGACGTGACCAGCTTTCAGCGGTAATCGATCTACCCGAAGTGGAGTGACAGCATTGCCGGCTCAGGAGTTAAACGATCCTCGCTGTCCTCGTCGCGTGCTTGCTACTTTGAGACCCGCCGCGGGACGCCCCCGCCGACAGGAGACACACGTCCGTCCTGCCGACATCCGCTCATGCCGAAGAGCGAATGTCCGATCTAACCTGGGCCGACGAGCGTCCCCGCCTGGCAGCCGTCGTTCGCGCCAACGCCAGTAGGGCGATGCCCATACCCGCGCTCATCGCACCGTGATACAGCGCCGACCAGTCCAGGGGAGACGCCACCGCGTCCGTCGTCGCCGCGGACAGACCACCGATGCGCATCCCGCGGGCCACCCACTAGAGCACCAGGTAGCCCCCGAGCAGCGCACCGGAGCAGGGGAAAGACGGCGGCCCCTCCGAATGCCACAGTCAGCGGTCATCGAAGAGGGTCGATACCGAACATCGGAGACCTCCCGTGCATAAGCGGAAGGTCAACGCGCCCCCCACGATAGATGGCGGAGCATCGCCTTACCGACGGCCGAGGCCGATTGCGATGCGGCGCACATGCGTGGGCATCTACTCGGTAGGTCCGCGCCCTCGGCGGGCTATTTCATCCGATCGGCAAGCACCCGAGCTCAGTGGCAGCAATGTTGCTCGCCGCCGGAGGGCCCGCTGGCGCCCAAGTCGTCGTCACGGCCGGCGGCGAGGCGCGACCAGTGCGAGGTTGGCCGCCCGTCGAGGCGGAACTGGTCGCCGTCGGTCCGGAAGCGCTGCGGCCAGCCGTCCGGCGAGTCCTCCCAGTCCTCTTGGCGACCGTAGACGGTCATGTCGAGCAGTCCGTACGACGGCGCCATAGCCTCGACCCCCCGCCCGGTGGTCCAGTAGGTCTCGAACACCCGGTCGCCTTGGCGCAGGTAGCACGCCTTCATCCCGAAGGCGCGCCCGGCGACGAGAGAGTCGAGCGACTCCGCGGGCACCGAGTACCAAGGCGCCTGCCAGCCCATGAAATCGCGGTAGCGCGACGTCTCCTCGAACGGCCCCTGGCAGAAGACGGCGAACGTGACGTCGCGCGAATGCAGGTAGGACAGCTCGAGCATCTGGCCGGTGAAGAACGTGCAGCCCTCGCACTGATCGGCGGCCGGCCTGCCCGTGTGCCACATGTGGTACGACGCGAACAGCTGGGTCCTCCCCTCGAAGACGTCGAGCAGGGGTACCGGGCCCTCGGCACCGACCAGTTGGGTGGTCGGGTCGACCTCGACCATCGGCAGCCGCCGGCGAGTCGCGGCGATGGCGTCGCCCTCGCGGGTGTGCGCCTTCTCGCGGAGCCGGAGCTCGTCGAGCTGCTTCTGCCAGGTCTCGCGGTCGGTGAGCGGGGGTGCCGCTGGCGTGGACATGGGGTTTCTCCTCACGGTGGACGCTATGAGGCTAATAGTGAGTGCTAGGATCGAGCAAGTACGAAAAGGAGGTGTTCCATGCCAACCCAGCGGGGCTATCGGCAGGCCTGCGGTGTCGCGCGCGGACTCGACATCGTGGGTGAGCGGTGGTCGCTGCTCGTGGTGCGCGAGCTGCTGCTCGGGCCGAAACGGTTCACCGACCTCCAGCAGGCGCTCCCCACCGCCAGCCCGAACGCGCTGTCCGACCGGCTGCGCGAGCTGGCCGACGCAGGCGTACTACGCCGTCGGCAGCTGCCTCCGCCAGGCAATGTGTGGGTCTACGAGCTGACGGCGTGGGGTCGTGGCCTCGAGCCGATCGTGGTCGCGCTTGGCACCTGGGCGCTTGCCGCCCCGCCGACCGCGGAACAGCTCTTCGTGAGCGCGGACAGCGCCATGCTGAGCATCCGCACCTTCTTCGCGCCCGGCCCGGAGCAGCCCGAGGTGACGCTCCGGATCGAACTACGCGACCACGGTCCCGCCGGAGTGTTCGGCGTCCGCCTCACGTCGGCCGGCGCCGACGTCTTCCACGAGCCGCCCGAAGAGCCTGACGCCGTCGTGGTCACCACGACGGATGCCCTCCTCGCCGCCTTCGGCAGCGACGACCTGGCCGGGCTTGTAGCTGCCAGCGCCGTGATCATCGGTGATCACGAGGTCGTCCGCCATCTCGTCGCGGGCGTGCGTGTATTGGCCTCCACAGATCGGTACTCAAACAGCACCTCCGGCTAAGGACGGGGGGCGGATCGCCGCCAGACGCCGCCCGAAAGGTGACCCGCTGTCGCGCCAGCTCGGGTTCGCCCTGTTCCGGTCGACACTCCGGCCCGGCGTCGACCAAGGTCACGTGCACGCGTCTGCCGCGATGAGCTTCGCGCTGTAACGCCGGTGGGGCGAGGCGCGAACGCCGCGGGCGTACGCCGGAAGGCGCGGTCTTCACACATCGCACAACTGCCTGGCCCGCGCCAGACTTGAGGGATGGTTGTCCAGCTGAATCACACCATCGTGCGGGTCCGAGACAAGCGGCAGTCGGCGACGTTCGTCGCAGAGATCCTGGGATTGGCAGAGCCCAAGCCGTTCGGCCCGTTCCTGGTCGTACAGGTCGCCAACGAGGTTTCACTCGACTTCGCCGACGACCACGGGCCGGTCCACCCGCAGCATTACGCGTTCCTGGTGAGCGAGGCGGAGTTCGACCAGATCTTCGGCCGGATCCGCGCTCGGGGACTTGACTACTGGGCCGACCCAGGGCGACGTCGCCCCAGCGAGATCAACACCAACGACGGCGGGCGCGGCGTGTACTGGGAAGATCCCAGCGGGCACCTCCTCGAGATCATTACCCGCCCGTACGGCAGCGAGGGCTGAACAGCCGCGGCCCGGCAACGGCCGCACGCCAACCGGCCAGACCATCTTCGAAGCCTGGCCGGGCCGAAGGCAGACCACGAGCAGCGTTTGGCTACTCAGAGCTCTCGCTCGTTCCGGGTCTTGGCCTTGGCGACCGGGCAGGGCGAGTCGTTCGACAAGCGCGGGACATTCGACGTCCTGGTCGACCGACAAGTAACGCGCGGATCTGCTGCTGACCGTGCGCGTGACTCGGCGGCCTGGTCCAGGCGTAACTTAGCTCGTCGCAGAGCACGCCAGAGGCCTTCCAGGTCGTGCCGGGGTAAGGCCGGTGTCAATTACAGACCGAACGTCTTCGCGACTTCCGCGGCGAGGCCTTCTGCTGCCATCGCCTTGTCGACGTGGATGACCGGCAAGCGCAGGGCTGCCACTGATCTCTCGACTCGGTGAACAGCCGATCTCGCTCCAGCAGGTTGGCCAGTGCGCGGTCCGGATCGCTGGTTCTGCCGGCGATCTGCCAGAGCCCGCCCCGGCTCTCCAGAGCGGCCCAGCGGAACTCGGGCGTCGGGATCAGCCAGACGGAGTGCCGGGTGTCCGCAAGCAGCGGAGCGAGCAGCTCTGGCAGGAGCCGGAAGCTTTCGGGGACGACGCCGCGGTCGGTGGGCATGGCGCACGAACCCCGCTACGAAGGCGCCGAGCGCTACCTGTGGCGCACGATCACGCTGAGTGAAGAACTCGACCCCGACGACTTGAAGGTGATGCAGGACATCGCCGAGAGGTCCCGGGTAACCCTGCTGATTCAGTTCGCCTGGAGCGTGCGGACCGAGTTCATCGGGCCGCGCTGAAGTCACGGGTCGTGTCGATATCATCGGCCGGTGCTCGCTCGGTCAAAGGTTCCTCGGAGGGCGAAGCTGTTGTTCTTCGCGTCTGGACGACGCTCGCCGCGGTGTTGACGGTCGGCATGGGTTACTCCCTGTGGGGGGATATCAACGGGGGGTCCGCGACGGTTGTGCAGGTCTACTCTCAGACTGCCTACACAGTCAGTTTCGTCACCGACGACGGCACGCGGTGTGTGACGCGGCGCAAATGGACGGCGTCACACACCGTGGAGTCAGACACCTTCGAGGTCAAGTATTCGAGGGTGTTGCCTTGTGACAACGTGCGGCGCGCGGACACCGGTCCCTTGTGGTTCATTTACCTGATCCCGCCGGTTCTCCTGATCGCAGGTATTGCCGCATTTGTTTTGATCAAGCGTCAAGAGGCTTGACTGGTCCGCTCGGCCAGGGTGCTTCACTATCCGGACTCTCCGCAGTCGGTGACTGACATCCTCGCGAGGACCCGCGAATCGCCGTCTCGGTTCCGCATGTCGACGGTCGGCTCAGCTGGCAACGCGGCGCTTGGGGCGAGGTCTTTCGTGGTGCGTTCCAAGCCGGCGACTTCGGGGATGCCCGGGAACGCGACAGGATCCTCGAATGCGAGGGAGAACGTCGGGGAGCCGTCTGTGCCCGGATAAGCCAGCAGTAGCAGTCGATCGCGGGCGGCCGGGTCCCGGGCGAAGAAGCCGATGCGCACTTCCTCACACGGTCGGAGGTCGTTGACCCCCCAGCTGAGCCCGTCCGCCAACCGCTCGGAGGTCTGTACGGGGCGCTGTAGAGCGTTACACCGATGAGCGGGCTGGGCGATCTGTTCTGGATCCGCTTGGTGCTCACGGCGATGTCAGGATCGTTCGGTGCTGGTCCGGCCTGTGGGTACTCGAGCGTTCTTGATCACGTTCACGCTCCTGCCGAGAACAGTGCGTCAGGCGGCGTCCTGATGCTCTGGGCGGCATCGCTCCTGCCGCTGGCGGCCGTTCTCCAGCTGTCGCGGCGGCACCCAGACGGCGCCTGGAGCTCCCTGCGGGAAAGTGCGCCGCGCCGAACCGTTCGGTCGGTGCCGGACTGGAGATCAGAAGACGTCGTCGTATCCCTGCTGCCAGCGGTCAGCGTTACGGCGCCAGACATGCCGGGTCACCCACACGACCAGACCCGCGCCTGCGCACGGCAGCACGATGATTAGGAGAGCCCAGTCACGCGTCACAGCGGCCATCAGCAGAAAGATCGACGTGAAGATTGCCGCGATGGCAACGCTCGGTTCCGGCCGCCGCAACCAGTAGCCCAGTATCCCAGGCCGAAATCGCTGCCCGCGCCGAGGAGTCTCACGATCCTTGAGTTCTGGCAGCCGCCGACGCCGTCCGCGCTGGCGCTTCCTCCGCTGCCCCGGTCTCGACACGCGACCGATCCTAGAGAGCCTGTCGACCCTTACTCTCATGCCGCGAGTAATGCGTTCGTCAGTGTCACCTAACCGGCGGGCGCCACCGGCCTTGACGTTGCGGGAGACTGCGACGATGGTCTAGATCGCCGGTCTGGGCGAGATGGGGAGGTCGCATTGTTCGGCAGACGCAAAGCCGGACGGGAGGCGGCTCGCGAGCGGGAGGCGAGGGAAGCAGCGGGCGACTACCTGCTGGCGGGAATTGCCGGCGACGGCCCGGGCGTCGATGATGTGGTTAGCCGAGTCGACACGTTCATGCTTCAGGCAGCCGTGGTCGACATCGCCCAGCGAGCCGTGTCTGCTCTTGCCCAGGAGCGTGGGGTCGGGGTGGACGAAGTCATGACGTCCCTCATTTCGGATGAACTACCAGACGGCGGGCGGTTGAACCGGTAACCCAAGCCATCCTCGTCTGCCGCGGTCCGCGCACCTGCGAGGGGTCGTAACGTACCGCGCGGCGGCACCGACAATCACAGCGGTCCGGACGTAGCCGTCGTTGAGCAGCCGGTAAAGCTTCCGTGCGCCGTCGTTGGGGGTCGTGTCGTCGATGTGGGAGGCCACCACGCCCGAGAACCGAGAACGACTTCACTGACGCCAAGGTCAGGCGGTCCGCCCGGGCCGCGACGCAATCGACCTCGAAACCGTGGGTTTGCGTCTGCAATGCGCTATGACCGGGCCCGCAAGAACCTCGACCGGCATCCCAACTACCCCCTGGCCGCGTACATGGCCTCTGGGACTTAGCAAGGCCTCGCGGCTCTGCCGAATAGCGGACGTTGTCGAGGCGGCACAAGACCCGCGATGAGACGACCTACGCGCCGGTTTTGGTGGTACCCGTGCTGTGGCGAGCGCCTCGATCAAGGGTCGTCGCTGAAGCCAACGCGATTGCCGGCACGGTCTCCCGCGACGGCAACAAGGTCTACACCATGTTCGTGCACCCCCCGGGCCGCCGGTCGCGGTATAGGACGGCTTCTGGCGATCTGCTCTGATGGAAACATCTACGGAGGCCGTCTTCCTCCGCTGGTGCACCGACCAAGACCAGGACTCGCTGGCTACGGTCCGGGTGGACGTGCCGACAGCGGGGTCGGTGGGGACCGACATAGCTTGACGCACATATGACGTCTGATCTATGTTTCCCCCAATCGGTTCGCCGGGCCGTGCCGAGATCCCTTATCCGAATCCCGCTAGCCGGACGTACGCCAGCGGTTTGTTCGGATCTGTGTTGCCGCCGCCGACGGAAGGGCACCTTCGGCCGGTGCTGATCGCGCCATCCCGATTCCCGAAACATCCGGTTGCAGGTCGGCTCACTCGGTCGAAGAAGCGCTCAACTCGGCGCGGGCTACCACCGTGCCCGAGTCTCGTTTACCTGCACATATTCGCCGCTCGAGCGCAAGATCATGTTTCCGAAACATTTCCGAAAAGTGTTGCTCCGAAACAGGGTCGGATGACAGTATCGACACGCATGAATCGATCAACGAGGACGTCCAGTCGTCCCCCGCCAAGGCGGCTCGGGCACTGGCCGAAAAGGAGGTCAAGGTGGCTACGAGTCCCTCCGCCCATCGTGGCGGGTTCCGGCGGGACAGATCGCTCGTCGTCAAAGCGCTGGTCGCCGGTGTGGCCGGTGTCGTGACGGCGGCCACGGCCGCGGTGATGATGCCGTCGGCGAACGCGGCGGAGAGCACGCTGGGTGCCGCGGCCGCGCAGTCCGGCCGGTACTTCGGCACGGCGATCGCGGCCGGCCGGCTCAGCAACTCGACGTACACCACGATCGCCGGACGTGAGTTCAACATGGTGACGGCCGAGAACGAGATGAAGCCCGACGCCACCGAGCCCCAACGCGGGCAGTTCAACTTCAGCGCCGGTGATCAGATCTACAACTGGGCCACACAGCGCGGGATGAAGGTGCGGGGCCACACCCTGGCCTGGCATGGACAGCAGCCGGGGTGGATGCAAAGCCTGTCCGGCTCCACGCTGCGTCAGGCCATGATCGATCACATCAACGGGGTGATGGGGCACTACAAGGGCAAGTTGGCCGCGTGGGACGTGGTGAACGAGGCGTTCAACGAGGACGGCAGCCGCCGCCAGTCGAACCTGCAGGGAACCGGCAACGACTGGATCGAGGTGGCGTTCCGCACCGCCCGCAACGCCGACCCGTCGGTGAAGCTCTGCTACAACGACTACAACATCGAAAACTGGTCGTACGGCAAGACCCAGGGCGTGTACCGCATGATCCAGGACTTCAAGTCCAGGGGAGTGCCGATCGACTGCGTCGGGCTGCAGACCCACTTCACCGGCGGCAGCTCGCTGCCTGGCAACTTCCAGACCACGCTGTCCAGCTTCGCCGCCCTCGGCGTGGACGTGGCCCTGACCGAGGTCGACGTCACCAACGCGTCGACGTCGCAGTACGCGGGGCTGACCCAGGCGTGCCTAAACGTGCCGCGCTGCATCGGGATCACGGTGTGGGGCGTGCGTGACAGCGACTCGTGGCGGTCCAGCGAAAGCCCGCTGCTGTTCGACGGCAACGGAAACAAGAAGGCCGCCTACACGTCGGTGCTCAACGCCCTCAACGCCGTCACCCCGACCACCTCACCGACCGCGAGCCCGACGACCACCGCCTCACCCAACCCGCCGGGAGGCTCAGGCACGATCGCCGGAGTGCAATCCGGCCGGTGCATCGACGTGCCCAACGCGACGCAGACCAACGGCACGCGCGTCCAGCTCTACGACTGCCACGGCCAGACCAACCAGACGTGGACCTACACCTCGAGCAAACAGCTGCAGGTGTACGGCAGCAAGTGCCTGGACGCCAACGGCGCCGCGACCGCCAACGGCACCGCCGTCATCATCTGGGACTGCAACGGCGGGACGAACCAGCAATGGAACGTCAACTCCAACGGCACCATCAGCGGCGTGCAGTCCGGCCGATGCCTGGACGTGTGGGGCACCGCCAACGGGCAGCAGATCCAGCTGTACGACTGCCACGGGCAGACCAACCAGCAGTGGCGGACCAACTTCGCGAGCGGCCCGACCTCACCGCCAACGTCCTCCCCGCCCCCGAGCGGCTGCGCTCTTCCGTCGACCTACCGCTGGTCGTCGACCGGCGCGCTGGCGAACCCGCAGAACGGGTGGCTATCGGTCAAGGACTTCACCAACGTTGTCTACAACGGCAAGCACCTGGTCTACGCGTCGAACGTCTCGAGCGCAGGATCGTATGGCTCGATGAACTTCGGCCTGTTCACGAACTGGTCCGACATGGCCTCGGCCACCCAGACCGGGATGAGCCAGGGCACGGTGGCGCCCACGCTGCTCTACTTCGCCCCGAAGAACATCTGGGTGCTGGCGTACCAGTGGGGGCCGACGTCGTTCAGCTACAAGACGTCGACCGACCCGACCAACGCCAACGGCTGGTCCGCGGCACAGACGCTGTCCACCGCCAGCCTTCCCGACGCCCCGTACGGCGTGATCGACCAGACCCTCATCGGCGACGACCAGAACATGTACCTGTTCTTCGCCGGCGACAACGGCAAGATCTACCGGTCGAGCATGCCAATCGGGAACTTCCCGGGCAGCTTCGGCTCGAACTACACGACGATCATGACCGACTCCACCAACAACCTGTTCGAAGCGGTCGAGGTCTACAAGGTCCAAGGCCAAAACCAGTACCTGATGATCGTCGAGGCGATCGGAAGCCAGGGGCAGCGCTACTTCCGCTCGTTCACGTCCAACAGCCTCAGCGGGTCGTGGGCACCGCAGGCCACCAGCGAGAGCAACCCGTTCGCCGGTAAGGCCAACAGCGGTGCCACCTGGACCAACGACATCAGCCACGGTGACCTGGTCCGCAACAACCCCGACCAGACCAAGACCATCGACGCCTGCAACCTCCAGTTCCTCTACCAGGGGAAGGACCCCAGCGCCGGGGGCGACTACAACCGGCTGCCGTGGCGGCCGGGAGTGCTGACCCTGCAGCGTTAGGGGGAAAGGGCTGACCCAGACCAACCCCATTCGCTGACCGCTCGGGGGTGTGTCCGGCGCCGTTCGGCGCCGGACACACCCCGATAACGCCTCGTGGCGATGGTCGTGTGGAACTCGCAGCCAAGACGACCTCCACTGATCTTGACTGCAGAGGCGCGAACCGCCCGGACGCGGTTCGCGTGCGTCCACCGTGGAGAGCGCGCCGGTCTGCCACCTGGCGGAATGGGAACGCCCGCCATCCAGCCTCGTGCGCGGCGGCCACGTTCGACGTGCCGTCGTCGACCAAAACGATCTCTTCGCCGGGCGCGCCGAGGTCGCCGGCCACTGCGGTGAAGGCGGCCGGATCCGGCTTGCGATGGCGGAGGCGGTGGCTGAAGAACAGGTGGTCGAACCGGGCGCGGGTCAACGCCTCCTCATCCAGCGGTCCGTTGTTGGTAAAAGGAGCCAGTACGCGGTCGCCACGATGCCGGTCGAGCACGTGGATGACGGCCGGGTTCGCCGCGCTGCTGGCTGCCAATCCACGGATGCGGGACACGGTAGTGTTCCTCACCCCCGACCATCTCGCGGCGCTCCTCCCTGGTGTCGTCGCCGAGCCGTCGCCGCGGCGACCGCGGACCTGCTCGTCGAGATCGCTCAGCTCGGGGCCAGCCCTAGCTGACGCTGGAAATCCAGCTCGTCGAAGTAGAGATGATGCTCCGTGATCTTCCCGTTCTTCACGGTCGCGATGTCGGCGCCACGGATTTTGACGTGCTTCCCGGTCGGTTCCATGGTCGCGCCCGTCGGCCCCCGCACCGACCCGGTGTTCGTGCCAACAAAGAAGCCCTCGTCGACCGCCTTGTTGCCCGACTCGACCTTGCTGGTCGATTCCCAACTGCCGTCCGGGAAACCATCGATGAACTGACGCCAGTAATCCCCGATCTGCTGGCGTCCCTTGACCTCGCCCGCGTCCGGAGTCATGACGACCGCATCGTCCGCGTACAAGGCCGCTGTCGCGTCCACATCATGAGCTTCCATGGCCGCAACGGTCATCCGGTCCAGTAGTTCGCGTGCCTCTCCCATCTTTGCCACCCCCTTTCCTGCTGGTTATCCGCCGATTCGGGCGCCAACCATCGCCGCGGCCTGAAATACCGGAGCGGCAACGACGGTCGTCAACCTTGGTTGACAGCAGCTTAATCAGGCCGGCCGCGGTAATGATCGGCACGACGGCGGGACCGGACGATCATCGAGATCGTCAGGATCGAGCGACCTACACGATGATCCCGCCGCACGGCAGGAATCAGAAGCCAGCGCCCAGTGGTGCTGCGCGGCGTCGCGACGGCGCCCCGGCAGCTCAGGGCAAGTGGTCCTCCACGGGTTCCGGCCTCCTTCGGCGGTCTGCACGTTCAAGGCTCGGAGCCGGCTTTGAGCCGAGCCTTGGGGGTTCAAATCGATGACGGGGAGGCTGCGTTGGGTTTGGGTTCATATCGAGGGGCGACACGAACCAAACCCTCCTGGTCGATGTCGGGCCGTAGTCGTCCGGGTTTGCGCATGCGGTGAGCCCGGCTCGGATTTTGCCTCCGAAGCTTCGGAGGCCTGGACGAGGTCGCCTCGCAGCACGGGATCGGTGACTGTGAATTCGCTGGCGAGGATCTCACAGCCGCCTTCTACGGCGAGCGTCGGTGGACCAGGCCGCGAACTCGACCGGCGCCAAGACTGTCGCACGCGCCGGAGGCGCCGCGGTTCAGGTCCTCCGGACGCCGCTGCGATCGCTCGCGCCGCGGTCTGCCGCACGTCCTCGTGCTGGTCGGTGGTGGCGCGGTCGTGCAGTCGTGACCCCTATCCGGTGTGGTGGGGTGACCCCGGCAGGCCCGGCGGCAGCGGCAGCCCGAGGTTCTCGGCCACCGCCTGCACGCTGTCCGCCGTGAGGTCCGGATTGATCGTGTGGCGTGAGGTCACCTTCAAGCCGGAGACCAGTGCGGCGTAGCGGTTCGCGGTCGCCAGGGGGATCCCACGCGCCGTCGCCACCACGAGTCCGGCGAGGTGGGCGTCGCCGGCTCCGGCGGTATTGGCCACCGTGACGTCGAGGGCGGCCGCATGGGTGAGGGCCTGGCCGTCCCATGCCCAGCTACCGTGGCTGCCGGCCGTCACGACGACGGACATGCGCGGATTCACCCCAGCGAGTCGGCGAACGGCCGCCTCGACCACGCTCGGGATGGATGCATTCTCCGCCGCCATTCCGGCCACAGCGGCTGCCTCGTCGAGGTTCACGGCCAACAGATCAACCTTCTCGAGCAGCCCGGCGGTCAGAACCTGCTCGAGCTCTCCAGGGATGAAGGCCGCGACCCGGAAGAACGCCGCCTCCGTCGCGAGTTCGAGCAACGCGTACCGCGCTTCGAGTGGCACCTCTGGCAGCGCGACAGCGATGCCCTTGCCGTAGTGGGCCGCGACCACGGTGCCCGCATGCCGGATGTCCTGCGGCCCGACGCAATCGCTCGCCGAGCCGGTTGTGGTGATGTTGCCGCCGTCGCCACCGGGGTAGACGAAGCACACCGAAAACAGTGTCGGGCGGGACGAGACCGTCACGAACGACATGTCCATACCCGCCGTACGCATTTCCTCGGCGACGGTTCTGCCGTTCGCGTCGTCGCCGACCTTGCCGATCGGAAAGACCCGGACGGCGGTCCCCAGTAGCCGTTGGACGTAGTGGCAGACAATGTGGAGCTTGCAATAGTCGCGCTGGTCGAGCAGCGTCGCCGCCCGGCTCTCTTCCCGTCCAAGGGTGTGGTCGCCCGTCAGCGCAAGGAACATGCCCGAGCCGATGCCACCCGTCGCCACCACAACGTCGTAGGTCCGCGGACTCATGGAAGCACGCCGAGATCCCACTCAGGGTGCTGGCTGACCGGATGCTGCGCCGTTTCGACGGTGGCCGTGAGCAGCGCGTCGGAGTGTTCCTGCAACAGCGTGATCGGATACTCCGGGGTGACCTCACTGAACAGGGCCACCCGCAGGGCCGTCTGCTTCCATGCGCCGGTGTCGCTGAACAATCTGATCTTGCGTGCGGGGAGGATCTCCCGCAGACCGAGCGTGACGGACATCGGAGGAACGAACTGGTACGCGCCGCCGAAAGTGCGATGGGCGAGCGCGATGACGGTGTCGAGGTTGTTGTCCTGCACCCGGGCGGTCGACGCCCGCAGCTGTTGGACCGTCACGGGACTGTAGGGATGGCGGCGTGCCTGGTTGTAGGCGATGTGCCCGTCCTGTCCCCACCCGCCGTACACGAGGTCGGCCGGTTGCTCCACCAGGCTGCGCGAGATCTCGTCGAGAGCGTCAGGTTCTGGCCAGTGCCGGCGGGCCTGCGGAACGTTGAGTTCCGGCGCGATGGGGCCGTAGAAGTTCCGTTCCATGAAACCCCGGAAGCTGTACGGGTGGTTGCGGGGTAGTTGCTTGCCCTCCCAGTCGAGGCATTCGTCCATGTGGAACACGTCGACGTGGGAGAGGTTCACCCGGCGCGCGTTGACAAGTTCGGTGAACGGCGTGTACCAGCAGCTCGGCCCGCAGGGCACGACGATTCGCAGAGTGGTCCCCTCGCGCGCGCTGCGGGTTATCTCCTCGACGAGCTCCCGGGCCATGAGTAGGCCCATCTCGGCGCTGTCCCGGCAGAGCCGAAGCGGTATGCGACGGTCAGGATGGTCCACGAGGTCTTCGGCCGGGACGCGGCACCAGCGCATGAGGTCCCCGATCGGGACGGCGCCGCTCATCAGCGCACGTCCGGCAGCCACTGCCGCTGGGCGTCGATCATCTCGTCGCACATCCGCCGGATCTGGTCCAGGCTCAGCAGCGAGCTGGTGAGCCGGTCGAGGGAGGCCGCGGCGTAGATCAGGTCCTTGGATCGCTGCCGGTAGGCCTCGACGACGCAGTGCTGGTAGCCGATCGACGCCAGGTTGATGCCGGCGCACGCGGCCGGCAGGTCGCCGACGAACGTCGGCTGTACCCCGTTCTGGTCGACCAGGCAGGGCACCTCGACGCAGCTGCCCTCGGGAAGGTTGGTGATCAGACCGGTGTTCGGGACGTTGCCGTAGACGACCCTGGGGGTGTTCGTGACAACGGAGTCGACGATCCGGGCGGCGTACTCCTCACTGACGGCCAGCGTCCCCGCCGCGAAATCGTCAGCGAGCCGCTCGAGCTCGGCGTCGTTGTTGCCCCTGGTGATCTCCAGGTAGTCCCATCGCTGCGGCAGGAGCGCCCGCACGTCCTCGGCCGAGCGCCGGAAGTGCGGATAGTACTCGGACGCGTGGTGGCTCGACTCGGTCTGGAAGAACCCGGTCAGGTCCATGATGGCGGTTCGGACACCCTCACGACCGCCGGCGTACCACTCGTCCAGCGGCCGTGCCGGTGCCAGGTCGCCGCGGTGGTAGGCGGCGACGGCGGCGCGCAGCTCGGGCATGACGTCGCGCCCCCGGTGCCGGAAGTCCAGCATCCAGGCCTGGTGGTTGATTCCAGCCGCACGGAAGGACCATTCCCCGGCTTCGAGTCCCATGATGTCGGCCAGCTCGTCGGCGGTGTGCTGGACGGAGTGGCAGAGGCCGGTGACGCGGATGCCCGCCGTGGATACGAACCAGCAGTTGATGGCCATCGGGTTCGCGTAGTTCAGCATCAGGGCATCGGGACACAGTTCACGCATGTCAGAGACGATCTCGTCGAGCGCGCTCATGGAGCGCAGGCCGCGGAAGACTCCGCCGGGGCCCAGCGTGTCCCCGACGGTCTGGTCGATTCCGTAGCGGCGAGGGATCTCCATGTCGATCGCATAGGCGTCGCGACCCCCGACCTGGAAACACACGACGACGAAGTCCGCCCCACGCAAGGCCTCCCGACGGTTCGTCGTCGGCTCGATCCGGGCCGTGAGCGTGTGCGCCTCGACCAGCCGGCGGGCCAGCCGCTCGGTGCGGCGCAACGACCCCGCATCGATGTCCATCAGCGAATAGGTGGCGTCCTTCGTGCTGTCGAACGAGAGAAAGTCGTTCATCAGCTGCAGTGGGAACTCGTAGCCACCGGCACCGATGATCGCGATCTTCGTCATACATCTCCTTCCGCTGTTCGGCCGGACGGCCCGCCAAGCGCGGTCACAGTCGGATCACCGCCTTGACCGGTTGGGTGGCTCCCTCAGCCAGGGCCATGAAGACCCGTTGCGATTCCTCGAGGGCGATCGGGGTTGTCCAGCCGAGGTCCACCTGCGAGGCGAGCGCGAGGGCGGCGGCGAACTCCTGCGGCGTGTAGGCGAAGGAGCCCACCACCCGCTTCTCGAACCGGACGAGCTGGTTGCCGTCGAAGCCGGGGTGGTTGTCGACCAGCCCGATCCAGACGCAGGTCCCGCCGGGCCTGACCCGATCGACCGCGGCCTCGCGGGTGAGCTGCGATCCCACCGCGTCCAGGACGACGTCATACTCGCCGGCAAGCTCGGTCGCGCACGACGCCGCTCCCAGACGCTCGGCGAGCGCCAGCCGGTTCGGCGAGCGGTCCACGACAGTGAAACCCGTCAGGCCGCGGGACAACCCCGCGAGCAGGCACACCAAACCGATCGTGCCGGCGCCGATGATCGCGACCCGCTCCGTGCCCGCCAGGTCGACCCGGTTCCAGGCGTGGACGGCGTTGGCAAGCGGTTCCACCATCGCGGCGGTCTCCCACGTCATATCTGCGGGCAGGTCATGGATCGAGTCCGCCGGGACAACGACGTTCTCGGCGAACCCGCCGGGCCGTTGGGCCCCGATGAGCTCTCGATACCGGCAGATCTGCGGCAGCCCTTGGCGGCACATGTCGCACGCCGCGCAGCTCACCAACGGATTGACCACGACGCGCCGACCGTCCGGGGTGACGCCGGCGAACTCGTGCCCCATGATCAGCGGTGGTTTGCGAAAACCCACGTGCCGGAAGCCGTGCAGCTCGCTGCCGCAGATGCCGGCCGCCCGGACCTCGAGCAGCACGCTGTCGGCGTCCGCCTCCGGTCTCGCGACATCCTGTAGCTCCATCGTTCCGGGATCGGTGAAGACCAGGGCCCGCATCGGCGGCCGCGCCGGAAGGTTGTCGAGGGCGACACTGCGCTGGCTCATCGGTGCTCCCGTTGGTGACGAGGGCGGACAGGTGTCACCCTGCCGCAGGGGTTGGGGGGCCGCGGGTTACATTGACGCCAGTTGCCCGCCGTCCACGACGATCTCGCTGCCGGTGATGAAGGACGCGTCGTCGGAGGCGAGAAATGCATAGGCCGCGGCGACCTCGTCCGGTTGGCCGGTGCGGTTGAGGGGCACCTTGAGCCGGGCGTAGTCGGCTGCGAAGTCGCTGTCACCCAGGTTCTCGGCGATCTGTGCGTTCAGCGGCGTCTCGATGTAGCCGGGACAGAGCGCGTTGACCCGGATTCCGTGCGGGCCCAGTTCCACGGCCATGGTCTTGGTCAGCAGCAGTACGCCGGCCTTCGAGGCGTTGTAGTGCGCGTAGTCGGCCTCGCCGGCGACACCATTCGTGGACGACATGTTCACGATCGCTCCGCCGGTGCGCTGCTGCACGAGGATCCGACTCACGGCCTGCGCGACGAGGAACATGCCGCGCAGATTGACGGCGAGCATCCGATCCCAATGATCCGGTGTGATCTCCAGGAACGGCTCACGCCAGGCCGTACCAGCGTTGTTGATCAGCGTGTCGATGCCGCCGAGCGCGTCCCGCGCGTCCTGGACCAGTCGCCCGACGTCCGGCTCGCCGCTGACGTCCACCGGCGTTCCCGACACCTCGCCGAAACGTCGCAGCCGGGTCACCGCGGCCGACACGTCGCCTGGGTCGAGGCCGCCGAGATGGACGCGGGCTCCCTCCTCCAGAAAACGTCGAGCGGTCGCCTCGCCGATGCCGCTGCTGCCGCCGCTGACGAGCACCCTCTGTCCGCGAAGCCCACGCATGGCACCTCCCGCGGACCGCCGTCTGTTCGGTATGTTGAACACGATTCGTGATTTCGACAGCACTGTAATGGCGGAAGTCGAACCGTGTAAAGATCGACGTGCGTTACGGTGCCTTTACGCATCGAAAAAGGTGGGAGTGCGATGGGCAGGACCGTCCCGGCCGCGAACCGGGCCTTCGACATCCTGGAGTTGTTTCTGCAGGACCCGCTGCTTTCCGCCAGCGATGTGTTCACCCGCCTCGGCCTTCCCCGCACGACCGTGCACGAACTGCTCGTCACGCTCGTGGATCGCCGTTACCTGGTCCAGGTGCCCGGGCAGCCGACGCGCTATCGGCTGGGCGTACGCCTGTTCCAGTTGGGCAGCGTCTTCGCCGAGCACGTCGACCTGGCGCGCGAGGCGCATCGCGTAGCCAACGACGTCGCCGGTGCCTGCGACGAGACGGTGCACGTCGCCGTGCTGGAGGGGCGCGACGTGATCTACATCGCTCGGGTGGAGAGCACGCATCCCGTCCGGATGGTCTCCGCCGTGGGCCGGCGCCTGCCCGCGCACTGCACCGGCGTCGGCAAGATGCTGCTCTCAGATCTCTCACCGGAGACGCTCGACGTGTTGTATCCCCCCAACAGCCCGCTTGCGACGATGACCCGCAACAGCAACTCCTCGGCCGCGCGACTCAAGTCGGCGTTGCGGGGCGTGCGGAAGGAGGGTCTGGCGTTCGACGAGGCAGAGTCCAATGAGGACGTTCATTGCGTCGCCGCCGGCGTGCGCGACCACACCGGCACGATGGTCGCGGCCATGAGCATCTCGGTGCCGACGACGCGGTGGAACGCCGAGGCCCGCACCAACCTCACGCGACTCGTCCGCGACGGCGCCGGCCGTCTGTCCGAGAGTCTCGGCTACCGCCGGCCGGCCCCGTAGCGCGGCTCGGAGTCATGCCCGCAGGGACTCCGGGAGCAGGTCGCCGTGCGCCTTTGTCATCTCGTCGCACAGCGCCCAGATGTCGTCGACCCGCAGGGTCGCCGACGCGTTCGGGTCCATCATCACCGCCTGGCGGACCATCCTCGGGTCACCCTCCAGGGCGGCTCGGACGGTCAGCTCACCGACCGCGAGAAAAGCCTGGTTGAGGGCGGCGCACTGCGGCGGAAGAGCGCCGACGCGGTGCGGGTGGATACCGAGGCTGTCGACAGTGCACGGCACCTCGACGGCGGCACCGCGAGGCAGGTTGCCGATCAGGTCGCGGTTGGGCACGTTGGCGTGGATGATGCGCGTCGACCCGGTGACCATCGAGTGGATGACCTGCGGGGCATACTCCGTGGCGCCGTGTTCGATCGGCACGACCTCGCCCGCGGCGAGCGTCGCCCGCATCAGCTCGTACTCCGCGACGTTCTCCTCGCTGATGCCGATGTAGGCGTCGACGGGTATGCGCAGGCGCGCGACCTCCCGCTCGTCGTGCAGATACCACGGGACGTACTCCGAGGAGTGCTCGCTGGTCTCGGTGGGGTAGTAGCCCAGGCGGCGATACATGTCCACCCGCACGCGCCGGCGCAACTCGGGATCCGCGTCGATGCGCTCGTCGAGTCGCCGGTACAGGTTTTCGCCCCTATGCTCCCAGCGCAGCAGCCACGCCTGGTGATTGACTCCCGCCGCCCGATAGTCCGTCTCCTCCAGCGGGACACCAACGAGATCACACAGCCCCGCGACCGTCCAGTAGACGCTGTGGCACAGGCCGACCGCCTTCAGCCGAGGCGCCACCTCGGAGAGCCACCACACGTTCATGGCCATGGGGTTGGTGTAGTTGAGCAGCCAGGCGTCCGGGCACACCGCCAGCATGTCCTCGGCGATGCCGCGCAGGACGGGGAAGGTGCGCAGGGCCCGGAAGACGCCTCCCACGCCCAGCGTGTCCGCGATCGTCTGGCGGACCCCGAACGATGCCGGAATCTCGAAGTCGGTCCGGGTGGCGGCGATGCCACCGACCTGGATCATGTTGATGACGAACTGCGCCCCCTCGAGTGCCGTCCGCCGGTCGAGGGTCGCGGTGATCGAGGGATGGACACCGAGTTGCTCGGCGGCCTGCCGGGCGATGCCCGCCGCGGTCTCCAGGCGGGCGGCATCGATGTCGTGCAGCGCGATGCGGACGTCCGCCAGCTCCGGGAAGCTGAGGATGTCGGCGAGCAACTGGCGCGTGAAGACCACGCTTCCGGCGCCGACAAAGGCAATGGTCGTCATGTGATTTCGTCCTGTCTGCTTCGAAATCCGGTTCAGCCCTTGACCGCGCTGGACGTCAGTGACTGGATGAACGTCCGCTGCGTGGCCAGGAACGCGATCAGCACCGGAACAACGGCGATGAGGTTGCCGGCCATCACGGCCGACCACTGTGTCCGGTGTTGTCCCTGGAACGTCGCGAGGCCGAGTTGCAGCGTGTAGTTGTGGTCGTTGTTGAGGGCGATCAGCGGCCAGGCGAGATCGTTCCAGGTGGTCAGGAAGGTCAGGACCGCAACGGTGCCCAACGCCGGTCTGGCCAAGGGCACCACGACGAGCCACAGGGCCTTCAGGCGGGAGCAGCCGTCGATCCAGGCAGCTTCCTCGATCTCCCGCGGAAGGGACAGGAAGAACTGCCGGAACAGGAACACCGCGAAGGGAGTGACCAGCGAGGGGACGATGAGCGCCCCGAGGGTATCGATCAACCCCAACTTCTTCATGATGAGGAACGTCGGGATCATCGTTATCTGGAACGGGATGACCAAGGTGCCGAGCATCAGCGTCAGCATCGTCTTCGAACCGCCGAACCGCAGCCGCGCGAAGGCGTAACCGGCGAGCACGCCGAAGACCAGGTTCCCGACCACGACGACGAGCGCCACGATGCTGGAGTTGAGGAACCAACGCGGAAAGAGCGCGTTGTTCAGCACGTACCGATAGCCGTCGAGGTGCAGCGAGTCGGGGATGATCGTCGGTGGGAACTTGTTGATCTGCGCGTTGGTCATGAACGAACTCATGACCAGCCAGGCCAGCGGCAGCGCGAACAGCAGCGCGACAGGGACGAGCACCAGATGCCACGGGCTGAACGGAAGCCATCTGCGACGCCGGGCGCCGTGCACCGTGGTCACGGTCGGCTCACCACCTCGTGATCGCGGCGCCGCGCGAAGCGAACACCGATGCTGAGGAGCAGCAGGCCGAAGGCCAGCACGTAGGCGGCCGCCGCGGCGTAGCCGGCGTTGAAGAATTCGAAAGCCTGCTGCCAGACGTAGAAGACCACGACGGTGGTCGACTCCAAGGGACCGCCCCGGGTCGTGACGAACACCAGGTCGAAGACCTGCAAGGCCTGCAGAGTCTCCCAGACCACGAGGAACACCGTGATCGGTCGCAGCGCGGGCCATACGACGTATCGGAACGTCGCCCACCTGCCCGCTCCGTCCAGGGCCGCCGCCTCGACCAGGTCGCTCTGGATGTCCTGCAACCCCGCGAGGTAGACCACTACGCAGAAGCCGACGCCGCTCCAGAGCCCGATGAGCACGAGCAGATACAGGGCCTGGTTCTTGTCGGCGAAGAAGCCCTGGGGTGGAATGTCGAACCAGTGCAGGACGGCGTTGGCCAGGCCGAAATGCGAATCGAATATGAAGGAGAAAAGTACGCCCTGCGCGGTCGCCGAGATGACGAACGGCACGAAGACCAGTGTGCGATAGACGCCGATGAACCGGATCTTGCGGTTGAGCAACAGAGCCAACCCGAGCCCGCCCACGATCGACAGTGGAACGAACAGAGCGGTGTAGATCAACGTGTGGCCGACCGCGGCGCGGAACGCGGGATCATGACTCAGGAGATCGTAGTTCTGCAGTCCCACCCATTCGGCCGGCGCGATCAGGTCGGACCTCTGCAACGACAGGATCAGCGACCATGCCATCGGCAGTATGCCGAGGCCGAGGATGACGACGCAGGCCGGGAGAATATAGGCCCAGGCGGTCCCCGCCTCGCCGAACCTTCGCCTGGCGGGCGGTCGCCGCCGGCTCGCCGCCTCCCGGCTGACGACCGCCGCCCGTAGCTCGATGCCCACCCGCGCTCCTAACCGGCGGCAAGGGCCGCGTTGGCGGCCTGCACGGCCGCTTGGAGCGCTTCCTCGGGAGTCCCCTGGTTGAGGACCATCTTGGTGATTGCCTGACCCAGGGGTTGCGAGATGCGCGGATAGTTGCGGATCGTCGGACGGGTCCGCGCATAGCCGAGCGCGTTCGAGAAGACGTCAAGGCCGACGGTGGACTGCAGGTGCTGCTTCCACTCGGCGGACTCGGAGGTGCTCTTGCGCAGCGGCAGGCTGCCGGCCTGGGTGGCCCATTGCACGTCCTGATCGGCGGCGGTGACGAACTGCAGGAACTCGACGGCGGCCTTGACCCGCGCCGATCCGTTGTCGAAAACCGTCCAGGTGTCCGGGCCGGCGATGGTGACCCGCTGCCCGCTGTAGCTCGGAAGCGGAACCACGCCGTAGTCGACCTTCGCTTCGAGGATGGCGGGTAGCTGCCACGGCCCGGTCGCGATCATGCCCATCTTGTTGCTGTTGAAGATCTGGTACATCGTCTCGCTGCCCGGCTTGGTATCCGGGTAGGCCGACTTGTCCGCACCCAGTTGGTGGACCGTCCGCAGTGCCTTCAGGCCCGTGTCGTTGTCGAACCCGACCTTGCGCCCGGAGTCGTCCACGATGGCACCACCCAGGTCCCAGATCATCGGGTAGATACGCCAGACGCAGTCTTCCCCGCCGTCGGCGGGCCATCCCGTGCCGAAGATCCCCTTCCCGGGATCGGTCAGCCGCTTCGCCGTGGCGACGAACTCGTCCCAGGTCCAGGACTCGGTCGGCTCCGGCACCCCGGCATCCTTGAAGACCTTCTTGTTGTACGCGACGCAAAGGTTGTCGATCAGGGCCGGGAACCCGTGCACCTTCCCGTCGACGGTCACCGCGTCGCGCGCAGCGGGGAAGAAGTCGTCCCACTTCGCCTCGGGTGGGGTGATGAACGACTGCAGGTTGGCGACCTTGGGGCTGCGGGCGACACTGGCGATGTCCGGCCCGAAGATGTAGGCGATGTCCGGGTAACTGCCGCCGGAGAGCGCGGTGGTGATCTTCTGCAGCATGGCGTCGGCCAGCACGCCGCCACTGCTCGCGTCGACCTTGATCTTCGGGTTCTTGCTCTGGAAGTTGGCCACGATCTTGTCGATCGTTTCCTTACCCTGTTCGTTCTGCCCGTGCCACATGGTGATGGTGACGGTGCCGTCGTCCGCCACGCCACTGTCGTCATCGGAGCCACATGCGCTCAGGATCGGTCCTATCCCGGCCAGCGCGGCCAGGCTCAGACCACCTCGTAGAAAGTCTCGCCGAGTGGGCACGCTGCCGTAGGGCTGTCGTACGGTCACTGAAGGTCTCCCCCTTCTCGTGCTGCGGCGTGATGGCTGGTGCGAGCAGAAACTGTTCGTTCCGTTCCACCCCTTGCGCAGCGGTTCGGGTGCGAGCGATCACTGGGTTGTGGTGGTGGCTACGGCAGGTTAGGCCGTGCCCGGGACCCATATGTTCGAGATTTCGAACGCTGTCCGATAAAGCGCACGGAATCTATCCAGCTGATTTCGAGGTGTCAATGACGTCCCCACCCGCCCGCGCACCCGCCGCTGCATGGTTACAGCACCGTGAGCGCGTCGCCGGAGAGCACGACCGAACGGGTCAGGTTGCGCGGGGTGTCAGGGTTGAGGCCGCGCGCTTCGGCGAGCTCGACCGCGACGCGCTGTGCTACGACCAGCGAGGCCAGCGGATCGAGCGGTAGGTCGACCACCGTCGCGCCGACCGCGTGCACCTCGCGTGCCAGGGCGGCGTCGAGTGGACCGAAGGACCACACGACGCTACCGGGGCCCGACACGCTGATAGGTCCGTGCCGGTATTCGAGGGCGGGGTAGGCCTCCGTCCAGGCCTGTGCGGCCTCCCGTAGCTTCAGCCCAGCCTCATGGGCGAGGCCGACCGTCCAGCCGCGGCCGAGGAACGTCCACTGTGACACGGCGGTGGGGTCGACCGGCAGTCGCGTGTTGAGCCCCTGCTCGGCATCGGTCGCGGCACGCTCGTCGTCGTCGCCGGCATGGGCCCGCAGCAGTGTGAGGGCAGTGGTGGCGAAGCGTGTCTGGACCACCGAACGTTCATCGGCGAAAGGCAGCGCGATGACGCCGTCCGCGGCCGCCGCTACCGGACCGTCGGGGACCGCGGTGATCAGGACGGAGCGCGCGGCGTGGCCGCGGCTCAAGACGTTCGCGACCTCTGATGTCGTGCCGGAGCGGGAGATCGCCACGATGACGTCGTAACGGCGTCCGTGTGGCATCTCGGACGCCGCGAACGCGTCGGTCCGGCCGTGCCCGGCACTCTCCCGCAGACTCGCCGCCGCTTGTGCCATGTAGAGCGACGTGCCGCAGCCGACGATGCACACGTCCTGGCCAGGTGCCGGCAGTAGGTCGGCGACCTCCGGCAGGAGCCGCCGGGCGCGGCGCCAGAGTTCGGGCTGGGTTGCGATCTCATCTGCCGTGGTGCTCATCGCAAGATACTCGGACGGTGCTTCGTGCGCTGTCAAGCAATTCTTCTCGGCATTCACGCAGATTCGAGCAAACTCGCGCAGTACTTGTGCAAACACGAGCGTGTTGCGATGCTCATGCGGTGGCCGAACCCCGCGCACTGGATCTTCTTGTCGTCGGCGACGCCAACCCCGATCTGATCCTGCGTGGGGGCGATATCGAGCCCGTCTTCGGCCAGCGCGAGCGCGTCGTTGACGACGGCGCCCTCGTACTCGGTGGTTCGGGTGCCATCACCGCGGTCGGCGCGGCACGGTTGGGTCTGCGGACCGCGATGGCCGCCGCCGTCGGCGACGACGTGCTGGGCCGGTTCGTCCTCGAGACGCTGGCCGCCGCCGGCGTCGACACCACCGCCGTGCGCATCGCCGACGACGTCCCGACCGGCATCAGCGTGGCGCTGGCCCGCCCCGACGACCGTGCCGTACTCACCGCGCCCGGCGCCCTGGCAGCCCTCGACGCGGCCGACGTGCCCGATGCCCTGCTGCGGCGAACCCGACACGTCCATGTCGCTTCGCCGTTCCTGCAGCCAAGGCTGCGAGATGGTTTACGACAGCTCGTCGCGCGCGCCCACGAGGCCGGCGCGACCGTGTCGCTGGATACCGGATGGGACCCGCAGGAGCGGTGGACTTCCGTCGCCACCGTTGTAGGCCTTGTTGACGTGCTGCTACCGAACACGCAGGAGGCGGTTCGGCTGGCCGCCGCAGTGCAGCGGCCGACCGGTTCGGCCGCACCGCGGAGGCGGCCGGTGACGGATGCCGATGAAGAGCACGTGGCGGCCGCGGGAGTTCTCGCCGATCACGGCACTCTGGTCGTCGTGAAGAACGGGGCGGATGGCGCGGTCGCGGTGCACGACGGGACGGTGGTCCGGAGCGCCGCGTACAGGGTTCAAACCGTGGACGCGACAGGCGCCGGTGATTCCTTCGACGCGGGGTTCCTCGCCGGCTGGCTCGGCGGGGCAGATCTCGCATTCTCGCTCGCGCTCGGATGTGCCTGCGGCGCTCTGTCCACGCGCCGTGCCGGTGGCACCGCCGGACAGCCGACGCGGGACGAGGCTGAAGCGCTCATGGCGACGTCTTTCGATGCGCGTTTGGACACCCGAGCGGCGGGTTGATCATAAAGTTCGTGATCAGCGCGAATCGGAGTTGGCGACCGTGACGGTGACTCCGGCAGCGGAGATGGCCGCCAGCGCGGCCGGGTCGGCGCCGGCGTCGGTGACGAACTCATCGATGTCTTCCAGCGCACAGATGCGGGCAAGGTGGACGCGGCCGACCTTGGAGCCGTCTGCGACGACGATGACGCGCTGCGCCTGGCGGATCATCGTGGCGTTCGTGTTCGCCTCGATGTCGTCGTGCGTCGTCAGGCCGGCACGTGCGGAGATCCCGTCCACCCCCACGATCGCCACCTCGATGTTGAGCCCGCCGAGGGTGCGGTCGGCGATCGGACCGACCAGTTCGTAGGACTGCGTACGTGAGACGCCACCGGTCATGACGAGCTTCAGCCGAGGACGTAGCGCCAATTCGGCCGCGATGTTGAGCGCGTTGGTGACGACCGCCAGATCGAAGCGGTCGGCGAGCAGGCGCGCCACCGCGTGGGTGGTGGTGCCGCCGGTCAGTCCCACCGTGAGCGGCCCGTGCGGCAGCCGGGAGACGGCCGTGCGCGCGATCGCCAGCTTCTCTTCCCGGTGCTGACCGACGCGGTAGCGGACCGGCAGCTCGTAACTGACCTCGGCCGCGATGGCACCGCCGTGCGTACGGTTCAGGAGCTTCTGGTCCTCCAGCGTCTGCAGGTCGCGGCGGATGGTGGCGACCGAGACGGCGAACTCCTTCGCCAGCGCCCGAGCATCGACGGAGCCGTCGCTCGAGATGCGGTCCAGGATCGTCGACACCCGGTCGGCGCGACGCAACGTGCTACGAGCCATGCGAGCTCCCTGGCAGTCATGAACACAAACGCGCAATTAAGCTAGTTCATTTACGCGCGTTTGAGCAAGAAAGCCTTGCCAGGCCGCTCGTGCAGGCAGAAAATCCGCAGATGGCTATATCACCTTCCTCGGCGCACCTCCTGACCGGCTGAGAGGAAAAACGTCATGAAAAGACGGATCAGGTACGTCCTCCCGTGCGTGGTGGCTTCGGCGCTGTTGTTGACCATGAGCGCAGCGCCCGCGCTGGCCGCGAAGCCTTGCGTGGAGGATCCGACAGTCGCCCTGAAGGCGGAGATCAACGAGCTCTATGCGAGTGGACCCGGCTTGGTGGGCCGCACCCACAAGATGCAGGCGTTCATCATGGAGCTCGCACTGCACGCGAAGACGCGAAACCCCAACTTCAAGATCATTCCCCAGGATGCGGCCGCTCTGGCCTTCGTTGACGGCGACGTGAACAAGGGAGTGCTGCCGGATCTCATCTCTCTCGTCGATGGCTGGGGAAAGGAGGGGCTGCTCCTCAGCGGGAACGGAGTGACTCCGACCTCGGAGCAGGCGGCATACATCGCGCTGGTCCAGCAGGGCCTGATGGTCACCGAGACCTCGACCGTCAACTCTGTCGCCCAGCTCCAGGACTACTACCGCCGAGCCGAAAACTGGGGCATCATCCCGTACCCGCGCATCGGCGGGACACTGGCTCAGCAGCTGTTCCCGGGCAAGCGCTGGGCGCCGAACGGTGACTACTTCTGGGTCGAGGACCCGGGAACGATCGGTCTCGGCGGCAGGATTGACGGCACCAGGAACGTGCGCGACCTGACCGACGCCCGGAATTATCTCTACAACATCAACGGCCGGCCTTTCGACGCCTGGAGTACGTGGGACGACGAAGAGGCCGCCGCTCTCGCGGCGGGCGAGCCCGACCGGACGAGGATCACCGACTCCTACGGAAACGGTCTGCTGGTTCCGTCCCCAGGTGGCCGCTACCGGCCGGCGGGAGACGCCGCTGTTGTGCAGAGCGCGATAGCTCAGTACGGCGACGAGTGGGACTGGTGGTGGCGGGCCGCGGGTCTCGACGAGAACGCCGGCCGGGAGACATGGCTCAACGCGCTGCGAAACTCCGACTACGACGTGATCTACATCGACTCCTTCTACAACCACCGGGCGCTGCCCGGGAACCAGACGCCGCTGACGCGCGCCGAGATCGAAAGCCTCAAGCACAAGCCGAACGGCGGCAGGCGGCAGGTCATCGCGTACCTGAGCGTCGGCTCGGCGGAGCAGAACCGTTGGTACTGCCAGGACGACTGGGTCTGGATCGATCCCACCAACCCGAACACCGAACGCAGCATGAAGTCCGGCAAGATCGTCAGTGGCGTCTACTCGCCGCCCGAGAACGCCCCGGCGTGGCTGGCCCTGGGCTATGGCGGCAACTACGCCGAAGAGGCCGTGGTGCAGTGGTGGAACCCCGAGTGGCGCGACATCATCATCAACGGCGGCAGCCCGTACGCGAACATCGCCACCGGTGACAACACGTCCTCCATCGACCGGATCATCAGCCAGGGGTTCGACGGCGCGTACCTGGACAACGTCGGCGTCTACAACCGGACGAGCGGCGGCGGCGGGTGGAACGCGTTCGAGGCGTACTGGCTTGCTCACGGCGGCATTCCTGGTGATGATCACCCCTACATTCCCGTGGGCACGGTCACGCCCGGCATCCGGCAGGCTCACCTCGACTTCGCGATCGCCTCGGCGAACGGGAAGGGGTATTCGGTCTACCTCAAGAAGGCCGATGCGCAGGGGCCGTTCACCCTTTACGGCAACGTCAACTACGACGCCAAGGGCGTGCACATCAAGGGACTGACCAACGGCACGCAGTACCTCGCCTACGTGCAACGCAACGCCGGCGGAAAGATTTCGAGAACCGAGACCGTGAGCTTCACGGCCGGTTCCCGCTGACGTGAGCGCCGCCAGAAAGGGATCCACAATGCGAAAGAAAATGACGCGGGCACTCTCTCTCCTGCTGGCTCCGGCGCTGCTGCTGACCATGACCGCGTTTTCTCATGGGGGAGTCCCCTGTGGAGGCTCGTCGGCGCCGCTGGTGCCGCAGGGCCTGAACTACACGGAGAACCCGGTCGACGTACCGAACCCGGACAGAGGGTTCTACAGGGCCAACGACGGGATGGTGGTGCCGGTCACCGGCCAGGGCCCCGGAACCGTCAATGTCGGGAACAGCCCGGTGACCGTCGGGGGCGCCGTCGTCAACACCCGCATCAGCCACATCTACTTCGATCTGAGGAACTACTCGAGCAATACCTTCACGTCGCGGGGCACCAGATATACCGCAAGCTATCGGGCGCCTGCGAATGTGTCGATCCAATCACGGCCCGGTGACTCGCCGCCGTACGCCTACGCGACTCATTTCGACTACTGGCGGGCAAACGTCCTGCCCACGTGGCCGCGCGGCACGTCCCAACCCTTGACAGCGGATGCCCTCGCCTACATCAGGGCCAAGCTTCAGGAAGTCAGGAACGGCAACGGGGTCACCATGGTCCGCTTCAACTACGACGGCCTGGGCTACAGCTGGGTCTCCGTCGAGCATCCGCAGGACGGCTACATGGACCGGTCCGTCGCAGACATCGAACCTGACAAAGCGACCGTGCTCCAGCACATCGCGCAGCTGAAGCCCATCCTGCACGAGTTCGAAGACGTCATCATGGGGGTGGACGGAGGTTTCTTCGGTCCATGGGGCGAAGAGCACTCTACGACCTTCGGTACGAGTCCGCAGGCGTACGCCTGGCTCCTGAACGCGTTGCTGGACGCCGTCCCCGACTCGCGCTCGATCACCGTCCAGGGTGGAGCGTTCCTGTCGTGGTACAACGCGAAATACCACACCCACTACACCTTCGAGAACATCGACCAGATACCGCCGCCGAAGGCGGGTACCCCGGAGGCGCGCTTCGGCTTCTTCAACGACAGCTATGCGTACGGCGAGGACGAAGGGGACAACTATCCCAACGACTGGGGTTCGCTGTCCGAAGGGGCCGGATGGCCGGGTAACCCGCTGGGCGACGCGGACTCGTATGACCGCGGCCGGCTGATGACCTGGATCAGGAAGCAGAACAATTTCTACGGCGGCGAGGCGCAAGGCGATGCGACCCGTTGGAACACCTATCCGTTCGTCGCCTGGGAAGCCTCTTATGCACAGACCGTCTACCTGAATGCGGACTACGAGAGCGACGTTCACGACAGGTGGGGAGACTTCACGTACACGAAAGAGAACGTCATGCAGAAGATGACGAACGCGTACGAGGAGCCGTACCGGACGGAGTACGCGACCTTCGACCCCGTGTACGACGGCAGAACCGGAGCGGAGTACTGGCGCGACAGACTGGGCTACCGGTTGGTGCTGCGCGACGCGAACGCGAGCGGATGGGTCAAGCAGAACGGCACCCTCGAGTTCGACGGAAGCATCCAGAACGTCGGCTTCGGGAACATCGTCAACAAGAAGAACGTGTCGGTCGTCCTGAGGTCCAAGGCGGATGGCAAGTCCTACACGGCGCTGACCAAGCTCGACGCGAGGGACTGGCGGCCCGACCTGGACAGCAGGGCGAGCAACACCGCCGCGTACCGCGATCTGAGCTTCTCGATCGACATGCACAAGTTCGGCAAGGTGCCCGTTGGCGACTACGACATCTACCTGAAGATCAACGATCCCAAAGAGACAACCCCCAACAAGCGCAGCATTCGGTTTGCGAACAACGGCGAGGGCATCTGGAACGCCGACCTCGGCGCGAACCTGCTCGGTTCGACAACGGTCAACGCCGCCAACGACATCCCCGTCACGCGCATCAGATCAGGTAACGGCCAGGTGGACCTTGACTTCGCGATCGCGTCGGCGAACGGGAAGGGGTATTCGGTCTACCTCAAGAGGGCGGATGCGCCAGGGCCGTTCACCCTCTATCGCAACGTCAACTACAACTCGAAGGGCGTGCACATCAAGGGCCTGACCAACGGCACGCAGTACTTCGCCTATGTGCAACGCAACGCCGGCGGAAAGATCTCGAGAACCGAGACTGTCAGCTTTACGCCGGGTCACCGGTGACGTGAGCGCCGCCCTGCGGAGGTCGGCTCGGCCGATGCCGCGGGGGGAACGGCATGGAGGGCGACGAGGTAGTCGAGGTCGGCCGGTCGTTCCGGCCGGCCTTGGCCCTCCCGGGTGACCTCTTGGCCCGCTCTCTGTGATCAACAGAGAGCGGGGCCGGTCAAGTCGGCGTGGCGTGTTGACCCGATGATCGTGACGGGCTCGGTTACGGGACTGCTCGAACGGGCCTCGCTCGCTCTGGACGCCGCGCGGTAATGACGCACATTCCGTAGGGGCCAGATTTTACCGGTGCGACAACGAAGCCAACTTCGCGAAGCAACCCGCTGACCCAGGTGGGAGGAAGGCGGAGTTTGCGATAACTGCTCTTGCCGAGTCGCCAGGTGCCGTCCGCGTCTCTGGTGTGGATGAGGTCGTGGACACGTACCGCGTCGCTCTCGTCCTCGAGGAAGCACGTCATGATGCGTTCGTGATCGGCTCGCACCTGGATGAAGCGGTCGAGTCCGGCCAGCGGGATAGTGAGGTCCCGGAAGGTGAGAACGAAGGTCCCTCCCGGAGTGAGGACGTTGAAAACGTCCTCGACCAGGCGGCCTATGGCAGTGGTGTCTGGAAGATGCGGCAGCGTGTCACCCATGCACACAGCGGTGGCGATCGATTGGGGCTCGACGGCGGCGTCCAAGCCAGCACAGAGATCGGCGTGCACGGGCCGGATCGCGGGGTATGCCGAGGTTCGTGCCGTCAGCTCAGCGACGAGTGTCGGGCTGACATCGATGCTGATGACGGTGGCGTAGCCGAGTTGAGCCAACGCGACCGAGTGGATACCGGATCCGCAGCCGAGGTCGAGGACGATGGCGTTGGGCTCGAACGCAGAGATGTCGAGCGAGTCGAGCAGTTGGCGCTGTTCCGCGACGAGCTCTTCAAAATCCGCACCCAGCATCCAGGTGTAATGCCGCGCCAGCAAGTTCTCGTAGTGTGCCGCTACCTCGGACATGCCTTCCCTTCTCCGTCGAGCGACCGCGAATCAGTAGTACTGCGCCAGGCAGAACTCGTTGCCTTCCGGGTCGGCCATCACGACTACGACGCCCGCGTCGTAGTCGTGCCGGTCACCGGTGAACGATCCGCCGAGGGAAATGACCTCCGCCATGCCCACGGCGATGTCGTCCACCGAGACGTCTAGGTGGATCCGGGTCTTGCCTCGTTTGGGTTCCGGGACGGGCTGGAAGACGACCCGGGGCAGGGTGTCGGTGCGATCGCCGAGGTAGACCCACCCAGGCTCGGAGGGCCCTTCCGCCCGGCCGAGCAGCGTGCTCCAGAACAAGGCCAGCCGTTGTGGGTCGACACAGTCGACGGTGATTCCGCTCCATCGGTTCGCCATAGCCGCATTCTCCTTTCACCGGCTCACGAGTGAGCGCGAATTCTCGCGGCCGCGAGCGTCTCGACCTCGTCAGTGACGAGACTTGTGGGTTCGAAGGCGTGGGCCATCCGCCGGGCCGCCTCGCCGTAGCCCGGTTCGTTCAGCACGTGGTCAATGGCCAAGCGCAGAGCGTCGACACCGGCGTCCGGTTCAATGTGGACGCCTAAGCCGTGCCGGGTGACGCGTGCGGTGACTGCGGGTTGGTCGCGTCCCATCGGCACGCACACCAGCGGTACGCCGGCGCTGACGGCGGCCATCACGGTGCCGTGGCCGGCGTGGGTGACGACGAGACTGGCGTGGGGCAGCACGGACTGATGCGGTAGGAACCGCTCGAGCACCACGTTGGCTGGTGGATCGAGCCCTTCAGCCTCAACCGAGTGCCCAAGGGTCACCAGCGCGCGTACCGGCAACGCGGCGATTGCGGCCAGCAGCCGCTTGAGCAGGTCGAGTTGGCCCTGGTCGGTAGTGCTCAGGCTCACCAGGACCAACGGACCGTCACCGTCGGGCAGCCGCACCGCCGGAGGCTGATGCAGCTGAGGCAGCTGCGGGCCGACGTAGCGGACGTGGTCAGGTGGCTGGACGTCTGGCAACTCGAATGTGCGGCTGGACAGGACCAGCAGCCGGTTCACGTCGAGGATCTGTTCGGTGATCGAGGTGACAGGGTGCAGCCCGAGGCCTTTGCGGGCCTGGTTGAGACCTTCCAGTGCCGCGGACCAGTCGCCGCGGACGTGGTCGGCTTTCGCACGCGGCGCGCCGGCGACGTACACCGTGGGCATGAGGCCCGCGGACGGGACACCGCTCGCTTGGGCGGCGAGCAGCGCGCCGAACACAGTGCAGTCAGCCACGACGAGGTCCGCGCCCTCGCCGAACGCGGGTGCCAGCCGGCGCGCCCAGGCCCCACTCGCGCCGATCATCCGCGGGATCAGGTCTTCGGTCGGCTGGGCGGCGACCTGCGGCGGCCAGGCGAGTTCTTCGAGGTCGAACCCGCGCTCGTGGGCCTGTTCGCGTACCTCGGGTGGGCCATAGAGCGTCACTCGGTGGCCGCGGTCCCTGAGTTTGGCGGCGACAGTCAGCTCGGCGGAAGCGGTGCCGCCGCCATCGCGGATGACCTGCGCCACTTCCAGCGGCCGGACGACCGGCCGCACTTCGTCGGTGGTGTTGGACATGATCCCGAGTCTGCGGCTTAATGTCGACATGAAGTCAAGAGCTGCGTCGTACGCAATCGGCGAGATCGCTCAACGCTTCGGGCTGGCCACTCACGTCCTGCGGCACTGGGAGTCGATGGGGCTCATCGACCCGGCGCGGGTCGGTGGGCAGCGCCGCTACACGGACGACGACGCGTACCGGGTGGCCGCCATTATCCGCGGCAAACAGGCCGGTCTCAGCCTCGAACAGATCCAACAGATGATCACCGCGGCCGACCCCGCACCGAGGACGGCGATCCTTCGCAGCCGAGCGAAAGAACTGGAAGACCGCATTGCCGCCACTCGGGCAGCATTGGACCTGATCAACTCGGTCCTTCGGTGTCGCCACGCCGACTTCACTCAGTGCCCCAGTTTTCGGGAAGCGATCACACGCGAGGGCACGGTGGCGATCGTCGGTTCCAAATGAGCAATGATCAACTGTCGACATCGAGGAGGCAGTGAACGGCGGTGCGGAGTCTTGGGCCGATGGTCGTGTGTGGGCGATGCGGGCGTGCCCGTGCAGGGCGGTAAAGACGAGAGACGCCTAGTCAAGCGGCGGCTGTACTCCTACTGCGGTGGACTCTGATTTTCCGGGCGAAATGGACTCTGGCACCGCCGGCGCCCACGGCGTGCGCGGCATACGCATCCGTACCGCCGTCCTCGTTACTGCGCTTGCGGCGATCTTGGGAGCAAGCGTCGGCGTGCTGGGCGGGGTGGCGTTCTCTCGTGACGGCTACCGCGACGCGTCCCCGGAAGCGGGCTTTGCCCGAGACATGTCTTCGCACCACGCGCAGGCCGTAGAGATGGGGATGCTGACCCAGGCCCGGTCGACCGACCCTGAGGTGCGAACGCTTGGTGGGGACATCGCCCTGACCCAGCATGGGCAGATCGGCATCATGCAGACCTGGTTGCGGGACTGGGAACTCTTGCCCACTGGCGCGCAGCCCCGGATGGCGTGGATGGGTCATGACAGCGGCCACGCATCTGGCTGGTTGATGCCCGGTATGGCCACCAGTGCGGATGTGGACCGGCTCCGCACCGCAACGGGCCGTGACTTCGACGTTCTATGGGCGCAGTTGATGATGCGCCATCACCTCGGCGGCATCGTGATGGCGGAGGCGGCCCTCCGGCTCAGCGACGACGAGCAAGTGCGCTGGCTCGCGAACGCTATGAAGACAGGGCAACAGTCGGAGATCGGCGCGCTCGGGCACGTGCTGGACCGAAACGGAGCGAAGCCAATCTAGGTGCGCCCTACCTCGTCCAAGAGCTGCGCCTGATACGGGCGCTCAGCAGCAGCCCTCGCCCGCGGCGTCCGGGCATGCGGCGGGATCGACGGCGAGGACCAGGCCGAGCAGGTCGCCGAGGGCGTGCGCAAGCCGGTTGTCGGCAAGTTCGTAGCGGGCGCGGCGGCCTTCCGGCACGGTCACGACGAGACCGCAGCCGCGCAGGCAGGCCAGGTGGTTGGACAGGTTCTGCCGGGTGACGCCGAGCAGGTCGGCGAGTTCGGCGGGGTAGCCGGGGCCGTCGCGGAGGGCGAGCAGTAGCCGCGAGCGGGTCGGGTCCGACAGGGCGTGGCCGAAGCGGGCCAGGACCTGCCCGTGGGTCAGGGTCTCCACGTCGGCGATGGTACATCGGTGCCTGTATTGCACATGGGCTTCACATCGAACCCTCAGGCGCGAAGAGGCCGGGAGAGTTAAGCCATCGCTCTATTCTCGCCCGTGGCCGGAAGGGTGTGCCCCCGGGCGCCTGTTTACTCCCCGAGAGACCAGGACCACACGCGACGTCAGGCAAGAACGCCACAGCACGCAGGCGCGCCGCGAACTCCACCGGCCAGGCCGGCGGATCGAAAGGTCAGGCGGCGAAGGCCCGTGCAGGCAAGGCATCGCGCCAGATCCGCGGGACGAGCCGAACCTGAAGGTGACGCTCGCCATCATCGCGGCGGGGGTGGTCAGGAGCTCGGCGTTCAGGGCACTCCGACGTTCTTCATCAACGGCGAGATGTTCACCGAGTCGCCGGTGTACGACGGTCTGGAGGCCGCGATCGACACGGTTCTTGCCGAGTGAGCCAGGTGCTGACGGAGCCCGACACGAGGTCGAGACCGCCGTGCGAGGGCTGAGCGACCGGCTGATCGGCTGGATGCTCACCGTGGGCGGGCTCATCGGCGTGCTTGCGGCCTTCATCCTGACGGTCGAGAAGATCGCGCTGCTGAAGGACGCGTCCTACGTCACGAGCTGCTCGATCAACCCGATCCTGTCCTGCGGTTCGATCATGACGACCGACCAGGCCGAGGTGTTCGGCTTCCCGAACCCGCTGATCGGCCTGGTCGCCTTCCCAGTGGTGGCGGCCACGGGCGTCGCGGTGCTGGCCGGCGCCCGCCTCCCGCGCTGGTGGTGGCTGTCCCTGCAGGCGGGTGCGCTGTTCGGCGTCGGCTTCGTGCACTGGCTGTTCTTCCAGAGCCTCTACCGCATCGGCGCGCTGTGCCCGTACTGCATGGTCGTCTGGTCGTCATGATCGTGCTGTTCACCTACATCACCTTGCGCAACCTGGACCGTGGGGTGCTACCCGCGCCGTGCCGGCTGACCGACTCGCTGCTGCGTGTCCACAGCGCCATTCCCACGGTCTGGCTGCTGGTCCTCGTGGGCCTGATCGGGGAGCGGTTCTGGTTCTACTGGAACACGCTGCTCTGACCGGCGGCGGTGGCGGGCCGCGCGGATGCCGTTGAGGATCACCACGACCTCCGCGGCCTCGTGCACGAGGACGACGCCGGCCAGGCCGAGCACGCCGAACAGGGCGAGTGGGAACAGCACGACGATGATGGCCAGCGCCAGGCCGATGTTGCCGGTCATGATCCGCCGGCTGCGGCGGGCGTGCGCGAGGGCGCGCGGGATGAGCCGCAGGTCGTGGCCGGTGAACGCGACCGAGGCCGACTCGACGGCGGCGGCCGAACCCGTTGCGCCCATGGCGATCCCGACGGTGGCGGCGGCCAGCGCGGGTGCGTCGTTGATGCCGTCGCCGATCATGGCGGTCGGTGCCGAAGCCGCCGACGCCTTGACCCATTGGGCCTTGTCCTGGGGCAGTTGAGCCGCCTGTACGTCGGTGATGCCGACCCGGTCGGCCAACGCCTGCGCGGTGCGGGCGTTGTCACCGGTGAGCATGGCGACCTCCACGCCCAGGTCCCGCAGTTCCCGGACGGCTTCGGCGGCTTCCGGTCGGAGCTCGTCACGGATGCCGATCGCGCCCGCGACCGTTGCGTCGATCTCGACGAGGATGACGCTCATCCCCTGTCGCGCCATGTCGTCGGCTGCGGTTGCCAACGGTCCAGGCGTGATCCACTGTGTGCTGCCGGCGCCCACCACCCGACCGTCGGAGGTGCCACTGACGCCGCGGCCCGCGTGCTCCTCGATGTCCTCGACGACCGCGCGGCCGGTGACCGCGGCGGTGATGGCCGCCGCGAGGGGATGGGTGCTGGTCGACTCCAGCCCGGCCGCGACGGCGAGCACCACGTCCCGGTCGCGGCCAGGCGCTGTCTCGACCTCTACCACCTCGGGGCGGTTGCGGGTGAGCGTGCCGGTCTTGTCGAGGGCGACCCGGCGAATCGTGCCGAGCTGTTCGAACGCGACCCCGGACTTGATC
This sequence comes from Asanoa sp. NPDC049573, assembly GCF_040676615.1. Taxonomy (NCBI): domain Bacteria; kingdom Bacillati; phylum Actinomycetota; class Actinomycetes; order Micromonosporales; family Micromonosporaceae; genus Asanoa; species Asanoa sp. NPDC049573. Next base: position 46,564 of record NZ_JBFAPI010000014.1, read on the forward strand.
ACAACGCCGAGCCGGCTGGCCGCGCCGATCGCCGAGATGACGGTGACCGGCACCGCGATGGCGAGGGCGCATGGCGAAGCAGCGACGAGGACGACGAGGGCGCGCTCGATCCATAGGCCCGGATCGCCGAGCAGCGAACCGACGGCGGCCACCAGGGCCGCTGCCACGAGCACCGCCGGGACGAGCGGGCGCGCGATCCGGTCCGCGAGACGCGCCCGCTCGCCCTTCTGCGCGTGGGCCTCCTCGACCAGCCGGACGATGGTCGTCAGCGAGTTGTCGCGCCCGTCGGCTGTCGCCTCGATCTGCAGGCTGCCGGACCCGTTGACCGATCCCGCGAGTACCGCGTCGCCGGGACCTACCTCCACCGGGATCGATTCCCCGGTCACCGCTGAAGTGTCCACACTGGATCGTCCACGGACCACGATCCCGTCGGTGGCGACTCGTTCGCCGGCCCCGACGACCAGGATGTCGAGCGCTCGGACGTCGGAGGCGGGTAGGACGATTTCGCCCATCAGGCGGGAGACCCGGGCGGTCTCCGGCATCAACGACAGTAGCGCCCGCAACCCGTGCCGTGCGCGGGCCATCGCGCGGTCCTCGAGCGCCTCCGCGATCGAGAACAGGAACGCCAGGGCCGCGGCCTCGCCGACGTGGCCGAGTGCGACCGCGCCGACGGCGGCGATCGTCATCAGCAGGCCGACGCCGACTTTGCCGCGCAACAGCCGACGGATCGCTCCCGGGACGAAGGTGGACGCGCCGGCTACGAGGCCGGCCGCGAATACGACGGTGGCCGCCAGGTCCGGACCGCCGTTCCAATAGATGGTGTAGCCGGCCAGGAGTAGGAGACCGGACGCCGCGGGTACGAGCAATGCCGGATCACGCCACCACGTACGCGCTTCGTCGTGGTCGTGTGCTGTCGTCGCGCCTGGCGCGCAGCAGTCGTCGACCTCGGTGGTTGACTCGTCCGGGTCGCAGCACTCGCGGCTCACCGGTCGCCCCCGTCAACCGCACCAGGCCCGCAGCACAACGGCAGGTCGCACGCCTCGTTCATGCAGGGCGTGCCGTCGTCGACCGCCAGGACGACATTGACCAGGGACTCCAGCGCCCGGGCCAGGTGGGGGTCGGAGATCTCGTACCGCGTCTGCCGGCCCTCCGGAATCGCCACCACGATCCCGCAACCGCGTAGGCAGGCAAGATGGTTGGAGACGTTGCTTCGGGTCAGTTCCAGTTCGCGCGCCAAGACTGCCGGATAGCTCGGCCCGGCCAGCAGGGTCAGCAGAATCCGCGAGCGGGTCGGGTCGGTCATCGCACGGCCGAGACGGGCCATCACGTCGAGGCGCGGCGCACTGGTCAGCATGTACTGACTATACAGAAACTGCTGAACTGTTGTTATGCGGTCAGCCGACCTCGGCCACGTGCAACCAGCTGAAGGGCTCCCAAGGCAGGTTCCGCAGCACCACCGCATAGATCAGGGCCGCCCGATGTAGGCGAGCCTGGCCCAGCGTGGCGCCCGCCAGGCTGGCGGCGGACGCCGCCCGAAGGTCCGCGACATCGTCCACGCGACGAGGGCGTAGAGCGCGACCGGCATCATGACCAGCGCCGCGCGGCGACGCTGGTGTCGAACCGCCGCAGCGCTCCGGCTTGGGGGTGGCGTCCGTACCCGGCCGCGGCCCGTAGCGAGCGCAGGTAGTCGCTGCCTTCGTGCGGGCAGGCGAGCATGATGATCGAGCGGATCCGGTGCAGTCTGCCCGATGTGGACTGACGGCGTCACGGCTGTCTCACGATAGCCGAAGCCTATTTGGCTTTGGGGACTACCGGGCCGCAACCTGCAGCGGCACCTGGCGATGGCGCTGATCGGGCCTGACGACGAACACCGTGCAAGTGAGAGCGCCTCAACGACCTGCCGCACTAGCGCTCCACGGAACCCTGCGCTGATGTCCGAGAGTTCGCCGTATTTCTGGGCCCGTAGGCGCTGGTTAGGGCCTCGTTCATGTTGCTCCAAGATGATCAACGAGCCCGAAGCCAGGCGCGAGAGCAGAGGACTCCACCCCCATGCCAGAAAACAACCAGAGCCCATCCCCACTCACCCGTCGACGACTTCTCGGGAGCGGGGCTGCCGCCGCCCTCGGTGCTGCGTCGTTGGCGCTGCCGCCGAACGTGCAGAAGGCGCTTGCCTCGCCGCCGAAGACCTCCGGTCGTCTCAGCGACATCAAGCACGTCGTGATGTTGATGCAGGAGAACCGCAGCTTCGACCACTACTTCGGCACGATGTCGGGCGTCGACGGCTTCGACGACCCGCGGGCGCTGATCCTGAGCAACGGCCGTTCCGTCTTCCACCAGCCCTGGGATGGTCACCCGGACGGTTACGTGCTGCCGTTCCACCTTGACACCAAGAAGCTCGCCGGCCACGCGCTGCCTTCCACCGACCACGGCTGGGTGGGCCAGCACGAGGCGTGGAACGGCGGCAAGATGGACAACTGGATCCCGGCGCACATCCCGAGCGACGGCCAGAACGCTCCGTTCACCATGGGCTACCTGACCCGTGAGGACATCCCGTTCCACTACGCACTGGCCGAATCCTTCACCGTCCTGGACCACTACCACTGCTCGGTGATCGGCCCGACGGGCCCGAACCGGCACATGTGGATGTCAGGCACGATCGATGTCGACGGTTTGGCCGGCGGCCCCTCGCTGACCACCAGTGGTCCGGCCAACCAGTTCTCCTGGAAGACCTACCCGAAGCGACTCCAAGAAGCCGGCGTGAGCTGGAAGGTCTACCGCCAGCCCGGCGCCCTCACGGGATCGTCCGCAATCAGCAAGTTCACCGACTTCGCCCAGGCCCAGCCCGGCGACGGCTTCTACGAGAACGGCGTGGCGACCCAGCCCCTAGGGCAGTTCGAGTACGACTGCCTGAACGACTCGCTGCCGACGGTCAGCTGGATCCTGCCGCCGTCCGGTTACGACGAGCACCCCTCCACCCCGGGCTCAGCCGCGGCCGGCGCGCAGTTCATCGCGGGCAAGATCGACGCCATCGCGTCGAACCCCGAGGTGTGGGCCAAGACCGTCTTCATCCTGTCCTACGACGAGAACGACGGCCTCTTCGACCACGTCGTGCCGCCGACCCCACCGGCCGGCACGCCGGACGAGTTCGTCTTCAAGACCTCCACCGTCGGTGAGCAGGGCCGGGGATGGCCCAACGGTCTCGGTTACCGCGTGCCGTGCATCATCGTGTCGCCGTGGACCGCGGGCGGTTACGTGTGCTCCGAAGTCTCCGACCACACCTCTCAGTTGCAGTTCCTCGAGCACATCACCGGCGTCAAGGAAACCAACATCAGCGCATGGCGCCGGAAAACCTGTGGTGACCTGACCGCGGCATTCCGGTTCAACAAGCGGGCCGAGGCCCCGACGATGCCGGACACCGTGGGCGAGTACAACTTCACCCAGTACGCGATCAAGAACCTGCCGAAGGTGGACGGGCCACCGGCGAAGCAGCGGATGCCCAGGCAGGAGAAGGGCCACCGGCCGCACGTCGGCTGACACCTACCGAGGGTTGTCGAAGGCTCGGCCGGAAAGCATTCCCGGCCGAGCCTTCCGCGTTCGAGATGACCGATGCCGTGATCGACTCGCACGGCCGGGTAGCTGAGTGAGAACGACTTCGCTGGGCGGCGGCGGGAGAGGAGGTCACGGCTGTGTCCGACAACGGAGCCGTCTTGATGGTGAAGCCGCGGTAGCGAAGGTCGCCGATCGGTCCTGTCGACATCGGCCTGTGGATGACCGGGCGCGTGCTGCGGACATTCGCCGTGGGCGTTGGCTGGTGTGGTCGAGGACTCGCGGTCTCATTTGTCGACGCCGAGGTCGTTCGCTTTGCCGTCAGATGGTTTGCGGGCCGTGCGCATGACCAGCTCGAGGGATCCGCCGGGGATGTCCAACGCGCCATGGCCGGCGCGGACCGTGCCACGCGGGCACTCCTGGCGAGTCGGCGTCACCTTGAGCCGGAGCGAGCAAGTTGATGCTGCATTGCGCTTGCGACGCCCGCTGGCCGTTGGCCGCCAGGCGAGCGACAGCTCCGCTGCGATGCAGCGATCCTGGCCGCAATCGCCGGCGACCGAACGCCGGCGGCCCACCGAACCTTGGTTTTGTCCCGTCGCGAAGCTGATCACCACCATGACCCGACCGACCGCCCTCTACCTGGCCTGGTCCCGCTGGCGGCGCATCCACCAAGCCCGCGCCCGCACCAGGCGGTAGCTCACTCGGTCCACGTTGCGGGTTCAAGTAACTCGCAAGGTCCGTACAAGTGTTGAGGCGGACAGTCATCGCGATGGGCCGGAGCGCACGGTCAGCGCCCGGCGATCTTTCACGGAAGGAAGCACCATGCGCAGACTCATCGCGACGGTCTCGGCCACGCTGGCAATGGCGGCGGCCCTGGTCACCGTCGGGACACCGGCGCAAGCCGCCAGCCCGACTGGCTCGTTTGGTAGCGAGTACATGTCCATCTACGTTGACGGCAGGGGAAGCTACCCCTCCGTGCAAATCTGCGATGACAAGGCGGACGGTCAGCGGGTCCGGGTCCAGGTCTCCGGATCCTTCGGTGCATCGGCCTGGGCCGAGGACGCCAACGGGGCCAACACCACGTGCGGCTACGGCTACTTCAGCCCGGCCCCAAAGTCCGGCGAGCGGCTTACAATCACAGGCTGGCGGCAGAACGGCACGAACGGCACGCCCAACAATTGGGTTCAGGGCGCGTTTACGTTCTCCGGCTGACCTGACCCCCCACCACCTTGGCGTCATCTCCCACGATCAAGGCGTCCTGCCCGTCAAATACCCTGAGGGGTGCCTTGATCGTGGGCTGACCCAGTCATGCCCGACTTGTCGCGTCAGCCGCCCACGTACCGGTGAGATCACTGCGGTCGGCCCCTGTCGGAGGATGTCTGGGTGCAGGTGATCACCGCGAGGTGCCCGAGGTGGATCTTCCCGGTTCACTGGGCTGCAGCCCGTCCAGTTCCGCCGATTGGCAGTTTTGCGGTAGCGGTAGTGGGCCCGTCGGTCCGCGCATCGCCGCCAGTTCGGTGCTGATTGCGTCGGCTTCGCCCGCACCGATCGACTGGAAGGTCGCCAAGGCTCGGCCCAGCAGGTCGGCCGCCGTGGCGCTGTCGCCGGCAGCGAGGGCGCAGCGGCCCAGCCCGGCCAGACTGTGTGCCTCGTACCAGCGGCTGTGTGTGCGGCCCACGATCAGGAGGGCCTGCTGGTGGAACTCGGCGCCGGTCTGCGGGTGGCCGGTCAGCCGGTGCAGCGTGCCGAGCTGGTTCAGCGCCTCCGCCTCGCCGATCCTGTCGCCGATTCGGCGCAGCATCGGCAGCGACGTGTCCAGCAGCTCTCGGGCGGCGGCGAGGTTACCCATGTCGCATTGCACGCTGGCCAGATAGTTCAGGGCGTTCCCTTGTCCATGGTCGTCCCCGATCTCGCGATGCATCTGCACACAGCGGGAGAGCGCCGCGGCGGCGCCGGCCAGGTCGCCCTGTCGCTGCAGGATGGGACCGAGGTTGTGGAGTACCGCCGCTTCGCCCAGCCTGCTGCCGGTTCGTTGGGTGATGGCGAGGGCTCGGTGCAGGGCTGCGGCGGCACCGGGCAGGTCGCCGGCCTGCTCCAGTACCGGGCCGAGGTTGACGAGTGCGGCCGTTTCGCCGAGCTGATTCCCCAGTTCTCGGTAGCCACGCAAGGCCCGCTTGAGCGCGTCCGCTGCGCGCGCGTAGTCGCCCAGCGTGTTGCGCAGGCCGCCTAGGGTGCTCAGAGCCGCCGCAACCCCCAGGCCGTCGCCGAGATTCCGGTAGCGGGAACAGGCCTGCTCCAGCAATTCCAGGGCCAGAGAATGATCGGCGGTGAGATCCGCCACCTCGCCGAGATGGAGGCAGGCGTTGGTCTCGCCGAGCTGGTCGCCGATGCGGCGGTAGTGGGTCAGCGCCTCTTTCAGGGATTTCGTTGAGGCGGGATAGTCGTCGAGGAGCTGTTCGGCAACTCCCCGGTCCAGGAGGGCATTGGCTAACGCCTGTGGCTCATCCAACCGGCGGGCTGCCACGACGGCCGCCGAACTGACGAATTGGGCCGTCCGCCACGGCCCGTCGATGCGCAACACGGAGGCCAGCCCGATGGCCAGCGGGATAACTCGTTCGGACTGTGCGTGCCGGGTCGCATGACGTAGCAGCGTGAGGAGACTGGCTCGTTCGGTCCGTAGCCATGCCAGGGCCTCGCGCGTAGTGGCCAGTGCCGGGTCCGAGGACAGCGGGGCACAACCGGTCGAGCCGGTCAAACGAACAGTCGGCCGAGGATACCGGCTGACTCGCCGGTCGGCCCGGGTCGCGACCCGGGCCAGATAGCCGTAGACGCGGTCAAGCGCTGCCTCCCTGTCGGCATCGCCGTCAGCGAGCGTATGCGCGTACTCGCGGATCATGTCGTGCATCTGGAACCGTCGGTACGACGATTCGGTCAGTAGGTGGTCGTGGCAGAGCGCGTCGAGCTGTTCGGTGGCCTGGTCGACGGTGGTGTCGTCGAGCGCCGCGGCGGTGTTTGGGGCGATGTCGATGCCCGGATACGCGCCCAACCGGCGAAAGAACCGTCGCAGACGCGCAGGTAGGTGTTGATAGGAGAGGTCGAACGCGGCAGCGACGGTTCGCATCTCAGCCCGTACGGAGATCATCCTGGTCCGGGTCTCATCGATCAGCTGATCGACGCGCCAGGACGAATGCTTGATGAACACGGAAGCCAGCAGAGAGATTGCCAGTGGCAGGTGCCCACACAGGTCGACCAGCCGCGCCACGGCGTCGGGTTCGTTCCGGCCACGCGGGGCGAGCCGGCTGAACATCTCCGCCGCGTCAGCAGCCGGCAGCGTGTCCAACTGGATCGGCGTCGCGTCGAGGTCGGCCAGTCGGCGCCGGCTGGTGACCAGCACCAGGCTCCCCGCGCTGCCGGGCAACAGGTGGCGGACCTGATCGGTCTCCAAGGCATTGTCCAGGACGAGCAGCGTCCTCCGCCCGGCCATCCGGGCCCTCCAGAGGGCCGCCCGTTCGTCCAGTCCGGGCGGCAGGTTTTGCGTGGCTACACCATCCGCGGCCAGCAACGCGGCCAACGCCTCCATCGGGGTGACCGGTTCCTGGCCGGCGGTGTGCGCATGCAGGTCGACGAACAATTGCCCGTCGGGAAATCGACCGGCCATCTGGTGACCGATTCGGACCGCCAGAGCTGTCTTGCCCACACCAGGCATGCCGTCGATCGCGTAGACGGCGACCGCGCTCCCCGCCGCTGAGCCTGCCTCTGCCACAAGTCCGATCTCCCGCTGTCGGCCAAGGAAGGTTGCCGAGTCTCGGGGCAGCGTGCACCAGCCGATTTGCGGGCTCGGAGGGCTGGCCGAGGACAGTGAGGCCGAGACGACTGATGAGGGATGCTCGTGCGTCGATGAACGTGACACGGCGACGTGTGGTGGATTCGCCGCAACCTGCTCGGCGACCTGATCTTGAGGTTGCCCCCCGTGGTGTACCTCGTCTAGTGGTGACAGGACGGGCTCCAGGCTGGGATCGGCGATCAGAATGCGCTGGAACCGCTCTTGGAGCGCCGCGCCCGGATCGACACCGAACTCTCGCGCGAGTCGCTGCCGAAACTGGTGATAGTGCTGCAACGCCTCCGCCTGCCGGCCGCCGCGGTGCAGTGCGAGCAGGTACTGCCCGGCGAGGCGTTCATCGAGAGGATGTGCCGTCGTCGCGGCAGCGAGTTCGGGCAGTATCTCGTTGTGCCGGCCGAAACGTAATGCAAGATCGTGACGTTGCAGTTCGACCGTCCGACGCTGCCGATGCAGGTTCTCCCGGATGGTGGTCGCCCACGGTGCGTCGAGGCCGGGGAGTGCTTCTCCCCGCCACAGCGCGAGTGCCTGTCCGCACAAGGCGAGCGCCCGCTCGTCGTCGCGCATTGCGGCCACCGCGGCCAGCAGGTGCTCGAAGCGCCGCATGTCGATTGATTCATCGTCGACGGCGAGGACGTAACCGTCAGTGTCGTGCCGGATGTCGACATCGGTCGCGGCCCTCAGAGCCTTCCGCAGACGGGACACGTACCCATAGAGGGTGCCGAGCGCCCGCTGCGGAGGATGTTCCCCCCACACCCGGTCGATGAGACGGTCGGTGGAGACCGGTCGGTTCGCGTCGACCAGGAGTGCCACAAGTACTGTCCGTCGTCGTGAATGACCCACCTCGATCAACTGATCGTTGAGGCGTACCTCGATCTGACCGAGCAGGGAAAATCTCGTTCCCACTGCCGCCCGCTCGGGCACCTCGTCACCGTCCTCCGGTCAGCCAGGTCCAGCCCTGGCGCAAGGCACATTTGGTGTCGGTCGCGGACAGTATCGCCCACGCGCCCGGCTGCCGATGCGCTGTCATGGCCGAAGACCACCGTCCTGTCCGCAGCGGCAGCCTCCGCCGAGGGAGCGATCAGGCGGCGCTTGAACCCGGGCCAACGACTTTGTCGGCTCCGCCTGATTCTCAATGCTGTTTGTCAAGCGGCGAGGGCGGTTACGGGCTGCCCTTCTTCGTAGGGACGGTCGTCGGGCAGCTCACCGTCCAGCGCCTGATGCAACTCACTGGAATGGGACGCACATGGATCTACGACCCTGCTACAAGCGCTCGCCGCCGACAGCCACGCCCAGCAAGTGTCCCGCGGGCGTTGGCGAGGCGCCGCCGGATAGGAATCTCCGCGCGGACGTCCGTTCCCGCGTGCGCGTCTGCGCACGTCAACGCGCGGACGGACCACGGACGGACGTCCGCGCGGCTCCCACCGCGACTGAGAGGAGGCACAAACGATCAATAACGACGAACCAACGAGCGTCGCCGAAATGCGCACATCGCGCAAGACGAAACGCTGGTCATCGAGGATGGCCAAGTCACGACGTCCGTAGACGTCCCTCTGTCGGATGCAGCCGCCGACGCTCTGTGGCGCGGGCCGTCGGTGGGTGGCGGGCCGGGTGTGAAATCGACTGCGCCCGGAAGAATCGACAGGCATGAGGATCGCCTTCTACGGACGCGTGTCGACCGAGGACCAGCAGGACCCAGCAACGCGAAGGGCTGGCAGCTTTCCCGCGCTCGAAGCCTCATCACGCCCGCGGGCGGGGAGATCGTCGAGGAGTTCTTCGACGTTGGCTTGTCCCGGTCTCTGCCATGGAAGCGACGCCCTGATGCGCTCCGGACGCGACTCGCTCGGCTGACCGGTCACGGTGGACACGCAGAAGCGTGGCCCGACGGGTTCCTGGCCGACTACGCGAGAGCCCCCAAATGCCGGTCCGCTTCTCGATCGACCATCGTATGGTGCGCTTAAGGGATCCGGTCACCCGCATCAGGCGTGAAGTCGTAGGCGCGCGGTGCCAGCGCACCGCCATCGGTTCCAGGTAAACATCTGGAAGGTCCCGGTGGTCGCGTCGACCTCGCCGTTCGGGCGGAAGGTGACATCGGAGAGGATGCCGAGAATGCGGCTGCCGAGGTGCGCTCGCGCCCATGCGACTTCGTTGCGGGTGGCGATGATGGAGGCGCCGTTGGTCTCGGTGCCTTTGGCCTCCAGCCAGAGTGTCTGTCCGTCCCTGGTGGCGATGGCGTCGTAGGGGTTCCCGAGGCGGACGTCCTGCACCGTCCAGCCGTCGTTGGTGAAGTGCTGCATGAGCATTTCCTGTGCTGCGTCCTCGACTTTCTTGCGGCGCGCTGGGTCCATTTGCCAGCCCTGTCGGGGCGTGCTGCGTGCCGGTGGGGGCGTGGCGAGGTTCAGGTGCTTGGCCCAGATAGCTTCGAGCTTCACTGCTGCGGCCGATGGTAGAACCCAGCCGCTGGCTTGTGGCCGAAGGGCAGGCCGGTCGCGCGCCAGCGCAACCCCGTCTTCAGCGACGACCACTGGGACGACAACCGCGCCGGAGGCATCGCCAAGCATATTGCCACGGTTTGTGGGCCAAGCCAGTCGTGGCGCTCGTCTCCAGTCAGTTCGATCGCGCCGAGGACGTGCTGCACTCCGCGCTGCCGCTGCTACGCACGGCAGGCCACAACCCGCTTGCGGCGCTCGCCGCCGTGACAGTCGCCCAACTGGCCCTCAGCCGAGGCGACCATGAACGCGACGAGACCTACCTGCGCCAAGCCCGCGAACTGGCGCCCCGACCCGGAGACGGAGCACCTCGTCCGGTCAGAGATACCAGGTCTTGTCTAACGTCAACCGTTCGTGGCGTTCAGGTAGTGGAGGGTCGCGGCGTAGGGCCGAGGCACGGGGGCAACCTCGATACCGGTGGTCATGAGTTCGGTTCCGCGGAATGTTCGCGACGTGTCCTTGTCGTCGATGTCCCATACGCGGTAGGTCGCTTCCGCGTCCAACCCTTGAAGCCGGACCGTCAGTGCGGTCGCGGTCGGCACGTCCGGGCGTGCGAAGCACTGGATGTGGCCCGCTCCGAGGTCGGGCCGGTGGAACTGCCACGCCATCCAGGCGTCCGACGCGGTGCTGTGCGGGGTCAGCGGGTAGTAGTCGCCGAAGAAGTGTGCGGTGAGCTCGCGCCACTCGGCTGCGAGTCCTTTCAGGATGCTCCACTCAGCCGCGCCGGCGGCGGTCACGTCGAGTGCGGCGTGGAAGGCCATACCCATGTTGCTGCGCGCGTTGTAGACGTCGTCCGGGCCGCCGGCCACCCGGGTCGCGGATCCGGTCCACGGAATCCAATGGCGGATGCCGTACGTATGACACTGGTTCGCGGTCGCGTCGAAGAGCTTGTCGTCATGGATGAGGCTGACGGATCGTCGGACGAGTTCGAGGTCCAGCCGGTGGCCGCTGCCGGCGCTGTTGTCGATCAAGATGTTCGGGTGCCGTTCGCGCAGCGCGTCCCAGTAGGCGAGGTGGCCCACGACATATCTGATCTGGGTGATGCCGCGGCGACCCGGTGGATCGTGGTGCACCCAGTAAGGCAGGAACGGGTAGTTGCTGTCCTCGCGGTAGATGTCGATCTCATGCTCGCCCAGCAACGCGCCGAAGTGGTCGATGGCCCACCGGAGCGCGTCGGGGTTGCCGAAGTCGAGATGGAACGCGCCGTCCGGTCCCCAGAACGAGCTAAAGCCGGGTGGCGGCGCGAGCAGCCAGTCGGGGTGGTTTTCGTGCAACCAGGTCCCAGCCATGACCCGTTCCGGCTCGAACCACAGCACCGTTGACATGCCGAGCTGTCGGGCCCGGTCGACGATCGGTTTCAGGCCCGCCGGGAAGCGAACCGGATCCGCTGCCCAGGTGCCGACCATCTCCCATTGCGGCCAGGGCGCCTGGATGAGGTCGCGCCAGTTCGGCGGCGTCTGATACCAGCCGGCGTCGATCCACCAATGGTCGTGGACGCCGCCGGTGCCGACGGTGGCGTGATGTGCGCTGTAGGCGTCGAGCCAGGCCACCTCGTCGTCGGCGGTGTCGATCTGGCCCTCGAAGTAGTCGTTGGCCTGGGTGGCGCAGACCGGGGCGGGAAGTTCCCCGCCCCGCCGTGGCACCAGGTGGGTGATCACCCATCGGCGCCACGTGTTCTGCGCGTCGATCCAGGTGGCGGCGGACCACTGCTGCAGCGCGATCAGCGGTGTCTGGATCGATTCGCCTGGTGGGAGCCACATCTCGGTCAGCGAGGCGGCGTCGATCTCGTCGGCCGGTCCCAGGTCTTCCCGTTGGGACATGCCGCCGCGCAGCCGCAGGGTGCCGGGTTCCGGTCTGTCGATCTGCATTGCCCATTGGCCGGGCCAGCCGAGCGCGACGATGACGCCGCGCCCGCCGCTGTCGATGTTGTAGTAGGGCCAGCCGCCGCCGACGTTCGCCGCCGTCGGATCCGGGTTCACGGAGCCCTGGGTCGACATGCCGCCGAGGTTGGTGAAGGTCCGGAAGCTGCCCGGTTCCAGTGCCACGTCCAACGGCGCGAAGTCGGTGTCGCGCACATCGTTGCCGTGGGCCGTGTGGATGACGCAGTCGGTGGACGGGTGGCCGGGCGAGGGCAGGGTCAGGTCGATCGCCAACACGTCGCCGAGCGTCGGCGTCGGGTGGGCGCCCGTGTTCGTGAAGTGGACCGTCCAGGTGGTCGTCGGGAAGTCGGCGTACCGGGTGGTGACGAGGGCGACGGCGAGACCGGAGGCGGGGTCGCGCCACTCGACCGTGACCTGGGTGCGGCCGTCACCCAGGTCGAGGGTCGTCTCGGTGCGCGGCCAAGTGGCCAACAGCGTCGCCGAGTCGACGCCGTCGTAGGTGAACGAGAAGCTCACTGTTTCTGGTAGGCGAGGGTGACGGCGTAGGGCCGAGGTACCGGTGCCATGTTGACGCCGGCCGCGAGTTGCGCTCCGCTGAGCGAGCTGACCGCGGTCGGGTTGTCGACGTCCCAGATGTCGTACGTCGCCCCGGGGACGACCCCGCGCAGCTGGACGGTCAACGAGGTTGCCGGCGTCGACGGGCGGGCGAAGGCCTGGACGATGCCGGCGCCGCTGTCCGGACGGTCGAACTGGTAGGCGATCCAGTCCGCCGTGCTCGTGGAGTAGGACGTCAACGGATAGAAGTCGCCGAAGTAGCACGACTTCACCAGGTTCCATTCGGCGAGTCCGTCGGCGTAGGTCATCCATTGCTGGCTGGTCGGAGCCGACGTCAACAGGTCGTTCAGGTGGGCTTCGAGGTGCCAGCCCATCGCCGAGCGGATGCCGTAGGTGCTGTAGGCGTCGGCGGTGCCGCCCTGGCACGGGATCCAGGACGACAGGCCGAAGGTGTGGCACTGGTTGCCCAGGCTGTCGCGGAAGAGGTCGCTGCGGGTCAACGGGATCGAGCGGCGCAGGCTCTCCAGATCGAGCCGCCGCCCGCCGGACGCGCAGTTGTCGATCAGCATCGTGGGGAAAGTCGTGCGGAGCTGGTCGAGGAAGGCCAGCCAGCCCTCGACCCAGTGCGCCTGTGTCGCGCCGCGGCGGCCGGAGACGTCGGTCGCGTTCCAGTTGGGCAGCGGGCCGGTGAAGTTGAAGTCGATCCGGAACAGCTCGATGCCGCCGTCGGCGATGAGCCCGGTGAACGTGTCGACCGCCCAGTCGTAGGCGTCGGGGTTGCCCCAGTTGAGGTAGCGGTGGTCGGTGCCACCGGCGAGGAGCCATTCGGGGTGGTTGTCGTAGAGCCAGGTGCCGGGCCGGCAGCGTTCGGGCTCGTGCCACACGATGGTCTTCGCGCCGTAGGAGCGGACCTCGTCGGTGACCTCGACCATGCCGTTGGGGAACCGGGCGGGGTCGGGCTCCCACGTGCCCGTGTAGGTCCAGGCCTCGGGGTCGGTCGGGCTGACCGAGCCCGGGATCGGGAACCAGCCGGTGTCGATCCACAGCCAGCCGAGGGGACCGCCGTTGTCGGGTGTGAGGTTCTGGGCCTGGTAGGCGGCCATCACACCGATGTAGTCGCTGGCGTCGGCCTGCACCGCGGTGATCGACGACTCGGCGGCGGCCGCGGCGAGGATCGGCGCCGGGTTGGCCCCGCCGGGGCGGGGTATGTTGTGCCGCAGGAACCATTTCCGCCATACGTTCTGCGCGTCGATCCAGTCGCCGCCCTCCCACGCCAACGTCACGATCAATGGCGTGCGGATCGACTCACCCGGCTCCAGATACATCTGCGTCAGGTCCAGGTCGTACAACGTCGGCGTACTGCCGAACGGGCCGTCGTAGTTCGTCATCCCACCGATCACCGGGGCTCGACCCAGGGTGTCCAACCCGGTCTGCAGACCCCACTGCCCGGGCCAGCCCAACGCGACGATCGCGCCCTGACCGCCCCAGTCGAAGTTGTAGTAGGGCCACGCACCGCCCGGCGCCTTTTCGTCCGGGGACAGGCTCCCCGAGGTCGGCCGACCACCACCCGTCGAGAACAACTTGTATTCGCCCGGCGTCGAGCTCAACGTCAGGTCCGTCGGTGCGAAATCGGTTGCCGCCGCCGTGCTCCCGTTGTTGGTGTGGATCGTCCACGACGGCAGCGCCGCACCGTGCAGCAACGTGTCGATGGCCAGCACCTCCGAGAGCGTCGGCGTGTTCACCGAGCCCGTGTTCTCGAAATGCACGGTCCACTCGACGACCGGGAAGTCGGCGTAGGTCACCGACTCACACCGCACTACCAGGCCCGAGGTTCCGGTCCAGGTCACCGTCTGCCGCGTCCGGACCGCGTCCAGCGCGACGGTGTTCGACGACGAAGACCACCCGGGCAGCAACGACCGCGACGAGGTTCCATCGAACTTGAACGAGAACGGCGGATCATTCTCGAAGTCGAACGACAACGGCGACACCGCCATGGCCGGCGTCGGCCGGAACGCGACGCCGGCGGTCGCGAACAATGCGCTGGCGGCGAGGCCGCTTCCGATGAGCGAGCGACGGGTCATCCCCTTGCGGGGCGGGTCGATGTCCATGAGACGTCCTTACTCGTCGATGATGTGCCTCAGCCCTTGGTTCCGCCTCCTTGCACGGCGGCGGTGAAGTGGCGGAGCGTCAGGGACAGCAGGAGCGCGGAGGAGAGGATCGGGATGAGTAGGTAGACCGCCTGCACGCCGGGGGTCAGGTCCTTGTCGGCGTACTGGAACGCGGTTGCGGCGAACTGCTGGAGCGCGGGTGGGAACGTCCGGCGACTCGAGTCGCTGACCAGCGTGGTGGCGATGAGGAACTCGTTCCAGGTGCCGATCAGCGTGAAGGCGCCCATGGCACCGAAGGCGCTGCGGGTGTTGGGGGTGATGATCCGCAGGAAGGTGCGCAGCGGCCCGGCGCCGTCGATCGCCGCGGCCTCCTCCCACTCGCGTGGGAGGGCGTGGAAGAACACGCGGAAGAAGATGATCGCGGTGGGTAGGGAGAGCGCGGCAGTCGCGAGGCTGAGGCCGGTCAGGCTGTTCAGCAGGCCGATCTTGGCAAGCAGGCTGTAGAGCGGGAACACCAGGATGACCGCGGGTACGAACTGGACGATGAGATAGCCGACGGAGATGGAACGGGACGCCCAGCCGGTCCACCTGGCCAGCGCGTAGCCGGCGAGCGAACCGAGCACCAGTACGATCACCGTCACCGACGCCGTCACGATGATGCTGTTGAGCAGGTTCTCCGCCAGCGGCGGCTTGGAGATGCTCTGCGAGGAGTAGAGGTCCGGGTCGGAGACGACGGTCCAGAAGTTGCGCAGGGTGGGCTGGTCGGGCCAGAGCCGCACCGTGCCCGATCCCGGCGGGCTGCCGTCGAACGCCTGCGCGACCACGAAGAGGATCGGGAAGATCGCGAAGAGCGCGACGAGACAGGCGCCGGCGGTCTCGATCAGGCGCCGCCAGCGGTCCGGCAGGTGCCGGCGCGGACGGAAGCCGCGAACGAGGAGCCGAGCTGTCGACGGCGGTGCCGCGGCGGCCCGGCGGCCGATGGCGGCCAGTCGCCACACCTTCGACCGGTGGTAGCCGCGCCACAGGAGCCAGCCCACACCCGCGGCGACGGCCACCGTGACGAACATCAGCGCCAGGCTGATCATGCTCAGCGCGGCTCCGTACCCCATGTTGAATCCGGCGCCGAACACCGTCTGGTAGGCCAGCGACGCGACGGTCTGGGTGGCGTTCAGCGGACCGCCGCCGGTCGCGATGAAGACCAGCGCGATGTCCTGGAAGCTGGCCATGAAGTGGAACGTGCAGACAGCCAGGGCGACGACGCCGATGCCCGGAAGCGTGATGTGCCAGAAACGGCGCAACGGGCCGGCTCCGTCGGCGGCCGCGGCCTCGTGTAGCTCCTGCGGGATCCGCTGGAGCGCGGCGAGAATGACGATCGTATAGAGCGGGTAGGACGCCCAGGCGTTGATGAACAGCAAGGTCGGCCACACCGTGGTGGTGTTGACCATCAGGCTCCCGGTCTGGATGCCCAGGGCCTGCGGGATGCCGTACTGCGGGCTGATCAGCAGCAGCCACATGAAGATGCTGACCGGGGCGGACATCACGAACGGAAGCAGCGTGGCGATCTGGAGGCCGCGTCCCATCCGGCGACGGCGGTTGAGGATGAGCGCCGCGCCGAGCCCCAGGAGGAAGCTCGGCACGACGCCACCGATGGCGCGGATGTAGCTGTGTAGGATGAGCGACCCGAATGACGGGTTGTCGAAGAACAGCTGATAGTTGTGCCAACCGACGAACGGTGCGCCGGCGGCCGAGAAGGTCGACGACCGGTGGAAGCTGATGACGATGCCGCTGTAGATCGGATACAGCATGAGGCCGCCGACGAGCACGAGCGACGGGACGAGGAAGAGGATGTACGGCCATCGGGTGAGCCAGCGCCGCCGGCGCGCCGTCCGGGACGGCGGCGAGGCCGCATGCCGTCGGTCCACGCCGCCATCGTCATAGTCCAATGTGCTCGGTTCTGCGGACACGGCGACTCGCACGGCGTTTCTCCTCGGCATTCGGATGACCACGGTCGTCAGACGTTCAGCTGGGTGAGTGCCGTTTCCATGTTCTTCATGGCCGCCTTGGCGACCTCGGCCGGAGCCGAGCCCTTCAGCGCGACCTCCTGCATCGCCGGGTAGACGACGCCGTCCATCACCACGTGGATGTCGATCGGCTCCGGCACCTTGGCGAACTCGAGCTGGGCCGCCCACTGCTTGACCAACGGGTCGGCGAGCTTGGCGTTGCTGGAGATCCGCGGCGAGCCCTCGGTGTTGCCCTTCATTGCGGTCATCGCGTCCTGCGCCTTCTCGCTGCGCATGTTGGCGATGAACTGCCACGCCTTGTCCTTGTTGGCCGAGGCCGAGTGCAGCATCAGCGCACTCTCGCTCCAGAACGACGTCGGTGTTCCGAGATTCGGGATGGGCGCGCACTTGATGTTCTTCAGGACGTCAGGGAAGTCCTTGCAGATCGCCGTGACCCACGGACCGACCGAATAGGCGCCAAGGGTGCCCTTCGAGAATCCGCCGTCGGTGTCCGGGTAGCCCCAGCCGGCGACGTCCTTCGGGGTGGCCTTGTAGGTGTTGACCATCTTCGCGTAGAAGTCGAGGACCGACGCGAACTGCGACTCGGTGAAGCCGATCGCCCATTTTCCGTCCTGCTTGGTCACCAGCGACGCGCCGGTGCTCCACAGCAGCGGCAGGAAGTTCGACGAACCACGGCCGTCCGCGGTCTTTGCCTCCCAGCCGAAAGCGGTGCGGTTGGGGCCGTTCATCTTCGCGGCCCAGGCGCCGAACTCGTCGGCGTCCCAGTTGGTCGGCACCGGACCGGCGTTGGCGGCCCAGTCACCGCGGTAGGCGATGGCCCGCGAGTCGCAGTTGAAGCCGAGCGCGTAGACCTTGTCGTCGATCGTGCCGGACGCGTAGTCCTGCGGGTAGAAGTCGCTCTTGGTCTCCGACGCGGAGATGTAGGAGTCGAGTGGTTCGAGCGCGATGCCCGACGCCTTCAGCACCGGGGCGCCCTGCGAGCTCCACTGGATGATGTCCGGCGGGTTGTTGGACTGTTGGGCGGCGAGTGCCTGCGACGGGAAGGTGCCGTCGGCGACCGTGACGAACTTAAGCTCGACGCCGAGCGGCTCCGCAGCGTACTGCTTCCACATCGCCAACTGCTCGTCGGCGGGAACGCCGGTCGTCATGATCGTGAGCGTGTTGCTCGTAGGCTTCGCGCCCGATCCGCCGCGGTCGTCGCCGCAGGCCGCCAGCAGCGGGGCCGCGGCCCCGGCCGCGACCACGGCGCCGGTCATGCCGAGGAACCGGCGACGGGAGAACGGCGATGCGTGCGATTTATCGGTTTCGGGTGTGGGACGTGGTCTCGTCATCGAGAGGGCCTTTCGCAAGGGGGAGGAGACCATCGATCTCCTCCGGCCGAAGAACTGAGCCGCTGGATCCCGACCTACACGGACGCCCGGGGATTGCTCGGAACGCCGGGGTGCGTGTGCACTATCACACGCATGTTGCCAGACATCAAGAGACTTGACAACTACAGATCAACTTGCGACGGTTGGCCCCCAGTGCGCCGTTGAAACGCCCGTCGTGGAGAAGGTTCCGATGGCTTTGCCTGCTTCGCCGTTGTCATTCGACTTTGTGGACGATCCGCCGTTTTCGTTTGTCTTTGATGGGGTGTCGTCCCGGTCGTTGTTGCCGGGGTGGTCGTCGTCGTCGAGCACGGTCGCCTTGGACGCGCTGCGTGCCGCGCGAACCGTGACCTGGACCGGAACGTCGGGCCTGGTGGTGCGGTGTGTGTCGGTGACCTATGCAGACTTTCCGGTGGTCGAGTGGACCGTGCATTTCGAGAACACGGGGTCGGAGAATGCGCCGACGCTGTCCGAGGTGCTGGCGATCGATACGTCGTTGGGTGGTGCGGCCGCGCCCTCGTGGACGATCCACACCAACAGCGGGAGCACGGCGGTCGCGACTGATTTCGAGCCGGCGGACCTGACGCTGAGCCCGACGCCGG
Organism: Asanoa sp. NPDC049573; assembly: GCF_040676615.1. NCBI lineage: Bacteria > Bacillati > Actinomycetota > Actinomycetes > Micromonosporales > Micromonosporaceae > Asanoa > Asanoa sp. NPDC049573. The sequence goes on from NZ_JBFAPI010000014.1 coordinate 64,970, forward strand.
GCGACTACCTGCTGTTCACGACCGAGGGTGGTCGGCCGACGTCCGGAACCCTGTCGGCGGATCCGAAGGTGCCCGGGGGTGGGTGGCCCTACTTCAACCTCGACCGGGGCGGGCAGGGCGCGATCGTCGCGTTGGGCTGGCCCGGGCAGTGGGGCCTGCAGACGGAGCTGGACAGTTTGGGTCGGGTGCGGCTAACCGGCGGAATGACCAATGTCGACGGTCCATTCAGCGGTACGCCGGTGTTGCGTGACCTTGGTTTGACCCGGATGCACCTCGAGCCGGGAGAGTCGATCCGGACGCCGTTGATCGTCACGATGGCGTGGCGCGCCGATGACTGGATCGACGCGCAGAACGTGTGGCGGCAATGGTTCCTGCGGCACAACACACCCCGGCCCGGCGGCAACAACCCTCCGCCCATGTGCCCGACCGGCTCGGTTTGCGGGTCCTACAACTTCACGCTCGTCACCACCGAGCGCGAGTTCGACTTCATGGACGGCTACCGACGCGAGGGCCTGCTGCCGTCGGTCGGTGGCCACCTCGACTGGTGGTGGATCGACGCCGGTTGGTACACGCTGCCCGACGCGGTCGACCCGCACGACGTGACGGCCTGGCAATACACCGGGAACTGGGAAGTGGACCGGGTGCGCTACCCCAACGGCCTGAAGGAGGTCACCGACAGGGCCCGCGCCGAGGGGATGTCGACGATCGTCTGGCACGAGCTGGAACGCTGCCGGCCCGGCACCTGGCTCTACGAGACCCACCCCGAGTGGCTGCTCCCGGGCGGCGATCCCGAGCATCGCTATCTGGACTGGGGCAACCCCGACGCCTACGACTGGGCGGTGGCGACGGTGCACCGGCTGATCGAGGAGAACGGCCCCGACCTCTACCGCCAGGACTTCAACTACCTGGGTCCGCTCGCCAACTGGAACGCCGCGGACACCGACGGCCGCCGAGGCGCCACCCAGATCCGCTATGTGGTCGGCTTCCTGGCGTTCCTCGACGAGCTCCGGCGATGCCGGCCCGACATGCTGATCGACAACTGCGCGTCCGGTGGGCGGCGCCTCGACGTGGAGAGCCTGCGCCGGTCGGTCGTCATGTCACAGAGCGACAACGTGCGCGACCCGCAGGGCGCACACTCCCAGCACTTCGGACTCAGCCCGTGGGTGGTCTGCCATGGCACGTCCGCGCGCACCGACAGCGCGTACGCCCTGCGCAGCACGATGAACTGGTTGTTCGAGATCCACATCGACGAGATGCTGACCGCCCCGCCGACCGACGAGCACTGGGGCCTCATCCGGGCCGCGACCGAGGAATGGTCGGTGGTCAAGGGCCACTACAGCGAGGACTTTTATCCGCTGAGCGGCTACGACCGGGCGATGACCGGGTGGCTGGCCTATCAGTACGGTGCGGCCGACGGCGCCGCGGGCGTGCTGCACTGCTTCGCCCGCCCTGACACACCGCAGGAGGAGTTCGTCCTGCGGCCACGCGGGCTAATCGCCGCCGCGACCTACTCCATCGTGGACTTCGACGACCCGGGCGGCGAGCGGAAGGTGTCGGGCCACGACCTCATGTCGGTGGGCCTGGAGGTGGCGCCCACGCACCGTCCAGCAGCGGTGATGCTGCGCTATCAGCGAGCCGACGTCAGATGACAAGAGACTTGACAACTAGATCACGATTGGATGGGATTAGTCGTATGAGCGTTGAGTCGACGGAGCGATCGATCGCCGGTTCCGTGCTTCCGGTGGATCGACCGGGGAAGATCGTGGCCGTCGGGCTGAACTATCGCGACCACGCGAGCGAATCAGCGGTGGAGGCTCCGCAGGCCCCGATCATTTTCGCCAAGTGGTCGACATGCCTGATCCCCAACGGGTCTGCGATCGTCCTCCCGCCCGGCATCACCGAGGTCGACTGGGAAGCGGAGCTGGCGGTCGTCATCGGCCGCACCGCGCGTGACATCCCGGTCGCCGACGCCCTGAGCTATGTCAGCGGCTACACCTGCATGAACGACGTCAGCGCGCGCAAAGCTCAGCGCGACGAAGGACAGTGGACGCGGGCAAAGTCGTTCGACACGTTCGGGCCGATCGGGCCGCGCGTCGTGCCGGCGTCGGAGATCGGCGACCCGCAGAACCTCGGCGTCCGCGCCCGGGTCAACGGTGAGCTCATGCAGAGCGCCAACACCCGAGACATGATCTTCGGTGTCGCCGAACTGATCTGTCGGATCAGCGCGTCCACGACGCTCGAGGTCGGCGACATCATCTCCACGGGAACCCCGGCCGGTGTCGGAGCGTTCCGGCCGACGCCGGTGTTCCTGCGCCCGGGCGACGTCGTCGAGATCGAGATCGACAAGATCGGCGTGCTGACGAACCCCGTAGTCGCGGGATGAACGGCCCGGGGCCGGCCCGGCCCAGCGCCGAGGTCACGCAGGGCCCAACCGCCGCACCGGCCCGGGCGATGCTCCGCGCGGTCGGCCTCGACGACAGCGACTTCGACAAGCCCCAGGTGGCCGTCGCGAACTCGTGGAACGAGGTCACCCCCTGCAACCTGCCGCTCAAGTCGTGGGCCGAGCACGCGAAGAGCGGGATCCGCGCCGGTGGTGGCGTCGGCCTCGAGTTCAGCACGATCGCCGTGTCCGATGTGGTCTCGATGGGACACGAGGGGATGCGGGCCTCGCTCGTCAGTCGCGAGATCATCGCCGACTCGATCGAAGCGGTCCTGCACGCCGAACGCTTCGACGCGCTGGTTGCGATCGCGGGCTGCGACAAATCGTTGCCCGGGATGATGATGGCCGCGGTCCGCACCAACGTGCCCACCGTCTTTCTCTACGGCGGCAGCGCGATGCCCGGACGGCGACCCAACGGCGACCGCGTCGACATCAAGGACGTCTTCGAGGCGGTGGGCCGGCACGCCGCCGGCGAGATCGACGCGGCAGAGTTCGACGACATCGAGCGCCGGGCCTTCCCCACCATCGGGTCCTGCGCCGGCATGTATACGGCGAACACCATGGCGTGCCTCGGCGAGGCGCTCGGGCTCTCGCTGCCGGGTTCGGCGACGCCGCCCGCGGTCGACCCGTTGCGTGGCGAGATCGCGCAGCGGGCGGGGGAGCAGGCGGTCGAGGCGTTCCGGCTTTCGCTGCGGCCGCGCACGATCGTGACCCGCAACGCCCTGGAGAACGCCGCGACGCTGTCGATGGCGCTCGGCGGGTCCACCAACGCCGTGTTGCACCTGCTGGCGATCGCCAACGAGGCCGGGATCGACTTCGCGCTCGACGACATCGAGACGATCGGCAGGCGGACACCGCAGTTGGTCGACACCCGGCCGCACGGCGACGCGTTCATGGTCGACCTGCACCTCGCCGGCGGCGTCCCGGCCGTGCTGGGTGAGCTGGCCGGCGCCGGCCTGATCCATCTCGACGAGCTGACCGTCACCGGTAGGACGATCGGTGCGAGCCTCGCCGCGACGGGGGACCCGGCGGTCATCGCGCCCGTCAGCGGCCCCGTGCACGCCACCGGTGGGACGGCCGTGCTGCGTGGCTCGCTGGCTCCGAACGGCGCCGTCGTCAAGGTCGCCGGCACCGACGTGCGCCGGCTGAGCGGACCGGCCCGGGTCTTCGACTCCGAGCAGGCGGCGCTGAGTTATGTGCTCGCCGGTGAACTCGCGCCGGGTGACGTCGTCGTGGTCCGCAACGAAGGGCCGGTCAGCGGCCCCGGCATGCGGGAGATGCTCGCGGTGACGTCGGCCATCACCGGGGTGGGACTCGGAGCCCAGGTCGGGTTGGTGACCGACGGCCGGTTCTCCGGCGCGACGCGGGGCCTGTGCGTCGGGCACGTCGCGCCCGAAACCGCGCTCGGCGGCCCGATCGCGCTGATCGAAAACGGCGATCTCGTCACCATCGACATCGACCGGCGACTGATCGCGCTCGACGTCACCGACGACGTCCTGGCCGCGCGACGCCGGCAATGGACACCCGCCGCTCCCCGATATACCACCGGCGTGCTCGCGAAATACGCGGCCCTCGTACGCGGCGCGGATGTCGGAGCGGTGACCTCACCTTCTGTCGTACCCCCGGAGTGATGATGTCTGACAGATCTGCGAACGGCCGTCGAGCCGTCGTGACCGGAGCGGCGTCGGGGATCGGGCGCGCCACCGCGATCCGCCTCTCCAAAGACGGATACCGCCTGCACCTGGTCGACCGCGACGCGGCCGGCCTGATCGAGGTCACGGCCGAATGCGGCGGGGAAGCCAGCGCGCACGCGGTCGACCTGAGTCGCCCGGCGGAGACGGTGCCGGCCCTGCGCGCCGACCTCGGCGACGAGCCGATCGACCTACTCGTCAATTGCGCCGGCGTCGGCTGGGCCGCGACGACGGCGCAAACCGACGAGAAGATGTGGGCCACCACCATCGACGTCAATCTGACGGCGACCTTCTACATGTGCCAGCTGGCGCTTCCCGGCATGCTCGAACAAGGTCGCGGTGTCATCGTCAACATGGCCTCAGCGGGTGCTCTCGTCGGGCTCAAAAACCGCGTAGCCTATTGCGCGTCGAAGGCCGGGATTCTCGGCCTTACCCGCGCGATCGCCGCCGATCACGCGTCGGCCGGCATTCGCATCAACGCGGTATGTCCGGGCACTGTCGACTCGCCCTGGATCGGAAAGATCCTCTCGAATGCGGAAGACCCGGAAGGGACGCGGAAGTTGATGGAGCAACGCCAGCTCGACGGCAGGATGGGAACACCCGAGGAAGTGGCCGAGTGGGTCGCCTTCGTCGCCGGTGACTCCGGCCGTTTCATGAACGGCGCGTCGCTCGTGATCGATGGAGGGCTGACCGCTGTCTGACACGCCACAGGCCCACGCCGAGGCGTTCGGCCCCGGCCGGCCCAGACGTCTCGGCGCCGCCGAAGACGCGATCTCGACGATCAAGGGCATGATCGTCGACGGTCGCCTGCAGCCGCACCAGCGGCTCCCGTCCGAAAAGGACCTCGCGGCCGCGCTGGGGGTCAGCCGACCGACGTTGCGTGAAGCCGTCCGGGGGCTGATGGCGCTGCGGATCGTGGAGGCCAAGCACGGCGACGGCACCTACGTCACGTCGCTCGAACCCGAACTGCTCGCCGAGCCGATCGACTTCCTGCTGCGCCTCGACAAGGAGAACATGGCGCTGCTCGGAGAGACCCGCGAAGTCCTCGAGTCCAACATCGCGCAGCTGGCCGCCCTGCGGGCCAACAGCGACGACGTGAGCGCGTTGCAGGCGTCGGTGGCGCAATACGCCGAGTCGATCGACAACATGGACAAGTGCATCGAGATCGACCAGCGGTTCCACGCCCAGGTGGCGCGTGCGGCGAAGTCGCCGATCCTGGCGAGCCTGCTGTCGACGGTGTCGATGCTGGCGCGCAAGAGCCGCCAGACCACCGCGCGATCGGCCGACATCCGCCGGCAGAGCGACGTCGACCACCGCCAGATCCTCGAGGCGATCCAGGCCGGCAACGGCGACCTCGCCGCGAAGGCGATGCGCCAGCACATCCACAACGTGCTCGCGGATTCGAGCTACCACGACCCCGGTGCCACCCATGAACAGCCCGTCTGACGTCGAGCTGTCCCGCGCCGACACCGAGCGGGCGGTGGAGGAGTTGCTGCGCGCGGCGGGTTTGACCGCCGAGCACGCCGAGCTCGTCCGCCGTTCGCTGATGTTCGCCGAGACGCGCGGCACCAACAGCCACGGCCTGGCCCGGCTGCGCCCCTACCTCGAGCGGATCGCACGCGGCGGCGTCAACACCCGGCCCACGCTGACCGAGTCGGTGTCCGGGGCGGTGCACGTCATCGACGCCGACGGCAGCGCCGGCGCCGTGGCCGGTATGACGGCGGTGCGGGCCGCGGCGCAGGCGGCGGACAGTCACGGGATCGGCATCGCTTGCGCCCGCAACACCAACCATGTCGGAGCGCTCGCGTTCTACTCCGCGGCGCTGTCCGAGGCGGGGCTGGTCTCGATCGTGTTCGCCAACGCCGACCCGATCATGGTGCCGCCCGGCGGCAGCGAGGCCGTTCTCGGGAGCAACCCGATCGCCATCGGCGTGCCCGGCGGGGGCGGCGCGAGCCAGACTCCGTTGCTGGACATGGCGACCACCGCCGCCGCGCACGGAAAGATCGTCGAGCTTTCGCGGGAGCGGGAGTCGATCCCACCAGGGTGGGCGGTCGACGAACGCGGCGCGCCGACGACGGATGCCGGGCGGGCGCTCGCCGGCGCGCTGCTGCCCGCCGCCGGTCCCAAGGGCTTCGGCCTGGCATTCATGATCGATCTGCTGTCCGCGGGACTCGCCGGCGGCTCGCTCGGCGGTGGCATCGTGCCTGTCGCCGACCGGTTCGACGAGCCGCAGGGCTGTTGCCTGGTCGTGATCGCCATCGACCCGGCGCACGCAGCCGGTCTCGACTCCTTCACCCGGGCCGACCGCGCGCTCGGCGACACCGTCCGGCACAGCCGACCCGTCGACGGACGGGCGCCGATGGTCCCGGGCGAGCCCGAGGCCGAACGCGCCCGGCGTGCCACCGGCGCCGAGGCGTTGACCGTCACCGACGCGCTCCATCAGGATCTTCTCGATCTGCTGCGGGGATGGTCGATCAGCCCGCCCGCGTTGGTGCAGAAGGTCGATCAGGATGTCTGAATTCGACGGCCGGGTCGCGATCGTCACGGGCGCCGCGGGCGGCCTCGGCCAGGAGGTCGTGCGCAGGTTCGTCGCGGCCGGCGCCCACGTGGTGGCGACCGACATCGGTGCGGTCGACACGATTCCCGGGCAGTTGCTCTCCCATCCCGCCGACGTCACCGACGCGGCACAGGTCGACGGTGTCGTAGCGCGTGCTATCGATGAATTCGGCAAGATCGACGTCCTGGTCAACAACGCGGCGGTCGGGAGCCACACGCCGCCGCTCGACCTTGATCCGCAGGACTGGCGCCGGGTCCTGGACGTGAGTCTCACCGGCTACTTCATCTTCGCCCGCGCCGTCGGCCAGCACATGGTACGGCGCCGCCGGGGCAGCATCATCAACCTCAGCTCGATCGCCGGTTCCAAGGCGATCGGCCGGGGCAATCTTCCCTACAGCGTCGCCAAGGCCGGTGTCGAGCAGCTCACCCGCGAGCTCGCGCTGGAATGGGCGCCCTGGAACGTCCGGGTCAACGCGATCGCGCCGAGCCAGGTCAGCACTCCCGCCTTCAAGAAGCTGCTCGCCGACGGCCTCGTCATCGAGTCCGATGTGGTCCGTGGGATCCCGCTGGGCCGGATGGCCACGGTCGAAGACCTGACGGGTCCCTTGATGTTCCTGGCGAGCGACGCGGCGTCGTTCGTGACCGGCCACGTGCTGGCCGTCGACGGTGGCAACCTGGCGATGAACGCCGGTGGCACCATCCCGCACCCACCTGCGGACTGACGCCGGGCGGCGCGTGCCGGTCTGTCGACCGTGGATAGCCGTCGCTGATCCTTTTCAACCTTGACTTCGTTTCGCAATCATGCAAACGTCAAGTCACCAGACATCTGGCAACTCGCGGAGCGCAGCATCGGCCCGCCACCAGCATCGAAGAGGGGACACGTGCACGACATCTTCGTCCCAGCCCTGGGGCATGCGATGGAAGATTGTGTCGTCGTCGAGTGGCTCAAACAGCCTGGTGATCAGGTCGTAAGCGGCGAGGACGTCGTCGAGATCGAGACGGACAAGTCGGCCGTGGAGGTCGCCTCGGAATACGCCGGCACCCTGGGCCGACACCGCTACCAGGCCGGCGACCGGGTGCCGGTCGGCAAGGTGCTCGCCTACGTTCTCGCGCCGGGCGAGACCGAGCCCGACGACGTCGACCCGGCCGCGGTGGTCCCGCCGGCGGCCTTGGAAGCCGGGCCGACGCCCGAACCGACGGCGTCCGGCGCCGGGCCGACGCCGCAACCGCCGGCGTCCGGCGTCGGGTCAACGCCCGTAACGACGGCGGCCGACGGGTCGACGCCGGCGCCGACGGCAGTCAGCGCCGACGGCTATCGCCACCGGATGAGCCCGCGCCAGCGCCGTCTCGCCCGGGAAGCGGCCGAGACGGCAACGGCGGACCGCGGACGGGCCGCGACGGCCGCGGCCGTCACCAAATCCTGGCAGTCGATCCCGCAGTTCTCGGTTGCCCGCGATATACGTGGCGAGGCGGTGCTCGACGCCGTGCGGGCCGCTCGGGAGGCGGGGACGGCGGCGACCGTCACCGACGTCCTCCTGGTCGCCTTCGCCCGAGCGCTGACCGCGGTCGGCGTCGACACCGATCCGTCGATCGGCGTCGCCGTCGCGACCACCAACGGCGTTGCCATTCCGGTCGTGCCGCGGCCAGATTCGTCCACTCTCGACATCGTGACGGGCCTTCGCGCGGCGGCCGCCGAGCGCGCCCGCGGCGGCCGGTCGATCGGCGACGACGCCATCCCGGTCACCGCGACGGTCTCCAACCTGGGTGCCGGCGGTGTCCGCAGCTTCACCGGCGTCGTCCCGCTCGGTCAGACGCTGCTGCTGACCGTGGGCAGCATCCGATCCGCCGCGATCGTCGAAGACGGCCGCGTGATCGCGAGCAAGATCATGACAGTGACCCTCAACGTCGACCACCGCGCGTACGACGGAACACACGCCGCGGCGATCCTCGAAGCACTCGCCCGGGAGCTGGAGAGCGCCCCGGCACACAGCGTCGGGAAAGGGGACCAGAGCGGTGCATGACCAGGAGACGCCGGAAGCCCTCGTCGAGTGGCTGGCGGCGATGTTGCTCATCCGCGAGTTCGAGGAACAGGCTGAACGCGCGTCACTGCGGGGCAAGGTTCCCGGCGGCGTACACCCGGCCATCGGTCAGGAAGCGGTCGCCGTCGGCGCGATGCGCGCGCTCGGGCCCGACGACATCGTCACCGGCGGCCATCGGCCACATCACCACGCCCTGGCGCGCGGCGTCGACCCAGCGCGGCTGATGGCCGAACTCTTCGGCCGGGAAACCGGCCTGGGACACGGCATCGCCGGTTCGATGCACCTGTCGGACTTCAGCCGCGGCTATTACGGCTCCAACGGCATCGTCGGCGCGAGCCTGGGCCTGGCCATGGGCGCCGCCCTCGGTGCCAGCATGCGGGGCACAGGTCAGGTCGCCGTCGGCTTCGTCGGCGATGGTGCCGCCAACACCGGCCGCACCTGGGAGTTCGTCAACATGGCGGTGATCTGGAACCTGCCCCTCATCGCCATCTGCGAGAACAACCTGTACGCGGTCGAGACCTTCATCGACAACGTGATGGGTGGCAAGTCGATGGTGCGCCGGGCCGAGGGATTCGGTATCCCGGCCTTCGAGGTCGACGGGCAGGACATCCACGAGGTCAACCGGGCGGTCGCCACGGCACGCGAACGCGCCCTCGCCGGCGACGGGCCGACCTTCCTCGAGATGCGGACCTACCGCTACCACGGCCACGAGACCGGCGACAAAGGGGTCTACCGGACGGCGGACGAGGTCGACCGGTGGCGCACGGAGCGGGATCCGATCGCGCGCCTCGCATCGTCGCTGCAGGCCTCCGGCGACCTCAGTGAGCAAGGTCTGACGGAGCTCCAGGAGCAGGCTGTGGCCCGGGTCGCCGACGCGCTCGCGTTCGCCGACGAGTCGCCTTGGCCGTCCGCGTCGACCGCGCCGCATCCGACCGACCGCGAGGGGAGTGCACGATGAGCGACGAGGTGACCTACTCGGCCGCGTTCCGCGAAGCGGTCCGCGACGAGATGGCCAAGGACGACACGGTCTTCGTGATCGGAACCGACCTCTATCATCGCGGCGGTCACTTCGCCCAGGTGCTCGGCCTCGGTGAGGAGTTCGGTCGTGACCGCATCCGGGACGCGCCGATCTCGGAAGCCGCCATGGTGGCCGCCGGCGTGGGTGCCGCGATGAACGGGATGCGGCCGATCGTCGACCTCAACTTCATCGACTTCGCCTTCGGCGCGATGGACGAGATCGTCAACCAGGCCGCGAAGATCCGCTTCATGCTCGGCCGTCCGGTGCCGCTGGTGATCCGGGCGTCGTCCGGCATCGCCCTCGGCGGCGCCCAGCACAACAACTCCCCGGAGTCGTGGTTCGCCAACGTTCCCGGTCTGCGGGTCGCCGTTCCCGCCACGCCGTACGACGTCAAGGGCTTGATGAAGACCGCGCTGCGCGGCGAGGATCCGACCATCTTCCTCATGCACAAGAAGCTCTCGGCGTTGCGCGGCCCGGTCGGCGGGCTCGACGACCTCGTCCCGTTCGGCTCCGCCGTCATCCGCCGCCCGGGCGACGACTGCACACTGGTGTGCTCGGGTGGCACGGTCGCCAAGACCCTCGAGGCCGCCGAAAGCCTCGCGGCCTCAGGCGTCTCGGCCGAGGTCATCGACCTGCGGACCCTCTACCCGCTGGACACCGAGGCCATCACCACCTCGGTACGCAGGACGGGCCGGGCGGTCGTGGTCGACGAGGCGCCGGGCTTCTCCTCGATCGCGGCCGAGATCGCCGCGACCATCCAGGAACAGTGCTTCGAGTATCTCGACGGCCCGGTGCTACGGGCCACGTCCACCCACTCGTCGATCCCCTACAGCCCGCCGCTGATCGACGCGATCCTGCCGACGGTCACCGGCATCGTCGAGCGGGTGCGGCAGACCAGCGAAGCGTTCTCCGCGTAGCAACCGCGATGAAGATCAGCGAATTACGGACGATCCGCGACCCCGCCGTCCCGAGCATCCTGTTCCTCGAGGTCCTCACCGACGACGGCATCGTCGGGCTGGGCGAGACCTGCCTGGGCACCGCGGCCGTCGAGGCACACCTCTTCGAGGCGGTGGCACCGAAGGTGCTCGGCACCTCGCCGCTGGAGCTCGAGCGGATCTCCCGCGAGCTCTACGACGACTTCGTCGGCTTCTCCGACAGCGGTGTCGCGACCAGGGCCCGGTCGGCCCTGGACCTGGCCCTCTGGGACATCCTCGGCAAGGTCACCGGCGTGCCGCTCTACCAACTGCTGGGCGGGCGGACCCGCGCCGCCGTCCCGGTTTACAACTCCTGCGCCGGACCGGCGTACGGGATGACCGACGCCAACGTCGACCGATTGGGCAATCTCCCTGCGGACGCCGCCTCGCATCCCCTCGACGACCTCTACGCCTCGCGGCACCGACCGGTCGAGCTCGCGGGAGAGTTGCTCGACGCCGGGATCACCGGGATGAAGGTGTGGCCGTTCGACGGCCTCGCTCTCGCCGGTGAGGGCCGGCACATCGACTGGGACCGGTTCCACGAGGACCTGCGACCGCTGCGCCAGATCCATGACGCCTTCGGCCGCCGGATGAAGATCATGGTCGACCTGCACGGGCTGTGGCGGACCCCCGCGGTGTTCGACGTTGTTGCCGCCCTCGAGGAGATCGAGCCCTACTGGATCGAAGATCCGGTCAAGGTCGACTCGCTGGACCTGTTGCGCCGGGTGGCCGAGCGCACCCGTGTGCCGATCGTCGCGGGTGAGACGCTGGCGACGCCATGGGCCTTCCGGACGCTGATCGAAGAGGTGCCGCTCGGCACCGTGATGTTCGACATCGGCTGGATGGGCGGGCTCACCGAGGCGAAGAAGGTCGCCACGCTCGCCGACGTCGGCGGGCTGACGTTCTCACCGCACGACTGCACCGGCCCCGTCGTGTTCGCCGCCGGCATCCACCTGAGCGTCAGCGCCACCAACGCACTGCTGCAGGAGAGCGTGCGGGCGTTCTACCAAGGCTGGTACGGCGACTGCGTCGACGGACTGCCCGAGGTGCTGGACGGCGCCGTCAGCCCGACCGACCGGCCGGGGCACGGTCTGCACCTGTCCCCGGCCTACCTCGCCAGCGACCGGGTGCTAGTCCGTTCCACCGAGGACCGATGATGCCCGCCTCGGCGGTGGTGACCGGTGGGGCATCCGGGATCGGGCGCGAGATCGTGCGGGTGCTCTGCGCCGACCGCCACGTGGTCGCGGTCGACCTCCACGCCGGCGCGTTGGCCGATCTCGTCGCCGAACTGCCCGATGTCGCGACGATCTGCGGCGACGTTCGCGACGCGGGCGTGCTACAGCGCGCGGCGGACCAGGCGACCCTCGGCGGGCCGTTGGACGCGTGGGTCAACAACGCCGCTGTCGTGCGGTTGGGCGCCCTGCACGAGGTCGACGCCGCCGAGATCGACCTGGTCGTCGGCACCAACCTCGTCGGACCGCTGCTGGGCAGCCAGATCGCCCTGAAGACGTTCCTCGCGACCGGGACGGCCGGAAGCATCGTCAACATCTCCTCCATCCACGCCCGCGCGTCCTTCCCGGGGTATGCCCTCTACGACACGTGCAAAGGGGCCCTGGAGTCGCTGACCCGCTACGTCTGCGTCGAATATGGACACCTCGGGATCCGCTGCAACGCCGTCGCGCCCGGCGCCGTGCTCACGCCCGCCGGCGCCCGCCTCGCCGACGGCTCCGGAGACCCGGAGGGTGCATGGGAAGACACCCGGCGACTGTCGCCGATGAACCGGTTGAGCACCGCCGAGGAGATCGCCCGCGTCGTGGCGTTCCTCGTCAGTGACGCCGCCTTCAGCATCAACGGCCACGTCCTCGCCGTCGACAACGGGATGGCGGCCCGCAGCAACACCTTTCCGGCGGATCCGACGATCGCCTTCGCCTCGAGGGAGACCCGCGCGTGATCCTCGCAGAGCCTTACAGCGACGTCGTCGCCCAGCACGGCGAAGGCCCGGTCTGGGACCCGACCGACGAAAGCCTCGCCCTGGTCGACATGTTGCGTGGCGACGTGGTCGTCGTCGACGGCTCCCACATCGACCGCCGGCACGTGGGCAGGGTCGCCGCGGCCATCCGCCCACGGTCGCAGGGAGGCTGGGTGCTCGGCGTCGAACAGGGCTTCGCCCTGGCCGGCCGATCGTTCACCGAACCCAGCCACCTTCCTCCACTGTGGTCGGACACGGATCTGCGGATGAACGACGGCGCCTGCGATCCCTACGGCGCCTTCCTGTGCGGCAGCCTCTCGACCTCCGGCCGCCCGGGTGCCGGTGCCCTCTACCGGATGACATCCGACCACGAGGTGAAAGAGGTCCTGGGGCAGATCACCACCTCCAACGGCCTTGGCTGGTCGCTCGACGGCTCCCGCGCCTACTTCATCGACAGCGCCACGCAGCGCCTCGACGAATACCGCTACGACGAGACCGGCGGATTCAGCGACCAACGGCCACTGGCCCGGATACCCGTCGCGGACGGCATACCCGACGGCCTCACCGTCGACGCGGAAGGCGGCGTCTGGGTAGCGCTGTACGGCGGATCGGCAGTGGTCCGTTACGCGCCGGACGGGCGGCTGACCCATCGGGTACGCGTCCCGGTGTCGCAGCCGACCGCGTGCACGTTCGGCGGACCGGGCCTGGCCACTCTCCTCGTGACCACGTCGAGCCTCGGGCTCGAACGCGGATCGGAGCCGCTCGCCGGTGCGGTCTTCGCCGTGGTGCCGGGCGTCGTCGGTCAACCTTCCCAGGCCTTCGGAGGTTGAGTTGTCACGCATCGCCATCGCGTCCGGTTCGCTCAGTAACCTGGACGCCCTGCGCCGGGTGTTCGCGTCCGTCGCCGATCTGCGGGTCGGCGACATCGCAGAGCCCGCCGACCTCGCCGATCTCGCCGACGGCGCGGACGCCCTCGTCGTCAGCCTGCACCCGCTCACCGCCGCACATGTGGCCGCGCTCCCGCGTTCCGTGCAGGTGATCGTCCGCGCCGGCGTCGGCCTCGACTCGATCGATGTCGGCGCCGCCCATGAACGCGGAGTGGCGGTGGTCAACCAACCGGCGTACGCCGTCGCCGAGGTCGCCGACCATGCCGTGGCGATGCTGCTCGCGTGCCACCGCAATGTCGTCACCTACGACCGCGCGGTGCGCTCGGGTGCATGGCCACCAGCGCCCAGCGTGGGGGAGATCCCACCGACCGACGAGCTCACTCTCGGGCTGATCGGGTACGGCCGGATCGGTCGGGCGGTCGCCGATCGGCTCCGTCCGTCGGTGCGGGCGGTACACGTCTTCGACCTCGCGTACGACGGCGCCGCGGACGCACCGGTCGTCGCCGCGGACTCACTCGACGACCTGCTCCGCGCCGGCGACCTCGTCAGCGTCCACCTGCCGCTCACGACGCGGACGCGCGGCATCGTGGGAGCCCGCGAGCTCGACCTGCTGCCCGCCGGTGCCGTGCTGGTCAACGTCTCCCGGGGTGGGCTGGTCGACGAGGCGGCGTTGGCGGATGCGCTGACCGCGGGGCGACTGCGCGGCGCCGCGATCGACGTCTTCGAGACCGAGCCACTCGGTGCCGACTCCCCACTGCGGTCTGCACCCCGACTGCTGATGAGCCCGCACGTCGCCTGGTATTCGACCCGTTCCGCTTCCAGACTGGCCCGATGGAGTCTCGAAGACGCGATCGCCTACGCCTCGGGCAGCCGCGACCTGCACGGGGTCGTCGTGAAGGAGGCGACGTGACGTGACCGGCCGCAGCACCCTGGAGGAGATCGACCGTCGGGTCCTCTGGCTCTCGACCGCGATCGTCGACCACGCCAACCGGGTGCGCCCCAATCCCGGCGGCATCAAGGTCGGCGGGCACCAGGCGTCCAGCGCCTCGATGACGTCGCTGATGACGACGCTGTGGATGCGCCACCTGCGGGCCACGGACCGGGTGTCGGTCAAGCCACACGCGTCCCCGGTCCTGCACGCGATCAACTACCTGCTCGGTGACCTCGACCCGGCCTACCTGACCACCCTGCGCTCCTGGAGCGGCCTGCAGAGCTATCCCAGCCGCGCCAAGGACCCCGACCAGGTCGACTATTCGACCGGCTCGGTCGGCATCGGCGCCACCGCCCCGATCTGGGGTGCGATCGCCAGACGGTTCGTCGCCGACCGGTCCGACCTGCCGTTGGAAGGGCGCCAGTATTCTCTGCTCGGCGACGCCGAACTCGACGAGGGCGCCGTCTGGGAGGCGCTGCTCGACCCCCAGGTGTCCACCCTGGGCGAGCTCGTCTGGATCGTCGACCTCAACCGGCAGTCGCTCGATCGCGTCGTCCCGCACGCCTCGTCCCGGCGTTACGTCGACATGTTCCGCGCACTGGGCTGGCAGGTCATCACACTCAAGTACGGACGCGTCCTGCAGCGCCTGTTCGCCCTGCCCGGCGGTACCGCGCTCAAGGACCGGATCGACGAGATGACCAACGCCGAATACCAGCGGCTGCTGCGCTGTGAGCCGGCCGAGCTTCGCCGCCGCCTCGTCGAGGACGCGGAGCCGCGCCACAGTGACGTGTTCCGGGTCGTCAGTGCGACGGACGACGAGACGCTGGTTGCCGCGATCCGCAACCTGGCCGGACACGACCTCGAGTTGATCGACCAAGCCCTGCGCGACATCGACGATGGCCGGCCGACCGTCATCT
The DNA here is from genome assembly GCF_040676615.1 of Asanoa sp. NPDC049573. NCBI lineage: Bacteria > Bacillati > Actinomycetota > Actinomycetes > Micromonosporales > Micromonosporaceae > Asanoa > Asanoa sp. NPDC049573. The sequence continues at coordinate 80,392 of NZ_JBFAPI010000014.1, forward strand.
TCGCGTACACGATCAAGGGCTTTCGCCTTCCGTCCGAAGGCCATCCGCAGAACCACTCCCGCCTGCTCGACGGCGCCCAGATGGAGGCACTGGCGCGGGAACTGGGCGTCACACCGGACACCTGGTGGGACCGCTTCCCGTCCGGGACACCGGCGGGCGACCTCTGCGCCGCGGCGCGCGAACGGCTGGTCCGGCCGCCCGTGCCGGTGCCCGCGCCGATCCGGATCCCCACCGAGGTGGGCCGGCGCCCATCGGGCGTGGCGACCACCCAGTCGGCACTCGGCCGGGTGCTGCTGGACCTGAGCCGCGAAGATCCCGACCTCGCGTCGCGGGTGGTCACCATCAGCCCCGACGTGAGCTCGTCGACCAACCTTGGTGGCTGGCTCAACAAAGTCGGTGTCTGGGCGCCCCGGGAGAGCAAGGACTGGTTCGGTGACGACGGGGAGACGCTGCTGCACTGGCGGGAGAGCCCGTCTGGACAACACATCGAGTTGGGCATCGCGGAGACAAACCTCGTCGGTCTGCTCGGGGAGTTGGGGTCGACGTGGAGTCGCTGGGGGCAGCGGCTGTTCCCGATCGGCGTCGTCTACGACCCGTTCGTGGAGCGGGCGCTGGAACCGTGGTCGTTCGGTATCTACGCCGGCGGCCAGTCGATCCTGATTGGCACACCGTCTGGTGTCAGCCTCGCGCCCGAAGGCGGCGCCCACCAGTCGATCAAGACACCGTCGATCGCGATCGAGCAGCCCGGCTGTGTCGGGTACGAACCGGCCTTCGCGCAGGAGGTCGAGTGGATCCTGCTCGCGGCAATGAGTCGCCTCGGTGTGCCGGACGGTTCCTCGACCTATCTGCGGTTGAGCACCCGGCCGGTGAGGCAGGCACTCGCCGAGACCCCCGACGATCCGGTGGCCCGGGAACGGCGGCGACGACTGGTCCTCGCGGGCGGCTACCGGCTGCGGGCCAGTGCGAAGCCCGCGTTGACGATCGCGGCGATGGGCGCGACCGTGCCCGAGGCCGTGATCGCCGCCGAACGCCTGCACCAGCAGGGCGTCGAGACCGACGTCGTCTGCGTCACCAGTGCCGACCTGCTGCTGCGGGCGTTCCGCAGCCGGGCCCGCGGTGGGGGAGACCCGTGGATCCTCGACCAGGTCTTCCCGAGCCACCGCGCGACCACACTCATCACGCTCCTCGACGGGCACCCGCACGCGTTGGCCTTCCTGGCGGCCATCAACGGCGTACGCTCCGCACTACTCGGTGTCTCGGAGTTCGGTCAGAGTGGCGACCTCGCTGACGTCTATGCCCACCACGGCATCGACGCCGGCAGCGTTGTCAAGGCCGGGCTCGACCTACTCGCGTAGTCATCGACATAGTTCTGCGACATTGACGCGACCGAACCGACGTAGGACCTCCGACTTCGAACACACCGTGGACACGATTTTGCACACCAGCGGCCTCGATCCTTGACGCCCTGCCCGGTGAGCTCCCCGCGCGCGCGTGCAAGGAGATCGTCGCGCCGTGACCGGCGCGTGCCGAGGTAGGTTCCGGCCCTGTTTGACTTTCACCTTGCGCCGAGACCCTTACGTCTGTGATCACGTGTGCGACGTCCATTGCGGCTGCCTCCGCCGACCCCCAACATCGACCGACTTCGGCTAGGGTGATGATCCCGCTCACCCGGTTGAGGTGCCAAAATGACGCACAACTTCTCCTCTTCGGACGTCGACAACGAACTCGTGTCGCGGCTGAATCCGGACGTCCCGCACTCGGCACGCGTGTGGAACTATTGGCTCGGCGGGAAGGACAACTTCGCCGCCGATCGCCAGGTCGGCGACCAGGTGATTCAGATGCTGCCGAGCATCGTCGCGCAGGCTCGAGCGGACCGGGCGTTCCTCGGCCGGGCTGTCGCCCACCTGGCCGGCGAGCTCGGGATCCGCCAGTTCCTCGACATCGGCACCGGTCTACCGACCGCGAACAACACCCACGAGGTCGCCCAGCGGATCGCCCCCGACTCGCGGATCGTGTACGTGGACAACGACCCACTGGTGCTCGTGCACGCGCGGGCGTTGCTGACCAGCGATCCGGCCGGCGTCACCGACTACCTCGACGCCGACCTGGCGGATCCGGAGACGATCCTGCGCGAAGCGGCCAACACGCTGAACTTCGATCAGCCGATCGCGCTGATGCTCATCGGTGTGCTGCACCATCTGCCTGATACGACGGCGGCGTACGCGATCGTCGACCGGCTGAAGGACCACCTGGCCCCGGGCAGCTACCTGGTGATCAACCATGCCACCAACGCGGTCTACGGCGCGGCCAGCGACGACGGCGTTCGGCACTGGAACCAGTTCGGAAAGCCAAAGATTACACTGCGTTCCCCGGGCGAGATCGCTCGGTTTTTCTCCGGCTGGAAGCTGGTCGAGCCCGGCGTGGTGTCCTGCGCCCAGTGGCAGCCGGGCACCGTTGATCTGGAGAGCACCGAAGTGGACGAGTTCGCCGGTGTGGCCTACCGGGCGTGATGCCCGCCGCGGTTGGTGGTCTGCCCACACACACCCGACCGAAACTCGACAGCTCCTGGCTCGCTTACTGGCACGTAACCGTGGGATCGGCAACGCCATCGGCGACGACGCCGTCGAAACCCCGGACTGGCCGATGGCGCCAGTTCGCAAGACGTCGGCGGCGAGGTATACGCCCTCCAGGCTGTCCCGAGCGGAGTGGTCGCGCGATCGGTATCTTGGGTAGGTGCGGGAAGCCGGCGGGTTCACGGGCCCGATAGGGCTGCTCGGGGTGCCGTCCAGCGCGGCGGCGCACTGGCCCGGACAGGAGAAGGCGCCGCAGGCATTGCGCTCGGCCGGCCTGGTCGAACTGCTGCGCGAGGCCGGGCACGATGTGGTCGACCACGGTGACCGACCGGTCGCCCGGTGGCGGCCCCATCCGCAGGAACGCCGTCCACACGATCTGAGCCGCATACTCGAGGTTCTGCGCGATGTTCGCGAGCAGATCGGCGCCGTCTTCGCGGCCGACCGGACGCCACTTGTGATCGGCGGCGAATGCAGTATCAGCATCGCGGTCGTCGCTGCGGCCCTGGACAGCGGCTTGGACCCGGCCCTGCTTTACTTCGACGGCGGACCGGACCTGCGGACGCCGGCCGACAACCCGACCGGCATCGTAGACTCGATGACCGTTGCCCATGTCCTCGATCTTCCCGGTGCCGCTGCGGAGTTGGCTGCCCTCGGTCCGCGCAGGCCGCTGCTCACCCCAGACCGGATCGGCTTCTTCGGTGTCACCTCGTCACCGCCCAGCGACCCGGCCGCCACCGGCGAGGACCTGGCCTTGGGCCGGCTAGCGAGCCGCACCGTCCGCGCCGCTGAGGTTGCCGCCGACCCGGTCGCAGCGGCCCTTGATGCGGCGACTGCCCTCCTGACCACGGCTGACCGATTCCTCGTTCACTTCGACGTTGACGTGATCGACTTCTACGACCTTCCCGCCGCCAATTGGCCCGAATACAACAAGGGGCTCACGCTGGCAGACGCCATGGCGGCGCTCGCCGTCCTGCTCAGCCATCCCGGGTGCGCGGGCCTGACCGTCACGGAGTTCAACCCCGACCACGGCGAGCCAGACGGCTCAACCGCCCGTACCCTCGCCGCCGCGCTGGTCACCGCGCTGTCCGGGCGACCCTCGTGACGCATCGTCTGGCACTTCCCAGTGGCTGACCGCTGACGCCGGCTGCGGACATGCTGCTGCTTACCACGAACGCCTCGGTCGCATCCTCATCTAATAGGTTCCGTCAGTCTGCTTGAGGCAGGATGGGTCCGGTAACTTCCCGTTCGGCAACAAAGACGGCTTGGTGAGGGCGGTCCTGTCCCGCGCGCGTACCGACGAACTCGCGTTGTTGGATCACCTTGGCCAGACCGGCGACCCGCCGGCCATCGGACTCGCCACCGCCGTCGAACGCCTCTGGCGATGGCTGGCCGCCGCCGAACACCGACAGCTACTCACGGTTGGCCGTGATAGCGGCCGTGATCATGGGCGCGGTCCGAGCCCGGTCGGCCGCGCCCGGCGGTGGCTGCTGCCCTGATCGAGGCCCGTGCCTGCCGTGCCCGGTCCCCGCGGGGTGCAGCACTTGTAGTAATCATCACTACTATCGTAGTGTATCGGCATGGCCAACCGTAGACTGGAACTCCTCGATGCCGCGATCGCCGTACTCGGCGGATCCGGGATCCACGGGCTCACCCACCGGGCGGTGGATGCCGCAGCCGGCCTGCCGGCGGGTTCGACCTCCAACCATTTCCGCAGCCGGGACGCGCTGCTGGCTGCGGTGGTCGACCGGATCGTCGAGCGGGAGCGGGCCAACTGGGAGGAACTCGCCACGACCGCGGCGCCCACCACGCCGGCCAAGCTGGCCGAGACGCTGGTCGAGGCCGCCCGCGAGGCAGCCGGCCAGCACCGGCATCTGACCCTGGCGAGGTACGCGATCCTCGTCGAGGCGGCGAACCACCCACCGCTGCGGCAGAAGCTGACCGACGGCGGTGCCCGCGTCTACGCCTGGTTCCTCAACTGGATGCGCATCGCCGGCTCGACCGACCCGGAGCGCGAGGCGCCGCTCATCATGAACCACTTCACCGGCCTCGTGCTGCACCAGCTCGCCAACCCGGACCCCGAGTTCGGGCCGACGGCGGAGATCACCGAACTCGTGCCCCGCGTCATCCGACCACGCAGCACGGAGGAATCGTCATGACCCAGCAACCCGCACCCGCCCCTGTCGGGCTCGACCACGAGCGGCTCTGGCAGGTCATCAGCACCCAACGACGAAACGTCGCCGACCTGCTCGACGAGCTGTCCGACGAGGAGTGGCACCACCCGTCGCTGTGCGCCGGATGGACGGTACGGGACGTGGCCGCACACCTGACTCTGCAGCAGCTCGGCTTCAGCGAACTGATCGCGACGATGCTGCACTGGCGCGGCACGATGGACCGCACCGTCCAGCACGCCGCCCGCCGACGCGCCGCTTCCTGGACCACCGGCCAACTCTCGGCGACTATCCGCACCATGGCCGACTCGCGCCGGCACACCCTGGTCGTGACCGAACTGGAAACGCTGATCGACATCATGGTCCACGGTCAGGACATCGCCCTACCGCTGGGCCGACGGCTGGACCTGCCACCGGACGCCGCGGCCGCCGCGGCCAGCCGGACGCTGGCAATGCGTTGGCCGCCGCCGCTGCCGTCGGTCCGCATCGTGCGCAGGTTCGGGCTCGTCGCCACCGACGTGGCCTGGTCAGCCGGTACCGGTCCCCAGGTGGTCGGACCGATCAGCGCACTGCTACTCATCAGCTGCGGCCGCACCGTGGCGCTGCCGCAGCTGTCCGGCGATGGGATCCCGGAACTCGCCGCCGCCCTTTCCTAAGCGAAGGGCGCCGCCTGCGTCAGCCCTTCCAAAACGCGTGCGATGTCCGGCGGTGCCAGGTCCAGGATCGCGGCGGCGGCCGGAGGCTTCATCGCGGCCAACTGTGATGGCGTGACGGGCCCGGTCACCGGGCGGCCTTCCGCTCGCAGCCACCGTCGCCACGCGGCGCTGCCCACGTTGTCATCAGGGTGGTCCAGCGCCCACAGGACGAGGCGTGCGCGTAGCTTCCGCACGAAGCCGGCTACGCAGCAATTCGTTGTCGAGCCGACGGGCAAGGCTCCAGTACCAACGGTCCTGAAGCCGGCGACGCTAACCGGCGCCGCGCCGTGCGGTCACGCATCGAGGTTAATGCCGAGGGTTCGCATCAGCTAGGCGTTGCTCGCGGTGTCGATGAGCGGGGGTAGCTCCCTCTCGACCCAGTCGGCCCTGCCGTGCAGATCCCGCGACCGGAGCGCGGCGACCACCACCACGGTCCTCTTTACACGCATTGCGGTAGCCATGGCGCCCTTTCGGTCGGTTGGCGTGATCGTTTGCGGTGTCGCTGCTGTTCACCGTGCTGGCGACAACGCCCGCCGGGCCGGCGCGAGGGTGCGACCGCCTTCGTTGTCCCAGGCCGGTTGCCCGTCGTCGTCCGCCACCCGGACCGGCGCCGCGGTCATGGCGGCGAGGATCGCCTGCGCTCGCGTGAAGTTGGCCGGGTCGGCGGCCTCGGCCATCACCTTGTCGGCTGCCGCGGGTGCGGTCGCTGGCGGGACCACGAGCAGGTCGACCTGGTCACCGCCGTAGGTGGTGGCGATGACCACGGCCGGGTCGATGCTGGTGAACCAACCGACCCGCACAACGCCGTCGCCCACCGCGATCCGCTTGAAACGAGTGTCCCAGGTGGCGCTGTTGAGCATGAACTGGCGAATCGTCCCGTAGCGGGCGGACAGGGCCAGGACCAGGCCGGGAAGTTCAGCGACGGGGTCCCAGGACCGGGGCCACCAGCCGCCGTCGAGGACCGCCTGGTTGGCGCGGACAGGGGCGAGGACCAGTCGTGGCGACGATGGCGGCGTGGACGCCACGATGGTGGCGCGTTCAGAGATGGTGGGCACGGCGTTACCGTCCTGACGGGAAAGGGGCGCGGCACTGGCGTCCCGAGGTGGTTGGACGGCAACCCAGGAAAGGCGTGCCGAACGTGGCCGCTACCGGGAAATGTGCCAGCCCATCAGGCCGTACGCGGCAACACAGCGGGGACCGTCTAGCGCGGAACGGCGTCCGGCGTCATGGGTGACGTTCGATCGGTGCGGAGCGTCCGCCAGCGGCGGACTGTCGGCCGCCGGGGTCTCGAGCGACGCCCCAACCCTACGCTGGTTCACCGCCACGGGCCATGCCGCCGTCGACCACCGCCGCCCGGTCGAGGAGCGTGGCGACCTCGTGGGCGAGCGTGCCGATGCTCTCGCCGTGGTAGACGCCGGCCAACTCGTCGAGGAGCCGGGCGGCGATCGCTGCCTGCGCTGTCGTCACCGCTCCCGGTGCGCCGGTAACCGGCCGGTCCCCGGCGAGTTGCTTTCGCAGCTGTTCGGCGTACTCGTCGCGGTTGAGCGGGTTACCAGCATTGTCGCGGGCCGTCATCGTGGGACGGGGCGCCACCGCGCCGGCGGCCGGGGCCACGCTGAACGCCGCATGGGCCGGGCAGTAGTCGGTCCGCCGGACCGGGTCATGGGTCCAGCCTGCGGCGTGGTCCCGTGCCCACACACGGGCGTCCGCGTCGTTGCGCCACGACTCTATCGGGGGCGGCTCGACCTGCACCGCGCAGCCCGCGACGTCGCAGCTGAGCACGACGCGCCGTGCCGTGCCGCGTGCGCTGGACAGGTGCAGACTCACCGCTGCCCGCTCTCTGGTCGTCACACCGCTCGCCGAACGTCGACGTCTATGCCCGGAACGCTACTCCGCTTCGGAGCGGTGGATATGGAGCGCGTCCACCCATCCGGCTGCCCGATTTCGTCGACGGCGGCGCCCGCCGCGTCATCGACCAACTCCGTTCAACTGCTGCTAAAGACGCATTCATACGGTACGGCCGGCGCGGCGGCGAGTCGAACGGGGGCGATTGGTATCACGTAACGCAATGTCTCGATTGCGTCAAGTAGGCACCATCGCTCGGTACATGCTGGTACGAATCTGGGTGAAGAACTCAAAACCGATACGAGGGGATTTCAGCATCATGCGCGTCTTCAGGACAGCGGGTCTCGCCGTAACGGTGGCCGCGATGGCCCTGGCCATGGTGGCGTGCGGCTCGGACACCAGCCCGTCCAACGCCCTCCAGCCAACCGGTGGCGCGACGGCCACGTCGCCCGGCGGGGGCTCGACGCGCAGCCCTCAGCCGACGGATACCGCGACCGCCGGCAGGAGCGGCCAGGTCTTCGGCCCAGGTTGCGCCGCGCTGCCGACCTCGGGCGCCGGCAGCCTTTCGTCGATGGCCAACCAGCCGGTCGCCACCGCGGTGGCCAGCAGCCAGCAGATGTCGACGCTGTCGAACGCGATCAGGACGGCGGGGCTCACCGATACGCTGAACAACGCCCAGAACATCACGCTGTTCGCACCGACCAACGACGCGTTCAACAAGGTCGGGCAGTCGCAGCTCAACGCGCTGCTGGCCAACAAGCAGCAGCTGACCCGGACGCTGCAGTACCACGTCGTGCCAGAGCGGCTGAGCCCGAACGACCTGGCCGGCACACACCGGACCATGGAAGGCCAGGACCTGACCGTCACGGGCAGCGGTGAGGACTTCACCGTCAACAACACCGCGAACGTGGTCTGCGGCAACATCCAGACGAGGAACGCGACGATCTACATGATCGACTCGGTGCTCACACCGCCGACGTCGGGCACGCCGACGCCGAACGCCACCTGAGCTGAAGCAGTGTTAGGAACGGTCCGTTCCAGTCGGGATCCGATTGGAACGGACCGTTCCTACCATTTCTCTTGGCGTCAGCCCAGCTTCGCTGGCAGCTCTGGGCCCCCGCGGGTCAGCCGATGGGATGGTGCGGCGGCTCGAGGCCGACGTCGAGTCCGCGCTGTCGCGGTTCGGCGACCAGATCACCCGCGTGGAGGTACACCTGGGCAGCGAGACCGCTGGACGATCCAGCGGTGCGGACAAGCGCTGCATGATGGAGGCGCGGCCCGTCGGACGGCAGCCGGTCGCCGTCACGCACCACGCGGCATCCGTCAGCGAGGCCTGCAGCGGTGCCCTGCACAAGCTCGGGAGCCTGATCGAGAACAGGTGCGGGCGGTCGGAGACCCGCAAGGGTGGGCGAGTCCATCAGCCACCTGGAGGCCGGGTAGGGGCTGCTCAGGCTTCGATTCGCCGCACGAGGCTCTGAGCCGCGGCGACGCGTCGTGGGCGAGGCGGCCGACGGCTCTGCGGTGCTGGCCGCGGTCGCCGAGCACAAGCCCGACGTGGTGCTGATGGACGTCCGGATGCCCGGACTGGACGGACTCGCCGCGACCGAACTGCTGCGCGGAAGCCCCGACCCTCCCGAGGTCAACCTGCTCACCGCTTTCCACGTCGACGAGTACGTGCTGCGTGCGCTGCGTGCCGGAGCCGTCGGATTCCTGCTCAAGGACACCCCACCGGCCGACATCCTGCACGCCGTCGAGCGAGTCGCGGCCGGTGAGCCGTTCCTCTCGCCGGCCGTCCTCCGGCAACTGCTCACCCATCTCGACGGCGCCAGCGCGACCGGCCGCCGCGACTACGCGCGCACCGTGTTGAGCCGGCTCAGCGACCGGGAACGAGCCGTGGCGGTAGCGCTCTCGCAGGGTAAGTCCAACGCCGAGATCAGCCGCGAACTGTTCCCCAGCGTCGCGACCGTGAAACAGCACGTGTCGAGCATGCTGGCGAAGCTGGCCCTCAAAAACCGTACGCAGATCGCGCTCCTCGCCCAGGACGCCAAGCTGGACATGTGACCGTCGGGCGACCCGGTGTGGGTCGCCCGACGTTTGTCTCGTTCGGCTAGTGGTGGCTCAGCCCGGTGAACCAGGTGCGGACGAGGGGTAGCGAGGTGATCGCGGATCCGACGTGGTCGACATCGCCCAGGTCGATGATCTCTGCGGTACCGCCTCGAGCGAGGATCTGCCGGCGGCACTGTTCGGCGTTGGCAAAGACGACGTCCCGATCGCCGCGTGCGGCGTAGAGCCTGGTCGGGACCTTCGGAGCCCAATGGCAGACGTCGTTGGCCCGCAGCCCGGCGGCGTACCGGCCGGTCGGGTTGGCGATCAAAGCGAGGGTCTCCGGCCGGAACAGCTCCTGGGGGCGGTTAGGACGCTGTCGATGTAGGCGATGCCTTGGCTTCCGTCGAAGAGGCCCTCGACGATGTCGGCGTACGGTGCGGTGAAGATCTGATGTGGATCGTGGCCGTGCTCACCGCGCTGCCACGGCTGCGAATGCCGCTGCGCCGGGTCCTGGGACCAGCGCTGTTCGTCGCCGCCGGATTGGAGCTGCTCAAGATACTCGGCCGGCTCTACGTGCGCGGCACCGAGGCCAACGCCACCTACCTGGTCGTTGCCGGCGCGGTCGGGCGGGTGGTCTTCCTCAACATCGTCAACCAACTGATCCTGTCCGCGGCGACACTGGCCGCTACCAGTACCACTGGGGAGGTCACCGATCTCGCCGTGCCCCGAACACGCGCTCGGGAGGGCAGTGTACGAGTGCGTCGATCTGGGTAACTCCCACTGACCGGCTCGCCCTGGACCCCGGCGTCGGATCCCTCGTTCCGACCCGTGCCAGGAGACTGAATGCCGTCGATCCAACCGCCCCCCGTCGTGTCAGCGGAACGCAGCGCGTTGCCAGATCAAAGAGCTCGGGGAAGCGCGTACGCCGAACTGTCTCGCGAGATCAAGCGTGCCGGCCTGCTCGACCGGCGCCCGGGGTACTACCTCGCGATGTTCGCTGTCATGGCCGCTATGTGCGCCGTCGGCGTCGCCGCCTTCATCCTCATCGGCAACTCGTGGTGGCAGCTCGCCACCGCCGCCTACGTCGCCGTGATCTCCACGCAGCTGGGTTTTCTGGGTCACGATGCCGGTCATCGTCAGATCTACCGGTCCGGCCGAGCCAACTACCTCGCCGGCGTCGTGCTCGCCAACGTCTGGGTCGGGTTCAGCTACGGCTGGTGGGTGGACAAGCACAGCCGCCACCACGCCCACCCCAACGACGAGGACAAAGACCCGGACGTAGGCGCCGGAGCGCTCGTCTTCACAGCGAGGCAGGCACAGGCCAGCGGGCGCGTCGCCCGGTTCTTCTACCGCTTCCAGGCGTGGGGATTCTTCCCGCTGCTGCTGCTGGAGGCGGTCAACCTGCGGGTCTCCAGCGTCCGCTACCTGATCAGCGACCGCACGCGGCCCCGGTTGATCGAGCTGGCCATGCTCGGCCTGCACACCGCCGGGTACCTGGGGGTCGTGTTCTGGGTACTGTCCCCGGGAAAGGCGCTGCTGTTCATCGCCGTACACCAAGGCTTGTTCGGGCTCTATCTCGGATGCTCCTTCGCACCCAACCACAAAGGCATGCCGCAACTGAGCCCCGCCGACGCCGCCGACTACCTCCGTCGTCAGGTGCTGACCTCGCGCAACGTGCGTGGCCACTGGCTGACCGACTTCGCGCTCGGCGGCCTCAACTACCAGATCGAACATCATCTGTTCCCATCGATGCCGCGAGCCAACCTGCGGCACGCCCAACGCATCGTCAAGGAGTTCTGCGCCGCCCACCGGGTCTCGTACCTCGAAACCGGGTTGGTCGCGTCATACACCCAGGCACTTCGCCACCTCGACACCGTCGGGCGGACACCCGCGCTCTGAAGACCCAGTCGAGTTCGGCTTATGGCGTTTAGCTGCGCCGATTGCCCGGGACGTGCCCGGGGTGTTCGCCATTGGCACCGGGGCCGCGCGGACCGTAGGCGCGATGAAGGATTTGATGCCCGGAACCGCCGCGAGCGCGTCACAGGGGCGTCGGGGTCGAGGTGGGCGAGAACGAGGCCGCGGTCGATCTGGACATCGTGGTGGAGTACGGGTTCTCCGCCAATGAGCTGGGCAAGGGCATTCAGCACAGCGTGAAATCGTCGGTGGAACGGATGACCGGGCTCGATGTCGTCGAGGTCAACGTCAACATCAACGACATTCACCTGCCGGGCGAGGGGGCGAGAGCGTGAGCGGCGAGTCACGGGTGTCATGACCGTGGAGCCGCCCCGGGACTGATCTGGTGGTCGGCCGGGCGGCGCAAACGGCCAAGCGCGCCAGGCTCGAACGGGTGTATGATTTAGACATTCCGGAATCGACGACACCCAGTCTGAGGTGCCAGCCACACCGGCGAAGCCCTTAGGGAATGTCATGTCTGTTCTGCATCGGACGTCGAGCGCACCCCACGCTCCGGCCACGGAGGTCTCGCCGCAAGCGGTTCCCGTTAACCCGAATCACCGTGACCCACCCGCAGGTACATCGCCAACAATGTCCACTCATTCAGCGCGCGCTGCAGGGCAGACGCCCGAAGGGCAACGGCTGACCCAGCGCATCTCGCTTCTGCTCGGTCAGCGGACGGGCCTTAGTCGAGTGATGCTGGTCGTCTTGACCGGTGCACTGATTTTCGGGTTGATCGGCTTCGCCGCTCAGATCCTGTGGGTCGTCGCCATCATCATCATCGCGCTCGGTCTGGGTTACGTCGCTGCGAATAGCCGACGCGACCGTACCAACCCCGACAGCTAGCACCACGAGGATCATCGCGACCGCGCGCCGCTGAGACGCGGCGTTGCGGGTCGGGCAGGGAATGGAACGAACGGCACCTCTCTGTGTCAACCCGTTGGGAGGAGAGAGGTGCCGTTCGTTTGACACACCCCGTGTGTTGGGAGTGGGGCCGTAGAAGCCGAACGCTGGCAACCAGGGCACCACGAGGTCGAACGCGATCGTCGGGTCGAGGCCATAGCCGCCCGGGTCGCTGAGTGGTCCCAGGATATCGAGGTACTCCGCGACCGAGCCGGGCCAGCCATGGCTGAGCACGAGCGGACCGCGTCCGGCTCGGGCGAGCGGATGTGCAGGAAGTGCACGTTCGTGCCGTCGATCGTGGTCGTGTACTGGGGACGTGCGTTGAGTCTCGCTCACACGCTTTCCAGTCGTGGCGCTCACGCCAGTGCTCACCCAGCTCGCGTACCCGGCGACCGGGACGCCATAGCCTTTGTCGCCGCCCGCCGGCTGCGGGGCCCAGCGAACTCGCGCGACCCGGTCCCACAGATCCGCCGGCTCGTCATCGGGAATCGTGATCCGGCAGGGCTGGATCTCTTCGTCTTTCGGCGTTCGGTCACAGGTCATGCAGCGACCAGCCACTCGGGGTCTGCGCTGGCGGTTGCGGATGAGCCCGACCCGGTAAGGGTTTCGGGGTTCGTCACCGGCCGCTGCGCCTGGTCGGGCGGGACGGTGAGGACGCTGAGCAAGCCGGTCAGGTCGAGTATTCGACGCACGATGGGCCGGACGCCGGTGACCCGCAGGTGGCAGTCGACCTGAACGACGGCGTTGCGTACGGCAACTAGCGCACTGATTCCGGTGCAGTCCACAAAGGTGACGCCGGAAAGGTCGACGGTGAGGGCGACCGGCGGATGCCCGCGAAGCACGTCGAGCAAGCGGTCGCGGAGATCCTCAGCGGTTGCCAGGTCGACCTCACCGACGACGGCAGCCCGGGCCGTGTCCCGCGACGGGTATGTCGTATCGATGTGCATCTGTGGGGTCCGGGTCACAGGCGAGAAAGAGGTGAACAGGTTTCCTCCGACCTAACTGCATGGAATGCGTCAGAGCGGGCGGGGATCAGGCCCGGGCCGGGGAGGCAGCACATGATCGGCGTGCTGCGGTCTCGACGAGCCACGCACGTCTGTGCGGCGCAGCTACCAGGCAGACTACTCGCACACCGGGTTGGTGGGGCCATCCGAACTGGTCCACCTCCATCGGAGTACCTCTGTCCTGCGACAAGTCGGCCGGACAGCCCCATGGGACCGGCCAGCGCCGCAGTCCGTGCGGCGTTGGACGATCCCATGGGGCGTTGAGCTGCCGGGCGTGTGCCGGGGTCGGTTGGGTCAGGGGGTGACGCGCAGGTCGTTCCGCACGCTGGTCACGCCAGCGGCGGACCAGGCGGCGTGCTCGGCACCGCGGCGATCCGCGAAGGATCGCACAGTTCCGTGCAGGGTCAGCTCGTGGTCCTTGAGGTCGATGGTGATGGCCTGGGTGCGCAGTTGGGCGTTGCGCGCGATGGCCTTCTCGACCGCGGGCTTCATGACGGTGACCCCGCCGCCTTGGCTCAGCGAGATGTCGTTCCTGATCCCGGCGAGACCGTTGAGGTAGGTGACGGCGCGCTCGGCGGCGTCGCGCTGGTATGCCCAGGCGACGGTGCCGGACAGCGTGATCACGTGGTTGTCGACGTCTGCCTTCACGGTGGCAGAAGGCACATCGACCGCCCAGTCGAGCAGCTGCGTGGCCTTCTTGGCGATCTCGCCGTCTTCGGTGCCGGACGACCGCGGGATGCGGACGACTATGCCGTCGATGACGGACTTGACGCCCCACAGGCGCATGGCTGCCCGCTTCGCGGCGTGCCGCTCGGGCAGAGTGCCGACGTCGCCGGCAAGGTTGACGACACCCTCCTTCACACTCACCTCGATGCGCGCGGCGTCGAGGTCGGGCGTGAAGAGGAGCTCGTCGCTGATGAGGGTTTGGAGGTCCTTGTCGGTGCGCTGTACTGCCTGTGTCATGAGTCGAACGATGGTCCCTCGGGCAGGATTGCTCAAGGACAATTAGGTATATAGCCAAAACAATCTTCTAACTCGGTAAAAAGTTCCCGTATATAGAGCAAAGTAGACACCTATTACGTACAACATTTATTGTCTCCTCTCTCTTGCACGCGCCGCGCCGACTGGGCCGAACAGGCGTAGGCTGCGAGCGTCGCTCAGGACCCCGGCGGCCGACATACCGCCGATGGCGGTTGGCCCGCCCCCCAGTCGAGGTCCACATGAACGCGATGAAGTCACGAACCCTGCTCGCAGCGGTCCTCACCCTGCCGCTAATCGCCACCGCAGCGTGTGGTGGCGGCGGAGATGAGACCTCGGGCAGTGACGCCGCCGCCGCGCGGGGTCCCATCAGCATCTGGTATTCCAACAACGCCCAGGAAGTCGCGTGGGGCAAGCAGGCAGTGGAAATGTGGAACGCCGCCCACCCGACCGAGAAGGTCACGGCGCAGGAAATCCCAGCCGGCACGACGTCCGAGGCAGTGATCGCCGCGGCCATCACCGCCGGCAACGCGCCCTGCCTCGTCTACAACACCTCGCCAGCGGCTGTGCCCAACTTCCAGGCCCAGGGCGGGCTCGTCCCGTTGGACGACTTCGCCGACGGCGCGAGCTACATCGCGGGGCGCTCGGGGGCCACGGCCGACCAGTACAAGTCGGATGACGGCGCCTTCTACCAGCTGCCGTGGAAGGCCAACCCGGTGATGCTCTTCTACAACAAGAAGGTGCTCACCGCGGCCGGCGTCGACGCCGACAACCCCCCGCTGGGCACCTACGCGGAGTTCCTCGACACGGCAAGGAAGATCGTCACCAGCGGCGCCGCCAAGTACGCGATCTACCCGTCGCCGTCGAGCCAGTTCTTCCAGCCGTGGTTCGACTTCTACCCGCTGTACGCGGCCGAGAGCGGCGGCGAACTCCTGGTCAAGGACAAGAAGGCCACCTTCGACTCCGACGCCGGCAAGGCCGTCGCCGGGTTCTGGGCGCAGGTCTACAAGGACAACCTGGCCGGGAAGGAGGCCTACAACGGCGACTCGTTCGCCGACGGCACCGCGGCGATGGCGACCGCCGGGCCCTGGGCAATCTCCGCGTACAAGGACAAGGTGGACTGGGGTGTGGTGTCGGTACCGACGGGGGCCGGCAGCGCGATCGACCAGCCGACGTTCAGCGACGCGAAGAACATCGCGGTCTACACGGCCTGCGCCAACCGGGGCACCGCGTGGGACTTCCTCAAGTTCACCACCAGCGAGGAGCAGGACGGCAAGCTGCTCGAGATGACCGGCCAGATGCCGCTGCGCCAGAACCTGGAGCAGACGTACGCCGCCTATTTCGCGGCGAACCCCGCGTACAAGACGTTCGCCACCAAGGCGGCGCATCTCGTCGAGGTGCCGAACGTGCCGACTTCGGTCGAGGTGTGGCAGACCTTCCGCGATGCGTGGTCGAAGTCTGTGATCTTCGGCGAGGAGGACCCCAACCAGGCCCTGAGCGGGGCCGCCACGAAGATCAACGATCTCGTGAAGTGACCCGATGAGCACCGTCGCTCCGCCTGCCGAGCGCACGGCGGCCAAGCGGCTGGCGACCGGCATCCTCGGCCGCCAGCCGATCGGCCTGCTGTTCAGCGCCCCGTACGCCGTGTTCATCGCCGCGCTCTTCGCGTACCCGCTGGGGCTGGCCGTCTGGATCTCGTTCCGGCACTGGGTGTTCACCGCCCCGGGCGTGAACGTGCCCCGACCGTTCGTGGGTCTCGACAACTACGTCGACGTGCTCGGAGATCCGGCCGTGCGCCGGTCGTTCCTCAACATCCTCATCTTCTTGGTGATCAACGTCCCGCTCACCGTGGTGCTGTCGCTGGTCCTGGCCACCGCGCTCAACGCGGCGATCCCGTTCCGGACATTCTTCCGCGGCAGCTTCTACGTGCCGTACGTGACGGCCAGCGTGGCCGTCGTTGGCGTATGGCTGTTCCTGTTCAGTTCCGGAGGCCTGGTCAACAAGGGCATCGGTCCGCTGGCGCCCGACCCGTCGTGGCTCGTCAACGGCACCTGGGCGATGCCGTCGATCGCGCTGTTCGTCACCTGGAAACAGCTCGGCTTCTTCATCCTGGTCTACCTGGCCGCGCTGCAGAACGTGCCGAAGGAGCTCTACGAGTCGGCCGCCGTCGACGGCGCGTCGAGGTGGCGCCAGTTCCGCGCCGTCACCGTGCCCGGCGTCCGGCCCGCGACGACGCTGGTGACCCTACTGGCCCTCATCACCGGCGCCAACCTGTTCACCGAGCCGTACCTGCTGACCAATGGCGGCGGGCCGAACGGGAAGTCGGCGACACCAGTGCTGTTGATGTACCAGAAGGGCATCGAACAGGGTCACCCCGACGTGGCCGCGGCGATCGGCGTTCTCCTGGTCATCGGGGTGCTGATCCTCGCCGCCGCACAACAGCTGCTCGAGCGGAGGCGGGGATGACACAGACCATGACCGATGCCGCGGCCGCGACCGACCCGGCACGCGACGCGGTCCCGGCCGCAGCGCCGGGGAAGCGCTCGCGCTGGCGGATCGCCGCGCTGACGGTCGGCGCGCTCCTGTTCCTCTTTCCGTTCTACTACATGATCGTCGGCTCGCTCCAGAAGAACCCCGACACCTCCCTTGGCGGCGTGCTACCGATGCCGGGCAACCTCGGCCTCGACAACTACATCGAGATCAACGCGGCCGTCAACCTGGGTCGGACGCTGTTGAACTCGATCATCTTCACCGCTGGGGTGGTCACGGGCACGCTGGTCTTCGGCGTGTTGGCCGGCTACGCGCTGGCTCAGCTGCACTACCGCGGGCGCGGCACGCTCTTCGCGGCCATGCTGCTGCTTCAGGTGATCCCGTTCCAACTGTTCATCATCCCGCTCTACGTGCAGATCGTGCGCAGCTACGGGTTGGCCGATTCCTACCTCGGCATGATCCTGCCGTTCGCGATCAACTCGGTGGCGGTCTTCATCTTCCGGCAGTTCTTCCTCCAGCTGCCGGAGCAGCTCTTCGAGGCCGCGCGCATCGACGGCGCCAGCGAGCTGCGCATCCTGCGCAGCATCGCGCTCCCGCTCGTGCGACCAGCACTGCTCACCGCGACGATGCTGACGTTCATCGGGCCGTGGAACGAGTTCCTCTGGCCGTTCCTGGTGACCAAGCAGGCCGACAAGCAGCCGCTCGCGGTCGCGCTCGCCAACTACATCAGCACGGTCGCCGCGGCCGCGGACAACCCGTACGGCGCGATCCTCGCCGGCGCTTGCGTGCTCGCGGCGCCCGCGGTCGCGCTGTTCATCGCATTCCAACGGCACTTCGTCTCGGCCGAACTGGGTTCGGGGGTCAAGGGCTGATGGTCCCGTACCGCATCCGGCGACTGGGCGTGCTCATGCGCCCGGATCCGTCGCTCGACATCGAGGCCGAAGGGGTGCTCAACCCCGCCACCGGTCGCGACCCGGAGGGGAGGCTGTGGCTGCTGCCGCGACTTGTCGCCGCGGGCAACGTCTCCCGGGTCGGGCTCGCGGAGATTCGTGTCGAAGGGGGAGAACCTGTCGGCGTGCGCCGCGAGGGGGTGGTGTTGAGCCCTGACGAGGGCTGGGAACACGGTCACACCCACGGCGGTGTCGAGGACCCCCGGGTCACCTGGATCCCCACGCTGCGGCTGCACGTGCTGACGTACGTCGCGTTCGGGCCGCTCGGGCCGCGCCCCGCGCTGGCGGTCTCCGCGGACCTGCGTGCGTGGCGGCGGCTCGGCCCCATCCACTTCGAGTACCAACCCGACCTCGACACGGACCTGAACCTGTTCCCCAACAAGGACGTGGTGTTCTTCCCGGAGCCGGTGCCGGGCCCCCACGGCAGCCCCGCCTACGCCCTGCTGCACCGTCCGATGTGGGACCTCGGGCAGGCCCTAGGCGGCGCCTACCTGCCAGCGGGGACCGCGGACGCACGGCCAGGAATCTGGATCTCCTACGTCGCGGCGGACGAGGCGGTGGTGGACGTCCGCGCCCTCACGCACGTGAGCGGGCACCGCCGCGTCGCGCTGCCCGCGTACGACTGGGAAGCGGTGAAGATCGGCGCCGGGCCGCCGCCGGTACGGGTGCCGGAGGGATGGCTGCTGATCCACCACGGGGTGTCCGGCGTCGAGGTCGAGGGCTGGGGTCCGCAGCAGAATCTGCGTTACGCCGCCGGCGCGATGCTGCTCGACCCGGCCGATCCGGGCCGGCTGATCGCCCGCACGCCGGACCCGTTGCTGGAGCCGGTCGAAGCCGAGGAGAGGAAGGGCACCGTGCCCAACGTCGTCTTCCCGACCGCGATCGAAGAGATCGACGGACAGCTGTTCGTCTTCTACGGCATGGCCGATTCGAGCATCGGCGTCGCACGCCTCGAGGAGGCACGGTGAAACCGTTCCAGGTGCTCGCCGCAGTAGTGACAGCCCTGGTGGTGGCACCGGCGGCCGCCGCGCCCGCCCAGGCACAGCCGCCCGCCCGCCTCACGAACCTGGCGCACCTCGACTTCCTCACCGAGATGGTCACGCCGCCGGTGCAGGCGGGCCACACCACGTACCGGCTCGAACGGGAACCCGCGATCGGTGTGCTCTGGGTGTACGCCGACGCGCGGGCGGGCGGCACCTACGAGCGGGTCGGCGGCGGCGCCTATGACCCGGCCACCAACACGTGGGGACAAGGCTCATACGACGCCGACGACATCTCCCGGGCCGCCGTCGTCTACTCGCGACACTGGGCGCAGGTCGGCGACCGGCACAGCCGGGAGATGGCCTACCAGCAACTGCGCGGGCTCACCTACCTGCAGACGGTGTCCGGACCGGACGCTGGCAACGTGGTGCTCTGGATGCAGCCCGACGGCGTGCTCAACCCGAGCGCCGAGCCGGCCGAGTTGCCGGACCCGTCGGACTCCGGCCCGTCGTACTGGCTCGCGCGGACAATCTGGGCCCTCGGCGAGGGTTACGCGGCCTTCCGCACCGCCGATCCCGCGTTCGCCGCGTTCCTCGAGGCCCGGCTCGACCTCGCCGTCGCCGCGCTCGAACGCCAGGTGCTCACGCGCTACGGCGAGCACCAGATCGTCGACGGCGTACGGGTGCCCGCGTGGCTGATCGTCGACGGGGGCGACGCGAGCGCAGAGGCCGTGCTGGGGCTGTGCGCCTACCTACGGGCTGGCGGGACGCGTGCGGCGCGGACCGCGCTGGCCCGGCTCGCGACGGGCATCGCGGCGCTGGGCAGCGGCGACGCAGACACGTGGCCGCACGGTGCGGTGCTGCCGTGGGCGCTGTCCAGGTCGTTCTGGCACGCGTGGGGGGCGCAGATGCCCGCAGCCCTCGCGCAAACATCGGTGACGCTGAGCGACCAACGGCTGCTGCGGCCAGCGGTGGACGACGCGGCCGCCTTCACGCCCCGCCTCCTGACCTCGACCGGGCCGGTCAACGGCTGGCTACCCGCGCCCGCGGACGGCACACAGATCGCATACGGCGCCGACGCCCGCGTGCAGTCGCTGCTGTCCGTGGCGCAGGCTTCGGGTTCGACCGGGCTGCGGCGGCTCGCCGGTGTGACCGCCGGCTGGTACTTCGGCCAGAACCCCGGCGGCGCGGTCATGTACGACCCGGGCACGGGCGCCACGTTCGACGGCGTCACCGGCGACGGCGCGGTCAACCGCAACTCCGGCGCCGAGTCGACGATCCACGGCCTGCTGTCGATGCTCGCGCTCGACGCCAACCCCGACCTCGCGGTCCTCGCGAAGTCGAGCGGAGTCGTGGCGACGCGCGACGGTCAGCGCGTGGTCGAGGCGGAGTCTGGTGTGCTGGCCGGCCCGGCTACGGTGGTCACACCACCGTCGCCCTGGACCGGCGAGTCGCTGTGGAGCGGCGGTGCCTACGTCTCTGTGTCGGCCGGAAGCACCGTCACCTGGACGGTGCCCGCCGCCGGCCAGCCGGTCCAGGTGGCGGCGGTCGTCAACCGCGTGCCCGGCCGCGGTGGGGTCAGCCGGTTCGACGGCCTCGGCGACGTCCGCTACGGCGGCGGAGGAGTGCAGGGCGTGTCCCCGGCGCCTGGGGCCCTGCTGCCGATCGTGCTGCCACGCCAGATGCCTTCGGGCTCTGCGTCGCTGGTGGCGACGACCACCGCCGGCTCAGGCCAGCTCGACGCGCTCCTGCTCACCCCGCTGGTGTCCACCCTGGTCGCCGGCGACACGACCCTGCTGACGAGCGTCTCCGATCGGACAGAACGCCGCACGGTGGTCGGCCGGACCAGCGCACGCAGCTACGACAACCGCGGGCGGCTGACTGGCGTCCTCGTCGGCCGGAGCCCCATCACAGTGCTCGTTCCCGCGGGCGGGTTCGCCATCGCGCGGGGCTGACGTGGCCCGCAGCGGCCCGGTTCAGTCGGCGGCGTCGAGGCGTAGGAGTTCTACTTCCGGCCAGTGGGCGGATGGTGCGCGCATCAGTGCGTCGGGCCGGTTGGACAGGTGCTGGTCGAAGAACGCGTCGCTTCACGAGCCGTGCCCGGAGTTGACCAAGGCCAGCTGTGCGCGTCAGCCGCGCAGCCGCGGCCACAGCCCCACCCATTCCGAGCTGCTCAACATTGTTCCGACCAGCAGGAACGGCTGGTCGAGTACGACAGTGCTTCCCGGCCCGAACATGCGGCCGTCGAGGTTGATGCCAGCCCTGACCCGCCGGTCGGCGTACATCACCGCTCCGGTGGTGGCGCCGCCCAGGGACTGGCCGAACATGCCGATGCGGGACAGGTCAGCCGCGCCGGCCAGCCCGTCGGGCAGTCGCTGATGTTCGGCGTCGATCGGCCGAAGTGCGGGCAGCGGCGGCCTGGTCTACGCGCAGATCATGCCGCCGGCCGGCAGCGGGCCGGGGTTCGTCGACGCGCTGCTGACCGGGATACGGGTGCGACCTACCTGATCATTACCACCGTGAGGATGTCGATCCGGTCCGCGTGCGCAATGGTGACCTCGACGGTTCCGGGCCTGAGGAAGACGATGTCGACAACCCCCGCTTCGTACGCCGACGAGACCAGCTCATCGGGATCGACGGTGACGAGCCCCGGTCCGATGCCTTGCAGGCGCAGAATTCCGCCTGCCGTGAAACAGAGCGACTTCAGGAGGTCGAACTCGGTCTCCGCGATCTTCAATTCGTAGCGGACGGGTCCGAAGCAGCTGGCGTCCAAGGTCGGCGTCGGCGAGGGCTTCGGCGGCACCTGGGGTCGGCTGCGCGGCGGGCGGGGCGATGGCAGGGAGGCCGCCGTGGGTGGCGCGATCGACGAGGGTGCCGGCCCGGCGGCGGCGGTGGTCGCTGCCGCCGACTCGATGGGTAGCGGCGCCACCGCGATCTTGCCGACACCGCAGGCGGCGGCCGTTCCGGGCAGGGTCAATGCGAGGAGGACGGCGACGAGTCGCCGGCACATCAGCTGACCCCGGCGCCGGTCGGTGCGGGGGCGACGGTGAGTTTCTGCCGCAACTGGCGCCTCGCTTCGTGGATCCGTGCTTTCACCGTCCCCTCCGGCACGCTCTGCAGTCCGGCGATTTCGCGATAGCTGAGGCCGAGGACGTCGCGCAGGGTCACGGATTCGGCGAGATCGGGACTCAGGCAGTCGAGCGCGTCGAGCAGGTCCAGCCGGGTTCCGGCGATGACGCTGGTGCGGCGCGGATCCGGCGCGTCGGGCAGTGGCGTCCCGGACGCCGCGGTGTCGAAGGGCCGGCGCAGCCGCTGGTAGGTCGACCTGGCCCGGTTTGCGGCGAGCCGGTGCAGCCAGGTACAGAACGACGAACGACCTTCGAACCGGGTGATGCCCTGCGCGAGCGCGAGCAGCGTGTCCTGGCACGCCTCCTCCGCGTCTTCCCGGCAGGGCAGGAACCTGGCACACAACCGCAGGACCTCGGGGCCGACGGCGACCAGCAGCGAGTCCAGCGCGCCCGGTCACCGGTGGCGGCCGTCCGCGCCAGGATCTGCAGCTCGTTCCGGGCCGGGGTTTCATTCATGCACTGAGCATGCGCGCGCCGGCCGGACGAGGCGTCCAGCCGGTGCCAACTTGAGTGGATCATCTGGCTATCTGACGACCACGACGGTCAGCGTCCGCGTCGCCGAGTCGCCGTGGGTAATGGCGAACGTCACGGTTCCAGGGCGCAGGAAACGGCAGTCGCGCACCGCTGCCTCGTACGAGCAACGGACCGCGTCGGCCGGGCTCACCACGAAGCCCTCGGGACCGAGGTTGGACACCCGCAGCACGGCACCGACCTTCAGGCACAGCGCCGGCCACGGCGGGCCGCCTTCGGCGGCGTCGATCCCGTAGGGAGCGGTCGCCCGGCACGCCGGCGCCGGCTTCGACACCGAGGCGATCGTCAAGCTCAGGGTTCGGATCCCCGCGTCACCGGGATCAATTGTGAGACGGACCTTTCCGGGGTGGACCAGACGGCACTCGCGCACGCCGGCCTCATACCAACAGTCCATCTTGTCCGATGGACTCACCGTGAATCCGTCCGGACCGAGGTTTTCGACGCGCAGGATGCCACCGACCCCCATGCACAGCGGGCGCCAGGGCGGTCCGGTGTCGGCCGCGTTGAGCCGATGGACGACCGCGCCGAGACAGCGCGAGCCGGACGACGAACGGGTGTGTCGTGGCACGGCGACAGGCGCCGCGGCCTGCGGCGTCCGCACCGCAGGGAAGGGTCCGGCGGTCGCCGGCGCGGTGCTTGCCGTGGTGCTGCCGGCCGGACCGGGCATGGCTTTGCTTGGCCCGGGCGCCGAGGTGCAGGCGGCCGCCGCGGCCACCGAAGCCAGCGCGAACACGGCGAGCGCCGCCAACCGCGGAAGATGAGGGGATCGCATGATGATGACTCCTTCGTCGAGGACATTCACCCTGTTAGTCCTCGCGCCGAGCCCTTTTGTTCGGACGCGACCGCGCCCGTTTGTTTCGGCGGCGTCAAACACACTGCTGTCGGTGGCCGTGCTCACCGCGCTGCCACGACTGCGAGTGTCGCTACGCCGGGTGTTGTGGCCCGCGTTGTTCGTCGCCGCGGGACTGGAGTTGCTCAAGAGTCTCGGCCGCCTCTACGTGCAACGCACCGAGACCAACGCCGCCTACCTGGTCGTTGCCGGCGCCGTCGGGCTGCTGGTCTCCTCAACGCCGTCAACCAGCTGATCCTCTTCGCGGCAACAATGGCCGCTACCAGCACAACCGGGAAGGTTACCGATCTGGCTGCTCGTGGCTCGCGCGACGCCAGCCCGCCATGATCAAGCGGATCGACGATGTGCTCGTCGACATTCCGGAGTCGGAGTTGCACCGCATGTGGCAGTGGTGGAGCATCACCCGATCGGGCTGTGGAACGGGAGTGATCAACTCTGGTCCGCGTCGCCGCCGGCCGTCATCGAGGTACACCTGGCGTGGTTGTGTGCGGCGGCGCGTCGGTGGCGATCATTGTGGCCCGGAGCCGGGTAAGGGTCTGCTTCAGTAGCCGGGATACGTGCATTTGGGACAGGCCGATCTCGGCGGCGATCTGGGTTTGGGTCATGTGGTCGAAGAATCGGAGGGCGAGGATGCGTTGTTCCCGGTCGGGCAGGGCCGTGATGAGCAGCCGCAGTGTCAGGTGGTCGTCAACGTCGACGTAGCGCGGGTCGATCGCGCCGAGCAGGTCGATGCGGTCGATGCCGGTTCCCGCGGTGTGTGGCGCGTTCAGCGATTCCAGGTTGTAGGCGTGTGAGGCGCGGAGCGCGGCCCGCAGGGAATCGATGGTCACGTGCAGGTGGTCGGCAAGTTCGGCGGCGGTCGGGTGGCGGCCCCGCCGGTGGCTGAGCTCACCGGTGGCAGTCGCTATCTTCTGGTTTAGCTCCTGGGTCGAGCGCGGAACGCGCATGGCCCAGGCGGTGTCGCGGAAGTGCCGTTTGAGGGCACCGAGGATGGTCGGGACGGCGTAGGCGGTGAACGGGACCTGGCGGCTGCTGTCGTAGCGGTCGACGGCGGTGATCAGGGCGAGGGCGGCGACCTGGGCCAGGTCGTCGAGGGGCTCACCACGGCCGGCGTAGCGGCGGGCCAGTCGGCCGGCCAGCGACAGATTGTCCTCGATGGCCCGGGCGCGGAGTCGGGCCCGGTCGGGATGCCCCGCCGGCAGGTTGTCGCGTCGGCACAACAGCAACTCGGTGCTGGCGGACGCGCCGCCCGGTTGCCAGCGGCGTGTTGGCGGAACAGCATCGATGGTCGTGGCCACGAGGCGGTGAGGGCCGACGACGGGCGTCGGCGGCTTCGCGGGATGGGTGAGCGCCGCGGTGATCAGGGCTGGCTCGGCACGGATGGTCACGATGATCAACGCCCTATGGAGTCGCATGCGGTGTGGCGGCTGACGGCGCCCCTGTTTAGACGGTGCCGAGAAGTCGCTGGATGGTGACCGCTGGGTCCGGGCGGCGTGGATTCGCCAGCGTGAACGCTGCCGAGCGCATGGTTGCGGAGAAGGCCAATCCTGGGGATCACTCTACGCCGATGCCCAATAGACACCAGGGGCTTGGCCGGCGAGGGTGTGCTCACCCGAAGCCCCAGGCCGCGGCGGACCGCGCGGAGCCTGCCGCTTCGGGCGTAGGGTGGGTGGCGACAAGCCGCCCGAGGAGCCCGTCGCGTTCGACCCGGTCCTTGTCCCAACGTCACCTGCCCGTCCGCGGCCTCACGAACCGCTTGGTATCGGAGGCGCTCGCATGCAATCAGGTTCGGTGTCGCGGCGTCCGGTTGGGGCGGTGCGGTGAATACCGATCGACGGATGCGGTTGTGGGGCCTGCTCGCGGAACAGGCCCATGGTGGACCGATCGCGGTCGACCATGTCTGCCACGTAGTCACGGCGTCGGCTGGTGTGGACGGCGCCGCCGTCACGGTGGTGCTCGGCGCTTCTCCCCGCGAAACGGTGTACGCCACCGACGAGGTCGCCGCGGAGCTGGCCGAGCTGGCCCTGACCCTGGGCGAGGGGCCCGGGGTGGATGCCGCCGACGGCGGACCGGCGCTGGCCGTCGACCTGACCGGCTCGGACAGCCTGGCCCGCTGGCCGATGTTCGCGCCCGCGGCAATATCTGCCGGGGCGGGTGCGGTGTTCGCGCTGCCGCTGCACGTCGGCGGGATCCGGGTCGGTGTCCTAGACCTCTACCGTGCCCGGCCCGGCAGCCTGAACGGGGGCCAGCTCGCCGACGCGCTGCTGCTGGCCGACACCGCGTGCGCTCTGCTGCTCGACGCGGAACAGCACGGCCGGCCACACCCGGACGGACGCCGTCCCGATCCGGACGGCTTGGCGCAGCCCGAGGTGCATCAGGCGACCGGGATGATCACCGTGCAGTTGGGGGTGAGCGCGGCGGTGGCGCTGATCCGGCTGCGCGCCTACGCGTACGCCCACGACCGGCGGCTGCATCACGTCGCCGCGGACGTGGTAGCCCGACGGCTACGATTCGACCCTGACCCTGACGAACACCGCGGCGACCGTTGAGGCCTCCGACTTGGCGTGCTCGGATGACAAAGGGCGGCGGCAGGCCGCCGGCAGGACAGGTCTACTGTCCAGACGAGCACGCCCCACTTGTGTAGCGAGGGTGATTGAGAATGGCCGAGGCCCAGCTAGCCGACGTGTTCGTGGAGATGGCCGACACTCTCGTCGACGACTTCGACGTGATCGATTTCCTGCACGTCTTGACCCAGCGGTGCGTACAACTGTTGAGCGTCTCGGCGGCCGGGCTGCTGTTGACCGACCAGCGGGACGCGTTGCAGGTGGTGGCCGCCTCCTCCGAACGGACCCGGCTGCTGGAACTGTTCCAACTGCAGACCGACGAGGGCCCGTGCGTGGACTGTTTCCGCACCGGCCAGCCCGTGTCGGTCGCCGACCTGCCGTCGGCCGGCCGGTGGCCGCGGTTTACCGCCGCCGCCGCTGAAGTCGGGTTCGCCGCCGTACACGCGGTGCCGATGCGGCTGCGCGCGGAGGTGATCGGCGCGTTGAACCTGTTCGACACCACACCGGGTCCGCTGGATGAGGGAAAGCTCCGTATCGGTCAAGCCCTGGCCGACGTGGCCACCATTGGACTCTTGCAGCAACGTGCCATCCACCGCCGCGAGGTCCTGACCGAGCAGTTGGAGACCGCGCTGCGCAGTCGGATCCTGATCGAGCAGGCCAAGGGCGTGCTGGCCGAGCGGCTCCACCTGGACATGGCCGAGGCGTTCACGCTGCTGCGCGGCAACGCCCGTAGCCACAACCAGCGCCTGTCCGACCTCGCCCAAGCCGTCGTCGACGGAACCGAACAGATCCCACCGGCGACGGCCGGCAGCCCGCCCCGCTGATTGCCCTCGACGCGGCGGCAACAACTGTCTACTTCGGAGGCTGGCGAGGCATCGCGCAACCTCTCAGGCCGGTCCTGCCCCTATCGCCGGCCTGCTCTACTGCGGCTGCGCCAACCGCTGCCGGAGCGCCGGGTCCGTCCACCGCGTCCCCGAACGGCCCCGACCAGCAGGAACAGGACCACGGCGCCGATGATCGCGGTGATCCAGGTGCTCAGGTCGAAGAAGCTGTCCAGCGTCTGTACCCCGAACAGTTCCTTCGCCAGGAACCCGCCGAGCAGGGCACCGGCGATCCCGATGACGGCGGCCAGCAGTAGGCCGGTCTTCTTTCCGGTGAGGTTTTCGGCGATGAGGCCGGCGACGGCACCGAGCACGATCCAGGCGACAACGCCCACGACGCTCTCCTTGATGGCGGGCCGATGTCCCAAAGCAGGGCGGCCCATCTGCCGGGTCTCCGCATCGACCGATCTCTAAACGCCAGTTGCGTCACGAAACGACGGCAAACCCCGATGCGTTCGCTGAGCCGATGCCGGCCAGCCGAGGGCTTCGATCGCCGGGACACCGCGATCCCGGTACGCCAGATCGCGGCTGGCACATGCACCGCGCCAGGGTCCGACACGTGTACGATTAAGACATTCCGGAATCGACGACATCCCGACCTCGAGGTGCCCGCCAACGTCTGGGACTGGGCCGGCACGCCGATGTCGCCCT
Organism: Asanoa sp. NPDC049573; assembly: GCF_040676615.1. Taxonomy (NCBI): domain Bacteria; kingdom Bacillati; phylum Actinomycetota; class Actinomycetes; order Micromonosporales; family Micromonosporaceae; genus Asanoa; species Asanoa sp. NPDC049573. The sequence goes on from NZ_JBFAPI010000014.1 coordinate 107,582, forward strand.
CCTTGACCAGAACCCGCCCGTCGGTGGTGAGTACCCCGATGCGCGCGCCGGACGCTGCCACCTGGGCAGCGCCGTCGGTCAGGCGGTAGACGAGAACCAGATAACAACCTCGGTTAGGGCGAGGACGAGAGTTGGGCGCGCGTTTCGACGGGGAGTTGGCTGCGGACCGATCGGGTGTGCGGTTCGGCTATTTGAGAGTCAGACTGGGGTATGGACCACGCAGTTGGCTATGCGCAGCGCCGCTCGCCTGGGGGCGATTGGTCGCAGCCGCGGATCTACGAGGTGCGGGTGCGCCGAGGGAGGCATGGGCACCCGGCCCGGGGTGCGTGCCTGATGGAGTTCGCGAGTGCCTTGTCTGGTGGCCGGTGGACGGACCAACCCGAGAGCATCGACGCGAGCCTGGCACGGCTCGCTCGGGCGGTAAATGATCTGAGCAGCGATCGGGGTCGCATCGCGTTGCTGCCGTTGCTGCCGTGGCTGGTGATCCGGCCGCGCGCTGGTGAATCGGCAGCGCGTGTGGCCGTAGCGACGGTCTTGGTTAAGGCGGCGCTGGGCCGCGCCATGGGTCGCGCGGCCGACCGGCTATCCCAAGATGCGGCCGAGCTTGCTGGCGGCGCGCAGGTGTGGCGGTGGTGGCAGTGGCCGCTGGGGCGCGGCCCACAGATGATGGTGCGCCGCAGCCTTCGTGTGTTGCGCCGGGCCGATGGTGGCGACCCTCTGCTGCGGCACGTCTTGGTTGACGCGGTGAACGCGGTTCGTGCTCTCGACGGCTTGCCGGCGGTGCCTGGTGAGATGCTGGAGCCCGTTTCTGTGGCGGCGCTGCCAATCCGCGTGCAGGCGCACGTTCCGAGCGGTTTAGAGCCTTGCCACTACCACGTCGCGGCGCCGGCTGATCGATGGCCCGTGTGGCTGATGGAGGCCTGGGCGCGCCGGCGCGTCGAGATGCGCGACCTGCCGGGGCGCGACTGTCGTCGTCGCGAGCGGATGGCGCACGTTCACGCGTGACAGCCGTTCGACCGCGCGCTGACGAACACGCCCGCCTGCTCCACGGCAACATCGGACCCGTCGCGCCCATAAGCGTTTGGCTCATCGTCGGCCTCAGGCCGGGGGAACCTCGGCCGGGGCCGGCGCGCCACGGGCAGACGCCCGCTTCGGCCTTGCGAATGTCGATGGTGGGTCGCCGCAGGACGGCCGCTCGAATGCAAGGCATTTGTCGACTGCCAGGCATTCATGATGCTCGTACTAAACTGCCGCGCATGAGTCGAGCGTATGTGTGGTGGTGGTCCATGGCCTGCTTGGGCTTCGCCGGTGCGCTAGCAATGCTCGTCGCCGTTTACGGCGGCTGGGAGCCGCCGGGCTTACTCTTCGCTGCGTTGCCGGCGTACGGCACCGTTTTGGGCTTCTGGCGGCATTTCCTCAGGAGAGACTCTGTTTCTGGGTAGGCATGGCCTCGCTGTGGCCATCGTTCTCCAGCGCACGCCGGCGAAACGCTGGCCGTCCATCTTGGACGGATCACATTCTTTGTCGGCCTCGCTGGCAGGCGCGGTCTTGGGGGCGCAGCGAGGTTGGAGGATTTGTCGGCGAACCGCTGACGGGGATAAGAGAACCGCGCGGCCGTCTTCGCGGCGCCGTCCTTTCGATCGCGGCGATGTACTCATCGATGCGCATGACGGTCATCGATGTCCCACGGTCGACCTCGGTGTCAACGGTCCGCGGTCACGTGGGCGTGGCGGATAGGGTTGGCGGCGTCGGAAGATGAGGGCGGGGGCCATGGGTGAGGTAGGCGATGTCGGCGGGCCGCTTCCGGGTGGCTTCGTCAACGCGGTCCTGCGGGTCGGAGACATGGTCCGGCGCAGGCAGCAACCCTCGGCTTCGTACGTGCATCAGCTCCTCGCTCACCTCGCCGCGAACGACTGGTCGGGTGCGCCGCGTTTCCTGGGGATCGACGACGAGGGCCGCGCGGTTCTGACCTATCTGGACGGTCATGTGCCGTGGTCGCACGATCTTGAGCCCGGTGTACGTAGTGATGTGAGCTTGGCCCGGGTGGCGGGGCTGCTCCGGGAGTTCCATGACCTGACCGCCGGCGCGGGGCTGGCCGGTGCCGGCGCGCTGGTGTGTCATAACGACCTGTCGCCGAAGAACACGGTGTATCGGTCCGATGGGGAGGGTCTGTTGCCGATCGCGTTCATCGACTGGGACCTCGCCGGTCCGGGCGAGCGGATTCACGACATCGGTCACGTCTGTTGGCAGTTTGTGCGGCTCGGGCCGGGCGCGGATCCGGTCGACGCTGGCCGTGGGGCTCGGCTGGTGTGCGGCCGGTACGGGCTGGCTGACCGGTCGAGGGTGGTTGAGACGATCCTGTGGAACATGTTCCTCGTCGGTCGCCACACCCGCGCCGACGAGGAGTCTGGCCGGGCCGAACTGGTCCGCTCTGCCCGGGTCGGCCGCGGCGCCACCCTGGCCGCCGCCCTCGGCCTGGCGCTGCTGGCGAACCTGGCCGTAGCGCTGTTGCTGATCGCCGTGACGGCCGGCACCGGACTACCGGCAGCCGGGTCGATCCTCTTCGGTGTTTCGGTCGACACGGTCGGGCTCACGTTCGCCGCGCTCACCGCCGTGGCGGCGCAGGTGTTCGAGAACGTCCGTGCGGCGTACGGAGCGGTCGGCCTTACCATTGGCGCCGCGTTCGTGCTCCGCGCGGCCGGCGATGCCGCGTGCCGGCCAGGATCGTAGACGGATAGCCACGCTCGTCCAGGACGATCAGCCCCGGCAGATCCTGCCCTGCCAACAGCCGGGCCGCCTCGATGGCCGGTGTGTCGAGCGCCACCGTGGGAAACGGCGCCGCGAGATCCCGTGCACGCATGGGGACTACCTCCACCGGAGTTGGCCAGCACGATGACATCGCCGACCAGACTTCCCGGCACACCTGGCCCGGACCATATCAGCGATCGTCGGTGTGGCGCATGAGACGTTGGCCGAGGAGAGTTACGAGCTGCTGCTCGGGATCTGATACTTGACGACGTCAGTCTGTCCGTGTGACTGCCGCTGGCAGCGGCCATGATGGATTGGAGTACCCGATGGCGACCCAAGTGATCGCGTTCGACGTCAACGAGACACTGCTCGACCTCAGCGTGCTCGACCGTCCTTTCGAAGAGACGCTTGGCAGCGCCGCGCTACGCCGCCAGTGGTTCGCGCAGATGCTGCAGCTCGCTTTCATCGGCGGCCTCACCGGACGCTACGTGGATTTCGCCTCGGCGCAGCGTGACGCTTACCTCATGGTCGCCGCTGCGGCCGGGGTGCCGGCGACCGCTGACGACGCTGCGGCCATGGCCGAACGGATGCGGACACTGCCGGCGCACCCCGAGGTGCGCGATGCCCTGGCTCGGCTACGACGGTCGCCGCTGACGATTGTGGCGTTGGGCAACTCGGCACTCGATGTCATCGAGGAGCAGCTGTCCGGTGCCGAGCTGCGTACCCATTTTGACGCGGTGTACTCAGCCGACACTGTCAACGCATTGAAGCCCGCCGCGCGGCCTTACCGCTTCGTCGCAGAACAGTGCGGAGTCGGGATTGGCGAGGTCCGGCTCGTTGCCGCCCACCACTGGGACATCTCGGGTGCGCTGGCCGCCGGCTGCCGAGCGGCGTTTGTCCGCCGGCCGGGGATGGTGCTGCGCCCGAGCGGGGACCGACCCGACATCGAAGGTGCCGACCTGGGAGAGGTGGTAGACGCGATCCTGAGAATCGACGTGACCGAGCGCAGCGACCACTGACCGCGTGCGTGCGCGTCAGGCGCGAAACCTTCTGCCGTCCAGACCGGCTACCACGTGGTCAGTAAGAGGTGGTTGACCGCGATTGCGGTCAGCGTTTGCAGGGCGAGCCAGCCGCGGCGGCCGCGGGTCGGTAGGAACGCGGCGGCGGCGGGTAGCCAGACGGCGAACGGGAGCCAGATCCGTTCGACCTCGGCCTTGCTCATCCCGGACGCGTCGGCGGCGAGAATGGCGACGACGGCCGCGAGCGGGAGCACGACGGTGGCGGTCGTCCATCGACGCGGGCCGCGAATGGCGACCGTGACGCGGCGGATGACGGGTGCCATCGCGGGGCCGGCGGCGAGGGTCAGGCAGGCGAGGTTGGCCCAGGCCCAGTACGCGTACGGGCGGTCGCTGGCGATTCCTTGGTAGTAGCGTTCGACGAGCGTGTGGTAGCCGTCGAGCCACCAGAACCCGGCGAGCGTGAACGCGGCGACCACTGTTGTCGCTCCCGCCGCCGCCCAGAACAGTGGCGTGATCCGGCGGGGTGCCAGCAGCACCGCGACGGCGGGAGTGCCATGAGCACGAGCCCGTACGAGAGGTAGCAGCCGAAGCCCAGGACCAGTCCGGCCAGGGCCGCGAGCCAACGCCCGGCGGTCCCGGTGCGGGTCGCCGCGGCGGCCAGCAGCGCGATCCCGCACGCGGTCACGCCCATGAAGAGGCCGTCGGCCGACGCGCCGACCCAGACCGCAGGGAAAGAGAACGAGGAAGGGTACGGCCGTGCGCGCGGCGTCTTCCGTGCCGAGGATTCGGATCGTGGCCGGAACTGCGACCACGGCCAGGCCGCCGGCAAGCACGCAGACGAGCGCCGCCCATCCGCCGCCGCCCAGCTCCAGGAAGGTCGGGAGGCCGACCTCACGACAGCTCAGCAGGAGGTGGGTACCTGCGGCGAGAGGCGACGCGTGCTCGCACCAGTCATCGCCGCCGCGATCACACTTCAGCAGGCCAGGCACCGGCTACCTGGGCTGCGCAGCACTGCCACCGACAGCCGCCTCCGCCGAGACGTCTTCCGCCGGCCCGGCCGTCAGCTCCTGCAGGGAGATACCCATCCGTTCCAGCAGGAGCCGGGCCGCCGCCAGATCGGCGTCCCGTGCAGAATCCCGCCTCCGCCCGACCACCCCCGTTTGGCGGTGGACGCGGCATCGAGCAGCCGGTCCAGGACCGGCAGCGGATATCCCGTCAACACCCCGGCGCGGTGACCGGCCACCAGCAGCAACCGGTCGCCCGCAGTCAGCCGACACCACCGGCGCACCGACAGGGCAAGGATGAGATAGCCGCGGCCGTCGACCCGGCAGCGACCCTCACCTGCGACCCGGAAGGTGATCACTCCGGCCTGTTCAGTGATGTCCAGCCGGATGCCCGGCAGCCAGCCGAGGTCGGCGAGGATGCCGCGGGCGGCGACCCGCCCGCTCTTGTCCACCGCGGTCGACGCGTAGACGGAGTTGGCCGGCCGGGTGCCGTCCGGAGGCAGCGCCGCCAGCGGGAGCGGACGCAGCCGCGGACCTTCACGTCCGGCGGGAGCGCCGGAGACCGGCGTGCGCGGAATGATGGCGGGCACCAAGGAGGTCGTCACGAGGACCACCCCTGCGGTCCGGCCATGGTCGACGGCATCGGCAGAAGCAAAAGTGCGTGTTCAGATGTCTCTGAACACGCACACCGAAAACTGCGCACCAACGCGGAGATTTTGTGTCCGAGGGCCAACGCGCGAGATGTTCACACAGTGATCGCGTCCAGGGACCTCGCGTGCACGCGGTGATTGGTCCCGCCCTGGAGGCACCGCTGCGGGATGATCGTCTCCCCGGTCGCCCAACTGATGGACCGCCCACGACTGTCGAGATGGCGCCAGAGCCATTTTCACTGGCCAAGGACACACCGGCACGACATCATGATCACGTGCCTGACACGCCTCTCCTTTCTGCCGACCGATTCCAGTACTGGGCGCTCGACTTCATACGCAATGAGTGCACGGTGGTCACTACGGACGGACAACGCCATGTCGGGGCGCTGCCGACGTCTGGTCGGCCCCACAACCAGGTCGCACAGTCGGTCTTCGACTGGGAGCACTGGTGGGTGATCAGCACGACGCGACGGGGCGACACCCTTATCTCGGAGGCGTACAGCCCTGTCAGCACGGACAAGGGGCGACCCGCCGTCTACTTAGACCAAAATCACTGGAGCAAGCTCGCGTGGGCGATGGTCGATCCCAGCCGGGTTGCGAACGGGGATGAACTCGCCGCTGCAAGGCGGATCATCGAGCTCGCCACAGACGCCGGCATCGTGTTGCCGCTCTCGTCGGCGCACTTCGCCGAGACCTACCCACTCTACGGCGACCGTCGTTACAACCTGGGGCTCGCGATGGCACAGCTGGCCGGCGGATGGGAGCTGCGCCACCCGATGGCGGTCTGGGAAAACGAGGTGGCCGTCATGCTTGCCAGGTACGAGGACGTTTCGTTGCCCGTTTTCTCGGAGCTACCCGTCGTCACCACCGAACCACAGGCCTTCCTCCTCGACGGGGTACGAGCGTACGACATTGACAACGACTGGGACCTGTTCAAGCTCGTCCTCTCCGAACCCTCCATCACGTTGTCTTGCCTGATCGATACCACCTCGGCCGCTAAGGGCGACGTGTCCGTATGGGTTCAGCGTAATCAGGAAATCACTGACTACTTCGCCGGGCAGCGGCTCTCCGATACAGAGCGGCGAACACAAGCCGCAGTGTTCTTCTGGACCGACAACATTCAGGTGCTCGCGAAAGCCGCGGCGCGTGTCGGCGTCGACCCGAGATCGTTCGCGCAGGACGCCAAGGCACTGCACCGGCAGACTGAGACAATGCCGTTCGTATCGAACCTGTCAGCTCTATTCCGGCTTCGCTACCTCGATCGCCGCACCCGCTGGAAGAGCAACGACCTGATCGACATGATGTACCTGTCGTGCGCGGCAGCGTACTGCGACTACGTCGTTGCTGAGCGTCACACGGGAACGCAGCTCCGCCGAATCATGGAGAGACGGGGCGAAACCCCCAACACCTTCCTCACGCTCACGGACCTAGTGGAGGCTCTCGAACAGGCCGGGGTGCAGACAGCAAGCGAAAAGGCATCAGAGGCTGGCGCCCTGGTCGCCGAGCCGGCGCGGGACTCCTAAGACTTGGTCTCAGAACTGCTCGGCTGGTTCTTATGGGGATGGGCTACTGCAACAAGTCGATCATGCTCGGTCGTGGACCAGCGCCAGGCGTTGAGCTGCGGGTCGCTATCCAAGTGGTGCGTCGTCGTCTCGGCGATGAGTTCCGCGAGCCCGCGGAGTCTGAACTGTCGGCCGGCGTAACCTCGCCACCGGTGTCCGGGGTCTGCGGACTGCCGCTCACCCCCGACGACTTCCTGCGCTGACGGCGGGATCCGGGAGTTCGGCGTTCGGTGACCCGGGGCCAGGTGACACGGGGCCCGGCTACACGGGATCCGGCGGCCCGGGGTCCTGTGGCGCCGGATACCGCACGGCTGCGGGAAAGCAGCTCAGCAGTGCGGCGAGCCGCGCAGTATCGCCCGCCACCTCGGTGTCTGCCCGCTCGACGGCGTCGTGCAGCGCCGCACCGGCGAACACCAGATCGCGCAATGTCGCCGCCTCCGGCACGGTCAGCCACGCATCGGGTTCGGCGTGCTCACCGCGGTCCAACTCGAGGCGCCCGCCCGCAACGGTGATGCGGAACCGGTCGCCCGCGACGTCCAGCTGGCAGCGCAGCGACAGCTCACCTGCCAGTGCCGGATCGAAGGTGGCGCGCAGGGCGAACAGCAGCGCGTCGACGCTCAGTTCAGCCGCGCCGTCCTCGGGCAGCGGTGCGCGGCTGCCCCAGTGGGCGAGCGCGCGGAGCACGGGCTCCAGTTCCTGCCCGCGCTCGGTGAGTTCGTACACGGCGGCGGACGCAGGCGGTCCCAGGCGCCTTCGCCGCACCAGGCCGTCGGCTTCGAGCTCGCGCAACCGCTGCGCGAGGACGTTCTGGCTCATCTGCGGCAGCCCGCGGTGCAGGTCGGAGTAGCGCTTCGGGCCGAAGACCAGCTCCCGCACGACGAGCAACGCCCACCGCTCGCCGACCGCGTTCAGCGCTCGCGCGATGCCGCAGGGGTCGTCGAACAGCCGCTTCTTGCTCATACACCCGAGTGTACTTGACCACAGGAGTGAATGCTCCTAAATTAGGAGTATGAACACTGTGACCTCCGCCGACGGCACCGTCATCGGCTACACACGGCACGGCGACGGCCCCCGGGTGATCCTGGTCGGCGGCGGTCTCGACGACGGAACGGAGAACGCCCCACTCGCCGAGGCGCTGGCTGCGCACCGTGCTCAACTAATCCGTTCGGAACACCGAGAGAAGGAATCGAACCCATGGGAAAGCTCGCGATCGAGACGAGAGGGTTGAAGAAGAGCTTCGGCAAGACCCACGCGGTCGCCGGTGGGTCGACATGCTCCGACGGTGACGACCACGCATCGAGAAATGGAGAGAAGCAGTGAACGAGATGACACTTCGTGTGACGTCCGCCGACGGTACGAGGATCGCCTACGACCGGAAAGGCACTGGCCCGGCGGTGATCCTCGTCGGCGGCACCCTAGACGACGGCGCTGAGAACGCGCCGCTGGCCCGGCTCCTTGCCAACCATTTCACGGTCTACAATTACGCACGACGCGGCCGGGGCGCCAGCGGCAATACACCGCCGTACGCCGTGGCGCGGGAGGTGGAAGACCTCGACGCGCTGATTGCGACAGCCGGCGGCTCAGTTCACGTGTACGGCGCCTCATCTGGCGGCGCCCTCGTGCTGGAGGCAGCAGCGGCAGGTTCGGCGATCGACAAGATCGCGGTGTGGGATGTGCCGTACGCGATCGGGGACGACCTGCGGCCGAGGTTCAACCAGTACATCGCGGACACCCATGAGGCATACAAAGCCGGCCGGGACGAGGAGCTCCTGGAACTGTTCGTGAGGCTTACCGGTGGACCCGACGCGGACATCGCGGCTGGCAAACAACACCCGAACTGGGCCTCGTCCGTCGCGCTCGCCCACACGCTCGTCAAGGACGCCGTGGTCCTCAATGACTACAAGATCCCCACGAACCGACTTGCCCGCATCACTCAGTCGGTCCTGGTGACCACCGAGGGTCCGATCACCGAGCCCCAGATGGCGGGCCTCCCGACCGACTTCTTCGACCGCGCCGCGAAAGCGATAGCCGCTGCCACCCCCCAGACCGAACGACACACGCTCGACGGGCAGGGACACGTCGTCGCCCCCGAACTCATGGCCCGTGTACTGAAGACGTTCTTCAACCAGTAGCCCGTCGACTGATCAGGTCGCGACCGTGGGTCGCTTCGGAACGCAGGCCCATCGGCCACGTCAGCATCGGTCGGTGAGCGGCGACTCCTGAGTTCCGGAGTCTCGCCGCGTGTTGGCGCGAACGCGAACTGCAAGCCTGCGATCCCTTCCCCATGACGGGTGCGCCGATGACGCGGACCTTGCCGCGAGCTCGTCAACTGGGCAGCCAGCGCACGGACTCACCCCGGGAAGTCGTCAACGACGCCAGCAGCGAACTAAGCCTGCGTGCAGAAAGGCGCCTCCCGGGAGATCAAGCCGCGCTCGCCCCAGGGTCACCCTGACATCGCTGCCGCGCTGGAGGTCGTCGACCTCGAAGAAGGACCGGCGTCCGTGAACGCGGGCGACATGACCTCTTAAGGTTCCGGGGTCATGCGGGACAAGATGGGGACACGACAAGGAGAGACGATGAGCGAGCTGACCACCAAGCAGCCGGCTGGCACACCGACCTGGATCGACCTGGGCATCCCGGATCTCGACCGCGCGATGACCTTCTACGGCGCGTTGTTCGGTTGGGAGTTCGATGTGGGACCGGCGGAGTTCGGCCACTACACCCAGTGCTTGCTACGGGGCAGACCCGTCGCGGCCATCAGGCCGAACCCGATCCCGACGCCACGGACTTCTGGTGGAACGTCTACTTCGCGACGGATGACTGTGACGCCGCGGCCGCCCGAGCGCGGGACACGGGCGGCTCGATCATCACCGGTCCGATGGACGTGCTGGACCAGGGCCGGACGGCGATCATCAAGGACACCACCGGTGCGCAGTATGGACTGTGGCAGGCCGGTGCCCACATCGGCTGCGAGATCGTCAACGAGCCGAACGCCCTGCTCCGCAACGACCTGGTCACCGCGGAATCCGGGCCCGCGCGCGACTTCTACGTCGCGGTCTTCGGCTACACGTTGGATGCCAACCCGGACATGCCCGAGCTCGACTTCACGTTCCTGCGCAGACCGGATGGCCACGAGATCGGCGGCATCGCCGGTGACCCAAAGGCCACGAAGTGGCGTTCACGTGGTCGTCGGTGACCAGGTAGCCGCGGGCGCGGCGTGGTTGGGTGTGGCTCTCTGCGAGGACGTAGAACTTGCCGGGCGCGTCGAGGTCGAGCCCACCGAAGTCATCGCGCCGCCGTACACCAAGATCGACCGCTACCGAGCGACGCTCGACGCCGGAGGCGACCCGGCGCTCATCGCCGGCTGGATCCGGGAAACCGCAACGATCCGGACCGCCACGCTGGCCAGGATCGGCGTCGCCGACGGACCGCCACAGCGACTCAACGAAGATCACATCGCCGCGATCGTAGAAGGCCTCGGCGGGCTGCTCGCGATCCTCAAACGGGCGGACCCGCGCGACAAGGCAGAGATCTACAGCCGCATCGGACTGCGGGTGAGATACGAGCCTGGCCTAGAAACAATCAAGGCCGAAGTCGTGTCTGACGACTTCGGCCGTGTGCTGTCTGCGTGTCCGAGGGGGGACTTGAACCCCCACGCCCTATACGGGCACTAGCACCTCAAGCTAGCGCGTCTGCCATTCCGCCACCCGGACTTGCGCGCCCAGTTTACCGGGACGCACGGGCGCTAACTGTACACGACAGGTTGGGGGGTGCGGCTCGGGGGGCAAAACCGGTCGCGCGCCACATGGGTCTCATCAGAGACTGCCTCGCATGGCGCTCACCAGGCTTAATCCCGACGGGCTGCATCCCACGCCCGGCTACCACCATGTCACCGTGGCCAGCTCCGCCCGCACGGCCTACCTCGCCGGGCAGTGCCCGCTCGACGCGGCTGGCGATCTTGTCGGGGACGGAGATACGTACGCCCAAGTGGATCAAGTGGTGGCCAATGCGCTCGCGGCGCTGGCCAGCGTGGGGGCCGGGCCTACTGACGTCGTGCGGACCGTCATTTATGTGACGGATGCGGCAGATCGGTCTCTTGGTGACATCTGGCGGCGGCTGCTGGAGTCGCCGCTCGCGCCGGCCTTCACCTCCGCGAGCACCCTGCTGGGGGTGTCCCGGCTCGGCTTTCCCGGACAACTCATCGAGCTCGACGTAACGGCGGTCCTTCCCGACTGACGCTGAGCTAGGGCAGAGGTAGGAAAAGCGGCCGGGTAGTCGAGGAAGCGCTCGCGGCACCAGGCGTGGTGATCGACCGCTCTCGGCGCCAAGATCGTGGACCCGTACGTGGGTCGCTGCCTCGCGACCCTATGCGGGTTCACCTCGGCGCCCCATCATTTAGGGACATGACCCCCCAGCCTTGCCCCGGCGCAAGGAGTTGCGATGTCCGATGACACGGCACTTGGGCAAGAGGCGGCACTGGCGGAGTTCAACGCGCTGCGCACCGAGATCATGGGGCGGCAGGGCAACGCGCAGCAGCTGCTGTCCATCCAGCTGACGGTTTCCGGGGCGCTCTTCAGCCTTGCGCTGTCGAGCCCGGGTCGGTCGGCGGTGCTGCTGATCCTGCCGCTGATCACCTTCATGCTCGCGGGGCGCCATGTCGCGCACAGCTACGCCTGCCTGAGCATCGCGACGTATATCAGGACCGAGCTGAGCTCCCGGGTCGTTGGCGGGTTGGGCTGGGAGGAATGGCTGCGATCGCATCGGGCCAGACCGCGGCGGAATCAGCCGTTCAATCCGTTGTTCATTTCGTTCCCCGGGATCAGCGCGCTGGCGATCGTGGGCTCGCTGGTCAGTGTGACGCCGTCACACACGTCATTCCTCTACTGGATCGCCTGGCTCGCTGGAGCCGCTCTCACCCTGCTGTCGGCGCGGCTCGTGCGGAAGGTGCGCCACGACTCGTTCCTGTGGATCGGCCCCACTCTCGACAGACCGACCACCGTCGAACAGGCCGCCCCGCAGCGCGCTACGGGACGGCTGTTCAGACAACGATCTCGGTCCTGACGCCGGCGTCCAGCCATCGGATGCCGCGGCCACTTGCGCAGGCGCACCGGCGACCGGGTGTACGAGGCGAACACGCTGCACCGCCACGGGCGACAATCACGCCACTGCCGCGGGCGTCCGTCAGTTGAAGAAGGCGTCGATGGGGGCGCGGGCCTCGTCGAACAACGCCGGACCGTCACGACGGACCTTGTTCGGCGTGGGGGTTCGCGCGAGCGCCTCGAACTGCTCGGCGCTCAGCGCGAACACCACCCGACCCAGACCAGAGCGCTCAATGGCGTACGCGCACATCTCGCACGGTTCGCAGCTGGTGTACATCGTGGTCCCGGCGGCGGCCGACGCGGAGAGTTCCCGGGCCGCCCACCGGGCCAGCTTGAGTTCGGGATGAGCGGTGATGTCGCGGTCTTCGGGCACGGTGTTGTGGTCCTCGGCCAGGATCGCCCCGTCCGGCCCGACCAGCAGCGACCCGAATGGCCGTCCGCCGGCTGCCGGCGCCGCCGCGGCCAGTTCGATCGCGCGGCGCAGATACTGCTCGTCTCGTTGATCCATGGACGTGAGGGTAAACAGAAGGTGCCCGGGTCGCGAGACGACGACCCGGGCACCTCGAGGGTGCTCAGAAGCCGAGCACGGCCTTACCGCCGACGACCGGCAGGCGCAGTTCGCTGCCCTTCGGCGAGACGGTCAGTTCGGTGCCGCCGAGCGGCAGCAGCGTGTAGTCCTGGTCGGTGGAGAACACCACGACGCCGAGACGGTGACCGGTCTGGAAGATGTAGTCCTTCGGCTGCATCGTCCAGGTGAAGTCGTACATCTTGCCCTGCTTGAGTTTTTCGGTGTGTGCCGCGTCCTTGCGGTTCTGCGGGTCCATCCAGCCGCGGGTGACCACGGTCGTGCTGGTCGGGCCGTAGTCCACCAGGTACGCGGTCAGGTTGGCGTCCGGGCGGTTCTCGATCGCCATCTGCAGCCGCATCTCGGGACGGCCGGAGATGCGGACGTTCTGGCCGAGCGCGGGGGACAGGTAGGCGAGCCGGTTCGGGCTGTCCGTGTCCGGGCCGGCCACCAGCGTCGCCGGGGTGATGGTGCGGCCCTCGTCGACGAAGCCCTGCTCGACCTGGCCCTTCGGCGGCTTGCCGGTGGTCAGCGTGCCGGTCGCGGTCGCGCTGGTCGCCGAGAACTTCAGCGCCACATCGCGAGCGGCCTGGTCAGGCCAGTTGGCGTACGTCGTGTAATTGCGGTCTTCGCGCTGCACCACGGCCGTCGGCTCGTCCATGATGCCGTTGTTGACGTTCCACAGCCAGAAGTCGAACCAGCGGTTCTCGGTCTGCTTGTAGGTCCACGTCTGGCCGCTGGGCAGGGTGACGGACGCGCTGTTGCCCGGGCCGCCGTGGCCGCCCTGGTGGAGCCAGATCTTGCGCGGCACGTCGTTCTTGGCGAGCTCGTCCCACCAGCCGGCGAAGTTCTCGGTCTTGACGTTCCAGTCGTTGAGTCCGTGAACGACGAAGACGCTGGCCTTCACGTCGCTGGCGTCGCGGTAGTCGCGGTCGGCCCAGAACTTCGAGTAGTCACCGGTGACCCGGTCCTGCTTCGCGGTGATGTCGGCGAGTTCGTCGACACAGTCGCCCTGGGCGCGGACCTGACCGGCGGTGTACTGGGCCAGGATGTCGAGGTCCTCGCCCTGGAACGTGCCCGGGGCGACGACGAGGCCGTTGGCCCGGTAGTAGTCGTACCAGCTGCTGATCGCGGAGACCGGGACGATCGTCTTGAGGCCCTCGACGCCGGTGGTGGCGACCTGGTTGGGCAGCGTCCCGTTGTAGGAGACGCCGGTCATGCCGACCGCGCCAGTGGTCCAGGTGGCCTCGACCGGGGCGCCGGCGGCGTCGTACGCCTTGGCCCGGCCGTTGAGCCAGTCGATGACGGCCTTGGTGCCGAGCGTCTCGGCCTGGTCGCCGCTGGTCGGGCAGCCGTCCGAGTCGGCGGTGCCGATGCTCATGCCGAGCACCACGGCATAGCCGCGGGGCACGTAGTAGTCGTCGAGCGAGCCGGGCAGGTTGGCCTTGCCCGCCGCGTTCGGGTTGGGCTGCGGGCCCGAGCGCAGCAGGCTGGCCCGGTCCGAGGCGCCGTTCTGGGGCAGGTCGTCGACCAGCACGCTCGGGTAGGGGACGTCGTCCCAGGTGTCCTTGCGGTAGGGGCTCTGCTCGAAGATCACCGGCACCTTGAAGCCCTCGGTCGAGGTCTCCAGGGGGCGGGAGATGTCGATCGCGACCCGGTCGCGCTGGCCGTCGTGATCGGTGTCCACGGGGGCCTCGACGTAGACCCGCTCCTCGATCGCGTCAGCGAGCGAGAAGACCGGCTGGGTCATCCCGTCGGTGACCAAGATGTGTGGGGACGGGGTCGCGGTCGGTTGGGCCGCAGCCGGTGAGGCGGTCGCGGCCGCGATCAGCGTGCCGGATATCGCGACGCCGAGCAGTGCCAGACTTGAGGGTCTGCGCATGAACGTCTCCGTTCGAGAGGGGCGCACCGAGGGGTATCGGTGTGGATGGATCATGATGATCCACTTCCTCAGGCTAAACCCGTTCTCGCGTTCGTCCCGTCCGGGGTGCGATGAAGATGATCACAGCCAATGTGGACAAGTTGGTATAAATGAGCGCGTCTTCACTGGGCGATCGCCGCGGTCGTTCAGCACCTAGCCCGCTGAGCTGTGCCGATACCCCCTGATCTCCCCGGTCGACGGGTCGATCAGCATGACCTGGCAGGCCTGTTGGTGAGTGAACGCCCACGGCGTTCCCTGGACGATCATCAAGGACGACGTCTCACGGACTTTCCGGTCCGCGGTCCGCACCGTCAGCACGGCCTCGACGGGCGCGGCCGGCAGGTCTGGGGCGCAGCCGACGGTCGCCGTGACGGGGACCGACTTCACGCCGGGCGCGACCGTCGTCGGGCGGCCCGAGCGGAAACGCAGACCGCCCGCATCGCCCGTCACCTGTTCGACCACGACGGGAACCGGGCCGCTGTTGACGAGCGTGAGGTTTGCCTCCATCGTCAGCGTCAGCCCGTCCGACCGCGCGGTGCCGGCGCTGCCGACCAACGCGATGAGTGACACGTCCGCGTCCTGCCTGGCCTGGCGCTGGCTGCTTTCGACGACGTGCGTGACCAGGCCGCCGGCGACCATGGCAAGCACGATGCTCGCTGCGATGGTGAGCGTTGTCCGTCGGGATCGGACGGCCGCACGCGCCGGGTCGACGGGCGGCAGGTCGAGATCTAGAACGGGTCCTTCCGGCGGTATGCCCACCAAGCCCTCATTCCACGCCGACGTTTGCCATGACGGCGATGTCTACCAGATGGGTAGCGGCGCGGTGGTCCGGGCTATTCGGCCCGCCAGGTGATGGACAGGCCTTTGCCTACGGCGACGGTGGTCGACCGGCATCGGTCGTCTTCCGCCAGCAACACGAGGAAAGGCGCCACCTCGTCGGGATGGGAGAGCACGTTGTCGATGGCCAGCACGCCGCCCGGGCGGAGAACGCGGATCGGGTGCGGCCACCACGACGGGTATTCGGTCCGTTCCGCGTCGAGGAAGAGCAGGTCGACGCTGCCGGAGGCGAGCGACGCCAGGTGGGCTCCGCCGTCGGCCCGGACCAGGTCGACCTCGACGCCGGCGCGCGACAGGTTCGCGAGGACACCCGGCCACTCCTGCGTGTCGACGCTGACGACCCGGCCGCCGACCTCGCGGGCCGCCGCGGCCAGCCAGATCGTGGAATAGCCGTTGGACGTGCCGATCTCGACCACCCGCCGGGCGCCGGCGATCCGGACCAGCATGGCCAGCAGCGCGGCGGTGTCGGGTTCGAGGTTGCGGCGGCGCAGGAGGCGGTCGGGCTGGGCGGCGTCGTGCTGGACGCCGTCGGCATAGAGGTCTGCCAGGAACTGGTCCATCCTCACCTCACCAGATCGGGGCGACAGGCGTGCCGCCGTCGTGCAGCGACCGTATGCCGGCTTCGCATGCCGCGGTCGCCGCATAGCCGTCCCAGGTGGACGGACCGTCGACCACTCCGCGCCGGCAGGCGTCGACCCACGACTGGACCTCCAGGTCGTATGCCGTCGCGAAACGCTCGAGGAAGTCGTTCGGGAACGGCGCCGCGGCGTCGACGAACGAGCTTGCGCGTTCGCCCACCGCTTCGCAGCGGATCTCGTACCCCCGCTGGCTGTTGACGAAGACCTCCGCGGTCGCGATGCCGCCGCCGGTCATCCGGAAGATGGCCACCAGCGGGTCGGACACGCCGGCCGGCGCGAGCCGGGACGGCGCCGGGGTCAGCACGCTGACCGTCGCGATCTCGTCGTCGAACAGCCACCGGCAGACGTCGACCTCGTGCACGAGCGAGTCCCGCACGATCATTTCGGTGCCGAAAGACCCCGGCGCCGCCATGTTGCGGTGGATGTTGTGCAACAACAGGACCCGACCCAGACCCGCTTTCATCCGGGTGTAAGCCGGGTCGTAGCGCCGCATGAATCCAACCTGGACAAGCGGGCGGCCGGCGGCCCGTTCCGCGGTCACCAGGCGCAGCGCCGAAGCGCTGGACACGGTGAGCGGCTTCTCGCACAGCACGTACTTTCCGGCCGCCAGGCACGCGAGCACCTGCTCCTCGTGCGCGGCACCGGGGGAGGCGATCAGCACGGCGTCGACGAAGTCGGCCGCGATCAGGGCGATCGGCGACTCGACCACCCGTACGTCGGGATGGGCGGCGGCGACGGCCTTGGCCCGTGCGATGTCCGGGTCGGACACCGCGACCAGAGCAGCATCCGAGATCCGCTCCGCGAGCCGCGCGGCGTGGTCGGCGCCCATCACCCCGACGCCGACCACCCCGACGCGCAACGTGTCGGTCACGAAGCCGAACCATCCGAACGTTCCGACCCACTCGCGGGGTCAGGCGCTCCAACCGTTCCCGGCGCGACCGACGCCGGCTCGACGACCTTTCCCGGGTCGGCGCCGCGGAGTTCGTGGCTCAGCTCCGTCAACTCGTCGCCGCCGGCCATCTCTGCCGTCAAACGGTCCAGGGTCAGGTCGTCGCGGTGGGCATCCAGGACCACCCGGCCCAGCTTGAGGATGACGAAGTGATTGCCGACCAGGTACGCGTGGTGCGGGTTGTGGGTGATGAAGATGACCCCGAGGCCGGCGTCGCGGGCCTTGACCACGTAGCGCAGCACCACGCCGGACTGCTTGACGCCCAACGCCGCCGTCGGCTCGTCGAGGATGATGACCCGGGCGCCGAAGTAGATGGCCCGGGCGATCGCCACGCACTGGCGCTGACCGCCGGACAGGCTCGCCACCGGGCGTTCCAGGTCGGGGATGACGATGCCCATCTTGCCCAGCTCCGACGCACAGATCCGCTTCATCTCGGCGATGTCGAGACGGAACAGGCCCCGACGCAGTTCGTTGCCGAGGAAGAAGTTGCGCCACACCGACATCAGCGGTGCCAGGGCCAGGTCCTGATAGACCGTGGCGATGCCGTTGGCCTGCGCCTCGCGCGGGGATCCGAAGTGGACGGGCGCGCCGTCGAGGCGCACGACGCCGGAGGTGTGGGGATGCAGGCCCGACACGATCTTGATCAGGGTCGACTTCCCGGCGCCGTTGTCGCCGAGCACGCAGGTGACCTCGCCCTGGCGGACGGACAACGAGACGTCGCGCAGGGCGTGCACGTTGCCGTAGCTCTTGCCGACACCCTCGAGCGAAAGGATGGCGCTCATCGCAGGTCGGCCCTCCGCTTCACGTACAGGTTCACGATCGTCGCCAACAGCAGCATGACTCCTAGGAACGTGCGGAACCAGTCCGGGTTCCAACCCGCGTAGTTGATGCCCAACTGGGTCATGCCGAAGATGAGGGCTCCGATCGACGCGCCGACCACCGAGCCGTAGCCGCCCGTCAGCAGGCAGCCGCCGATCACCGCGGCGATGATGAAGATGAACTCCTTGCCGACGCCCTCACCCGACTGCACCGTGTTGAACTGGAACAGCAGGTGCATCCCGGACAGCCACGCGCAGAAGCCGACGGCCATGAACAGCCCCACCTTCGTCGAGCGCACCGGCACGCCGACGGCCCGGGCCGCGGCGGCGTCACCCCCGACTGCGAAGATCCAGTTTCCGATTCGGGTACGCAGCAGCACGTACGCCGCGATGACCGTCAGCAACACCCAGTAGAGGACCGTGATCTTCAGGTTGACCGGGCCCAGGGAGACCTCGGAGCCGAAGACCGCGTGGGCCGACGCGAAGCCGTCCATGTCGCTGATGTCGGCGCTGGCCACGTTGCCGGTGGCCAGCCGGGTCACGCCGAGGTTGACGCCCTGCAGGATGAAGAAGGTGCCCAGCGTGACCAGGAAGCTGGGCAACCCGGTGCGCAACAGCAGCCAGCCGTTGAATGCGCCGATCGCGACCGCGAGCACCAGCGACAGGAGCACGCCGACCCACACGTTGAGGCCGAAGTTCCACGCGAGCAGCGACCCCGACAGTCCGGCCGTGGTCACCGCGACACCCGCCGACAGGTCGAACTCCCCGCCGATCATCAACAGCGCGACGGGCACGGCCATGATGCCGATCGTCGACGCTCCATAGAGGATCGTGCCGATGTTGGCCACGTTGCGGAACGGTGCGGCAACGGCCATGAACAGCAGGAAGATCACTATTGCGGCGACCAGCGAGCCGACCTCGGGGCGGCTCAGCAGTCGGGCCGCGAGCGGCCGGCTGGCGACCCGGTCGTCCTGGGCCGCCAGCATCGTCGTGGTGCTCACCGCTTGCCGTTGTTGGCGAACTGTTCGATCGCGGCGACGTTCGAGCTGTCGATGAACGCCGGGCCGGTCAGGGTCGCCTGGCCGCCGCCGATGGTGTTGCCGTTGGTCTTGTAGAGCCACAGGCTGTCGACGGCCAGATAGCCCTGCAGGTAGGGCTGCTGGTCGACCGCCCACGTGATCGAGCCGCTCTTGATCGCGCCGACCAGTTCCTTGTTGGTGTCGAAGGTCGCGACCTTGGCCGAGCTGCTGGCGTCCTTCGCCGACTGCACCGCGGCGAGCGCGACCGGGGCGCCGAGGGCCAGGACACGGTCGATCGCCTTGTCCTGCTGGAGCTTCGAGGTGATCGCGGCCTGGACGCCGGGCATGTCCGTACCCGTGACGTAGATCTTCTCGATGTTGGGGAAGGTGTCCTTGGCGCCGTCGCAGCGCGCCTCCAGGCCGACGTTGCCCTGCTCGTGGATGACGCAGAGGGCCTTCTTGCCGCCGTCGGAGGCGAGCTTGCGCCCGGCCGCGCGGCCGGCGATCCGCTCGTCCTGGCCGAAGTAGCCCTGCACGCCCATCGCCTGCCACGCGTCGATGCCACCGTTGAGCGCGACGACCGGCACGCCGGCCTGCACGGCCTTGGTCACGTTGGCCTTCATGGCGTCGGGCTTGGCCAGCGTGACCGCGATGCCGTCGACCTTCTTGTCGACCGCGGACTGCACCAGGTTGGCCTGGCCGGGCCCGTCGGGGTCGGCCTGGTACTGCAGGTCCACATTGTCCTTCTTGGCGGCGTCCTCGGCGCCCTTGCGGACCAGGTCCCAGAACGTGTCACCGGGTCCGGAGTGGGTGATGAACGCGACCGTCATCCGCGGAGTGTCGGCGGCGCCGGCGTTGAGTGAGTCGTCGGGTTCCTGCTTGCCGCCGCTGGAACTACACGCTGCCAGCGCGAGCGCCGCGGCGGTGCCGGCGGCCAGCAGGGCGAATCTGCGCTTCATCTCGGTCTGCCTTTCTCCATCCGCCGCGCCATCGGAGCGGATGAGGGGATATGTGTGCCAGTATCGCCGCGGTGATGTCTGCGCGGCGATTCGTCATCCGGGAAGGGGGGCGGGCGCGACGTCACGCTCCCTTGATCTCGGCGAGGGCGACCGGCCGCCGTTCTGCGCGGGACAGCTCGCACGCTTCCGCGACGCGGAACGCGGCGAGGGCGTCGCGGACCGTGCAGGGTGAGGGGACGTCCCCGCGGGCGACCTCGACGAACGCGGCCAGCTCGGCCTGGTAGGCCGCTCGGAACCGGTCCATGAAGGACCAGTGTCGCGGCCCGGGCGGAAAGGCGGCGCCTGCTTCGGCGGACGTGAGGGCCAGCGAGTCGTCCAGGCCCACGGCGAGCGCACCCTCGGAGCCGAGCACCTCCATGCGCACGTCATGGCCGGCGCCGTTGTAGCGGGTCGCCGAGACAAGTGCCAGCGTCCCGTCGTCGAGCGTCAGCAGGGCGGCGCCGGTGTCGACATCGCCGGCGGCGGTGAAGAACGGCTCGCCCTTGTTGGCGCCCGTCGCGTAGACCGTGGTCACCTCGCGGCCCGTCACGAAGCGCAGGATGTCGAAGTCGTGCACCGAGCAGTCGCGGAAGATGCCGCCCGACGTCGCGATGTAGGCCGCCGGCGGCGGCGCCTGGTCGTGGGTGTTGGCGCGGATGGTGTGCACGAAACCCAGGTCGCCGGCGACGACCGCCTCGCGCACCCGGCGGTAGGCGGCGTCGAAGCGGCGTTGGAAGCCGATCTGCACCGGCACGCCGCTGCCCTCGACGAGTGCGGCCAGCGCGACGGTCTCGGTGAGGGTCGCCGCGACCGGCTTCTCGCAGAAGGTCGGCACGCCGGCCGCGACGGCCGCGGTCAGCAGGGGCGCATGGGCGGGGGTGGCTGCCGCGATCACCAGTGCGTCGATGCCTGACGCGAGCAGCGCGGCGGTGCCGTCGGCGACCGCGACGCCGAGCGCCGCCGCCAGCGCGCGGGCGGCGGGCAGGTTGGCGTCGGTGACCACGAGGTCGGCCAGGGACGACAGCGTTTCGGCGTGGAAGGCGCCGATCCGTCCCACTCCGACCAGGCCGATGCGCATGGCGTTCACCCGTTCCGTCGCCGATGTCGGATCTGCTAGGTAGCGTGCACGTACGTAAATATGGCGTCAAGCATTTGTTCCAACATTTTTACGTAACGTCAACGTGAGCGCAGGCGGGTAAAGTGCGGGCATGGCGATCCAGGTGGGCGTGTCGATCGACCGGTCGTCGCCCGTGCCGCTCTATCACCAGCTCGCCGAGCAGCTCCGCGCGGCGATCGACGACGGCCGCCTGCAGCCGGGCGACCCCTTCGAGAACGAGATCGCCCTCGCCGAGCGGCTCGACCTGTCCCGGCCGACCGTCCGGCGGGCCATCCAGGAGCTGGTCGGGCAGGGGCTGCTGCTGCGCCGCCGGGGGCTGGGCACCACGGTCGCCAACCGCAAGGTGCACCGCCGGGCCGGGCTGACCAGCCTCTTCGACGACCTCGACCGGGCCGCGGGCCGGCCGGCGACCAGTGTCCTGGGCTACGAGCCGGTGCGCGACGAGCGGGTCGCGGCCGAGCTCGACCTGCCGCCAGACACCGAGTTGCTCTCGATCGTGCGACTTCGGTCGGCCGGCAACCAGCCGCTGGCGATCCTGCGCAACTGGCTGCCGCCGCGCGCCGCCGGGATCACCCGCGAGCAGTTGGAGGAGCAGGGGCTCTACGCGCTGCTGCGGGCCCGCGGCATCCGGCCCGTGGTCGCACACCAGGAGATCGCCGCGCGGATGCCGACCGCGGCCGAGCGGCGCAACCTCGGTCTCAAGGCCGCCGAGCCGGTGCTCACGATGACCCGCAGTGCCTTCGACGCCAACGGGGTCGCGGTCGAGTACGGCGACCACTGCTACCGCGCGCAGGACTACCGCATCGACGTGACCATCGACGAACGCTGACCTAAGCTGACCCGATGAAGGCGTACGCGCTGCTCGGCTTCGTCGCCGTCGTCTGGCTGGCCGCGATCGCCATGGCCGTCGACGGTTTCCGGCACGGGCTGTCGGCACCCGGCCGGTGGAGCGGCTTCGTCGTAGCGCTCCTCGTGAGCCTGGCCGCCACCTGCCTGCTGGTGCTGGCCGCCCGCCGGGCACGACGGCCCGGTGCACGGTGAACGAGCACGCGGTCGTGGTGTTCCTGCTGACCTCCGTGGTCGGTCTCGCCGTCGTCGGCCTGGTGTTCCTGGCCCGCACGGGCAAGGTCGACACGAGCCGCTTCGAGGCGCCGGTCCGCTGCCGCGAGGGCCATGTGTTCACCACGACCTGGATACCCGGCATCTCCTTCAAGGCGATCCGCCTCGGCCCGATGCGCGTGCAGTGGTGCCCGGTCGGCGAGCACCGCACGATCGTCACCCTCGTGCCGTGGTCGCGGCTCAGCGACCGGGAGCGCTGGATGGCCGCCCACTATCACGACTCCGGGATGCCCTGACCCGCGAGATAGACCGTGTTGGTGGAGGTCCGCCGCTGCAGCGGGTTGTCGAACGCGACGACGTCCGCCCGGGCGGTGCCGAAGACCGCGCGCAGCAGCCCGGTGAACGCGTCGTCGGGCGGGTCGTTGGACCAGAGCCCGAACACGCCGCCCGGGTGCAGGTGACCGGCCAGCCGCCGCAGCCCGTCGGCCGTGTAGAAGCCCGCATGGCTTTCGTGTAACAGGTGACGAGGGCTGTGGTCGATGTCGACCAGCACGGCATGGAAACGCTGCTCACCCAGCGCGGTCAGGGCGAAGAAGTCCCCGTGCTCCAGCCGACTGCGCGGGTCGGTGACGACGGGCGCGGCGAAGGGGAGCAGACCGCGGCGGTGCCAGGCGATCACCTCGTCGAGGGCGTCGACGACGACCAGCGACCGCACCCGCGGGTCCTCCAGGACGGTGCGGGCGGTGTAGCCGAGCCCGAGACCGCCGACGACCACGTCCAGATCCTCGCCGGCGACCTCGGCCAGCCCGAGCCGGGCCAGTTCGATCTCGGCGACCGTGAACAGGCTCGACATGAGGAACTCGTCGCCGAGCTTGACCTCGTACACGTCCTGCTCGACGGTCGGGTCCCACCGGCGCCGCAGGCTGATCTCGCCCATCGGCGTCTGCCGCCAGGCCAGCTCTTCGAATCGCGGACTCATGCGTCTCCCGTTACTCGCGCGTTGCGTGAGGCACCCCGTTCGGCCACGGCGCGCGGTGATCGGTGCAAGCGTAGGTGAAAGGTGTCGAAGACCCGGGGAGTCGTCATGGCAACACTTTCGTACGAGACGTTCGTCGCGCCCGCGAAGCCGGTGGTGTCCGCCGACCTTCCCGCCGGCGAGAAACGGGAGATGTTCTCCCCGACCACCGCGACACTGATCCACGGCGACCGCGAGGCGGTGCTGGTCGACGCGTTGCTGACCGACAGCGAAGGGCAGGCCCTGGCCGACTGGGTCGACGAGTCCGGCAAGCACCTCAACACGATCTACATCACCCACGGCCACGGCGACCACTTCTTCGGCGCCGCGGGCCTGCTCGAGCGCTTCCCGGACGCCCGGCTGGTGGCCACCCCCGGCGTGGTCGACGTGATGCGCAAACAGGCCGCCGAGCCCTGGCTCGACGAGTACTGGCGGGTGGCCTTCCCCGACCAGATCGGCGATCCCGTCGTGGCCGACCCGCTCGACAGCGACATCATCGAGCTGGAGGGCATGGAGCTGGTCGTGGTGCCGCTCGGGCACAGCGACACCGACAACTCGACCGCGCTGCACGCGCCCTCGATCGGTCTGGTCACCGCCGGCGACAGCGTCTACAACGGCGCGCACCCGTATCTGTCCGAAGCCGGCGCCGACGGGCTCGCGGAGTGGTTCGACGCGCTGGACACGCTCGACGACCTGCATCCCAAGACGGTCGTCGCCGGGCACAAGCGGCCCGACGCGCCCGACGACCCGGGCAGCATCGAGTTCACCCGCCGCTACCTACGCGACTGGGAAGCCGCCGATCGGGGCACCGACGACGCCGTGCAGCTCTACCAGACGATGCTCGACCGCTACCCGGATCTGATCAACCGCGCCATGCTCTGGCACTCCGCCGAGGCCGCGAAGCGCTCGGCCTCGTCCGGCCCGCCCGACCGGCACTAGCGACCGGGCTGGCGCTCCCTGATCTCCTGCAGCAGCCAGCCGTTGCCGTCCGGGTCGGTGAACGAGGTGACCCCGCGGCCGAGCCGGACCGAACATGCCGAACCCGGCGGCGTCAGTTGCACGATCCGGAACGTCGGACCGGCCTCGTAGTCCGCGTCGAGCCGCCAGTGCCGGATCCGGTCGATACCAGTGCGACTAGCCGGTGTGGCCGAGCCGGGTCGAAAGCTCGCGAACCTCGGCCAGCAGCAGTTGGGCGATCTCGCCGACCCGGGTGCGGACGCGTTCGACCGGGCCGCAGACGCTGATCACCGCGACCGGCCGGCCCTCGTGGTCGAACACCGGCGCCGCGACCGACGCCGCGCCGGCCTGGCGCTCCCCGAACGAGGCCGCGTAGCCGCGCTCCCGGATCACCCGCAGTTCGTCGCGCAGGAAGTTGGGGTCGACGACGGTGTGGTCGGTGAGCGCCTGCAGCGGCCCCGACTCGAGGTAGGCCTCGCGCTCGTCTTCGGCCAGGAACGCCAGGAAGGCCTTCGACGAACTGCCCGCGTGCAGCGGGAACGCGGCGCCGACCTGCACCTCCATCTTCACGTCGCGGTGCGGTGTCACCTGATCGAGGTAGACCCGGCTGTGCCGGAGCCGGATCGACAGTGTCGAGGTCTCGTTGGTCGCGGCGCTCAGCCGGCGCATCGGCTCGCGGGCCAGGTCGCGCACGTCGACCCGGTCGAGGAACGCCCGGCCGAGGGCCAGCGACGCCGGGCCGAGCACGTAGCGGCGGCTGGACTCGTCGGCCACGATGAGTTGGCGGCTGCACAGCGTGGTGAGGATGCGGTGCACGACCGCTTTCGACAGGCCCAGCCGCCGGCCGATCTCGGTGACGCCGAGGCTGGGCTCGCGCGACCGGGAGAAGAGCAACAGCACGTCGAGGGCGCGCTCGATCCCGTTGACGGTGCGCGGATCGGGCGACTGGTCGAGGCTCTGCGCGATGGTCACACTCACAGCATCGGAACGTAGCGTAGCGACGTCAACAGGGGTAGAGCCGGCGCCGCGACGGGCCCACCACGATCTTCGAGTTCTGGGGGTTATCGTCGATGGCATGCCGAGGCCTGCGCGGCGGGTGGTCAGTCAGGAGCGCGTGATCCAGGGCGGCTGCGCGTTCTTCCTGCGGCACGCCACTGTGGACATGGACGGGCTCGCCGACAGCTTGTCGGTGAGCCGGGCCACGCTATACCGCGTGGTGCACGGGCGCGACGTGCTGCTCGGCGACGTGCTGTGGCGGCTCGGCGAGCGCACGCTGGCCCGGGCCCGCGAGCAGACCGCCGCGCCCGGCCTCGACGGCGTGCTGGAGACCACCCGCCGGTTCACCGCGCTGCTGCGGCAGGCCACCGCGTTCCGGGCCTTCCTGCGGGCCGAGCCGGCGACCGCCGTGCGGGTGCTGTTCACGCCGGCCGGCGGGGTGCACGCCCGGGTGGTCGAGGCGCAGAAGGGCATCCTCGCCGCCGCCGCGGCCGACCCGCGATGGTCGCCCGGCGACCTCGACGGCGCCGCCTTCCTCTACGTGCGGATCATCGAGTCGGCCCTCTACGCCGAGCTGATCAGCGGCCGCCGGGCCGACCCGGCCACCGCCGAGCGGGCCGCCCGCGCGGTGCTCGAGGCCTGCTGAACCCCGTCTGCGACGGCCGTCTCAGCTTCGCGCGGGCCGGTAGCCGGTCACATCGACGGCGATTTATGGTGCGGCCAGAGCCGAAGGAGCATTTATGACCTCTCCATGGCGCCGCGCCGTCCTTGCCGTCGCCGCACTGCTCGCATCCCTGCTCTCCGCCGCACCCGGGCAGGCCGCGCCGCCCGACGGCCGCGAACCCATCTCCCGGCCCACGGTGCACGGCCCGATCCCGGGGACCGTGCCCGGCGACCGGCTGGCCACCGACCTAGCCGACACGTACCCCTTCTTCTCGACGCCCTTCGACCTGGCCCGGCATGGCTATGTGGAGCAGGAGTTCTACCTCTCCGGCGTGGCCGACGGCTGGGACACCACCGGCAACCGGGTCGCCACCGACGTGCCCTACCAGACCCGGCTCGTGGTGCGCCGGCCCGCCAGCGCCAAGAAGTTCAACGGCACCGTGCTGGTCGAGTGGCAGAACGTCACCGCGGGCTATGACCTCGACGCGCTGTGGAACGCCGAGGCGACCACCCGCGCCGGCTATGCCTGGGTGGGTGTCTCGGCGCAACGGGTCGGCGTCGACCAGCTCCGCGGCTGGAGCCCGACCCGCTACGGCAGGCTGGACGTGACCGGCGGCCGGCAATGGGTGGCCGACGAACTCTCGTACGACATCTTCGCCCAGGCCGGGCAGGCCATCGCCGATCCCCGCGGCGTCGCACCGCTGGGCCGGCTCAAGGCCACGACGGTGCTCGCCATCGGCGCCTCGCAGTCGGCGTCGCGGATGACCGTCTACTACGACCGGGTGCTGCCCCAGGTGCAGCCGGTGTACGCGGGCTACGGCTTCATCGTCGGTGCGGCGCCCACCCGGGTCGGTGACGAGCCGGTGTTCCAGGTGCTCTCCGAGACCGATGTGCGCACCCCGGTGCGGCCGGCCGACACCGACATGTTCCGTCGGTGGGAGGTGGCCGGCGGTGCGCACAGCGGCTACAACGGTCAGGTCTACCGGGCGCCGATCCAGGAGCGCGACTTGGGCGCCGCGCCGGTCTACAACTGCGCGCAGCCGCCGTTCAGCCGGGTGCCGGTGCAACACGTGACGGCGGCGGCGTACGCCCATCTGGAGCGCTGGGTGCGACGCGGCACGCCGCCGCCGACCGCGCCGCCGATCGTCTTCAACCCGGACGGCACCAAGGCCCGTGACGCGCTGGGCCTGGTCCGCGGCGGCATCCGGCTGTCCCAGGTCGACGTGCCGACGGCGCTGAACACGGGCGACAACGCGGGCGAGTCGTTCTGCCTACTGTTCGGCACCTACCGCCCGTTCGACGAGGCCACATTGGACGGCCTTTACCGCACCCACGTGGGTTACGTCGCTCGGGTGGTGGCCACCGACGTACGCAACGTCGTCGCCGGCTACCTCCAGCCCGCCGACGCGGCGGCCAACCTGCGCGAGGCGCTGGGTTCCGATGTAGGCCACTGAGGACCGGCCCGGCGGCGCCAACGCGGTGCCGCCGGGCCGGGGCTCACGCGTCGCGCCGCTTGAAGAGGGTGCCGGCGATGACCACGACGGCCGCCACGAAGAGCATGAACACGGCGGCCGACGGCCAGCGGGTGAACAGGTCGACCTCGTCGGCCGAGCCGCCCGAGGTCTCGCCCGCGGCGCTGATCAACTGCAGGCCGTCGGTGAAGGGCAGGAACTTCACCGCCGGGGCCAGCCAGTCCAGTGCCGGCACGAACGAGAGCCGGAAGATCAGCTGCTCGACGATCATCGGGGTGACCAGGATGACCACCAACGCGCCGGGCACACCGCGCAGCAACTGGCCGAGCGCCACGCCCAGCACCGACCAGAGCACCGCCAGCAGCAGATAGCCGGGCACCGTCACATCCGACAGGCTCGGCGGCCGCTCCCAGAACGGCAGCGTCGCGGCGATGTTGAGCACGATCGACGCCGCCGTCACGACCAGCGCCGTCGTGGCGACGACCAGCAGCTTGGCGGTGAACAGCCGGACCCGCTGCGGCACCGTCGTCAGGGTCGGCTGGATCGTGCCGTAGCGGTATTCGTGGCCCGACGCGAAGATGCCGAGCACGGCGAGGAACACGACCGCCAACGGCACCGGGGCGTTCGCACCGCCGCCGGTCACCACCGCGACGACCACGTCGTGCACCGGGGTTTCGTGCCGGGTGGCGTAGGCGACCAGCAACGCGATCGCCGCGTTGAGGACCAGGGCCGACCCGATCAGCGCGTACGTGGACCGCAGCGTCCGCAACCGCGTCCACTCGAAGCGCAGCGCGTCGTTCATGCCGGTGCCTGCGCGACGTACTCCTCGGCGTCGCCGGTCGCGGTCATGAACGCCGCCTCCAGCGACGCCGTCGCCGTCGACAACTCGTGCAGCATCACCCCGGCCCGGAACGCGACCTCGCCGACCGCCGCCGCGTCGGTGCCCGCGACCCGCAACCCGTCCGCGCCGAGGGCCTCCGTGCTCACGCCCGCGACATCGCGCAACGCGGCCGCGAGCGCCGCCACGTTCGGGCCGCGGACCAGCACCGTCGACTGGGTGAACTCGCGGACGAAGCCGTCGACATCCCCGTTGTAGATCATCCGGCCGCGGCCGACCACGACCAGCCGGTCGGCCATCAGCGACACCTCGGAGAGCAGGTGGCTGGAGACGAAAACGGTGCGGCCCTCGCCGGCCAGCGCGCGCAGCACGTCGCGCAACCAGTGGATGCCGTGCGGGTCGAGGCCGTTGGCGGGCTCGTCGAGGATCAGCGTGCCGGGGTCGCCGAGCAGCGCCTGGGCCAGTCCCAACCGCTGCGCCATGCCCAGCGAGAAGCCCTTCGGCCGGCGCCGGGCCACCTCGGCGATGCCGACGAACTCGAGCACCTCGTCGACCCGCGCCGGCGGGATGCCGCTGCCCGCGGCGAGCATCCGCAGGTGGTTGCGGGCGGTCCGGGTCGGGTGCACCGCCCGCGCCTCGAGCACCGCGCCGATCTCGCGCATCGGATGGCGGATCGTGTCGAACCGCCGGCCGTCGAAGAGGGTCTCGCCGGTGCCCCGGTCGAGGTCGAGCATCAGCCGCATGGTCGTCGACTTGCCGGCCCCGTTGGGCCCGAGAAAGCCGGTGACCGTGCCGGGGCGGACCTCGAACGAGAGGTCGTCGACGGCGACCTTGTCGCCGTATCGCTTCCCGAGGCCGGTAGCGGTGATCATGAAAGCTCCGTAACGAGTGGTGGGTGCACGCAGGATCGCCGAGGGTTGCTGTGCGCGCGCTGAGAGCCGAGAGTGGTGGCGTGAGACGGGCCCTGGCCGCGCTGACCGTCGCGGCATTCGTCACCCTGGCGGTCGACGTCGCCGCCGACCAGCGGTCCGTCGCCTCGCTCGGCCCGGCCGTCGCGTTCCTGCTCGCGGCCACCTTCGGCTTCGGCTACGTCGAGCGCCGGCCGGAACGCTGGCCGCGCTACGCGTACGTCGTCCTGCTGTTCCTGCTCGGTGGCGCGGTGTTCGTCGAGGCCAGCGCCAACGTCGGCGCCACCCTGCTGCTGGTCGTGCTGGTCAGCCAGACGACCCTGCTGCTGCCGCTGCCCGCCGTGGCCGTCGTGGTCGCCCTGGTCCCGTTCTTCCACGCCGGCATGGCCTTCGCCGAGGGCCTGCGCGAGGGCCTGGGCCTGCTCGCCGCCGCCGTCTTCGCCGCCGTGCTGACCAAGCTGCTGGTCCGCGAACAGGCGGCCAGGGCCAAACTGCGCGAGTACGCCCTGCAGGTCGAGCGGCTCGCCGCCGCGCAGGAGCGCAACCGGGTCGCCCGCGACATCCACGACGGCCTCGGGCACGCGCTGACCGTGGTGCAGATGCAGATCAAGGCGGCCCGCGCGGTGCTGGCCAGCCAGCCGAAGCAGGCCGACCAGGTGCTCGCCAAGGCGCAGGACCAGGCCGAGGAGGCGCTGCGCGAAGTACGCCGCTCGGTCAGCGCGCTGCGCGAACCCCAGCCCGCCGTGCCGTTGCCCGAGGCCCTGCGGGCGCTGGCCGCGGAGACGTCGGCGGCCGGCGTGCCGACCGAGGTCGGCGTCACCGGTGCGGTCCGCGCCCTGCTCGCCGACGCGGAGGAGTCGCTGTTCCGGGCCGCGCAGGAGGGCCTGACCAACGTGCGCAAGCATGCCCGGGCCAGCCGCGCCGAGGTGCTCCTCGACTATTCACAGCCGGCCGCCGTGCGGCTCGAGGTCCGCGACGACGGCGCCGGCACCGCAGGGGAGGGCGGCGGCTACGGGCTGCTGGGCGTACGCGAGCGGGCCGCGCACGTCGGCGGCCGGATGACGCTCGAGTCGCTGCCCGGCACCGGCTCCACGCTGCGCGTCGAGGTGCCCGGATGACCGTGCGCGTGCTGCTCGTCGACGACCAGGCACTGTTCCGCGAGGCCCTCGCGATGCTGCTCGGCGTACGCCCCGATGTCGAGGTGGTCGGCGAGGCCGGCGACGGCGCCCAGGCACTCGACCGGGTCACCGACCTGCGTCCCGACGTGGTCCTGATGGACCTGCGGATGCCGGTGCTCGACGGCATCGCCGCGACCCGCCGGCTGCGCGCCGCACACCCGGGCGTGCGGGTGATCGCCCTGACCACGTTCGACGACGATGACGACGTGTTCGCGGCGCTGCGCGCGGGTGCGGTCGGCTACCTGCTCAAAGACGTCTCGTCGGCCCGGTTGGCGGAGGCGGTGCTGGCCGCCGCGCGCGGCGAGTCGGTGCTGCAGCCGTCGGTCGCGGCCAAGGTGGTGGCCCGGATCGCCGCGCTGCCCGCCGACGAGGGTCAACCCCGCCCGCAGCCGCTGGTCGTGCCCCTGTCCGACCGGGAACTCGAGGTGGTCCGGCTGCTCGCCGAAGGGCACAGCAACCGGGAGATCGCCGCCGCGCTGTTCCTCGCCGAGGGCACGGTCAAGAACCACGTGACCAACGTGCTCGGCAAGCTCGGCGCCCGCGACCGCACCCAGGCCGCCCTGCGGGCGCGCAGCCTGGGCCTGCTCTGAGCCGGGGTCATGACCCGTGGCATGACCTTCGGCACCTGCGCGTGAACCGGTCACGCCAGCACGATCGACGCCATGACCACCACCGCAGCGGCCCGCCGGGCCGACAGAGTCCGAGCCAACCTCAAGGGTCATCTCCGCTTCGCGGCGCACTACGTCGAGATGGTCGTCTCGATGCTGGTCGGCATGTTCGCCCTCGGCCCGCTCTGGTCGATGGCGCTGCCCGGCCTGGCCGACCACCCGGCCGCCGACGCCCTCGTCATGGCGACCAACATGTCGGTCGGCATGACGGCGTGGATGGCCATCCGCCGGCACAGCTGGGCCCGGATCGCCGAGATGGTCGCCGCCATGTACGCACCGTTCCTGGTCCTACTCGTTCCGTATTCTTTCGGTGCGATTTCCGGCGACGCCCTGATGATGGGCGGCCATGTGCTGATGTTCGTGACAATGCTCGCGGCGATGCTCTGGCGGCGCGCGGACTATTACCACCACGGGCACCACTGACGCAAATAGAGATCGGCCGGAGCGAATCGCTCCGGCCGACCTTTACCGTTGCTTATTTTTGCCTTAAATGCTGCCTCAGGCCACCGAAGCGAGGCGGCGCCGAGCGGGCTCGGCGACCTCGACGCGCTGCGGCGTCTCGGTGTGCAGCGGCAGCGGCACGGCCTGCATGGGCGGCAGCGGAGTGGCGATCATCGCGCGGGCCAGCGACGTGAACGCGTGTGCCGCGTTGACCGACACCAGGCCGACCAGCCGGTCGTCGCGGTGGTAGCCGACCACCACGCCGGCCCGGGCGGTGTCGCGCCGGTGCCGCTTCATCTCGCTGATCGCGACCTCGCCGTTGGGGTCGAGCTCGCCGCAGACCTGGATGCGTAGGCCCCACTGCTCGGTCCAGAACCGCGGGATGACCGTGACCGGCCCGGGTTCGCCGTCGTCGTTGAGCAGCGTGCGCGCCGCGCCCCGGCCCTGCTCCAGCGAGCTGATCCAGTGCTCGGCCTTGCGGGGCTTCGTGCCGTAGCGCAGGTTGGGCCAACTCGCCACGGCGCCGCAGGCGACCACGTCGTCGAGGCCGATCACCCGCAGGGTCTCGTCGCAGGCCACACCGTTGGACAGGTCCAGGCCGGTGCTCTCCAGCCAGGCCGTGTCGGGCCGGCCGCCGGTGGTGGCGACCACGATGTCGCCGGTCAGGTTCTCGCCGTCGTCGAGCTGGACGACCCAGCCCTGCCGGAACCGGTTGGCGGTGCGCACCCGGTGCCCGAGGCGGAAGTCGACGCCCTCCTCGCGCATCACGTCGGTGACGTAGTTGCCCACCTCTTCGCCCAGCGCACGGGCCATGACCTGCGGCTTGGAGTCGATGACCACGCAGTTGCGGGCCATCGAGCGGACGGCGCTGGCGACCTCGCTGCCGGTGATGCCGCCGCCGACGATGATGACCCGCTCGGCGTCGCGCAGTGCGCGCCGCAGCGCCCAGGCGTGCTCCAGGTCGTGCAGCAGGTGGACACCCGGGTCGGCGGCCCACTTCGGCATGCTCGGCGAGGAGCCGGTGGCGATGACCAGGCCGTCGTACGCGAAGGACTCGCCGGTGTCGGTCTCCACCCGGTGCGCGTCCGGGTCGAGGTCGACCGCGCGCCGGCCGAGATACCAGGTCAGGTCGTCGTCGTGGAACGGCATGCGGGTGTCCTGCGGGCGCTTGTGGCCGGTCAGGATGCCCTTGGAGCACGACGGGCGGTCGTACGGGCCTTCCTTCTCCGCACCCAGCATCGCGATCTCGCCCGGAAAGCCCTGGCGCCGCAACTCTTCGGCCGCGGCGACGCCAGCGCGTCCCGTTCCGACGATCAGAATCCGGCCGTAGTCCGCGCGCCTGAACCGCCGCGTCATCGGTCTCCCCTGCTACGTCGACGTGGACCGGCGCCCGAGCCCGCCGGAATCCGTGTGGGGCCGGTCAAAGGCTGCTCGGCCGGCTCTTCGTTCTTCTGCGTTACCACCGTGGTCGCGGTCCGGTGCAGCTGGATCGCCCGCGCCGGACACACCTCCACGGCTCTGATCACGTCGTTGGCCAGGTCCGGCGGCACCGTCGCCTTGTAGGCCAGGCGACCGTCGCCACGCAGGGCGAACACCTTGGGCGCCTCGTGCTCACAGAACCCGAACCGCGCGCATCTGGTGCCGTCGACGTTGACCAGGAGCTCGTCGCCGACCCCGACGCGGTCGTTGCGCCGGTTCGTGCGTTCCTGGCGCCAGTTGAGGAACCACTGCGTGGTGGTCACCCAGAGCAGCACGGTGATGCCGAAGGAGCCGAGCACCGCGCCCCAGCGGACGCCCGCGGCCATGTCCGAACCGGACAGCAGCACGTGGCCGACCAGGAACATGTAGGCCACGTAGTTGAACGCGTGCAGCGCCCGCCAGCGGGTGTAGCCGAGCTTCTTCTGGATGAGCACCGACAGGGTGCAGGCGACGAAGAGTTCCATCGCGATCACGCCGACGCCGATGCCGACCGGGTCGTACGGGTTGGTGAACGGCACCACCACGTCGACCAGCTTGACGACACCCATCGGCCCGGCGAGCTGGGTGAACCCGTGCACGACGCCGAGCATCACGCCGAGCAGCGCGATCGTCTGATGGATGCCGTAGACCGTTGCGTGCTTGATCCGGCTCTGCGCCCAACCGTTGCGGAGCATCAGTCCCCAGAGGACCGCCAGCCAGAGCAGGAAGAGCGACAGGAACCCGACCGTGGCCGCGACGAGGTGGACGCTCTGCTGCGCATTGCGCACGGCCGATCCTCCGTTGTTCGTGGCGGAAAGTGGGGACAACGCAAGTATGGTGCGGCACGTCGAATTGTCAATCTGGTCAGGTAGCGCGTTTCGGGGGTAGTTTTCCGTGGCCAACACGCTGTGGAACGGTCACCGGACGGTCGGTTGGCGAACTATAAATTCCGTTTAGGCGCGGCCTAAGGATTCCTTCACTTAAGCCATCTCTAATTGACATGCGTTTATCGTCTCCTTCGTGTCGAGGCGCGGCTACGGCCGCCGACCCGGAGGAGTGACGAGTGAAGGTCCGGCAGCTGGTCGCAGTGGGGCTGCGAGTGCTGGCCGTGGCGTCCCTGGTGACGCTGGTGCCGGCGTCCGCGGCGTTCGCCAACGGCCACTACCGAGCCGCGGCGCCCACGGCGGCCGGCGGCGACAGCGGGCACGGCGGCCACAACATGGCCGGCATGAGCTTCGACGAGCACATGGCGGCGATGACGGTGATGAGCGACGTCATGAAGAGCTCGTCGCTCTATCAGGCGCCGGCACCGCCGCTGCCGGTCCCGGTGCCACCGGACGTCGCCGTTTCCAAGGACGGGAAATACGGCCCGCTCGGTCCCGCCGACATCGACCTGGTCGTCAAGGTCCGGCTCGCCGGCCTCTGGGAGCAGCCCGCCGGTGACATGGCGGTGAAGAAGGGCGCCAGCCCGCGGGTCCGCGAGATCGGCAAGATGATCTCGGAGCAGCATGCGGTGCTCGACCAACTCGACCGCAACGCGGCCGCCAAGCTCGGCGTGCAGTTGCCGAACGAGCCCAACGCCGACCAGCAGTACTGGCTCGGTGAGATGAAGGACGCCTCGGGCGCCCAGTTCGACCGGATCTTCGTCGACCGCCTGCGCGCCGCGCACGGCAAGGTCTTCTCGGTGATCGCGGACGTGCGTGCCGGCACCCGCAACGACGTCGTCCGCGAACTGGCGCAACAGTCCAACCAGTTCGTGGGTACGCACCTCACTCTGCTCGAAAGCACCGACCTGGTCGACTGGCAGCATCTCGCGCTGCCGCCCGAGCCTGCCGATGCTGTCGTCGCTCCCGCCGGCTACATCAAGAGCGGCGTCAACCCGATGGTGATCTGGGTTGTGCTCGGCCTCGCCGTCGTCGCCGGCGGCATCACCACGATTCGCGTAGTCCGTCCCCGATAACAAACCGCACCGGTGTGTGTCCACATGGAAGGTGTCACGCAATGACCAGAACCAGGCAGGCCCCCCGCAAGAACCGGCGGTTCATCGCCGTGTTCGCGACGCTGGCGGTGTTCGCCGGCCTCGTGGCGGTCACCCAGGTGTCTCTCGCGGGCAGTTGGCGGGGTCGCAACAACAACAGCCTGCCGGTGTGTCCCCCGGCGGCCTCGGCGAGCGCGCACGACCACGTCGGTGAGTCGGACCCGGCCGCCAAGCCCCCGGCCGACGCCCCGGCCGGCGAGGTCGCCGGCGCCGCCGGCGACGGGACCGCGGCCGACGCGACGGACACCGCGGCCCCCACGGGCGACGCCGCCGACGCGACCGCTACCACCCCTGAGGAGAAGGCCGCCGACGAGAAGGCCGCCGCGATCGCCAAGATCGCCGCGGACGAGAAGGCGAAGGCCGACGCGCAGGCCAAGGCGGCTGCGGAGCAGCGGCGCAGCGGACGCTGCCGGCCGGCCACCAGCGCACCGACGACCGGCACCGGTGGCAACAACGGCGGCACCGGCAGCACCCCGAGCACCGGAACCAGCGGCGGCACCGGCACCGGCAGCACCCCGAGCACCGGCACCAGCGGCGGCACCGGCACCGGCGGCACCACCTCGCCGACCACCGCGCCGCCCGCGGCGCCGCTCGTCCCGCTCGGCCGCACCTGTGAGGGCAGCGACTTCCCGATCCACGACGGTTTCCAGGGCGGCCCGAAGTGCGTCGAGACCCAGATGGGCGAGGTCGGCGCCGAGGCCGACAACCCCGAGCTGCTGATCAGCCGGGCACCCGCCCGCGTC
This sequence comes from Asanoa sp. NPDC049573, assembly GCF_040676615.1. Classification (NCBI taxonomy): domain Bacteria; kingdom Bacillati; phylum Actinomycetota; class Actinomycetes; order Micromonosporales; family Micromonosporaceae; genus Asanoa; species Asanoa sp. NPDC049573. Next base: position 142,960 of record NZ_JBFAPI010000014.1, read on the forward strand.
CGGATGAACACGGCGTTCGACATCCAGGTGAGCACCCGCAACATCGTCCGTGACCGGTTCCTGGGTGCGGCGGCCGGCGGCTACTACCTGGAGAGCTCCTTCCTCACCGAGGACGGCATCGTCCGTGGCCACTTCCACGTGGCCTGCCGCCTGCTCAGCGGCCGCAACGCGCAGGAATCGGCGCCGGTGCCGGCCTTCTTCAAGGCGGTCGAAGACGGCAAGGGCGGTCGTACGCCCGACACCGTGACCGTGACGATCACCCCTGGCCTGGCTGCCCCCGGTGTCGCGCAGTGCGCCGCATGGGCTGGTGACGGCTCCCACCGGATCCCGATGATGGCGCGGGCCAACCAGATTCCCGCGATGGACTCGGTCCGGGTCATCGTCACCCGGTAGTCACCACCAAGCAGCACCGCTGCGGCACAGGGCCGGGCATCGGAACTCCTCCCCGATGCCCGGCCTCCGCGGTTGTCACCGTCCACCGTGAACGGTCCCGAAGGGGAAGATCATGGAACAGGGCTCGGTACGGATCCGCCAGCTCACCGGCGTCTACCGGTTCGACGCGACCGCCCGCGGCTATCTCGCGGCCCGGCTGACGGGCGACGGCTGCGCGTTGCGGGCGTTGACCCACCGCGGCCTGCGGGCCAACCCGGACTGGTCGGCGATGGCCGCCGAGTTGATCGTCCCGGTCATGTTGACCCACCTCGACCGCGCACCCGAGCCGATCCGCCGGGTCGCCCACCGTCCCTGCGTGCTGGCGATCACCCGCGGCGGTGCCGTCCCGTTGCTTGGGCCGGCCGACCTCGATCGGATCGCCGGCCGGGTCGCGCTGTTCCTCGACGAGGTGCGCCGGGCCGCCAGCGCCGCCGGACTGGTCTGGACGATGCCCATGTGGGACAGCAGCCCGGCACCGCTCTACGCGACCAGGTCGACGGACAGCCGCCAGAGCCGGGCTGCCGCCTCCTGGTCGAGGGCGTAGCCGGCCACGCCCCGCCGCACGCCCGGCCGGTGCGGCCCGGCCTCCTGGCAGTCTTCGAAATAGCGACCGGTGACGCCCGCGAGCAGCGGCGAGCCGGCCAGCAACGCGGAGGTCGCGGCGCCCTGCGCGGCGTCCTTCCAGGACACGTCGGTGCTGGCCGGATCGAACGACGCCGGCGCGCTGCCGATGTCGCCGATGTGCCGGCCCAGGTTGGTGCTCGTGATCCGGCCCGGGTTCAGTGCGTTCGCGGTGATCCCGTCGACCGCCCAGCGCTTCGCCGCCTCGACCGCGAACAGGATGTTGGCCGTCTTTGACTGTCCATAAGCGACCCATCTGTCGTACGCCCGGCGTTCGAAGTTGGGATCGTCGAAGTCGACGCCCGCGTTGACGTGCCCGACCGAACTGACCGCGACGATCCGGGCGTCGCCGGCCGCGGCCAGCGCGCGGTGCAGGCCGGTGGCCAGCGCGAAGTGCCCGAGATGGTTGGTGGCCAACTGCAACTCGTAGCCCCGCGCCGTCCGGAGCAGCGGGGTGGCCATGATCCCGGCGTTGTTGACCAGGATGTGCAGCGGCCCGGACCAGCCCGCGACGAACGCCGCCACCGACGCCGGGTCGGCCAGATCGAGCGGCGCGACCGCCAGCCGCCCGACCTCGTCGGCGACCCGGCCATCGGCCGCCGCGGCGCGGGTGACCTGGGCATCGGCCGCCGCGTCGCGGGCGGTGCGGAGGCTGGCGGCCACGTCGCGGGCGACCCGGGCGCCGGCGGCCACGTCGCGGACTGCCAGGGTGACCTCGGCACCGGCGCCGGCCAGCGCGCGGACGGTCTCGACGCCGATGCCCGACGACCCGCCGGTGACGATCGCGCGGCGACCGGTGAGGTCGACCCCGGCCAGCACCTCGGCAGCGGTCGAGGTGGCGCCGAACGGAGTGGTGATCATGGGTTCCTCCTCCTGCCGAGCTAACCTCTAACCGGACCCGGCTCCGTCTAAGGTAAGCGGACCCGGCTCCGGTTATCCAGTGACCCGCGTCACCGCTCGAAGGAGCGCCGTGTCCCGACCGCTGCGCGCCGACGCCCGCGCCAACCACGACCGCCTGCTCGAGGTCGCCGCGGCGGCGTTCGCCCGCGAGGGCACCGACGCCTCGCTGAAGGCCATCGCCCGGGAGGCGGGCGTCGGGATCGGCACCCTCTACCGGCGCTTCCCGACCCGGGAGCACCTGGTCGAGGCCGTCTACCGCAGCGAGGTGGCCCGGCTCTGCGCCGCCGCGCCGGACCTGCTGGAAACCATGCCGCCGGTCGAGGCGCTGACCGCCTGGATGGAACGGTTCGTCGACTTCATGGCCACGAAGCGGGCGATGATCGGCGCGCTGCGCGCCGACGATGACCGGCTGCACATCCGCGAACTGCTCCGCACCGCGATCGCGACACTGCTCGACGCCGGCGCCGGGCGGCCCGGCGTCGACCCCGACGACGTGCTGCTCGCCCTCGGCGGCATCACGCTGATCGCGGGGGAGGAGCGCGAACGGGAGTTGGCGACCCGGCTGATCGGGCTGCTCCTGCGCGGCGTCGCCGATCAGTAGCGCCAGCGGGTCGCGGCCACCACCGCCTCGTCACCAGCGCCGTCGAACAGGGCGATCTCGCCGCGCCTGACTGCCACGACCGTGTCGACCACAGCCGGACCGAGCGCCTCGCCCAGCACCTCGTCGGCCTCGAACTCGGCCACCGCCGCGGCCAGCGTGGCGGGCAGCCGGTCGATGCCGCGCGCCGCCCGCTCGCCGGGCGGCAGCGCCTCGGGGTCGTCGGCCACCGGATCCGGCAGCCGGGCGCCGGCCGCGATGCCGGCGCGGCCCGCGGCGAGCAGGCCGGCCAGCAGCAGATACGGGTTGGCCGCCGCGTCGACGCACTTGACCTCGACGTTGGCCGACTCGCCGGCGACCAGCCGCAGCGCCGCCTCCCGATTCTCCAGACCCCAGCAGGCGTACGCGCTGGCCCACTGCGACGGCACCAGGCGCAGGTAGGACGCGACCGACGGAGCGCCCAGCGCCAGCAGCGCGGGCAGCCGGGCCAGGATGCCCGCCGCGAACGCCTCGCCGGCGCGGTCGAGGCCGAACGGCCCGGCGCCGCCGGACATCGCGGTCATGCCGTCGCGCAGCACGCTCAGGTGCACGTGCCGTCCGTTGCCCACCTGGCCGGCCACCACCTTAGGTGCGAACGTCGCCCGCAGGCCGTGTGCGAGGCTGACCGCCCGCACCGTCTCCTGCACCAGCACCACCGTGTCGGCGGCGGCCAGCGGGTCGGCGGGCGCGACGGCCACCTCGAACTGGCCGGGGGAGTACTCCGGATGGATCTGCTCGACCACCACGCCCTGCGCGGTCAACGCCGCCAGCACCGCCCGCAGGTAGGGCGCGAGCTCGACGAGCCGGGTCATCCCGTAGGCCGGCCCGGTGGTCGCCGGCACGAACTCGTCGCCCGGGCCGCGGGAGACGCACCACTCGATCTCGAACCCGGCCAGCACGGCGAGGCCGGAGCCGAGCCGGTCCAGCTCCCGGCGCAGCAACCAGCGCGCGTCCAGCGGATGGGGCGAGCCGGCCTGGTCGAAGCGGTCACCCGGCGCCCAGGCCCAGCCCGGCGCGGCCGCGAGCGTCACCACCCGCCCGAGGTCGGGGTGCAGCCGCAGGTCGCCGACCGGGCCGCCGGCGTACCGGCCGCGTACCGAGCCGTCGTCGACCAGGAACGCGTCGAAGACCGCGGCGGCGCCGGCGCCCCAGGCGGCGGCGTGCGCGAGCCGGGCCAGCGGCACCGCCTTGACCCGGGTGATGCCCGAGGTGTCGACCCAGGTCAGGGCCACGCCTTCGACACCCTCGCCGGCGAGCCGGTCGGCGACCTCCCGGGCCTGCGCGGCCCGGCGGTCGCGATCACTGGCGTCCACCGACTTAGGTTAGGACGGTGGAGCTGCTGGTGGACCACCATTGCCATGGCGTCGTGCGGCGCGATCTTGACCGTGCCGGGTTCGAGGGGTGGCTCACCGAGGCGCAGCGGCCCGCGCCGGGCACGACGCTGTTCGACTCGGCGCTCGGCGACGCGCTGCGCCGGCTCTGTTTCCCGCTGCTCGACCTGGCCCCGACCGCGACGCCGGAAGCGTATCTGGAGCGGCGGGCCGACCTCGGTCACGCGGCGGTCGGGCGGCGGTTGCTGCACGCGGCGGGGCTCGCGGCCATGCTGGTCGACACCGGGTTCACGCCCGAGCCGCTGACGACACCGACCGAGTTGGGTGCGGCCGCCGGCGCGGCCGCCTACGAGGTGGTCCGGCTGGAGGCGGTGGCCGAGAGCCTGGCCGGCGCGTCCGCGGAGGGCTTCGCGGACGCCGTCCGGGCCGCGCTGGCCGAGGCGGCCGGCCGGCCGGGAACGATGGCGTTCAAATCGGTCGCCGCCTACCGGGTCGGACTGGCGCTGGGGGCGCGACGGCCGTCGGCGGGGGAGGTGCGCACGGCTGCCGGCCGCTGGCTGGCGGCAGGCGGCGGGCGCCTGGCCGACGAGACGCTGCACCGGTTCCTGGCCTTCGCGGCGCTGGACACCGGGCTGCCGTTGCAGTTCCACACCGGGCTCGGCGACCGCGACGTCGACCTGCGCGCCTGCGACCCGCTGCTGCTGGCTCCGTGGCTGCGGGCCACGGAGGCGACCGGCGTACCCGTGTTGTTGTTGCACTGCTATCCGTTCCAGCGGCACGCCGGCTATCTGGCGCAGGTGTTCCCGACCGTCCACATGGACCTCGGCCTGGCCACCCACAACGTCGGCGCGCGAGCCGGTGCGGTGCTCGCCGAGGCGCTGGAGCTGTGCCCCTACGGCAAGTTCCTCTACTCGTCGGACGGGTTCGCGCTGCCGGAACTGCACTTCCTCGGCGCCGCGCTGTTCCGGGAGGCGGCCGGCGACGACCTGGCCCGGCGGACGACCGAGAACGCGCACCGGGTCTACCCGGCGGTGGGTGGAAGGGGCCCTGGCCGATAGGGCCCCTTCCACCTTCTCACCGCGGTTCAGCAGCCTTCCGGCAGCGTGAACCGCCAGCGCTGGGCGCGCAGCACGGGAATGACCCGGTCGACGGCCTCGACGGTCTGGCTCCGGTCGCCGCCGCCGTCGTGCATCAGAACGACCGCGCCCGGTGTGAGCCGGTCCAGGAGGCGTTGGACCAGCACGTCGGTGCCCGGCGGTTCCCAGTCCGTGATGTCGAACCGCCAGCCCAGCGGCCGCATCCCGAGCGATGCCGCCACGTCAGCACTGGCACCCCAGGCGCCGAACGGCGCGCGGAAATAGGGTATCCGGGCGTGTGGCACCGCCCGCCGGATCGCGGCGCTGGTCTCGCGCAGGTCGGCCGCGATCTGTTCCGGCGTCCAGGTGCTCAGGTCGTCGTGGTGCATGCTGTGGTTGCACAGCGTGTGCCCGGCCCGCACGATCGCCCGCACCACCTCGGGGTGCTCGACGACGTGGTCGCCCCACAGGCAGAACACCGCCTTGACGTGGTGCCGGCGCAGCACGTCGAGCAGCCGCAACGTGTCGGGTGGGTTCGGGCCGTCGTCGAAGGTGAAGCTGACCACGTTGCCGTGCCCGCGGGCCGAGTCGACGATGTCGGCGCTGACCCGCCCGTGCGCGTCGGCGGTGCCGGCCACGCCGAGCACCAGCGCCACCGCGCCGAGCACGGCGACCAACCCGCGCCTCATCGGCGCGGCTTCTGCGGTATGCGGGGCAGGACGTACGGCCGTCCACTGTAGATCAGATCCGCCTTCATCTCCTGGTACGCCCGCTTGGGCTGGTAGTTCTCGTCGTAGATGGTGGCCAACCCCTCGGGCGGGTCGGTGAACCAGGTGGGCACCCAGGAGTGCTTGTCGGTGAAACCCCAGACGGTGAACGAGAGGCAGTGCCGGTCGGCCAGACAGGCCCGCAACAGCACGCTGTAGTTGCCGGCCGACGCCTGCAGCCGGGGGTTGATCTCGTTGGAGTCGCCGGCCTGCACGCCGGCCGTCATCTGGCTGCGCACGTCGACCTCGGTGAACGCGGTGGCCAGGCCCAGCCCGGCGAAGCGCTTGAGCGCCGCGGCGACCTGGAAGGTGTCGTAGTTGCCGTATTGCGTGCCGAGGTGGCCCTGGCTGCCGATGCCGTCGATCGGCACCCCGTCGCGCAGCAGCGCCTTGGCCATGTCGAAGACGAACTGGGTCTTGTCGTCGGCCGGGTCGCCGGAGCCGAACGCCTCGATGTTGTAGTCGTTGTAGAACAGCAGGGCGCCCGGGTCGGCGGCGCGGGCCCAGCGGAACGCGTCGGCGATGTAGCCGTCGCCGAGGTGCTCGGCCCAGAAACCCTTGTAGTGCAGGGTCGGCGGACTGTCCCACGGGTCGCTGACGGCTTCGTTGACCACGTCCCACTGCCAGATCTTGCCCTTGAAGTGCTTGACCACGGTGGTGATGTGGTCGCGCAGGATCTGCCGCAACTCGGCCGCGTCGATCGAGCCGTCGTTGACGCCGTCGGTGAGCCAGGCCGGCAGTTGGTTCTGCCAGACCAGGACGTGGCCGCGGACCCGCTGGTTGTTGCGCTTGGCGAAGGCGATCAGTTCGTCGGCCGGGGCCCAGTTGTAGGTGCCGCGGGTGGGTTCGAGGGATTCCCACTTCATCACGTTCTCGGCCGTGACGGTGGAGAACTCGCGGGACACCGTGGCCCGGTACTGCGGGTCGGCGGTGTCGGCGAGGGCGGCCATGTCGACCGCGGTGCCGATGTAGAGGTCATGCCGCAGGCCCAGCGTGCGCAGGCTCTGCTGGGCCGGGTCGACCGGGTGGCTCGCCGTGGCGGGCGTGCCCGCGACGGCGGCGGTCGCCAGCACGACCGCGCTGGCGGCGAGCCATCGTTTCAGCTTCATGTGCGCTCCTATCGCGAGCGACGCCGATAGTTACGGATCGAGTTCCGTAACTTTGCCGAAACATAACGGCCCAGATTGTCCCGCGTCAATCCAAAAGAGTTCCGGAAGTTCCCTCCGTCCAGGTGGCCTCGGCGAAATCGGCGTGCACCCCCTCGGCGCCCAGGTCCTGCACCCAGAGCCCGACGAACGCCCCGGTGAAGCCCCACGCGGCCGGCTCGCCGTCGACCACCTGCGCCGCATGCTCGTCGGACAGGATGGTGGCGTCCAGCGTTACCGGTAGCTCGCGCCAGCCGACACCGAGGTCGTAGGCGAACCGCACCACCGGGCCGTCGAACGCGGCGCGGATTCCGACCCGGGTGGCACCACCGGTGTCGACGGTGACCTCCGGGTGGGCGCGCAGCCGGCCACGGTCGCTGGTCAGCACCTCGAGCACCACCCGGCCGTCGTCGGCGCGGGTCAGGTAGCAGAAGTGCCAGTTGCGCGAGTTGTAGTAGGCGGTGACGCCGGCCAGCTGCCGGTGGTCGCCGGGCTCGAACTCGACCACGGCTGACAGCGCGCAGTGTTCGGCACCCACCCGGCGGGCGACCAGGCTCGGCCATTGCCGGCCCACCGGTGACTGGCCGCCACGCACCCGCAGGTGGCCGGGGCGGCTGGTCAGGTCGACCCAGTCCGGCGTGGCCGGCCGGCGCAGCGTCGACCACCAGGGCGCGAGGTCGGGCCCGGCGAAATCGTCGGTCGCCGGTTCGGCCGGCCACGGGTGCGCCGGCAGGCCCGGCGCGGTGACCTCGTCGGCGGGGATGCCGCCCTCGATCCGCGGCCAGCCCCCGGGCGCCCAGTCGACCCGTTGGATGGCCGTCTCCCGGCCCAGCACGCAGTTGCCGAGCGGAGTCGCGGGCCGGGCCGTGAGATGGGCCAGGTACCACTGCCCGTCCTCCGTGCGCACCAGGCTGCCGTGGCCGGCCTTCTGCAGTCGCAGGTCGGGGCGGCCCAGCGAGGTCAGCAGCGGGCCCTCGGGATCGGCCTCGTAGGGTCCGAACAGGTCGCGCGACCTCGCCACGGTGACCTGGTGCTCCCAACTCGTGCCGCCCTCGGCGGTGACCAGCCAGTACCAGCCGTCGTGCCGGTAGAGGTGCGGTCCCTCGGTCATCCCGGCGGCGGTGCCGCCGAAGATCGGCCGGGCCTGGCCGACCAGTCGGCGCTCGGCCAGGTCGTAGCGCTGGATCTCGATGCCGCCGAACCGGTCCCGGCCCGGTCGCCAGTCGGCGCTCAGGTTCAGCAGCCAGGTGCTGCCGTCGTCGTCGTGGAACAGCGACGCGTCGAAACCGCGCCCGTGCAGCCGGACCGGGTCCGACCACGGCCCGTCGATCGACGGCGCGCTGGTGTGGAAGTTCTGCGGGTCCCAGTAGCCGCTGGCGAAGCTGGCGACGTCGCTGTAGATCAGGTGGAACCGGCCGTCGTGGTAACTCAGGTCGGGCGCCCAGACGCCATTGGAGTCGCCGGCGCCGCGCAGGTCGAGCAGCCGCCGGTCGGTGATGATGCCGCCGCGCGTCCGCCAGTTGACCAGGTCGCGCGAGTGGTGCACGCGGACGCCCGGGTACCACTCGAAGGTCGACGTGGCCAGGTAGTAGTCGCCACCCACGCGCAGGATCGACGGATCCGGGTTGAAGCCGCGCAGGACCGGGTTCCGGATCGACCGGGCGGCGGTTGCGGTGGCTGCGGTCTCGGTCGCCATGGGCAGCTCCTTCGGGTCCGCTTCCGGTGACTTCCGGAAGCCGGTCGCCCCGATATGGGCGAACTCCCCGAACACGGTAATGGCTCACATCGAGATTAGACAGTTCCTTGACCGGCAGTTGCGCACGTCGTAACCTGCCCGCCATACCGGAAGAACTATCGGCATCGATCCGAAAGTTTCGGCACCGCGTTTCCTGCACGTCCCGCCGGCTGCGGCCGGCATCCGAAGATCCGGATTTCCTCGAAGGGATGGCACATGACAGCGCACCTCTCCCGCAGATCGCTGCTCGGACTGGCCGGCCTCGGCGCCGGCGCGGTCCTGTTGGGCGCCTGCGGCGACGACGACGACGGTGGCTCGGCCGCGGCCGACGGTCCACAAACGATCAACTGGTGGCACATCCAGAACACCGAGCCGATGCTGCCGGTCTGGGCGGCGATGGCCAAGGAGTACCAGACCGCGCACCCCAACGTGAAGATCGCGATCCAGCCACTGGAGAACGAGGCGTTCAAGACCAAGCTGACCACCGCCACCCAGGCCGGCTCGCCGCCGGACCTGTTCCAGTCGTGGGGCGGCGGGGTGCTCCAGCAACAGGTCGACGCCGGCCTGGTCAAGGACATCACCGACGACGTCAAGCCATGGGTCGGCACGCTGCTGCCCGCCGCGATGCAGCCCTACACGATCGAGGACCGGATCTACGGCGTCCCGTTCGACATCGGCATGATCGGCTTCTGGTACAACAAGGACCTCTTCGCCAAGGCCGGCGTCACGGCACCGCCGACCACCTGGGCCGAACTGCTCACCGTTGTCACCAAGATAAAGGGCTCCGGCACGGTGCCCATCGCCCTGGCCGGCAAGGAGAAATGGCCCGGCCACTACTACTGGGCCTACCTGGCGATGCGGATCGGCGGCCTGGAAGCGTTGCAGCGGGCCGCGACCGACAAGAACTTCGACACACCCGACTTCGTCGCCGCGGGGGAGCGGCTCAAGGAACTCGTCGACCTCCAGCCGTTCCAGAAGGGGTTCCTCGGCGCCGAATACGGCTCACCCGACGGCCAGGCCGCGACCATGGGCAACGGCCGCGCGGCGATGGAGCTGATGGGCCAGTGGGCACCCTCGGTGCAGGCCAGCTCCTCGACCAGCAAGAAGGGCATCGGCGACAAGCTCGGCTTCTTCACCTTCCCCGCGGTCGACGGCGGCAAGGGCAAGCCCACCGACGCGTTCGGTGGCGGCAACGGGTTCGCGGTCGGCCGCAACGCGCCGCCGGCGACCCTCGACCTGCTCAAGACCCTGCTCGACGTCGAACACCAGCGCCGCTCCGCGGCCACCGGCGCGGTGCTGCCCACCAACAAGGACGCCGCCGACTCGATCAAGGACGAGACCAGCAAGGTGGTCGCGTCGACGCTGGCCAGCGCCACCGGGTTCCAGCTCTACCTCGACCAGGCCTACCCGCCGGCCGTGGGCCAGCAGGTCAACGACAGCGTCGCCGAGCTGATCGCCGGCTCGAAGAAGGCCGACCAGGTCGTCAAGGACATCACCACGGTGGCGAAGAGCCAGTAACGATGCTCACCACCACACCACCCGTCGCGGCGGTGCCGGCGGTCCCGCAACCGCGGGGCCGCCGGGCCCGGCCGCGAGCGGGCCGCCTGGCCACCGTCGCCGTCTTCCTCGCGCCCGCGCTCGCGCTGTTCCTGCTCCTCGTCGTCGCCCCGATCCTGGTCGCCGGCTACGCCAGCGCGTACAAGTGGAACGGTTTCGGTCTGCCGGAGAACTTCGTCGGTCTCGACAACTTCACCCGCGCGTTCGGCGACCCGACCTTCCGCGGCGACCTGTGGCGAGCGCTGGTGCTGATCGGCCTCTCGCTGGTCGTCCAACTCCCCGTCGCGCTGGGCCTGGCCATGCTGCTCAACCAGCCGCTCAAGGGGCGCGGCGTCTACCGGCTGATCTTCTTCGCCCCGTACGTGCTCTCCGAGGTCACCACCGCGGTGCTGTTCACGCTCGTCTTCTCGCCGAACCGCGGCCTCGGCGACGGGTTGGCCCGCTGGCTCGGCGCCGACGCCGGCACCGTCTTCGCCGACCCGGACACCGTGCTGTTCGCGCTGTTCCTGGTGATCTCCTGGAAGTACTTCGGCTTCCACATGGTGCTCTACCTGGCCGGCCGGCAGAGCATCCCGCGCGAGCTGACCGAGGCGGCCACCACCGACGGCGCCAGCGCCTGGCAGGCCTTCCGGCACGTCACGCTGCCGCTGCTCGGCCCGACCATCCGGGTCAGTGTGTTCCTCTCGGTGATCGGCACCATCCAGCTCTTCGACATGGTCTGGGTGCTCACCGGCGGCGGCCCGATCCACTCCTCGGAGACGATGGCCGTGACCATGTACCAGTACGGTTTCCGCCGCTTCGAGGTCGGCTACGCCAGCGCCATCTCGATCATCATGTTCGTGCTGAGCTTCGCGTTCGCGCTGTTCTACCAGCGCGTCATCATGCGCCGCGACACCGAGGGCGCGATCACCACCAAGGGAGTGCAGCGATGACGACCCCGGCCCGGCGACTCGTCCTGCACCTCGTCTCGATCGTCATCGGCGCCCTGATCGTGGTGCCGGTGCTGTTCGGGGTGCTGGGCGGCTTCAAGGACAACGGCCAGCTCGCCGAGAACCCGCTCGGCCTGCCCCACCCGTGGGTGGTCGGCAACTACACCGGCATCCTGGCCTCCGGCGTGTTCTGGCGGCAGCTCGCCAACAGCACGCTGATCGCGGTGGCCACGGCCCTGGTGGTGGTCGGCGCGTCGGCGATGGCGGCGTTCGTCTTCGCCCGCTTCGCGTTCCGCGGCCGGGAGGCACTGTTCACCCTGTTCGCGGCCGGACTGATGTTCCCGTTCGCGGTGGCGATCCTGCCGCTGTTCATCCTGCTGCGGTCCATCGGCCTGCTCGACAACCCGCTCGGGGTGATCCTGCCGCAGGCCGCGTTCGGGCTGCCGGTCACCATCATCATCCTGCGGCAGTTCTTCCGGACGATCCCGGCCGAGGTCGAGGAGGCGGCCACCCTCGACGGCTGCAACCCGGCCGGCTTCTTCTGGCGGATCCTGCTGCCGATGGCCCGCCCGGCCCTGGCCACCGTGTCGGTGCTGGCCGTGGTGGCCAGTTGGAACAACTTCATGCTGCCGCTGGTCGTGTTCACCGACCAGAACTGGTGGACGCTGCCGGTGGGTGTGCAGGCCTTCCAGGGGCAATACTCCGACGACACCGCGCGCGTGCTGGCGTACGTGGTGATCTCGATGATTCCGGCACTCGGTTTCTACGCGGTGGCCGAACGTCAGCTCGTAGGCGGCCTGGCCGGCGGTGTGAAGGGCTGATCGACGGTCGTAGGCTCCACACCATGACGAAAGGGCGATCCATGCCAGGTGCGGCCTCCGGTGGTGCCGCCGACGACAAGCGGACCGTGACCATCGCGGCGATCGCGCGCCTGGCGGGTGTCTCGGTGCCCACCGTCTCGCGGGTGCTCAACGGCCGCGCCGACGTGTCGCCGCACACCCGCAAGCGGGTCGAAGACCTGCTCAGCCAGCACGGCTACCGGCGCCGGCCACCCAGCATGCGGGCCAACTCCGGCCTGGTCGACCTGGTCTTCAACGACATCGACAGCCCGTGGGCGGTCGAGATCATCCGGGGCGTCGAAGACGTCGCGCACGCCTCCGGCGTCGGCACGGTCGTGTCGGCCATTCACCGCCGCACCTCGTCGGCCAAGCAGTGGCTCGACAACATCCGCACCCGCTCCACCGAGGGCGTCATCTTCGTGACCTCCACGCTCGAACCGCCGCTGCAGAGCGAGTTGCGGCGGCTCAACATCCCGGTGGTGATCGTCGACCCGGCCGGCGTGCCGCCGCAGGAGGCGCCCACCATCGGCGCCACCAACTGGGTCGGCAGCCTGCACGCGACCGAATACCTGATCGGTCTCGGCCACCGGCGGATCGGCTTCATCGGCGGCCCACCCCACCTGATGTGCAGCCGGGCCCGCCTCGACGGCTATCGCGCGGCGCTCGAGTCGGCCGGCGTCCCGGTCGACGACACGCTGATCCGGCCGGGCAACTTCTACCACGAGGCAGGCTTCGCCGGCGGCACCGAGTTGCTCGCGCTGGCCGACCCGCCGACGGCGATCTTCGCGTCGAGCGACCAGATGGCATTAGGGGTGTACGAGGCCGTCCGCCAGCAGAAGCTGCGGGTGCCCGACGACATCAGCGTGGTCGGCTTCGACGACCTGCCCGAGGTGCGCTGGTGCTCGCCGCCGCTGACCACCGTGCGCCAGCCGCTGGCCGAGATGGGCCTGCTCGCCGCCCGCACCGTGCTCCGGCTGGCCCGCGGCGAGCAGATCGAAAGCCCGCGGATCGAGCTGGCCACCGAGCTGATCGTCCGGGACAGCGCGGTCGCCCCCGCCGCCTGACGTCACCCGCACACCCGACTCCGTCGGCCGGCGGTGGCAGGATGGCCGGATGGATGTGCGGGAGCGCAACAACATCACCTGGCTGGGCCCCGACGACGGCCCCGTGGTGCTGCTCTCGCACGGCTTCGGCTGCGACCAGAACATGTGGCGGCTGGTCGCGCCGAGCCTGGCCAAGCAGCACCGCGTCGGCCTCTTCGACCATGTCGGTGCCGGCGGCTCAGACCTGTCGGCCTGGCGGGCCGACCGCTACGCGACCCTCGACGGCTACGCCGACGACGTCCTGCGCATCTGCACCGACCTCGACCTGCGCGACGTGGCCTTCGTCGGCCACTCGGTGAGCGCGATGATCGGGGTACTGGCCGCAAACCGCCGGCCCGACCTGTTCGCCGGGCTGGCACTGGTCACGCCGTCGCCCCGCTACATCGACGAGCCCGGCTACCGGGGCGGGTTCAGCCGGTCCGACATCGACGAGCTGCTGGACTCGCTCGACAGCAACTATCTCGGCTGGTCGCAGGCCATCGCACCGGTGATCATGGGCAACCCCGACCGGCCCGAACTCGGCGCCGAGCTGACCAACAGCTTCTGCCGCACCGACCCGACGATCGCGCGCTCGTTCGCCCGGGCGACCTTCCTGTCCGACAACCGGGCCGACCTCGCGGCGGTGTCCGTGCCCACGCTGGTGCTGGAATGCCGCGACGACGTGATCGCCCCGCCCGAGGTCGGCGCCTACGTGCACGACCGGATCCGCGGCAGCGTGCTGGTCAGGCTCGACGCCACCGGTCACTGCCCCCAGCTCAGCGCGCCCCGCGAGACCGAGGCGGCGCTGCTGTCCTTCCTCGGCTCGCTCTGGTGACCGCCGCCCGCACGCCCGACGACCGCTACGACGACGACGCGCCGTGCGGCAGCCTGGTGACCACGCTCGACGGCACCGTCGTGCGGGCCAACGCGACCCTGCTCCGCTGGATCGGCCTGCGCCGCGACGAGGTGGTCGGCCAGCTCCGGTTCAGTGACCTGCTCAACGTCGGCGGCCGGATCTACTACGAGACGCACCTGGCGCCGCTGTTGCGGATGCAGGGCGAGATCGCCGGCGTGGCACTCGAGTTGCGGGTGGCCGGCGGCGCCCGGCTACCCGTATTGGTCACCGCCGTGGTGCTGACCGACCCCGGCGGGGGTCCGGCCCAGATCCGTGTCATCGTCTTCGACGCCCGCGAACGCCGCTCCTACGAACAGGAACTGCTGCGCGCACGCGAGGCCGCCGACCGCGACCGGGATCGGCTCACCCACCTCGTCCGCTCGCTGCAGCAGAGCCTGCTGCCGGCGGCGCTGCCCGTCCCGCCCGGCACGCAGACCGCCGCCTACTACCACATGGCGTCGGCGGAAGAGGTGGGCGGCGACTTCTACGACCTGTTCCCGCTGCCCGGCAACCGCTGGGGGTTCCTGCTCGGCGACGTCTGCGGCAAAGGCGTCGAGGCCGCGGCGGTCACGGCCATGGCCCGCTACACGATCCGGGCCTCCGCCTTCCACGATCCGGACCCGGCGGCCGCCGTCGGAAGCCTCAACAGCGTCCTCTACCAGGAGCACCGCTCGCCGACGCACCGGCACTGCACGGTGGTGTGCGGCGTATTCGCCGTGGGCGAGGGCGGCGTCGAGGTGACGATGGCGACGGGCGGCCATCCGCCACCGCTGCTGCTGCGCGGCGACGGCACGGCCGACTACCTGCCCGCCACCGGCGGTCCGCTGGTCGGCGTCCTGGCCGACGCCCGTTACTACGCGCAGACGCTGACGCTGCGGCCGGGCGACACGTTGCTGCTCTACACCGACGGGCTCACCGAGGCCCGGGCGCCGGGCACGAGGCGGCGCTACGGCCCGGACGAGCTGCTCGCGTACGCCGCGGGCGTCGCACCGGCGACCGCCTCCTCGGCCGTCGCCGCGGTTCAGGCGCTGCTCGGCTCCTTCGACGGCGGCCTGGACGACGACGTGGCGGTGATGGCCATCGGCGCGCTGGCAACCGTCCAGAGTGGTCCGTAGGCTGTCGGCTTATGAACCAGACCGATCCGGCCGGCGAGCTGACCCGGGAGGTGCTCGACCGCATCGAGGGGGCGCCGGACGCCCGCCTGCGCGAGGTGCTCCAGGCCGCGGTGCGCCACCTGCACGGCTTCGCGCGCGAGGTCTCGCTGTCGCCCGCCGAGTGGCTGGCCGGCATCCGGTTCCTCACCGCGGTCGGCCGGATGAGCGACGACCAGCGCCAGGAGTTGATCCTGCTGTCCGACACGCTCGGCCTCTCGTCGCTGGTGGAGACCATCGCGCACCCGGTCGACGCGGCCACCGACGCGACCGTCCTGGGTCCGTTCTACGTGCCCGGTGCGCCGTGGCGGGCCGCGGGCGACTCGATCGCGGTCGCGGATCCGGGTGGCAGCCCGTGCGTGGTGCGTGGTCTGGTGCGCGGCGCCTCCGGCCCACTGGCCGGTGCGGTGCTCGACGCGTGGCAATGCGCTTCCAACGGTCTTTACGACGTGCAGGATCCGGGCCAGCCACCGGGCAACATGCGCGGCCGGTTCCGCACCGGCGACGACGGCTCCTTCGTGTTCCGCACCAGCCGGCCGGTCAGCTACCCGATCCCCGACGACGGCCCGGTCGGCGTGCTGCTGCGCGCCAGCGGCCGGCATCCCTGGCGGGCGGCACACATCCACGTCATCGTCTCGGCCGACGGCCACGAGCCGGTGACCACCCACCTGTTCGACGCCGCCAGCTCCTATCTGGACAGCGACGCGGTCTTCGGCGTAAGGGCCAGCCTGGTCAAGGAGTTCCTCGCGCAGCCCGACGGCAGCACCCTGGTCGAGCACGACTTCGTCCTGCGGGCGGCGTGATGGAGACCGTCGAACGAGTCGACACCTCCCGCGGCGAGTTGGTCCTGCGCCGCGACAACGGCGACTACGAGCTGATCAGCAACGGGGTGTTCCTGATGGACACCCGCTCCGGCGCCTCCGAACGCACCCTGGTGCGGGCGGCTCTGGCCGGTATGGCGCCGGGCGGCCGGCTGCTCATCGGCGGTCTTGGCGTGGGCTTCTCGCTGGCCGAGGCGGTCGGGTACGCGGCGCTGGCCGAGATCGTGGTGGTCGAGATCGAGCCGGCCGTGGTCGCCTGGCACGCCACCCACCTGGCACCGTTCAGCGGGGGAGCGCTCGACGACCCGCGGGTCCGGGTGGTCACGGCCGACCTGGGCGGCTGGCTGGCCGACACCGACGAGCGCTTCGACGCCATCTGCCTCGACGTCGACAACGGCCCCGACTGGACGGTGTTCGGCGACAACGCCGCCCTCTACGGCGACGCCGGCACCGCGATGCTGGGCGACCACCTCAACCCGGGTGGCGTGCTGGCCGTGTGGAGCGCCAGCGCGTCGGCGGCCTACGCCACCCGGCTGGCCGCCACCATCGGCGAGGTCGAGACGAGGCTGACCGAGGTGCCACACGGCGAACCCGACGTGGTCTACCTCGCCCGCCGGTCCTGACCCGCTGCCGGTCCCGGCCCGCCGGCCCGCCCGGCCTTGAGCAGGGCGGCGCCGTGAAACCCGCTAGCCGGCCATGCCGGCGCCGGCGTCGTCGACCGCCGCGTCGACCCGGTGGGCCAGGGCCACGTCGGCCTCGGTCACCGTGCCGGTCGCCGCGGTGTAGACGGTCAGCGTCGCCGTGCCCCGCGCGGGGCGGGAGATGTGCGGCGAGCGGCCGGTCTCGGCCCGCAGCCCCTCGATCAGCGGCAGCACCCGGTCGAGGTTGTCGGGCGGCAACTCGATCGTGCGGCTCATCGCGCGCCGGTCGCCGGACCAGTCCGGCAGGTCGCGCAGGGCGGCCGAGACCTCGTCGTCGTCGAGCGCCAGCGGGTGCCCCGACGGCGTCCGCGCGTCGGGCGGCAGCGGCTCGGCCAGCGAACCCAACTCGGGCGGCAGCGGCAGGTCGATGCCGGCGTCGCCGAGGACGGCGAACACCGCCTGGACCTTGACCCTTATTTCCTCCGGCCGCCGTTCCAGCAGCCGGCCCACCTCGCGCAGGAACATGGTCAGGTCGCGCTCCGGCGGCCCGGCCAGCGCGCGGGCCACCTCCAGCTCACCCGGAAGCGTCTGCATCAGGCGTTTCCCGTCGGGCTCGTCGAGCGACCGGGCGGTCACCCCGACCACCGCGCGGGTCAGCTCGCGGGCCGCGTGGAACTCGTCGCCGGTCAGCCGGGCCACCTCGCCGACCAGCTCGCGATAGCGCAGCCGCGGGCCGGCACCGGCGTCGGTGGTGCCGTCCTCGTCGGCCGCGCGGCGTGGCCACTCCTGCCCCGGCTCGCCCAACTGCGGGATCCGGGTCGCGCCGGCCTCCGGCTTGTGCCGACCGGCCGTCGGCGGGCCCGCGCGGCGTTTCTCCGGCCGGTGTTCCTGCTGCTTCGAGGCGCCCAGCGTGACACCCTCCGCACTGGGCGAGCGGTTGGCGTTGCGCGCTTCCCGGGCCAGCTCGCGGCGGCGCCGGTTGTCGCCTTCCATCTCCTTGGGGGCCATGAGCTGGATTGCCCGCTGCGGACAGGAGTACACACCCCGTTCTGGCGCTTTCGACACAAGTGCACCACTCACCCCGTACGCCGCGCTTGCCGGTTTGCCCGTCGGACGAACGGGTACGGGCCGCCCTATCGCCGCCGACACGGAGGAGATGGTGATGTCGACCGGATACTGGGGAAACGGGCCGTTCGGCGGGGACCCGTTCGACGAGTTCATGGCCCAGTTCCTATCCCCCGGCCAACCCCGGGCCCGACTCGACCTGGGCAAGGTCATGAGCCAGGACGCCCGCGATCTGCTCCAGGCCGCGGCCGGCGAGGCCGCACAACTGGGCAGCGGTGATCTCGACACCGAGCACCTGCTCTGGGCGATGACCCAGCGACCGCCGCTCAACGAACTGCTCTCCCGCGCGGGCGCCGATCCGGCCACCCTGGCCGGCGAGATCGAGCAGCGCGACCGCAAGGGCGGCGCGGTGCCGGGGCCGCCGGCGCTGACCCCGAACGCCAAGCGGGTGCTGCTGCAGGCGCACCAGATCTCCCGCCGGCTCGGCTCGTCCTACCTCGGCCCGGAGCACATCCTGCTGGCGCTGACGCTCAACCGGGAGACCGAGGCCGGGCGGCTGCTGGCGATGCACGGCATCAACCCGGAGTCGCTCCAGGCCGCGGCCCAACCGGGCGCGCCGGCCGCGCCGCGCGTGCCGCAGCAACAGGAGTCGACAACCGGAACACCGACCCTCGACCAGTACGGGCGAGACCTGACCGCGCTGGCCCGGGAGGGCCGGATCGACCCGGTGATCGGGCGGGCCGACGAGATCGAGCAGTGCGTCGAGGTGCTGGCCCGGCGCACCAAGAACAATCCGGTCCTGATCGGCGAAGCCGGTGTCGGCAAGACCGCGATCGTGGAGGGCCTGGCGCAGCGGATCGTCGACGGCGAGGTGCCGCGCACGCTGACCGGCAAGCGCCTCGTGCAACTCGACGTGACCGGCCTGGTCGCCGGCACCCGCTATCGCGGCGACTTCGAGGAGCGGCTCAAGAACCTGCTCGACGAGGCCCGCGAGCACACCGACGACCTGGTGGTGTTCATCGACGAGATCCACACCGTGGTCGGTGCGGGCGCCGGCGAGGGCGCCACCGACGCGGCCCAGATCCTCAAGCCGGCGCTGTCCCGCGGTGAGCTGCACGCGGTGGGCGCGACCACATTGGACGAATACCGGCGCTACATCGAGAAGGACGCCGCGCTGGAGCGTCGGTTCCAGCCGATCCTGGTGCCGGAGCCGAGCGTCGACGACACCATCGAGATCCTGCGCGGCCTGCGCGACCGCTACGAGGCCCATCATGGCGTGCGGTTCACCGACGAGTCGCTGGTCGCGGCGGCCGAGCTGTCCGACCGCTACCTGGCCGACCGGTTCCTGCCCGACAAGGCGATCGACCTGATCGACCAGGCCGGCGCGCGGGTGCAACTGCGCAGCGGCGCGGTGGCCAAGGACGAACGCGAGACTGAGCAACGGATCGAGCAACTCTGCCGCGACAAGGACCAGGCGGTGGCGGCCGAACTCTACGAGCGCGCCAGCGACCTGCGCGACCAGGTGGCCGCGCTGCGCAAGCAGATCGAGGACAGCGGCGGCGGCAGCCGCGCACAGGTGCCGCAGGTGACCGCCGATGACATCGCCGAGGTGGTGTCGCGGGCCACCGGCATCCCGGCGCGGCAGCTCAGCGAGGAGGAGAAGGCCCGCCTGGCCAACCTCGAGCAGCGACTGCACGAGCGGCTGATCGGGCAGGACGAGGCGGTCGCGGCCGTCGCACAGGCGATCCGCCGGTCGCGGACCGGGCTCGGCGACCCGAACCGGCCGATCGGCAGCTTCCTGTTCCTCGGCCCGACCGGCGTCGGCAAGACCGAACTGGCCCGGGCGCTGGCCGAGACGCTGTTCGGCAACCAGGACCGGATGATCCGGCTGGACATGAGCGAGTTCCAGGAGCGGCACACGGTCAGCCGCCTGGTCGGCGCCCCGCCCGGATACGTGGGTTACGAGGAGGCCGGCCAACTGACCGAGGCGGTCCGGCGCAGGCCGTACGCCGTCGTGTTGCTCGATGAGATCGAAAAGGCCCATCCAGACGTGTTCAACCTGCTCCTGCAGGTGCTCGACGACGGCCGGCTGACCGACAGCCAGGGCCGCACCGTCAGCTTCAAGAACACCGTCCTGATCATGACGAGCAACCTGGGTTCCGAGCTGATCACCGCCGAGCAGGCGTCGGTCGGCTTCGAGACGGCCGGCAGCGGCAACGCGCAGCGTGACCTGCGCGACCGGATCACCCGCCGGCTGCGCGAGGAGCTACGCCCGGAGTTCATCAACCGGATCGACGACATCGTGATCTTCGGCCGGCTCGAGCCCGAGCAACTGGCCCGCATCACCGACCTGATGCTGGAGCAGACCCGCCGCCGCATGCACGCCCAGAACATCGCGGTCGAGTTCTCCGCGGCGTCGATCCGCTGGCTGGTCGAGCACGGCTACGAACCGGCATATGGCGCGCGCCCGATGCGCCGCACCATCCAGCGCGAGGTCGACAACCGGCTCTCCGAGATGATGCTGGACGGCCGCGTCAACGCCGGCCAGAAGGTCCGCGTCGACGAACGCGACGGCCAACTGACCTTCGAAGTGGAATCGACCGTAGCGGCCTGATCGCGGGCATTGATCTGCCGGACGCCGTTCGCGCGTCCGTCGGCCTCTGAGCGCCCGAAGTACAGTCGGCGGCGGTGCGTAGCCACATCGTCGAAGGAGACCGACATGTCCACCTGGCTGATCACCGGCTGCTCCAGCGGACTGGGCCGGGCGCTGGCCGAAGCCGTCCTCGACGCAGGGGACCAGGCCGTCGTCACCGCCCGCCGCGCCGCGTCGGTCGCGGACCTGGCCGGCCGCTACCCGGACACAGCACTGGCGCTGGCCCTGGACGTGACCGACCCGGCGCAGGTCACCGACGTCGTACGGCAGTCCGAGGCCCGCTTCGGCGGCGTCGACGTGCTCGTCAACAACGCCGGCTACGGCTACCGGGCGGCCGTCGAGGAAGGCGACGACGCGGACGTGCAGCGGTTGTTCGCCACGAACTTCTACGGCCCGGTCGCCCTGATCAAGGCGGTGCTGCCGGGCATGCGCGCCCGCCGCGACGGGGCGATCGTCAACATATCCTCGATCGGCGCCCGGGTCTGCCCGCCCGGTTCCGGCTACTACGCCGCCACCAAGTCCGCACTGGAAGGCATGACCGGGTCACTGCGCAAGGAGCTCGAACCGCTGGGCATCACCGCGATGGTGGTCGAGCCGGGCGCCTTCCGCACGGACTTCTCCGGTCGCTCCCTGACCCAGTCCGCGACCGTCATCGCCGACTATGCCGGCACCGCGGGCAAGCGCCGCAAGGAGGTCGACACCGTCGACGGCACCCAGCCCGGTGACCCCGCGAAGGCCGCCCGCGCTCTCATCGCCGCGGTCAACTCCGACCGGCCACCGGCGCTGCTGCTGCTCGGCGCCGACGCGGTCGGTTCGTTCGGCGGCGTGCTCGACGCCCAGCGGGCCGAACTCGACGCCTGGCGGCAGCTGAGCACGAGCACCGACCTCACCGATTGACGGCAGCGCGAACGCGCCTCGGCGCCCGATCACGCCGGCGCGTGCGGCCGCAGCCAGGGTGAGAGCCGGGCCGCGGTGACCCAGGCGACCACGACGGCGACGATCACCAGCGAGACGAGGTTGGTCGCCTCGGAGGCCAGGAAGAGCAGCGTCAGCAACACGGCCGTGAGTGGCAGGCCGCCCAGCATGACCACCGTCATCGCGCCGGTGCCCATGCCGACGCCCGCGGTCAGGGGTAGGCCGGCCAGATGGGACAGGGCGAGGCCGCCGGCGGCGCCGATGAACATGCCGGGGAACGTCGGGCCGCCGCGGAAGGCGCTCAGTGACACGCCGTACGCCAGGCTCTTGCAGAGCACGAGCAGCAGCAGTTCGCCGACGGACCAGGTGCCGGCCTGTTCGATGAGGGGTGGGAGCGCGTTCTGGCCCGAGAAGAGGACCTGTTCGGCGCCCTTGGTGGTGACGCCGGCGAACAGGGCGGCGAACCCACCGACGACGAGGCCGGCCAGCACGGTCAGCAGCATCGTGCGACGGGAAGCGATCGCCTGGATCTGGAAGGCGAGGCGCCGGATCGCGGTACCGAGCACCGCCGCGGCCAGTCCGATGACGATCGCCCAGCCGAACTCGGCGACGGTCGGCGTGCCCAGGTGCGGCACGTTCGGCACCGCCAGCGAGAACGTGCCGAAGCCGGTCAGGTGGTCGAGGCCGACGAAGATGAGCGCGCCGATGCCCGCCGCGAGCAACCCGGGTGCCAGGACCACGCTGGTCATGGCGCCGCCGGCGCCCGCCGCCTCGAGGATCAGGAAGGCGCCGGCGAGCGGTGAGATCAGCAGGGTCGCGATGGCCGCGAAGCCACCGGCCGCACCGATCAGCACGATGGCCTTCTCCGGTGTGTCCCGTTTGATCAGCCGCGCGATCAGCACCGCCAGACCCGCACCGATCAGCAGCAGCGGTGCCTCCGGCCCGAGCACCGCACCGAACACCAGGGTGGCGAGCGCCGCCCAGGCGATCCCGGGCAGGTCGCGCGCGGCGACGGTGCCGCCGGTCTTGAACCCTTCCGCCGGGTTGTGACCGCCGGTGCCGGGCAGATAGCGCAGGCCGAGGCCGACGATCAACCCGCCCACCGCGACCACCGGGATCGGCCACCAGTCGGGCGCGCCGGCGAAGCCCAGGTCCTGGGGCAGGTCGGTGAAGAAGTAGCGCTGTCCCCTGTTGACCAGTTCGAGGAAGTAGTAGGCGACGATCGCGACCGGCACGCCGACGAGCGCGCCCAGGAACAGCAGCCCGACATAACCGCGGGTCCTGAGCAGATCCATCGGCTTGGGCGCGTCCGCCGACGGACCAGTCACGACATCTCCCCCCGATGCTCTACTTTCCAGACTAACCGGACAGACCGCAGCGAAAGGCGGTCAACCTGTTTACCGGCGGCAGCGCTGGAAACCCGACACGTGATCAGCGGGTCGACGACCCGGGGAGCGAGGGGCCAATGGGAGCTCCGTTCGACGCCGACGCCGGATTTGACGCGGTCCTTACCGGCCGTCTGGTCGAACCCGTGTTCCAACCTGTCATCGCCCTCCACGATCGGCGGCCGGTGGGGTTCGAGGCCCTGGCGCGCGGACCCCAGGGACGGTTCCACGACGCTCCGGCACTGTTCGCCGCCGCGGCCCGGGCCGGCCGTTCGGCGGAACTCGACTGGCTGTGCGCCGACGCCGCCGCGCGCCACTACCGGAAGGCCGCCCTCCCCGAACTCGCCCTGTTCGTCAACCTCAACCCGGACACGCTGGCCACCGAACCGCCGGTCGGACTGCGCGATCTCTACATCGAGCTGACCCGGCACCACCCGGTCGTCCTGGAGATCACCGAGCAGGCCGTGATGCGCGAGCCCGGCCGGCTGCTCAAAGCGGTCGTCGACGCCCGCAGCCGCTCCGCCCGCATCGCCCTCGACGACGTCGGTGCCGACCCGGCGAGCCTGGCGGCCATGCCACTGATCAACCCGGACATCATCAAACTCGACCGGTCGATCGTCCAGAGCCGGTCGCGGTCCTGGGCGGTCTCCCAGGTGGTCAACGCGGTGCTCGACGAGGCGCAGCGGCGTGGGGCGCAGATCCTGGCGGAAGGCATCGAACGGCGCGAGGATCTCGATGCCGCGCGGGCGATGGGCGCCACGCTTGGCCAGGGCTGGTTGTTCGGCCGCCCGGGTCCACTGCCGGAGCGCGTGGAGCCCTCCGCGGAACCGCTGGCCCGGGTCCAGCCTCGCGAGGTCGCCTGCGCCACGCCCTTCGAGGTGCTGGCCCCGGACGCCCAGGTGCATCCGACCACCGACGAGATGTACGCGACGATGGCCGGCAACATCGAAAACCAGGCGGCGCAGACCGCGAACCCGGCGATCCTGGCCGTCAACATCGGCGACGGTGAACTCGACGACGCCGCCCGCATCGGCTACAACCAACTCGCCGGCAGAGGCATCAACGTCTTCGTCCTCGGCCGACACGTGACCGCGCTGCCCGGCGGTCGTGTCCGCGGCATCCCGCTGGCCGACACCGATCCGCTACTACGCGAACGGAGCGTGCTGTTCGTCGGCAGCCGCTACGGCAGCGGCACCTTCGCCCGCCGCCACGGCTCCAATCCCCGCGACGCTTACCGGGCCGGTGTCTGCTACGACGCCGAGAAGGTCATCGAAGCCATGCTCACCCTGGTCAACCGCCTGCCGAGCTGATCCGTCACTCGTTCGGGTGCACCGGCCGCGCGCCTTCGTGAACGAGCGAGCGCCGCGGCCGATGCTGATCGGCGTGGCGACCTACCTCTACCGCTGCCCCCGCGACGGCGAGTTCGAGGTGCGCCTCCCGCTCGGCGCAGCCACCACGACAGTCCCGTGCGCCCGGTGTGCAGGCGACGCCGCCCGGGTCTGGTCGGCGCCACACCTGGGCCGCACGCCCCGCCCGCTGGCCGCCGCGATCGAGCAGGCCGGCCGCAGCGCCGAGACGCCGACAGTGGTGTCCCGGCAGCCTCGGAGCCGGCCGCCACAGGTCCCACGCGGGCTGCCCCGGATCTGAATCAGGGGCTCACGAACGGCGCGCGCCACGGGGGCGCGGCGCGGCGAGAAGGAGTGGGCATGCCCGAGGTCATCTTTGGGTTGGACTCGACCAAGCGGTTCCGCGAACAGGAGAAGATCGGCCACAACCGGTGGCACCCGGCCGTCCCGCCGGTCGCCACGGTCAAGCCCGGTGCGACCTTCCGGGTGCACTGCCGGGAGTGGTTCGACGGCGAGATCCACAACAACGACTCGGCCGACGACGTACGCGACGCACCGCTGTCCATCGTGCACGCGCTCAGCGGGCCGTTCGCGGTGCAGGGCGCCGAACCGGGCGACCTGCTGCTCGTCGACATCCTCGACGTCGGGCCGATACCGCAGGAAGACTCCGGGCCGCTGGCCGGGCAGGGCTGGGGCTACACCGGCATCTTCGCCAAGCAGAACGGCGGCGGCTTCCTCACCGACCAGTTCCCCGACGCCTACAAGGCGATCTGGGACTTCAAGGGCCAGGTCGCCACCTCACGGCACATCCCCGGCGTCTCGTTCACCGGCCTGGTGCACCCCGGCCTGATGGGCACGGCACCGTCGGCCGACCTGCTGCGCAGATGGAACCAGCGGGAGACGGCGCTGCGGAACACCGACCCCGACCGGGTGCCGCCGCTGTCGCTGCCACCACTGCCGCAGGACGCCGTGCTGGGCACGCTCACCGGGTCGGCGTTCGACGACGCCGCGGCGGAGGCCGCCCGCACCGCACCGCCCCGTGAGAACGGCGGCAACCAGGACATCAAGAACCTGACCAAGGGCTCGAGGATCTTCTACCCGGTGTACGTACCCGGCGCCAATCTTTCCGTCGGCGACCTGCACTTCTCGCAGGGCGACGGCGAGATCACCTTCTGCGGCGCGATCGAGATGGGCGGCTTCGTCGACCTGCACGTCGACGTCATCAAGGGCGGCATGCAGACCTACGGCGTCTCCGAGAACGCGATCTTCCTGCCGGGCAACAACAACCCGCAATACAGCCAGTGGCTGGCGTTCTCCGGTGTTTCGGTCACATTGGACGGTGAACAGCGCTATCTCGACGCGCAACTGTCGTTCCAGCGGGCCTGCCTGCACGCGATCGAGTACCTGACGAAGTTCGGCTACAGCCCGGAGCAGGCGTACCTGATCCTCGGCGCGGCGCCGATCGAGGGCCGGTTCTCCGGCGTGGTCGACATCCCGAACTCATGCGCCACGGTCTACCTACCGACCGAGATCTTCGACATCGACGTACGCCCGTCCGCGTCCGGTCCGGCGCAGGTCCGGAAAGCAGGCAAGCCGGTGCCTAAGTCGTCGTTCTAGACCTGGTGCGGTTCCACCACTGCGCGAGGGTGACGGCGGCGAGGACGAGCAGGGCGCCGGCCAGAGCGAACCAGACGGTGATCTCCATGTCCTGCTTCTGCAGCACGATGTTGCTGGGCAGGTCACGGAGCACCCGGGTCAGCTCGGCGGCGTCGCCGGCCTGGTAGTACTCGCCGCCGGTCAGGTCGGCCACCTCGCGCAGCGTCGGCTCGTCGATGTTCTGGTAGCGCCGGCCGCCGCCGAAGCCTCCGCCGCCGAAGCGCGACCCGTCGCCGAAGATCGCGGCGTCGCCGCTGACCTGGTCGCGGCTGCAGACCATCGACGCGGGCTGGGTGGTGCCGAAGCCGATCGTGTAGACCCGCAGGCGCCGGGCCGCCGCCTCGCCGGCCGCGGTGGTGGGGTCGACGCCCTGCGTGTTGCGACCGTCGGTGAGCACGACGATCGTGTCGGGCTCGTAGTCGCCGCCGCCGGCGGCCGCCGGCAACTCCACGCCGGTCGGCGGCACGTCGGGGTTGACCTCCGCGATCGCGTCGACCGAGGTGAGAATGGCCAGCCCGATCGCGGTGCCCCGGGCCGTCCGTAGCGTGTCGATGGCCGCGATCAGCGCCTTCTTGTCGGTCGTCGGCTCGACCAGCAGCCCCGCCGTGGACGAGAACGTGACCAGGCCGATCCGCGCCCCGTCGGGCTGGTCGGTGACGAACTCGCGGGCCGCCTGCTGTGCGGCGGTGAGCCGGTTGGGCGGCACGTCGGTGGAGCACATCGAGCCGGACGAGTCGATGGCCAGCATGATGGTCGTCGAGTTGGCCGGTACCGGCACGGACGCCTGCGGGCGGGCGGCGCCGGTGGCGAGCACGACGAGGCCGGTGGCGAACAACCAGATGGGGATCCGGCGGCGCCAGCGGGAGGTGGCCGGCACCGCGGCGCGGACCAGGGCGACGCTGGGCAGCCGCACCGTTTCGCGGCGTCGCCGGTGGCGGCTCCACCAGCGGTAACCCAGCAGGGCGGGGAAGGCGAGCAGCGCGGCCAGGGCCCAGGGCCAGGTGAACGACATCAGATGATCCGTCCGAACCAGTGGATCGTCAGCAGCGCGCCGGCCATCAGCAGCAGCAGCGCGAAGGCCACGACCGGGCCGGTCAGCTCGACCGGTTGGTCGTCGATCGTGGTGCGCAGGTCGAGGTCGCGGTAGGCGGCGTCGAGCGCGCCCTCGTCCTGGGCCCGGTGGTAGGCGCCGCCGGTCGCCGCGGCGATCTGGGTCAGCAGGTCTTCGTTGAGCGCCGTCGACACCTGGTAGCCGTCGATGTCGACGGTCCTGCCCTCGACCGTCCCGACGCCGACGGTCTGGATGTGCACGCCCGCGATCGCGGCCAGGTCGGCGGCCAGCAGCGCGTCGGGCCCGCCGGTGTCCTCGCCGTCGGTGAGCAGCACGATCGTCGCGTCGCCGCGGTAGGGCAGGTCGGGCGGTGGCGCCGACGGCTCCGGCAGGCTCACCGGCTGGCCGACGATCGCGGTCAGCGACGCCAGGATCGCCTGGCCCAGCGACGTGCCGCCGGTCACCCGCAGCCGCTTGATCGCGTCGACCGTCTCGGTGTGCAGGTTGCCCGGCGTGTGCGTGTTGAGCGCGCCCTGGCTGAACGCGACCACGCCGACGTCGACGCTGTCGGGTTGCGCCTCGACGAACGAGATCGCCGCGGCCTGCGCGGCGGCGAGCCGGTTGGGCGCGATGTCGTCGGCGGCCATGCTGTTGGACACGTCGAAGGCCAGGATCACGGTGCCGGACGTACGCGGCACGCCCAGTGTCGCTTGTGGACGCGCGACGGCGAGCAGCAGGAACACGACGGCGGCCAGGAACAGCACGGTCGGCAGGTAGCGGCGCAGGTTGCCGGTGGCCCGCACGCCGGCGGCCCGATATGCCTGCGCGCGCTCACGGTGCAGCCAGCGCAGGCCGGCGGCGCAGGCCAGGCCGACCAGCACGGCGACCGCGAGCATGACGGGGTGTGCGACGCTCATCGGCGCCCCCGCCTGGCCCGGCGGACCATCTCGACCAGCGCCTCCACCAGATCCTCGTCGCTGCGCACCCGGTGGGCGGCCACCCCGGCGCGGGCCATCGCCTCGTCCACGGTCGACTCGCGCACCGCCACCTCGGCCCGGAGCCGCTCGCGGAACAGCGGGTCGCCGGTGTCGGCCAGCACCTGCTCGCCGGTCTCGGCGTCTTCGACCAGCACCAGGCCCAGGTCGGGCAGTTCGAGTTCGACCGGGTGCACGACCCGGATCGCCACCACCTCGTGGCGCAGCGCGAGCCGGGTCAGCTCGCCGGCCCAGTCGCCCTCGCCGATGAAGTCGGAGATGACGAAGACCAGGCCGCGCCGGCGGGCGTTGCTCGCGGCCAGCCGGATCATCGCGGCCAGGTCGGTGCTGCCACCCCCGCGATCCGGCGTCGGCGCGGTCACCAGGTCGGTCAGCCGCAGCACGTGATCGCGGCCGGTGCGCGGCGGCACCACCTGGTGGCGGCGGTTGTCGTAGAGGATCGCGCCGACCCGGTTGCCGCCCCGGGTGAACAGCCGGGCCAGGCAGACGGCGAGGTCGGTGACCATCGAGTCCTTGCCCTGGGCCGTTTCCCCGAACCGCATCGAGGCGGACTGGTCGAGCACCAGCCAGGCGGTCAGCTCGCGGTCTTCGGTGTATTGCCGCACGTGCGGCTGGTCGAGCCGGGCGGTGACGTTCCAGTCGATGTGCCGCACGTCCTCGTCGGGCGCGTACTCACGCAGGCTGTCGAAGTCGATCCCGGTGCCGCGGAACGCCGTGCGGTAGGCGCCCTGCAGCCGGCCGTCGAGCCGGCGGAGAACACGCCACTCGAGTTGGCGCAGCAGGCGGTCCGGGGCGGTCGTCATGGCCGGGCGGCCCGTTGCAGCGGAGCGTCCGGCACAGGTGTCGCGGCCATCACCCGGGTGAGGACGTGGTCGGCCGTGACGTCGTCGGACACGGCCTCGTAGGAGAGCACCAGCCGGTGCCGGAACACGTCGAGGACCAGTTCGGTGACGTCGGCCGGCACCACGTAGTCACGGCCGCGGATGAACGCCAGCGCCCGGCCGGCCAGGATCAGGTTGATCGAGGCACGCGGGCTGGCGCCGAAGCTCACGTAGCGGGCCAGGTCACCGAGCCCGGCCGCGGCCGGTTCGCGGGTCGTGTTGGCCAGCCGGACCGCGTATTCGATCAGCGCGGGATCCACGTACACCCGGTCGACCTGGCTCTGCATCTCGACGAGCCGCTCCGGGTCACTGACCGCCTGCCCGGCCGCGGTCGCGGCGATCGCCCGCTCGACGATCACGAACTCTTCGGTCGCGCTCGGGTAGCCGACGAGGACCTTCATCATGAACCGGTCGACCTGCGCCTCGGGCAGCGGATAGGTGCCCTCCGACTCGATCGGATTCTGCGTCGCCATCACCAGGAACGGGCGCGGCACCTGGTGTGTCTCGCGGCCGATGGTCACCTGCTGCTCCTGCATCACCTCGAGCAGCGCGCTCTGCACCTTCGCGGGCGCCCGGTTGATCTCGTCGGCGAGCAGCAGGTTGGTGAACACCGGGCCGAGCGAGACCTGGAACTCGCCGCTGTGCTGGTGGTAGACCCGGGTGCCGACGATGTCGGCGGGCACCAGGTCGGGGGTGAACTGCACCCGGTGGAACTGGCCGCCGATCGCAGCCGCGAGCGCCTTGACGGCCAGTGTCTTGGCCAGGCCCGGCACGCCCTCGACGAGGATGTGCCCGCGGGAGAGCAGGGCCACCAGCAACCGTTCGAGCAACACGTCCTGGCCGACGATGGTCTTCTTGACCTCGTACAGGATGGGCTCGGTGTCCATGCGCTCTCCTACTGCTCCGGGCCGGGTGGTCCGGTGCCGTCGCCGCCACCACCGAGGGCGGCGCCGATCGGCACAGCGAAGCCGACACCCACGAAGGTGCCGGCCGGGGTCGGATTGAGCAGCGCGACGACGATGCCGACCGTCTCGCCACGGGCGTTGACCAGCGGCCCGCCCGAACTGCCGGGGTTGACGGCGGCGTCGAACTGGA
Source organism: Asanoa sp. NPDC049573 (assembly GCF_040676615.1). Classification (NCBI taxonomy): domain Bacteria; kingdom Bacillati; phylum Actinomycetota; class Actinomycetes; order Micromonosporales; family Micromonosporaceae; genus Asanoa; species Asanoa sp. NPDC049573. The sequence goes on from NZ_JBFAPI010000014.1 coordinate 172,561, forward strand.
TCAGGCCGCGCAGCCGGGTGCCGTCGGTGCCGGACGCGACCCGCTCCAAACCGGACACCACGCCGGCGGTGGTGGTGTCGGTCAGCCCGAGTTGGTTGCCGATGGCCACGACGTCGTCGCCGACGTCAAGCCGCCCGGCGTTGCCGATCACGGCCGGCACCACGACGCTGGGCAGGTCTGCCGGTGCCAGCATGGCGATGTCGTTCTCCGGGTCGCTACCGGCGAGGGTGGCCGCCGTTTCCGTGCCGTCCGGGAAGGTGATCTCGATGTCCTTTGCGCCCTTGACCACGTGGAACGCGGTGACGATCAGCCCGTCCGCGTTGGCGACCACGCCGGTGCCGTTGCCGGCGCCCCGGATCGCGACCACCGACGGCACGAGGGCGGCGTAGACCTGCGCTGGGGTCAGCGGCGGCGCGGTGGTCGGTGACGGGCTCGGCCGGGCCTGGGGGGTCGCCTTCCCGCCGGCCTTGAACGCGACGACGGCGGTGAGGGCCATCAGCACGACGACGCCAGCGGCGATCAGCAGGCTCCGCCGCGGGTGGCGGGGCGGCGGCGGAACGCTCGCGACCTCGTCGGGCACGATCATCGCGGACCGCGGCCCACGCATAGGTGCATAGCGCCACCCTAACCGCGCGCCACCGCGATGCTAAATGTCCGTCCTTTCGAGACCGCCGTGCGGCCCGGCCCTCAGGCGTGGCCGGTGAGCGGGTCGAAGGCGTAGAGCCACTCCAGATCGGGGGACAGGCCGTTGCCGACCGCGATCGCGGCGTCGCGGGCCTCCTGCTCCGGCCCGTCGGGCAGGTGGAACCGTGTCGCATTGCCGCGGGAGATCTGCTGCACGCGGGCGGTGCGGTCGTGGCGGAGGGCCTCGTAGCGGGCCAAAGCCGCCGGCACGTCGCTGTCGTCGCGCAGGCAGGCGGCCAACACCGCGGCATCTTCGATCGCCTGGGCCGCACCCTGCGCGCCATAGGGCAGCATCGGGTGGCAGGCGTCGCCGAGCAGGGTGACCGCGCCCTTGCTCCACCGGTCGAACGGGAGGCGGTCGAACAGGGCCCACTTGAGCGGCGCCGACAACTCGTCGATCACCGCGCGGACCACCGGATCCCAGCCGGCGAACGCGGCCCGCAACTCGGCGGGGTCGCCGTGGTCGGTCCACGACTCCCGGGTCCAGGCGTCTTCCTCGATCACGCAGACCACGTTGAGCAACCGCCCGGACGAGACGAAGTAGTGCACACAATGGCTCCCCGGACCCATCCGCACGGTCGAGGTGTGTGTCAACGGCAGGCCGGCGACCCGCTCGGCCGGGATCAGGCCCCGGAAGGCCACGTGCCCGGTGAACCGCGCGTCTGCGGCGCCCAGGATGGCGTGCCGGACCAGAGAGTGGATGCCGTCGGCCCCGACCACCAGGTCGGCCGTCTCCCGCCGGCCGCCCGCGAACCGCACCTCGGCGCCGCGCTCGCCGGGCAGCACGTCGACGCAGCGGGCGCCGACCTCGACCGGGACCCCCGCGGCCAGCACCGCGTCGCCGAGCACCGCGACCAGGTCGCCCCGGTGTGCGTGCAGGTAGGGCGCGGCGTAGGCGGCCACCATCGCGGCGCCGAGCGGCGTCGCCGAGAGCAGCCGCCCGTCGTCCCAGCGGCGGAACTCGAACGCGGTCGGCTCGACGGCGATCGCCCGGACCGCCGGCAGCACGCCGAGCGCGTCGAGCACCCGGGTGGCGTTGGGCGCCAACTGGATGCCGGCACCGACCGCGCCGACCGCCGGCGCCTGCTCGAAGACCCGCACGTCGACCCCGGCCCGCCGCAACGCCAACGCGGCGACCAGACCACCGATCCCGCCACCCACGACCGCCGCCCGAACAGTCATGGACCACATCATTCCCGATCGATGCGCCCGGCCGCAGTCCGGTTTCAGCGGCGCCGATGGGCACCGATCAGCAGCGGCCACAGGGCCTGGTGGTCGGGATGGGCGGTCATCGCCTCGGCCAGGTCGGCCTGGAACCGCTGGGCCTGCGCCTCGGTGATCGTGCCGAGCGTGATCCCGACCGGGGTGACGCTGCGATAGGTCGCGGCCAGCATCCCGCCGGTGGTCGCCAGCCGGTCGATCCGCCCGGTGACCACCGTGCCGTCCGGCAGCGCGCCGGTCGCCTCCGCGAACAGCCGCGGCAGCCGGTGGCCCAGCCCGACGTCGCGTCCGGCCGCCGCGTAGGTGCCGAGGAAACCCCGCCGCCACTCGTCGAGCACCGGCAACGGCGGGTCGAGGGCGACGCCGCGCATGTCGTAGTCCTGCACCACCAGGGTGCCGCCCGGCGCGGTCCACTCCCACATCCGGCGCAGCACGGCGACCGGGTCGGCCACGTGCAGCAGGATCAACCGCCCGAAGACCAGGTCGAAACCGCCATCGGGTACGGGGTCCGCCCGCTCGATGTCGCCCTCGACGAACTCGCACTGCCGGTGCCCGTCCTCGACCAACCGGTCGACCGCCGCCCGGCCGAGGTCGCCGTCGACGTCGACACCCACCACCCGGCCGGTCGCACCGACCCGCTGTGCCATCAGCCGCATCGTCTCGCCCGGCCCGCAGCCGACGTCGAGGCAGCGCGCGCCGGGCGCCAGCCCCACCGTGTCGAGCAGCGTGCCGGTGGCGTCGGCCCAGATCCGGGCCTGGTCGCGCAGCCGCGCGTACTCCGCCGCCGTCCGTCCCATCACGTATGTCATGGTCCCCAGGCTGGTCCTGGCGGCACGGTGCGCGCATCGTGGAGCGCACACGGAGATTTGCCGGGCAGGCATTCGCCTCTGTTCCGATGTCACAGCTGACCACCAACACCGCCGCCGTTCCGGCCGGCGACGCCACGCCGCCCGGGCCGCACCGCCGGCCCTGGTGGTGCTGGTTCACCTGGGCCGACCTGGCCCTGGTCCCGCTCGCCCTCGGGCTGGTGTTGATGATCCGGCGGGCGGCCTACCACCACCCGCTCTGGCTCGACGAGCAGATGATCGCCCGCAACATCCGCGACCGCGGCTTCCTCGATCTCGCCGGCGCGCTCGACTACAACCAGAGCGCGCCGCTGGGCTGGCTCTGGGCGCAGCACGCCCTGGTCTCGGCGTTCGGCACGGACGAATACGTGCTGCGGGCGCTGCCCCTGCTGGCCGCGGTCGGCACCCTGGTGCTGGCCTGGCTGGCCGGCCGGCGCTGGCTCGGCCCGGTCGGCGCGGTGGCCCTGGTGTCACTGTTCGTGGCCAACGCCTCGCTGCTGCGTTACTCCGCCGAGGTCAAGCAATACACCGGCGACCTGTTCTGGACGCTGCTGCTGCTGTTCCTGACGATGGCGTTGCTGGAGAAGGCACGCCCGACCACCCGCCAGTACGTGACGTGGTGGTCGGTCGCGGCGCTGGCCTGCCTGTTCAGCATGGGCGCCATGCTCGCGACCCCGGTCTTCGCGGTCGTCGTGGTGGCTACCGCCTGGCTGCGGGCCGGCTGGCGCACCGGTTTCACCCAGGCGTTCCGGGCCGCGTGGCCGTTCCTCATCTGGCTCGTGGTGTTCGGGGTGCACTACCTGGCCTCGCTGCGCTACGTGGTCGGCAGCGATTTCATGGCCATCTTCTGGGGCCGGCGCGGCTACCCGCCGGCCGACGCCGGCAAGCGCGAGACGCTGGACTGGGCCTGGGACCGCCTCCAGGTGCTCGGCACCGACCCGCTGCACCTGTCGTCGCCCGGCACCGGCGCCGGCTACCTGAAAACGGCCGCCCTGGTCGTCTGGTCGCTGTTCCTGCTCGGCTGCCTGGCAGCCGCCTATTTCCGCCGTCCGTGGAGCGCGTTGCTGCTCGGCGTGCCGGTGCTGGCCTACGGCCTCGCGTTCGCCGAGGTGGTCCCGCTCTACATGCGGATGGCGCTTTGGATCGTGCCCTGCGTGTACGTCGCGGTCGCCTGCGCGATGGCCGCCGCCGCGAAGCTGGCGGTGGCCGCCGTCCATGCGCTGCGCGGCCCGGCCCGCACCTCCTGGCGCGGCGGTGCGGCACTGATGGGCGGCCTCGCCGGCGCGGTCGCCGTGGTGACGCTGGCGGTGCTGGTGGCCCCGCTGATCAAGGCCCGCACCGCGCCTGAACCCCCGCCCGGCCTCGACGAGCGGGCCGCGCTGGCCTGGCTGTCGACCCAGCACCGGCCCGGCGACATGACGATCGTGCTGACGGCCAGCGCCCACGCGGTCGGCTGGTATGCCGACGACGTGCTCCGCCCGCGGGCCGAGCCCGCCCACGTGCCGCCGAAGGCCGGCCAGCCCTGCGCGGGCCAGACCCTGGGCCAGCTCACCGACGGCTATCAGCGGGTGATCCTGTTCGGCTACACGAAGAAGGGCGAGGCCGCGGCCACCGCCGCGCAACTGCGCACCGACCTCGCGGCGCTCGGCACGGTCGCCGCTGAGCGCGACTTCGGCCCGGCAGCGCTGACCCAGATCATCAACCTCTTCCCGGCGGCCCGGCGCGGCCCGACCACCGGCTGCTACGTGGCCATCCTGGGCGACGTCGACTGACGATCCACAACCTCGTTTGATCCTTCGGGCCTCCGGTTGCGTACAGACAGGTGGCCCGGTGGAGCCTGCCGCCGGGCAGGGACGAGGAGGTCTGGCATGCACGCGGTCGCCGCCGCGACGCCCGGTGTCGTCCCGCCCGCGAACTGGGGCTTTCCGCCCAGGTCACGCGCCCTGTCAGGGGCGGCTAGAGACGTGCCGCGGTGCGCAGGACACAATGACCGGGTGCAGCGACGTTCGGGTTCCGGCGACCCCCCTGCCGGGGCTGCCACCCCCGGTGACCCCGACGAGCTCATGCGGCTCCTTTATCGGGAGCATTCGGGCCCATTGTTGATGTTTGTCCTGCGGCTGACCGGCGGCGACCGCCAGCGGGCCGAAGACGTGGTGCAGGAGACATTGCTGCGGGCCTGGCGCAACGCCGACCGGCTCAGCACGTCGGGACACACCTCGTTGCGGCCCTGGCTCGTGACCGTCGCCCGCCGGATCGTGATCGACGAGCACCGCAGCGTGCTGGCCCGGCCGCGCGAGGCCTACGACGAAGACCTCGAACGCTTCTCCGAAGCCGACGGCACCGACCAGGTCCTGCGCCGGATGACGATCACCGCCGCGTTCAAGAGCCTGAGCCCGACCCATCGCGAGATCCTGCTGGCCACCTACTTCCGGGGCCGCACCGTTCCGGAGGCGGCCGAAGAGTTGGGCGTGCCGCTGGGCACGGCGAAGTCGCGCGTCTACTACGCCCTGCGTGCCATGCGCGAGGCGCTCGAAGAGCGCGAGGTGACGGGGTCATGAGTCGCGAGCAGCACTGGGACGTCGCGTCCTACGCACTCGGCGTCCTCGACGAGGCCGACACCGAGCGGTTCGAGGCACATCTGGCCGAGTGCTGGGTCTGCGCCGGCGAACTCGAGTCGTTCCTGCCGGCGGTCGACGCGCTGGCCGAGGTGAACGGCGCCGACCTCGCGGTGACCGAGCGGATCGACCGCGACGGCGCGTTGCTCCGCCGGACGTTGACCGCGGTGGGCGACGACCGCCGCCGGGTGCGCCAGCGGCGCCTGCTCAGCATCGCGGCCGGGATCGTGCTGATCGCCCTGATCGGCGGATTCGCCCTGTTCGCCGGTGCCCGCTGGGTGGCCGACCCGCAGGTGGTGGCGGCGCCGACGGCAACGGCTGGTGTCGGGCCCGGTGAGCCGTTCAGCGCCACCGACCCGGCCACCGGGGTGCACGCCGACCTCGCGGTCGACTCGCGGCCGTTCGGCACCCGGATCTCGTTCGCCTTGAGCAAGCTCGAAGGGCCGGCCACCTGCCACCTCGTCGTGCTGGCCGACGACGGCCGCAGCGAGGTGGTGTCGAGTTGGCGGGTGCCGCCGGAGGGTTACGGCACGGCGGAGCGACCCACCCCGCTGATGTTGCAGACGGCCACCTCCATGGCCGTCGACGACATGAAAGCCGTGCAGGTGCAGGTGGTCCACGCCAACGGGGCGACCAGCCCGCTGGTCACCGTCCCGATGTAGCTCACGGGCAGAATCGCCCGATCACCTCGCCGGCCACCGCGTGCAGCGTGTCGCCGGTGCCACCGCCGAGTAGACCGGCGACGACGGCGTCGATGGTCGCCGCGGTGAGCACGCCCTCGGCGTTGCGGCGGAACTTCGTCGCCACCTCGTCGGCGGTTATCGGATCGTCGGGGTTGCCACGGGCGTTGCGCACCGACTGGCTGGCCGACGAGCCGTCACGCCAGCGAACCGTCACCCTGGCCGGCCGCTCTCGGGGCAGCGCCGCACTGTAGGCCGGTTCCTCGCGCAGCCGCACCAGCGCGGCCAGCGCCCTCACCTCGGGGCGGGCCAGCCGTTCGGGCAGGAAACCGCCGGCGGCCAACTCGCCGTCGAGAGCGAGGGTGGCCAGGCTGACCGGCACCGAGAAGCGGGCCTGCATGTCCGAGGTCGCCTCGGTGGCCGCCAAGGACGCGGCGAACGCGAACGTGTCGACCTCGATCGCGGCCAGCCCGCCGCGGTCGTGCGCCGGGTCCGGCACGTCGGCGACGGCGGCCCGGAACGCGTCGAGCGTGGGATGCACCCAACGGGCACAGGCGTACGGCTTCAGGTAGCTGTCGGCCAGCCGCCAGCGGGTGCCGAGGCCGCCGTTCAACTCCGAAGTGGACAGATCCGTGCACACGACGCCGTCGAGCAACCCGGTCAGCAGGGCCGCGGATCCGACCGCGCCGTCGGCGGCCCGGCCGGCGGCCGCGGCACCGTAGTAGGCACCCAGCCCGGTCCACAGGTTGCGCACCGTGCCGCCGTGCATCGGCACGGCCAGGGTCGCGGCGAGCGGCACCGAGCCGGCCAGTTCGACCGCGGTCGCCGTGGTCGCGGGGGACAGGTCGTGCAGCAGGGCGGCCGCGACGGCCGCGGCGATCGGGCCGTGTATGCCGTGCGGGTGCAGCCCGGGCCGCAGCGTGGTGCCGGCGCCGAAGCGCATGCCGATCTCGTTGGCGATCAGGAAGATCTCCAGCAGCCGGCGGTCGTCGATCCCGCCCGCGGCGGCGTGCAGCAGCACCGGCAGCGAGTGCGGCGCCGGGTGCGCGGTCGGCACCGGTGGCAGGCGGTGCCCCTGCGGGTGGAACGAGCCGCCGGAATCGGCGTCGAGCCAGGTGGCCGCCGCCCCGAGGGTGACCAGCCGGCCGAACGGAAGATCCGGCGACGCGGCGGACCGCAGGCTGTCGCCGAACGCCTGTACCGCCGGATAGCGCAACCCGCCGAGCAGCGCGCCGAGCGTGTCGAGCAGCAGCAGCCGGGTGAAGCCGACCACCGCGTCGGGGGCGTCGTCGAGCGTGGCCGCGTGCGCGAACGCCCCGATCCGCGCGGTGTCTATCTCGGTCATGGTCAGTCCTTCGCTGTGGTCAGGCCGGTGCGGACGGCGGTGGCGAGGTCGGCGAGCCGGTCCAGCACGCCGCCGAGGGCACCGGCCAGCACGACGCCGTCGACGCCGAGCGCCCCGAACGCCGCGAACCGCGCGGTCACGGCCGACACGTCCCCGGTGACCACGAACCGATCCCGGACGAACCGATCGGCCGCGACCGACAGGCCGTCCCGGCGGGCGTCGGTGGTCCCGGCCGACCCGCCGTCCCGGCGGGCGTCGGTGTTCCGGGCCGACCCGCCGCTCCGGCGGGCGTCGGTGGTCCCGGCCGGCAGGTCGCTCCGGCGGGCGTCGGCGGTGCCGTGCCGCCGGTAGTCGTGCGCCGCGGCGGCCGCGGCGACCGCCTCGCGCAGGTCCGCGGGCACGTCGAACCAGTCCGGGGCGTTGACGAGCCGGGCCGCGCACGAGCCGAGCACCGGAGCGGCGGCGGCGTCCGCCTCCGCCTCGGTCGCCGTCACGACCGCGCGGGCGAATACCCAGACGACCGCGTCGGGGCGGGAAGCGCGGGCCAGGGCGACCGCCTTGCCGACGGTCGCCGGGTCGGCGCCGGCGTCGACCAGCACGCCGCCGAGCCGGGCCGCGGTGGCCGTGATGGTGCGCGGGCCGGACGCGGCGCCGAGCAGCCGGATCGACGGAGACACCAGCTCGCGCAAAGTGTCCAAGGACTGCTCGTAGGCGCGCATGGACGGCGGGGCGAGACCCTCGTTGCGCACCGAACTCTCGCCGCGCCCGACCACCGCGAGGACCCGACCGGGGTGGTGCGCGTCGAGGGTGCGCACCGCGCCGGCGACCGCGGCCGGGTGCCGCAGGCCGAGGCTGAGCACGCACGGTCCGGCCAGCCGGGAGTCGGTGCCGCTGAGCACCCGCTCGGTCTCCAGCAGGCAGTCCGGGAACAGCCGGGGGCTGTCGGCCAGCGCGACACCGTCGAGGCCGGCGGCGAGCGCGTCCCGGGCCAGGTCGACCGGGTCGACCGTGCCGGCCGGGCGGGCCACGTTGAGCAGGATCATCGCAGCGTCCCGAGGATCTCCCCGACGGCCACGTCGGCGGGCGCGCGGTCCAGCGGTGCGGGGTCGCCGGCCACCACGGCGAGGGTGTGGGCCAGACCGCCGTGCATGCCGACGATTCCGGCTGACCGGGCCCGCAGCGCCAGCCAACCGGCGGCGGGCGCGTGCCCCGGTTCGGTCGACGGCGGGCCGATCACCATCAGGCTCGCGGCCAGGTCGAGCAGGGCCGGCAGGTCCGCGTCCGGTACTCCGGCCAGGCGGGCCGCGGTGACCGTCGCCGCGATGACGCCGGTGTGCAGTGGCGCGGAGGTGGGTACCTCGCTGTCGAGGCCGGCAGCGACGGCACGCGCGAGGTCGGCGGCGGAGCGCCCGTGTTCGGCGCCGACCGCGAGCCCGATCAGCGTGAGGCCGGCCGCGGGCCCGAGACCGGCCCGCGCGCACCGCGCGCCGTTCCACAGCAGCGCGGGGTAGGTCTCCGCGCGGGTGCCCGTCCCGATCAGCGGGAAAGCACCGTCCGCCGTGCCGATCCGGGCCGCCCAGGCGGCGAGGTCGGCGTCCGGCGCCGGCAGCGCCGCGAAGTCGGCCAGCACCGCACCGGGCTGTCCCCAGTGGACGGTCACGCCGCCAGGCTTTCCCGGGTCACCTCGGTGCTCTCGGCGACGAGGTAGAACTTGAACTTCGTGCGGCCGGCCGGGCCGCGCTCGGCTGGCAGTGGGTTCTGCTCGAACCAGCGCAGATAGTTGGCGTAGGCCTCTTCGTCGGCGTAGTGCATCTCCGCGATCCGGTAGAACGTGTAGCCATCCGGCACCGTGGCGGTGCCGCCGGACGCCTGGCGCACCGGGCGCAGCACCTTGTTGAAGACGATCCGATCGAGGTACGGGTTGGCCAGCAGATCGGGTGCGTGCACCTCGAACAGCCAGCGCTCGTACTCCTCCGGACTGACGCCCTCTTCGATGCCGTACCCGAGAATTGTCTTGATCATGTCGGTTCTCTCCTCACCGTCCACTGATGGGACTGCGCGCCCACGCCGAACCCCTCCAACCGCACCCGCACCGGACGGATCCGGACGCCGACCAGTTCGGCGACGACCTGCTCGTCCGTCCGCAGTGGAGCCTTGTCGAGCCCCCTGGCCCGCTGCGCGGTGACCTGCTCGCGGTAGACGGCCACCGTCCACTCCGGTGGCATCGGCTCGGCCAGGCCGCGGATCGCCACCATGCGCGGCGGCAGCAGGCCGAGGTCGAAGACGTGCGGGCGCTCGTTGCTGGCGCCCGGCGCCGGCGTGCCGACCCAGCTGACCAGCGTGTGCGGGTCGCGCTTCCATTGCTCGAGCCGCCGGTGCGTGTTGCGCTGCACCAGGCTGACCGACCAGTCCGGCGCCAGGAACGCGGTCATCGTGCGCACGACCGGGAAGCCGGCCCGGTCGATGGTCGTCACCTGGGCGAAGCCGGCCTCGTCACGGACAAAAGCCAGGGCGCGTTCCATCTCAGGACCTCCAGGGCGCCAGGCGCCAGGTCGTCTCGGTGGCCGGCGACCGCCCGACCCGGGCGACGAGTTCGGCGTGGCTGGCCGGGCGGTCCGGCACCGCCGTGCTGCGCACCTCGATCTCGATGCCGGTGCGCCGGAACGGATACGGGTCGAGCCACAGCTCTCCGAATGTGCGTACGCCGACGGTGATCGGCTGCGCGACGCCGAGTGGGTGAGTGCGCACCGGCGGCAGCAGCACGTCTTCGGCCGCGTGTTCCAGCGCGGCGAGTTGCGGGCCCCACGGCCCGGCCGACCCCGGGGCCGCGGCCGGCTCGCGCGGCATCACGCACAGGTAGAGGGAGAGCAGGTCCCAGAGTCGGAGCAGCTCGAAGTTGTGCCAGAGCCGGGTCTCGAACGCGGCCCGCGGCTCCTGCTCGGCCCAGGCCAGCCGCTTGGCGTCGATCCAGCGGCGCTCCTCGGCGTCGACCGCCGCGTCCTGGGCGGCCCGGCCGTCGCCGCCGAGGTCGAGCCGGCCACGGGCGCCGGGTGCGGACCAACGGCCGCGGTAGAGGCCGGTCCAGTGCATGCCGACCAGCACGCCGGCGTAGACGTCGCCGAGCGCGACCCGCTCGACGCCCTGCCGGTAGAGCCGGACGTGCTCGCCGGCATCGATCTCCAGGAAGTGCAGCGGGCGGCGTTCCACCTCGTTGAAGAGGACCCGGGCGTCCCAGGCCCGCCAGCCCTCGTCGTGCCGGGCCGCGGCGGTGCGCACCGGCTCGTGCGGTGTCGGCGTCTCGAACAGCTCGTTGCCCCACGCGGCCGCGAGCAGGCCCGCGACGCGGCCGTGTTCGACCTGCTCGACCAGGTGCAGGGCGCCGTCGCGGCGGGTGACGATCACGCGGCCGCCGCTCGCAGGGCCGCACCCAGGTCGCGGGCCGAGCCGCCGGTCGCCAGCCCGTCGATCGCCGCGAGCACGGCGGCGGCGTGGCCGGGGAAGCGGTGATCGAGCAACCGGCGGGCCTTGGCCCGCAGGGCCTCCCGGGAGAACGCCCGTTCCGCGTCGCCGCGTGGTTGGTCGGCGCTGCCGGTCAGCTCGCTGCCGTCGGCGCGACGGACCCGCACCCGGGCCGGCCGCCCAGCGGGATAGCCGGCGTCCAGCGACGGGTCGTGCACCACCCGGACCCGGGCGGCGAGGTCGCGTACCGCGTCCGACGTCACCGTCGCCGCGGTCAGCGTGGTCTCGTCGAGCCGGCCGAAGAGCAGACCGACCGCGACGCTGGTGGGCACACTGAACCGCGCGGCCAGCTCGCTGTCGGCGACGCTGTCGAAGGCGGCCGCGTGCGCGAACGCGCGCACCTCGACGGATTCCACATCAGACAGTGGACCGGTCGCGGCGACGATGTCGGCGACCGCGTCGTTGACGCCGTGCAGATGAGCGCAGGTCGGGTGGGCCTTGGTGTAGCCGCGCAGCACCTCGTAGTCGTCCGATCCGGGCGTGAAGCCGGCCCAGTCCCGGGCGGCGACGGCCGCGAAGTGCCGGTCCAGCGCGCCGGGCAGCGCCTCCAGCCCGGCCACCGCGGCGCCGCCGAGGCTCGCGCCGAGCTGCACCGAGGCGCCCAGGTAGGCGTGCCCGCCGGTCCGCCCGGCGAAGATGGTGGCCGCGTCGCTGAGCAGCACCGCCGAGCCGGCCAGTTCGACGGCCCGGCGCAGCGCGGCACGGTCGCCGGGCGCCAGCAGTTCGGCCACGCCGGCGGCGGCGCCGACCTGACCCCAGGTGCCGATGTCGTGCACGCCGGGCGGGGTGCCGCCCATCGCCTTGCCGAGCCGCACGCCGACCTCGTAGCCGGCGAGCACCGCCGAGAGCACGGCGGTCCCCGGCAGGTCGCGCTCCTCGGCGACGGCGAGCACGGCCGGCACCACGTGTGAGGCCGGGTGGCCGCGGGCCGGGCGATGCCCGTCCTGCAACTGGTCCGCCGCGATCGCGCTGCCGTTGAGGAACTGGGCGTTGGCCGCCGGCCAGCCGTGCGCCGAGCCGACCACGGTGGCCGGACCGGCCGCACCGTCGCCGGCCGCGACCAGCGCGCGCAGCTCGGCGCGGCCGCTGCCCAGCGCGGCGACCGCGACCGTGTCCGCGACCAGGTCGACGACCCGGTCCCGGACCGCCGCCGGCGCGGTGTCGAAGGACATCAGCGCACCCGGGCCATGAGCCCGGCCACGTCGGGCGCGGCGGCCAGGTCGAGCACCGCCGCGGCGATCGCCTCCCGGTCGGCCACGTTTTCGGCGTTGGACGCGAACTTGCTGGCCAGCTCCGCGGAGCTGAGCGGGTTGCCGGGACCGCCGCGGTTGACGTCGACCCGGACCTCGTGCCTGCTGCCGTCGCGCAGTTCCACCCGGAGCACGGCCGGGAACTGGTTCGGGAAGATCTCGTCGCAGCGCGCGTCCGGGACACAGTGGACCTTCGCGGCCAGCGCCAGCCGGGTCTCGTCGGCGGCCGCCGCGTCGGTGAAGTCGTCGTGGCCCAGGCCCAGCCCGCCGCCGCCGAGCAGCGCCGCCGCCACCGTGTAGGGACCGCTGAACGCCGCGTGGTAGCCGGACTCCGGTCGGGCCTTGTCCTGTGCCGGCTGGGCGATCGTGCGCAGCACCGGCGAGGGCACGCCCAGCTCGATCGACTCGATCTCGGCCGGGTCGACGCCCTGGGCCCGCAGCGCGAGCGCGGCGTCGATGCCGGCGTGGGTGAAATGGTTGCACGGGTACGGCTTGAAGAAGATCCCGGGCAGCTCCCAGTGCTCGCCGAGCCGGTCGACGACCGCGTCGACGTCGGCCCGCTCGCCACAGAACGCGTGCAGGAAGCCGAACCGGCCCTCGATCACCGTCGGTGGGCCGGTCAGCCCGTGCCGGGCCAGTTCCGCGGCGACCACGCCGGAGTGCGCGGCCCAGCCGCAGTGCACCCGCTTGACGGTGCCGCCGGTGCGGTTGGCCTCCAGCAGGCCGGCGCCCATGCTCGCCGCGATCCCGGCGGCGTGCGCGATCCCGTCGGCGTCCAGACCCGAGACCATGGCCGCCGCCACGGCCGCGCCGACCGCGCCGCAGATCGAGGTCGCGTGCTGCCCGCGCTCGAAGAACTCGGAGTTGCCGAGCGCGCGGTCGTAACCGCCCATCCCGAGCCGGACGGCGACCTCGATGCCCATCCCGGCGGCGTCGAGCAGCGCGGCGCCGGAGGCACCGCGGGCCTCCGCGACGGCCAGGGCGGCCGGCACGACCGGCGACGACGGGTGCAGCACCGACGGCAGGTGGGTGTCGTCGAAGTCGAGCGAATGCGCCAGCGTGCCGTTGACCAGCGCGGCATTCGCGGCCGGGACGCGCAGGCCGGTGCCGATGGCCACGGACGACGGCGTGCCGCCCGCGTCGCGGACGTACGCGGTGACCGCGCGGGCCGGCGGCAGCCCGGTCGCGGCCAGGCTGTTGCCGATCAGGTCGAGCACCCGGCGGGCCACGTCCTGGCGCAGCTCGTCGGGCAGCCCGTCGCGACGGACCCGGTCGGCGACGGCGGCCAGCCGCTGTACGACGGTCTGCGAGCTCATGCCGACACCGCCGCGAAGGGCCGGATCGGTGAGCCGGTGCCGCCGACGATGCGCAGCGGCGCCATCGCGAAGACGAACGCGGTCAGCCCCTCAGCCGCCGCCTGTTCCAAATTGAGATGCTCGATGATGTAGCTGCCGGCGTCGACGAGCAGCACCCGGTGCACCGGCAGCACGCTGTGCCCCGCGCCCGGCCGGATCTGCTCGTACGCCGTGGTGTCCGAGCCGGTGGCGACCACGCCCCGCGCGGCCAGCCACTCGGCCGCGCCGGTGGTCGCACCGGGCACCCCGGAGGCCTGGCCGAGGTAGGTCGGCGCGTCGTCGAAGTGCCGGGCCCATCCGGTGCGGATCAGCGCCACGTCGCCGCGGCCCACCGTCACGCCGGCCCGGTCGGCCGCCGCGGCGAGGTCGTCGGCCGTCACGCCGTAGCCGCCGGGCAGCACGTCGACGCCGTGCACGGCGGCCACGTCGAGCAGCACGCCGCGGTTGAGCAGGGCCGGGGTGTGCTCCGCGCCGAGGGCGGTGAACCGGCCGCCGACCTGGGCGGCCGCCGCGTCGACGCCACCGTGCAACCTGCCGTCGTGGCTGACGTGGGAGAGCGCGTCGACGTGGGTGCCGACGTGCCCACCGGTCACGATCAGCTCGTTGGCGGCCGAGCCGCCGTCGGGACGGACCATGTCACCGTGGCGGCGGATCAGGCTCATCCGGAAACCCGGGTGGTTCGGCGAGCACGGCATGCCCGTGAAATGCGGGTGCCCGAGTTCGACGAGCCGGACGCCCGCGGTCACCGCCGCGAGTAGCGCGTCCTGGCTCGGCGTCGGCGCCGGGCGGGCCTGCGGCTCGGTGGTCAACTCGTTCCTCCTGGTTGTGCTGCGGACGGGTCGTGCAGATCGAGGACGAGCCGGGCCCGGCGCACCACCGCGGGATCGACGAACCGGCCGTTGGCGTCGAGAACGGCCACCTCGCCGCGTTCCTGCGCGCGGGCGGCGGCATCGAGGATCGCCTGGGCGGCGGCCACCTCGCCGGCGCTCGGCGTGAAGACGTCGTGCACGACCGGGATCTGCCGCGGGTGCACGACCGACCGGCCGACGAAGCCGGTGGCCCGGGCCCGTTCGGTGCTGGCCCGCAGGCCGTCGAGGTCGCCGACGTCGGTGTAGACGCTCTGCACCGGCGAGGGCAGCCCGGCCGCGCGCGCCGCGACGACCACCCAGCCGCGCGCCCAGGCGAGCCCGTCGTCGCCGGCCACCCGCAGGTCGGCCGACAGGTCTGCCTCGCCGAGGCCGAGACCGGCGACCAGTGGGTGCGCGGTGGCCAGGTCCGCAGCCCGGGAAAGGCCGGCGGCACTCTCCAGGAGCAGTTGCAGGGGCAGCGCGGCGCGGGTGCCGACCTCGCGGACGGTCGCCGGGTCTTCGCAACGGGGGATGCGCAGGCCGGCCAGGCCCAACCCGGCCAAGGCGTCGACGTCGGCCGAACCCCACGGGCCGGCGGGGTCGTTGACCCGTACCCACAGGTTGTCGTGACCCTCGGCCGCGAGCCGCACCGCCGTCGCGCGGGCGGCGGCCTTCTGGTCCGGCGGCACGGCGTCCTCCAGGTCGACGACGACCGCGTCGGCGCCGGCGGTGAGGGCCTTGGCCACCCGGTCGGCGCGATGGCCGGGAACGTAGAGCCAGGAGCGCGGTGTCACTTCGGCAACCCGCCCGACCAGCCGAGCGCGCGGGAGATCCGGTCGGCGGCGGTGCGCACCAGCGGGCCGAACCGTTCCCGGGCCTCGGCGTCGACCCGGGCGGCCGGACCGCACACCGAGATGGCGCCGATGACCGCGCCGTCGATGCCGAACACCGGCGAGGCAACCGAGCCGGCGCCCTCCTGCCGTTCCCCGTCGGAGCCGGCGACGCCGGTTTCGCGGATCTCGGCCAGGCGGGCCCGGATCGCCTCGTGGTCGGTCATCGTGCGGGTGGTCAGCGACGGCAGTTCGGCGCCGAGCACCGCCTCCCGCTCGGTGTCCGGCAGGAACGCCAGGATGCAGGTGCTCGAACTGCCGGCGTGCAACGGATATCGGCGGCCGACCTCCACGGTCATCTTGATTTCCCGGGTGGACTCGACCTGGTCGAGGTAGACCCGACCGCTGTGCACCCGCGCCGACACCGTGGTCGTCTCGCCGGTGGCCAGTTGCAGCTCGCGCAATATCGGCATGGCGACCGTGCGTAGCTGCGACTCGCGCAACGCCCGTGCGCCGAGGGCCGCGGCGGCCGGGCCGAGTTGATAGCCGCGGCTGGCCGGGTCGCTGACCAGCAGCCGGCGTTCGACCAGCGTCTGCAGGATCCGGTGGACCACGGCCTTCGACAGGTCGAGGCTGCGGGCGATCGCGGTGACGCCGAGAAAGTCGGGCCCGTCGGTGAAGAGCAGCAGGACGTCAGCGACGCGCGTCGCCGCCTCGGTGCCCTGACTCTCGGCCACGTCCACATCCTTAGTCAACGTTGTTTCAGTCAGCGGAACACGATTTCAGCACCCACTCGCAGTGGGGTCAACCCCCCAAAGTGGCTTTGGACAGCCTGGACAACGAATCTGAGGTGGACTCTTGACCAGCCTCACGTGCAGTGCCAGCATCAGGCCTCATGCGATGTTCCGTGCGGCGGAACACTGTCACCCCCAGGAGCTGACATGAGGAAGACCTGGACCGCGACCCTCGCCTTAGCCCTGCCGCTGGCGCTGGCCGCCTGCGGCGGGTCCGCCCCGGCCGGTACCAGCAACGGCGGCGGCGGGCAGTCCGGCGGCACCATAAAGATCGGTTCCCTGCACCCGCTGAGCGGCTCGTCCGCGGCCGACGGGCAGCAGATGGACAACGGAGCCAAGCTCGCCGTCGAAGCCATCAACAACGCCGGCGGCATCAAGTCGCAGGGCGGCAAGAAGCTCGAACTCGTCAGCGCCGACACCCAGGGCAAGCCGGAGGTCGGGCAGAGCGAGGCGCAGCGTCTCATCCAAGAGGGCGCGGTCGGTCTGCTCGGCACCTACCAGAGCGCGGTCAGCGCCAACGTGTCCACGGTGGCCGAGCGCAACAAGGTGCCGTTCGTCATCGACGTCTCCAGCGCCGACTCGATCCTGGCCCAGGGCTACAAGTACACGTTCCGCGTGCAGCCGAGTTCGACCGTGCTGGGCACCTCCGGCGCGCAGTTCCTCGACCAGGTCGCCAAGGCCGCCGGCAAGCCGGTCAAGCAGGTCGCCGTGCTGCACGAGCAGGGCCCGTTCGGCACCGCGGTGCGCGACGCGTTCAAGGCCGAGGCGGCCAAGGCCGGCATCAAGGTCGAGCCCGCGATCGCCTACGACGCAGCCAGCGTCTCCGACCTGACCACCCAGGTCACCCAGGTCAAGGCCAGCGGCGCCGACGTGCTGATGGTGGCCGGCTACTACCGCGACGGCGTGCTGGCGGCCAAGGCCGTCGACACCATCAAACCGACCCTCAACGCGGTGTACGGCGTGGCCAACGGCGCTTTCGACCTTCCCCAGTTCCCCAAGGAGGTCGGCGCTCCGGCCGAGGGCTACTTCGACGCCAACTACCACGCCGACATGACCAAGCCGGACATGCAGGCCCTGGCCAAGCTCTACACCGAGCGCTACAACGACCAGATCCGGACCGGCGCGGTCCTCGCGTACGACTCGGTCCAGGTGATCGCCGCCGCGCTGGAGAAGGCCGGCAGCGCCGACGCGACCAAGGTGCGCGACGCGATCGCCAGTGGTGAGGTGCCGACCCTGATCGCCGGCCCCGGCACGATCAAGTTCGGCCCGACCGGCGAGAACGTCAACGCCACGCCGATCCTGATGCAGGTGCAGGGCGGCGCGCCCAAGCAGGTGTTCCCGGCCGACAAGGCGGAGGCGCAGCCCGTCTACCCCGCCTTCAAGAGCCAATGACATTCTCACCCGACCAGGACCACGTCGCCGCCGGAAACGGCGGCGGCGTGGCCACCCTGGACCCCGACGAGCTACCCGCGCCCGCGGCCCGTTCGGTGCCGTGGCTGCGGATCGTGGTCATCGCCGCGCTGATCGTCGTCGCGATCGGGCTCGCCTACCTGCGCGCCGGCAGCGGCGTGGTCGTGACCCAGGCCGTCGTCACCGGCATCCTCATCGGCGGGGTCTACGGCCTGGTCGCGATGGGCCTGACGCTGATCTTCGGCGTCCTCGACATCGTCAACTTCGCGCACGGCAGTTTCCTCGCGCTGGCCCTGTTCCTCACCTTCGGGCTGACCCAGGCCGGCCTGCACGTCTACCTGGCCCTGGCGATCAGCGTGCCGGCCATGTTCCTGCTCGGCGTGCTCGTGCAGCGCGGCATCCTGGCCGGCGCCATGGGCAAGCCGCTGGAGAACCAACTGCTCATCACGCTGGGCATCTCGCTGATCATCGAGAACGCCCTGCTGCTCTTCTTCGGCGGCAACCCGCGCTCGGTCGCCCTCTCCGGCGACCGCGGCGTGCCGATCCTCGGCGCCGTCGCCAACCTGTCCCGGATCCTGGCCTTCCTCGGCGCGCTGCTGCTCGCCGGGCTGCTCTACCTGCTGCTGCAGCGCACCCGGCTGGGCACGGCGATCCGCGCGGTCGCCGCCAACGACACCGGTGCGCAACTGGTCGGCATCGACACCCGGGTCATCTACGCGGTGACCTTCGCGATCGGCACCGCCTGCGCCGGAGCGGCCGGCACCCTGGTGGCCCCGCTGGTCACCATCGAGCCGACGACCGGTTCGCTGTTCAACATCGTCGCCTTCGTGGTGGTCGTGCTGGGCGGCATGGGCAACGTGGTCGGCGCGCTCGTCGGTGGCCTGATCATCGGCCTGGCCGAGCAACTCGGCGGCATCTACCTGCCCGGCCAGTCGCCGCTGCTGTCGGTCTTCATCGTCTTCGTGCTCGTGCTGTTCCTGCGACCACAGGGACTCTTCCGGAGGTCGGCATGACGACCACCACCGCACCGGCGCCGGCGACCGCGGCCGGAAAGCCGCTGCCGCGCCAGCCCTGGAACCGGCACCTACTGGCGATCGCGGTGCTCACCGTGCTGCTGATCCCGCTGCCGCTGATCCTGCCGCCGGCACAGGCGTCCGTCGCGGTGCGGGTGCTGATCTTCGCGCTGATGAGCATCGGCTGGAACATGATGAGCGGCTTCGGCGGCATGTTCAGCTTCGGCCACGCGGCCTACTTCGGCATCGGCGCGTACACCGGCGCCTATCTGCTCGTCGAGCACGACGTGTCGCCCTGGATCGGGATGCTCGCCGGGATGGTGATCGCCGCGGCGTTCGCGACCCTGATCGGCTTCCTCGCGCTGCGCTACAAGCTGCGGGGTGCCTACTTCGCGCTGGCCACCTTCGCGTTCGCCGAAATGCTGCGGCTCTGGGCCACCAACAGCGAGTTCGTCAACCGCGCGGTCGGCTACCACGTGCCGCTACGGGTCGACACCTCGTGGTGGTGGATCCAGTTCGAACCGGCCTCGCCGAACTATTTCTGGATCGCGCTCGGGCTCACCGTGGTGGCGCTCGTGGTCAGCGTGCAGTTCGTCCGCTCACGGGCCGGCATGTTCGCCAAGGCGGCCCGCGACGACGAGGACGCGGCGGCCACCATCGGCATCCCGGTGATGCGCTACAAGCTGTTGACGATGGCGCTGTCCGCCGCGATCACCGCGGTCGCCGGCGCCTTCTACGTGCAGTATTTCCTGTTCATCGATCCCGACCTGGCGTTCGGGTCGAGCGTGTCGATCCAGGCGATCCTGCCCGCGGTGATCGGCGGCGTGGCCACCATCTGGGGCCCGGTCATCGGTGCCGTGGTGATGGGCCCGCTCAACGACGTGACCGCGACGATCCTGCGCAACCCGCCGCCGGCGCTCGAGTTCCTGCAGGGCCGCGGCGGCCTGGACGTCATCGTCTACGGCGTACTGCTGATCATCATCGTCCTGCTCCTGCCGAAGGGCGTCTACGGAGCGATCCGCAAGAGGTGGTCCCGGCGATGAGCTTGTTGCGGGTAGAGAATCTGGGCAAGTCCTTCAAGGGACTGCGCGCGGTCGACGACGTGAGCTTCGAGGTCGCCGAGGGCAGCATCCTCGGCGTGATCGGCCCCAACGGCGCCGGCAAGACCACGATGTTCAACCTGGTCGCCGGCGCGCTCAAGCCGGACTCCGGCCGGGTGCACCTGGGCGGCAAGGAGATCACCGGGAACGCGCCGCACAAGGTCACCGCGGCCGGGATGACCCGCACGTTCCAGCTCATGCGGCCGTTCTACTCGATGACCGTGCTGGAGAACGTGACCGTCGCGGTGCTGGCCGGCGGCGGCGCCAAGCGCACCGCCCGCACCGAGGCGGCCGAGGTGATCGAGCGGGTCGGCCTCGACAGGTGGCGCGACTCGCCGACCGAGGGGCTGCCCACCGCGGCCCTCAAGCGGCTCGAGCTGGCCCGCGCGCTGGCCAGCAAGCCCCGGGTGCTGCTGCTCGACGAGGTGCTCGCCGGCCTGGTGCCCGCCGAGCGGGCCCCGGTGATGGAACTGCTCGAGCGGCTGCGCGCCGAAGACGGCGTCACGCTGGTGTTCGTCGAGCACATCATGGCCGCCGTCATGCGGCTGTCCGACTCGGTGCTGGTGCTCGACCTGGGCCGGGTGCTCACCTCCGGCGCGCCGGACGAGGTCACCCGGGACCCCCGGGTGATCGAGGCCTACCTGGGGGAGGACCCGCATGCTGCGGCTTGAGGGACTGAGCGCCGGCTACCACGGCCTGCAGATCCTGCACGAGCTCGACCTGCGGGTCGAGGAGGGCGAGATCGTCGCGATCGTCGGTGCCAACGGCGCCGGCAAGACCACCACGCTCAAGGCCATCTCGGGGCTGGTCAAGCCGACCGCGGGCACGATCACGTTCGACGGCAAGCGCGCCGACGGCGTACGCCCGAGCGAGCTGGTCACCCGCGGCCTGCTGCACGTGCCGGAGGGGCGGGCGCTGTTCGGCCCGCTCAGCGTCGAGGAGAACCTGCGGATGGGCGGCTGGACCCGCGGCCGCAAGCCGCTGGAGGAGCCGCTCAAGGAGGTCTTCGAGCTGTTCCCGATCCTGCACGAGCGGCGGACCCAGGCGGCCGAGACGCTCAGCGGCGGCCAGCAACAGATGCTCGCGACCGGCCGGGCGCTGATGGCCGGCCCGCGGCTGCTGCTGCTCGACGAGCCGTCGACCGGCCTGTCGCCGAAGCTGACCTGGACGGTGCTCGACGCGGTCAAGGCGATCCGCGAGCGGGGTGTGTCGGTGCTGCTCGTCGAGCAGAACGCCGCGCACGCGCTCAACCTGGCCGACCGGGCCTACGTGCTGGAGAGCGGCAGCCTGGTCCTCGACGGGCCCGGCCCGGAACTGGCCCGCGACGACCGGGTGCGAGCCGCCTACCTGGGGCTGTGATGTCTACAGTGGAATCTATCGCGCGGCTCGGCGGCTGGGTCGCCGGGCTGCGCTGGGCCGACGTGCCGTCGTCCGCCCGGGCCCGGCTCGGCCTGGTGCTGCTCGACTCGCTCGGCGTGACCGTGGTCGGTGCCCGACAGCCCGAGCAGCGGGCGCTGGCCGCCGCCTGGCGGCCCGGTGCGGGCGCCTCGCCGCTCATCGGCGGTGGCCGGTCGACCACCGTGGAGACGGCCGCCTGGCTCAACGCGACCGCGCTGTGCCGGCTGGAACTCGACGAGGGGCACAAGTACGCGAAGGGCCATCCCGCCGCGCACGGCCTGCCGGCCGTGCTCGCGCTGGCGGCCGACCTCGGCGCGAGCGGTCCGGAGACGATGGCGGCGCTGCTGGCCGCCTACGAGGTGGCGGCCCGGTTCGGCCGGGCGACCACGTTGCGCGCCGGGATGCACCCGCACGGGAGTTGGGGCGTGGCCGGGGCCGCGGCCGGTTGTGCCCGGCTGCTCGGCCTGCCCGGAGACCAGGTCGCCGCCGCCATCGACGCCGGCGGCGGCCTGCCGGTCGCCGGACACTTCAGCAGCGCGCTGGACGGCAACCCGGTCCGCGACGCCTGGCTCGGTGCGTCCAATGTGTCTGGTCTGGCCGCGGCCCGGATGGCGGTGGCCGGTGTGGCCCGCAACACCGGCACGCCGGCGGCCTCGCTCGGTGACGTGCTCGGTCGCTTCGATCCGGCGCACCTGACCGATGCGCTCGGCGACCGCTGGGACGTCGAACTGGGCTACTTCAAGCGGCATGCCTCGTGCTCGTTCACCCATCCGGCCGCCGACGCGGCGCTGCTGATGCGGGCCACCCTGCCGCTCGACGATGTCGAGGAGGTGCTGGTGGAAACCCACTCGCTGGCCGGTGGACTCGGCCGGGCCGAGTGGGACAGCCGGCTCGGCGCGCTGTTCTCGACGCCGTTCGTGGTGGCCGCGGCGCTGGTGCACGGCGCCGTCGACCCCGGCGTTTCGGCGTCCGGGACGCGCGACGATCCTCGGGTGCGGGCGCTGGCCACGAAGGTGAACCTGAAAGTCGCCGACGACCTCGACGCCCGGCTGCCCGGCGAGCGCGCGGCCCGGGTGACCGTACGCCTGGCCAATGGTCCGGATCGGGTCGTCCAGGTGCCGAACCCGGTCGGTGACGCCGACTACCACCCGATGGATGAGCCAGACGTGCTGGCGCTGCTGGGCCGCCTGCTCGACACCGAAACCGTCGAGGTCGTGCACGAGGTCGCATCCGCCCTCGCCACGAGCCGGGATGTCGGGCCTGACCTCCGCCGGCTCGCCGAGATTTAGGAGTTTTCAGTGCGGATCTACGCCGTGACCCCGATTCACGTCGACGCCGAGGAGTTGGCGCGCCGGCAGGCGCGCTACGCCGCGCTGTCGCCGCCGGGCGTGGAGATCGTGCTGCACGACATCGGCCCGGACGCGCCACGCGCCCTCGACACCGACGCGCAGGTGCGGGAGAGCGAATCGCTCGTGGTCGAGGCGCTCAGGCGGGCACCCGACGGCTTCGACGCGCTGCTGCCCGACTGCGTGCTCGATCCGGGCGTCGCGCTGCTCGCCGGCACCCTGCCCGTGCCGGTGTTCGGCCTGCTCCGGCTCAGCCTCGGCTGGGCGGTGCTGACCGGCCGGCGCAGTGCCGCCGTGGCCCGCAACAAGGCGATCGCCGACGAGATCGTCGCGCGGGCCGAGGTCTACGGCTGGTCGTCCACCCTGATCGGCGTCGAGGTGCTCGACCTCGACGTGCACGCGATCGCCGACAGCGACCGGTGGGCCGGCGGGCTGGGTGGCGCCGTCGGCACGCTCGCCGCGGCCGGCGCCCGCTCGGTCATCAACGGCTGTTCGGCCGTCGACATCCCGGCCGGGGTCGTGTTGCCCGCGCGGGTGGTCGACCCGACGGCGCTGGCGCTGCGGCTGATCGGAGCGGGCGAATGACCGGCCCGGACCTGGTTGTCGCCGGCGCCGGCGGTGGGCTGGTCGCCGCGCTGCGCGCCGCCCAACTCGGCCTCGACGTGCTGGTCGTCGAGGCCAGTGAGCACTTCCGCCGGGGCAACAACACCTCGATGTCGACCGCGATGATCCCGGGGGCCGGGTCGCGCTGGCAGAAGGAAGCCGGCATCGACGACTCCGGCGAGTTGTTCGCCGCCGACGTGGCGCGCAAGACGCACGGCCAGGGCGACCAGCGGCTCGCCCGCGCCCTCGGCGACGTGAGCGCGCCACTGGTCGAATGGCTGGCCGACGACATCGGGCTCGACCTGTCGCTGGTCACGGACTTCCACTACCCGGGCCACTCGGTCGACCGCTGCCACACCGTCGAGGGCCGGCACGGCACCGTCCTGCTCGACCACCTGGTCGACCGGGTCGAGAAGGCCGGTATCGACCTGCTGGTGCCGGCCCGGCTGGTCGACGTGCTGCTGGACTCAGCCGGCTCGGTGAGCGCGGCGGTGGTCGAGCGGCCGGACGGCTCGCGCGAGCAGATACCGACCCGGGCCGTGCTGCTGGCCACTAACGGCTACGGCGCCGACCGGGCGCTGGTCGCCCAGCACCTGCCGGAGATCGCCAAGGCGGTCTACCACGGCAGCGAGACCTCCCGCGGCGATGCGCTGCGGATCGGCGCCGCGCTGGGTGCCGAGAGCGCCTTCCTCGACTCCTACCAGGGGCACGCCGCCCTCGCCGCCCGCTCGGCGACGCTGGTCGGCTGGGCCACGGTGATGCACGGCGGCTTCGTGCTCGACACCACCGGCCGCCGGTTCGGCGACGAGACGACCGGCTATTCCGAGTACGCCGCCGCGCTCGCCGCCCGCCCCGACGCATTCGGCTGGCTGGTACTGGACCGCCGGATCCACGACGCCTGCCTGGCCTTCACCGACTTCCGGCAGAGCGTCGAGTCCGGTGCGCTGCTGGAGGCGTCCGACGCCGCCGCGCTCGCGTCGGTCGCCGGCCTGCCTGCTTCGGCGGTCGCCGCGGAACTCACCGAAACCGCCGCGGTCGCGCGCGGAGAACGCGCCGACCGGTTCGGCCGCACGTTCTTCGAAGCGCCCTTGTCGGCTCCCTATCTGATCGCCCGGGTGGTCCCGGCCCTCTTCCACACCCAGGGTGGGCTCGTGGTCGACGAGCACGCCCGGGTGCTGCGCCCAGGCGGCGCGCCGATCCCCGGGCTCTACGCCTCGGGCGGCGCCGCGTCGGGCATCTCCGGCCACGGCGCCGCGGGCTATCTGGCCGGCAACGGCCTGCTGCCCGCCCTCGGCCTGGCCTATCTCGCCGCAAACCACTGTGCCACCGCACTTTCGGAAGGATCCCGATGAAACCGCTGGAAACCTTGATCAAGAACGTCACCGTGGTCCGGCCCGACGCCGGCTCGCCCGACGGCGACCGGCTCGACATCGGCATCTCCGGCGGCAAGGTGGTGCGGCTGGAGGCCGACATCCCGGCCGAGGAAGCGGAGACCGTCGTCGACGGCCGCGGCCGGCTGGCCTATCCCGGCGCGGTCGACGCCCACCAGCACTGGGGCATCTACAACGAGCTGTCCGCCGACACCGAGACCGAGAGCCGGGCCAGCGCGCAGGGCGGCGTCACCACCGGCCTGACCTACATGCGCACCGGGCAGTACTACCTCAACCGCGGTGGCGCCTACAAGGAGTTCTTCCCGCACGTGCTGGCCGCGTCCGAGGGCCGGTCCTACATCGACTACGGGTTCCACCTGGCCCCGATGATGAAGGAGCACATCGACGAGATCCCGTCGATCGTCGAGGACTTCGGCGTCACCTCGTTCAAGATCTTCATGTTCTACGGCAGCCACGGCCTGCACGGCCGCTCGTCCGACCAGAGTTCATTCCTGATGATCCCGCCGGACGAGCGCTACGACCTGGCCCATTTCGAGTTCGTGATGCGTGGCGTGCAGGCGGCCCGGGAGCAACTGACCGCCGTCGCCCCGCACGTCTCGCTCTCGCTGCACTGCGAGACCGCAGAGATCATGACCGCGTACACGAAACTGGTCGAGCAGGACGGCTCGCTGCAGGGCCTCGCGGCCTACAGCGCGTCGCGGCCGCCGCACTCCGAGGGCCTCGCGGTGACCATCGCGGCGTTCCTGGCCGACGAGACCGGCCTGCCCAACATCAACCTGCTGCACCTCTCGTCGCGCAAGGCCCTCAAGGCCGCCATGGCCATGGCCAAGACCTTCCCGCACGTCGACTTCCGCCGCGAAGTGACCATCGGCCACCTGCTGGCCAGCGTCGACACCGCACACGGCCTGGGCGGCAAGGTCAACCCGCCGCTGCGGCCGCAGGAAGACGTCGAGGCGCTCTGGGAGTACGTGCTCGACGGCAGCGTCGACTGGGTGGTCAGCGACCACGCCTGCTGCAAGGACGAGCAGAAGTTCGGCGAACCGCGCGACGACATCTTCGCCGCGAAATCCGGCTTCGGCGGCGCCGAATACCTACTGCCCGGCCTCGTGTCCGAGGGACGCAAGCGGGGCCTGTCGCACCAGCGGATCGCGCAACTCGTCTCGCTCAACCCGGCCCGCCGCTACGGCCTGCCCGGCAAGGGGACCATCGGGGTTGGCTTCGACGCCGACCTGTGCCTGGTGGAGAACGCGTCCTGGACGGTGCACGCGGCCGACTCGCTGTCGACCCAGGAATACACCCCGTTCGAGGGCTTCGAACTGGGCGCCAAGGTCACCGACACCTGGGTCCGCGGCCAGCGGGTGCTGGAGAGCGGCAACGTCGTCGGCAACCCGGGCGGTCGCTACGTGCACCGGCCCTACCAGGGGTGACCGTGACTACCGTGGACGATGGCCCACTCGCGGGACTGCGGGTGCTCGACGTCTCGACGATCCTGGCCGGCCCGCTGGTAGCCCAGATCCTGGGGGACTACGGCGCGGAGGTCATCAAGATCGAGCACCCGGCCCGGGGCGACGGCATGCGGGGACACGGCCTGGCCAAGGGCGACCAGCCGTTGTGGTGGAAGATGGTCGCCCGCAACAAGCGCACGGTCGGCCTCTATCTCGGTGACCCGGCGGGCGCTTCGCTTTTCAAGCGGCTGGCCGCCACCGCCGACGTGGTGATCGAGAACTTCCGGCCGGGCACATTGGAGCGGTGGGGGCTCGGATACGACGTCCTCGCCGCCGACAACCCCCGGCTGATCCTGTTGCGGGTCACCGGTTTCGGGCAGACCGGCCCCTACGCGTCGCGACCGGCGTTCGGCACGCTGGTCGAGTCGATGAGCGGGTTCGCGCACCTCACCGGCGAGCCCGACGGCCCGCCAACACTTCCCGCGTTCGGGCTGGCCGACTCGATCGCCGGGATGGCCGGGGCGGCGGCGGTCTCGATGGCGCTGTTCCAGCGGGAGAAGGACGGTCGAGGGCAGGAGATCGACCTCGACCTGCTGAGCCCCATCATGACCGCCGTCGGCCCCGGTGTGATCTACGCCGACCAGCTCGGCATCGACCAGCAGCGCACCGGCAACCGGTCGGCCAACAACGCGCCGCGCAACACCTACCGCACCTCCGACGGCCACTGGGTGGCGATCTCCACCAGCGCCGACAGCATCGCCCGCCGGGTCATGACGCTAGTCGGCCACCCCGAGGTGATCGACGAGCCGTGGTTCGCCACCGGGCGGCAGCGGGCGCAGCACGCCGACCTGCTCGACGGGTACGTCGGCGACTGGATCGGTGCGCGTACCCGCGATGAGGTGTTGCGCGCGTTCGCCGAGGCCGGTGCCGCGGTGGGCCCGGTCTACAAGCCGAGCGAGCTGCTCGACGACCCGCAGGTGCGGGCGCTGGAGCTGGTGACCACCGTGGACGATCCGGAGCTGGGCGAGATGCGGATGCAGAACCTGCTCTGGCGGATGTCGCGCACGCCGGGCCGGATCCGGTTCACTGGCCGGCCGCTCGGTGCCGACACCGACGCGGTGCTCGGCGACGAGCTGGGACTGTCGCCCGAGGAACTGGCCGACCTGCGCGAACGCGGCGTAGCCGGCTAAGTTCCGCTGGGCGGAAAGCGAGAAACCCCCCGAAACAATGGAGGTCCGAGTGCTCCGCAGTTTCCGTCTCCTCACCAGTTTGGGGCTAGCCGCCGGCCTGGCCGTCGCCGCATCACCCGGCGTCGCCCAGGCGCACGACAAGAAGCCCACCCTCGACTGCTCGACGACGGCCGCCGGGAAGGTCAGCAAGGCCGTCGGCCAGCCGACCACGGTCACGTCGGCGGCCTCCGCGACGACCCCGGCCACCACGGCGTTCTGCGACGTCAAGGCCAGCATCACCGTCACCGCGAAGGACCACAGCACCTCCGTCATCCAACTGCGACTGCAGATCCCGCAGAACTGGAACCGCCGCTACGTGCAGCTCGGCGGCGGCGGTTTCTGCGGCAGCATCCCGACCGGCGGCACCTCCGGCAACGCCAACGTCGACCTCGGCTACGCCGTGGCCTCCGACGACAGCGGCCACATCGGCGGCGGTTCGGACGGCTCGTTCGCGCTCGACAACACCGCCGTCCAGGACACCTGGGGCTACCTGTCGGAGCACCTGACGGCGCTCGCGTCCAAGGCGCTCCTCAAGGCAATGGCCGGCACGAAGGCCGACTACTCCTACTTCGTCGGCTGCTCGACCGGCGGGCGGCAGGCCCTGATCGAGGCCCAGCGCTGGCCCGACGACTTCGACGGCATCGTCGCCGGCGCACCGGCCAACCGCCAGAACTACCTGGCCCCGCTCTCCCAGGGCGTGCGCGAGCTGCAGAACCGCGACGCCGCCGGCAACCAGGTCGTCGACGCGGCCGCTGCCGCCGTGGTCGGTCAGGCCGTCGTGACCACATGCGACGGTGTGGTCAAGGACGGCGTCGTCGACGACCCGCGCAGTTGCCACTTCGACCCCGCGACGGTGGCCTGCCCGGGTGGCGCGGCCGCTCCCGGTTGCCTGAGCGCCGCGCAGGTCGCCGTCATCAGGAAGTGGTACGACAGCCCG
Organism: Asanoa sp. NPDC049573; assembly: GCF_040676615.1. NCBI lineage: Bacteria > Bacillati > Actinomycetota > Actinomycetes > Micromonosporales > Micromonosporaceae > Asanoa > Asanoa sp. NPDC049573. The sequence continues at coordinate 200,419 of NZ_JBFAPI010000014.1, forward strand.
CGCGACAACCGCGGCCACGAGCTCTACCCCGGCGGCCTGCCGCTGGGCTCGGAGGGCGGCTGGGTCGGCTCCGACATCAGCACCTCGCCGACGCGGCTCAGCGGCGGTGGCGCGTACGCCGAACAGGTCCTGAGGTATCTGGCCTTCCCGACCGACCCCGGTGCCTCCTACCAGCTCGCCGACTTCGACCCGAACAAGGACGCGAAGAAGCTCGACGCGATGGCGAAGGTCTACAACGCCGACACCACCAACCTCGACGCGTTCCGCAAGGCCGGCGGCAAGCTGATGCTCTACCACGGCCTGGCCGACCCGCTGATCACCCCGTTCGGGACCATCCAATACTACGAAGACGTCGTCGACCGCTACGGTTCGCTCGCGAAGACCGAGCAGTTCGCCCGGCTGTTCCTGCTGCCGGGCGTCTACCACTGCAACGGCGGCCCCGGCGCCGACCGGGTCGACTGGCTCAGCTCGATCCGCGACTGGACCGAGCACGGCAAGGCGCCGTCGTCGGTGCTCGCGAGCAAGGTGAGCGGCGCCGTGACCACAATGGAGCGGCCGGTCTACGCCTACCCGCTGCAGGCGCACTACGACGGCACGGGTGATGCCAACCTGGCCACCAACTGGATGCCGGTCTCCGGGCCCCGCGGCCGCTGACCGGCGAACTACCCGAAGGGCCCGCGCGAACGCGCGGGCCCTTCGCTTATCCCGTCACCCGTGCGGTGGTCGACCGGACGGGTGCTACCAGGGCGAACGCGGCGACCGTAGGGTCGGTCCGTTCGGAAATCGCTCAGACGGGACGCCAGGCCTTGCATACTGCCCGCTCGCACCGGCTCGACGACGCGCTGTTCGACCACTCGACCCCGCGCCCACCGGCCCAGCGGCTCAGCGCCATCACCCGCTACCTGTGCGGAGCGTCCTATGTCGACCCCAGCTTCGGCGACAAGGTCGTCCGCGAGCTGATGGAAGACGCGCACCGGGCCGTCGTGCCCGCGACCGGCTATGACCTTGGTCCGGTGCTGCGGCACGCCTACCGCGCCCGGCGACTGTGGCTGGCCCAGCACGCGCTGCTCACCGCGGTGCTGCTGGTCGGGGTGTTCATCGCGCCCGAAGGCACGCTGCTCCTGGTGCTCGCGGCGCTGGCGCTGGCGCTGCCCGGGCTGTCGGGCGGGCCGCTGAGCCGCTCCCGGGCCAAACGGCTCGGGCTGATCGCCATCCTGGTGCTGCTGGGCCTGATCCTGCTCGGCGGCCCGATCGTCGACGCGGTGCGCGGCATCGACGATCCCTACCGTGACACCTCCCGGCCGGCGGGCGTCGGGCTGTGGCTGGTCGGCACCGGCCTGGTCGGGATCGCGGCGTTCTTCGTCGTGCTCGGCTGCCGCGGCCGGATGGTGCGGGTGCTGTGCACCGAGCTGGCCGCCGACGCGCCGCCGTCGCGTGTCGACGCCGGGATCACCGGCCTCGCCGCGCACCGCCTGGCGACGGTGGCCGCAGCCCAGCACGGCAACATCGTGCTGCACTCGGGCTACAACCCGTTCCTCGGCGCCGGCCGGGTGACCGACGCCTCGTCGGTCGCGGTCGAACTGAAGCCGGCCCGGCCGCCGGACACCTTCCTGCCGCCGCGCCGCCCGCCCGACGAGCCCGCACCGCCGCCGGTGCCGATCGACCCGGTGGCGCTCAACCGGCACGTCAAGGAGCGACTCGCGGCACTCGGTTCGCCCGACCTGCCGGACGGCGCGGCGTTCACCAGCCTCCACCTACGCGACCAGATCATCGCCGGCGGCATCCGCTGGCGCGGCTTCCCGCTGGTCGACCAGCACCTGCGGGTGCCCTTCTCGATCGCGACGCCGGAGGCGCTCGACGAGATCGTGCGCCATCCGCAGTCCAGCGCCCGGCACTTCCTGCGCGCCAGCGTCGGCGCGGAGAGCCGGGCGATCCGCCGACCGGACCACACGGTGGTGATGCCGGCCGAGCACCAGAGCGTCATGGTCACGACGTTCACCCACATCGCCGTCGAGGGCGGCATGCTCTACGTCGAGAACGTGGCCGCGATGCTCGGACCGATCGAGCGCAAGTACCTCGACATCGACCACTTCACGGCCGGCTCCGACATGTGGTGGGAGACGTTCAAAGACACCGTGCGCCGGGCCGGCGCCGACGTGTCGCTGGCGGCACCGCGGTTGGTGACCGCGCTGACCCGTCGCGCGCTGGCCTGGTGGCGCGGCGGCCGGGCCGATCAGGCCAGTGTCGACGACGAGGTCTACGACTTCGGCGCGCGCGAGGAGATCCGCCAACTGGCCTCGTCGACCCATCCGCTGACCTACCTGCAACGGCTGGACTCCACGAAGTACGCCAAGCTCGTGCAGCGCCGGATCAACGACGCGGTGGTCGACTTCCTGCGCCGCAACGGCGTCGACACCTCGGAGTACGAGGAGCGGGTCAGCTCCTACACCAACAACGGCGTGGTGATCGCCGGAGACAACTACGGCGCGGCGGCGGCCGGCGACAAGGCCACGGCGACGGCCGGCGGCAAGGAGGAGAAGACCCGGTGAGCGAACCCACGTACGGCATCTCGATCGGCCGCGACAACCACGGCGCGGTGGCGGCGGGCGACCGGGCCCGGGCGGTGCAGACCACCGCCGCCCCGGCGGGCCGCCAGGTCGACGCGATCGTCCGGGAGCTGGCGAAGGTCCGCGCCGCGATCGAGGGCGCCGACGACGTGGTCGAGCGGCCCAAGGCGCTCCGCGACGTCGACGCGCTGGCCGCCGAGGTGCGCCAGGCCGACCCCGACACCGACGCGATCCGGTCCACGCTGGCCCGCCTGGTCGGCCGGGTCAAGCCGGTCGCGGCCGTCGCCACCGCCGTCTACCAGGTTTGGATGCTCGTCGAGGGCATGCTCGCCGGGACACCACCAACGGCCGCCGGCTCGTAGACTCGGCCCCGTGGATGATCGTCTGACCGAGGCACTCGAACGCTACGAGGCGGCCGTGTTCGCCGGCGCGACCGACGGCCTCGACGCCGGTGACCGGGCGCTGGACGCCGTCGAGGCCGACACCGCGCTCGCGCGCGGCCGGATCCGGCACGCCCGCTTCCTGGCCGCCGGCGGGTCAGCCGGAGAAGACCCGACAGAGATCGCCCTCTTCGACCGCGCGCTGTCGCTCTACCAGTCGCTCGGCGACGTGCGGGGCGAGGCCGAGGCCCAGTTCTGGGTGGGCTGCTACCACCAGGTGGTGCGCGGCGACATGGACACGACCGAGCCGATGTTCGCGCGGGCGGCCGATCTGGCCACCAAGGCGGGCGACGACCTGACACGCTCGTACGCCCTGCGCCATGTGGCCTTCGCCGCCCAGCACGCGGGCCGCGGGACGGAAGCCCAGGAAGCGTTGGCCGAGTCGACCCGGCTGCGCCGCGACCTCGGCTTCGACGCGGGAGTGGCGGCCAACCTGGTCGCCCAGGCCTACTTCACCGCCGAGGGCGGCCCCGGCGACGCCACCGCCCTGCTTGACGAGGCCGCCGCCCTGGCCGCGGCGGCCGGCGCCCACGCCGTCACCGGCTGGGTCGACGAGGCCCGCACCAACCTCGCACCGGCGGCCTAGGGCGTGTCCTGCCGATCATGTGCTGGTGAGTGGTTCACCATGCGTTGGTGGTGGGTCGCGGTGAGTTGACCGACAAGGCGTGGGCGGTG